>JBHJIR010000010.1:0-99628 GCA_050043265.1 Kiloniellaceae bacterium
GATGCGCCGCTGGCGCCGGGCGGCATCCGCATTCACTACACCTGCGGCAATGCCGAGGTCGAAGTGATCACCCACGAATACATGTCGACCATCCTGCCGGGCGCGTCGACCAGCGACGGCGACCATTTCCTCTGCGTTGCCAAGCACGGGGTCGCCTCCCTTTTCGTGGAGACGCCGGCGGGCGGATCGAGTACGGCGAGCAAGCTGATCTACCTGATGCCCTGCGACCGCGCGGCGGAGAAGCAGCTGGAGCTGACCTGGAATGCCAAGGGTTTCTACAACTTCAAGACCGAGGATGGCCAGAAAGGCGTGGTCGCCCGCACCGTCCTTGACGACGCAACGCTGATGAAGCCCGCCTGCGGGGAGTTCGGGCCTCCCCACGGCGAGATGCGGCAGCGGGTGAAGGACTGGTTCCGGGGCCAGATCTTTTCGCGGCCGGGCGACACGAAACAGGGCTACACAGACAAGGGTTACACCGGCACACGGGGGTAAGTGCCGAGAAGAGGGGAGTATCCATGATCAGAAGTTTGCGCGCCTTAGGCACGGCGCTGCTGGGCGGCGCGGTCCTGGGCGCCTGCGCCATGTCGACGGAACAAACGCAGCAGCAGTTCGCCAACGACATCCGCACCCGTGGCGGCAATCCCTATATCGAGGCGCCGGTGGTGCGCGACTTCGAGCAGCGCATCGAGGCTATCACCCTGGCCGAGCACATCCGCGACGGGTCCTACGCCAAGCGCTTCGATCCGCGCAACGAGGTGGTGCTGGGCAACTTCGCGGACCGCTTCGACCGCAAGGAACTCGACCGCTACATGGCGCTGGCCGACCAGGGCTTCGAGGCCGCCGCGGGGGCCCTTTACCCGCAGATCGGCAACGAGAACGGCTGTACCATCGACGCGGCGGCTGCCGCCTTTCCCCGCGGCGGCGGCGCCCCCTTGACATTCGACTGGCGCCTGGAGCGCGGCGGATGCTCCGACGGACTGGCCCAGGGCGTCGGCCGCGCAGTCTCCGGCGACGGCTCCGCCACCTTCGTCGGCCGCTTCGATCGCGGTCTGATGTTGGATGGGGTGTTCCAGACCAAAGATGCCGAGACCGGACGCCACATTCTGGTCATCGGCGGCGTGCCGCAACAGGAACTGATCGGGCGCCATCTCGCCGCTTTCACCAATGCGGACGGCAGCCGCTGGTTCTACTACGGCGCTGCCCGCAGCGATGCGGCCCTGCACGGCTTCGGTATGAAAGTTTCCGATCCGCCGGAAGCTCGGCTCGTCACCATGATCGGTGAATTCCGCGACGACAAGCTGGGCGGTTTCGGCGCCGTTCAGTTCAAGAAGACCTGGGACGAGATTTTCAGCTACGGCGCACGCCTGGGCTCCTGGAAGGACGGCAAGGCGCACGGCCTGACCGCCTACACCGACGGCGCCGCCGTCATCGAGGTCGGCGAGTATCAGAACGGCAAGGCGAACGGCGTAGTCTATGGGCGCTACGGTTCCTGGGAAGGCGCCTACCACCAGTTTTCCGTCGGCACCTTCCGCAACGGCCGCCAGCACGGCACCCGTTATGTCTCGGAGTCGACCACCATCGACGACCAGTGGACCAATGAGGAATACTGGGTAAACGGCGAGATGACCGGCTCGACCCGCTGGGTGGACAACGTGGACCTGACCCAGATTTTCGCCATCGCCGCCGGCTCCACCTTCATTGCCACCGCGGATATCCCCAGTGTGTCGCAGATGGAGATCGGCGGAGCCCTGGTGTCCGACGTGTTCAACGGCAACGGCCCCAATGCTTTGAACAACCTGCAGGCCCGCTACGCCGCCGCGGCCCAGTCGAGCCAGTCGGGTTCCAGCAGCGGCGGTGCGTCGCAGAGCAGTTCCGGCGGCGGCCCGCTGAAGACCTACAACGCCGTCTTCACCTGCCCGGAGACCGGCCGCCAGGCCAACATCCCCGTGCCCTACCGCACGGAGATGTGCCGGGTCGCGGCGATCGACTTCGCCAAGACCTACGCGTGCAACCTGATGGACCAGGAAAGGGTCATGCGCAACTGCCAGGCCGCCTGCGGCGACCCCCAATGCCTGCAGCAATAGAGGGCCTGCAACAGTAGGGGACTAATCGCCGAGGCGGCGTGACGCCTCGGCGGCCATGTCGGCGAACTCACGCAGGAAGACCGAGCCCTTGACGCTGCGCTGGACCAGGACCGAACGCCTATCCTGTTCGTCGGCCTTGCGGCGCACGAACTCCAGCCGCTCCAGGCGGTCGACGGCGCGGGTCACCGCCGGTTTCGACATATTGAGGGTCTTGGCCAAACCCCGCACGGTGTGCGGCGGCGGTGCCAGATAAACCTCCAGGAAGAGGGCGAACTGCCGGGTGGTGAGATCGGGCAACGAACGATTCAGCCCGCGCACCATCACGCTGTGCCACAGGGCGAGCGCCTGGGCCGGCTGCAGCCCGGGACTGTGCGGAGGGCGGCCGGAAGCGGGGGTCGGTGTCGGAGGCGCAGCCATGACGGCGGCTCGTTCTCATTGCAGAAGCGAAACAAATTCTGACGAAGCCACGCCGCCGGCGCAAGCCCACCGCGCACCTTAAGCTGTGACAACGGCAGGAACGCCGGCCCTCGGCGGGCTGGTTTGCCGAGGTCAGGTAGTCTTGGTCGGGCTGCGGCGCACCAGTTCGACGATGGCACCGTAGACCGCGCGCAACCCCATGGCCTCGCCACCTTCCGGGCGGCCCGGACGGCTGGCGACATTCCACGCCATGATGTCGAAGTGGGCCCAGCGGGTGTTCGGGCCGACGAACTGTTCGAGGAACAGCGCTGCGGTGATCGCCCCGGCATAAGGGCTGTTGGAAATGTTGTTGAGGTCGGCGACCTTGCTCTCCAGGCCCTGGCGGTAGGGGCGGTACAGCGGCAGGCGCCATACCGGATCGCCCTCGGACACGCCGTGGCGCATGATCAGGCCGGAAAGCTTGTCGTCGTTGCTGAAGAAGGCGGGCAGTTCCGGGCCGAGGGCGACCCGCGCCGCCCCGGTCAGGGTCGCGAAGTCGACCAGCAGGTCGGGCTTTTCGCTGTCCGCCTCTGCCAGGGCGTCGCAGAGCACCAGGCGCCCCTCGGCGTCGGTATTGCCGACCTCGACGGTCAGGCCCTTGCGGGTCTGCAGCACGTCCATGGGCCGGAAGGCGTTGCCGGCGACGGCATTCTCTACCGCCGGGACCAGCACCCGCAGGCGCAGCGGCAGTTTTTCCGCCATGATCAGCGAAGCTAGGCCCAGCACGTGGGCGGCCCCGCCCATGTCCTTCTTCATCAGCTTCATACCGGCCGCCGGCTTCAGGTCCAGGCCGCCGGAATCGAAGCAGACGCCCTTGCCGACCAGCGTCACCTTGGGACCGCGGGTGCCCCAGCGCAGGTCGATCAGACGCGGCTCGTCGGTGGCGGCGCGACCGACGGCATGGATCGCCGGGTAGTTGCGCTTCAGCAGGGTGTCGCCGACGATGACCGTGCACTTGGCCTTGTGCCGCTTGGCCAGCGCACGGGCGGCCTCGGCCAGTTGTGTCGGACCCATGTCGTTGGCCGGTGTATTGACCAGGTCGCGCACCAGGGCAACGGCCTCGGCAGTATGGGTGACCTGGCCCTGATCGGCCGACTTGGGCCACACCAGGCGGGCCAGTTCCCGCGCCTTTGCCCCCTGGCCGTTGGTTTTGTAGCGGGTGAAGGCGTAGCCGCCGAGCATCCAGCCCAGCGCGGCACGCGACGCGGCGGCCGGTTTCAGCGCATGGTCGAGGCGGTAGACCCCTTCCGGCAATGCCGAGGGCAGGCCGCCGAACGACCAGATCGGCTCGTCGGCGTCGATCACCAGCAGCACCTCCGCCAGCGCGCCGCCCTCTCCCGGCAACAGGCAGAAGCCGCCCGGCTGGGCGCGGAAACCGCTCGATGCCACCCAGGCGCGGCGCGGGGCGGGCTGTGCCTTCAGCCAGTCGTCGTAGGCATCGCGCGTCAACGCGGTAATCGGGGTCGCTTTAGGGTCGTCGTCGACAAGAATAGCGTTGCTGGCCAAGAGAGGCTCCGAAGCTGGTTTCGGGCAAAGGGGAATATCACGGCGCGGCGGACTTGCCCGGCGGGCGCATCTTTGCTCTAAATCGCCGCGCTGTCGACTCGCAGAACGCAAAGTGGCATCAGCCGCACACCGATGAGAGCAAGACGATGACGGACTATACCCTGATCCTGGGCAACAAGACCTATTCCTCGTGGTCGCTACGCGGCTGGCTGCTGGCCAAGCAGGCCGGCATCGCCTTCGAAGAGGTGGTGATATTCCTGCGCAAGCCGCACACCCGGGCAAAACTTCTGAAGGTCACCCCGGCCGGCAAAGTACCGACACTCGTCGTCGACGGCGACCCTGTGTGGGACAGCCTCGCCATCGCCGAATATCTCGCCGAAAGCTTCCCGGACAAGGGCCTGTGGCCGGCCGATCCGGCGGCCCGCCGCCTGGCGCGCTGCGTCAGCGCCGAGATGCATTCCGGCTTCAGCGAGCTGCGCGGCGCCCTGCCGATGAACCTCAGCCAGCACTATCCCAACCACCCGATCGGTTCCGGCGTGCAGGCCGATGTCGACCGCATTCAGGCGATCTGGGGCGACTGCCGCAGCCGTTTCGGCAAGGGCGGCGACTTCCTGTTTGGCGCCTTCTCGGCCGCCGATGCCTTCTATGCGCCCATCGTAACGCGCTTTCGCACCTATGACGTGAAACTGGATGCCGTGAGCGAGGCCTACTGCACGGCCGTGACGAACACGGCCTGGATGCAGGAGTGGGCCGCCGACGCCGCCGAAGAAACCGAAGTGATCGTCTTCGACTGATTCGACTTCGACCGATTCGACTGGGACGCTATTTCATCATCCCGATTTCGCGGTAGTAGCGCGCGGCCCCGGCGTGCAGCGGGATGCCGAGGCCGTCGAGCGCTTTCTCCAAAACAATCTGGCTGCCCTTGGGATGACCCTTGTCGAGCAGCGCGCGCGTGCTCGGATGCCACAGCGCCTGGGTGATGGCGTAGACGGTTTCCTCGGGCACCTTGTCGGAGACGATCCATTGCGCCCCGACCGAGAGGGTCTGCACCGCGCGGATGCCCGGATAGGTCCCGGCGGGCAGCGCCTGGCGGGCGAAAAAAGGCCGGTCGGCCAGCAGCGTGTCGACTTCCGGCCCAACAATCGGGATGAGGTCGATCAGCGCCTCTTCAGCCAGTTCCAACACCGCCGCCGCCGGCGTGCCGGCGACGAAGAAGAAGCCGTCGATCTCGCCCTCGCGCAGGGCATCCGCCGCCGCGCCGGAGGCCAGCGCGAAATCCTCGAAATCCGCCTGGGCGATGCCGAAGGCGCGCAACACCAGCAGGGCGTCGACCCGGGTGCCGGAGCCTGGGCGGTCGACCGAGATCTTCTTGCCCTTGATGTCGGCCACGGACTCGATGCCGGCATCGGCTCGGACCACCAAGTGGATGGTCTCGGGATAGAGGTTGGCGATGGCCCGCAGCGATTTCAGCGGCCCCCCCTCCAGGAACAGTTCCTCGCCGCGATAGGCCCAATAGGCGACGTCGGACTGGCTGAAGCCGGATTCGATGACGCCCTCTTCGATCTGGCGCACGTTGTCGACGGAGCCACGCGTCGACTGGGCCACGGCGACCAGGCCGGTGACGCCGCAACTGCCGCCGCCCTCGCAATCGCGGCTGCCCGGCGGGCTGGAGATCGCGCTGGCGATGATGCCGCCGATCGGGAAGTAGGTGCCGGCGGTCGAGCCGGTGCCGATGCGAAAAAAGCGGATATCCTGCGCGCCGGCGCCGCCCGGCGCCCCGACCGCGGCAAAGGCCAACAGCGGCAGCAGGAGAAACGCGGCAATCCAGCCCCGTTTGCGGGATCTGTCGACGGTGGCCGCTGTCTTCGAGGATGCCATGGCGTGTCTCCGCTGGGCTGGAGTTCCTCCGCGCCAAGAGGTTCTCGTAAGGAAAGACTCTCCTGGACGGGGTTGGCCTGGGGCGCGCCGTCCGCTGGCCGGACCGCAGCGTCCCTGCGATCCCCAGGTATATCAAGCCTTAGGGCGGGTTCATAGAGGGCCAGATCGGAACAGCCGGTGGGGCCAGCCCTACCGGGCGGCCCTTCCCTGTTCAGGCTGCGGCGCGGCGCGCCTTCAGCCGCTTGTAGACGACCGGCAGCAGGGAGAGCAGCGACAACCCGACCAGACCCGCCACGACTTCCACCGTCAGCACGCTGTCCAGCGTGAAAGCGCCGCCCTGGTCGAAGACCGAGCCGAGGCCGGCGCCGGCCAGGACGAACACCAAGGTGCCGGGCACGATACCGACGACCGTGCCGACGATATAGGTGCGCAACGACACGCCCAGGAACGCCGGCACCACGTTCACCACAAAGAACGGAAACAGCGGGATGAGGCGCAGCATCAGCATGTAGCTGAGGGCGTTCTCCCGGAAGCCCGCCTCCATACGCTGCATGAAGGGACCCGCCTTGGCGCGGAAGTAATCGCCAAAGGCACTGCGCGCGACCAGGAAGAGGGTCGCGGCACCAAGCGTGGCACCGACCACGACATAGAGCGTGCCGAGGGTAACGCCGAAGAGAAAGCCGCCGGCGATGGTCAGTATCGCGCCGACAGGCAGAATCAGGAGGGTGGTCACCGCGTAGAGGGCGACGAAGGCGAGCGCCGCGATCACCCCCATATCGGCGACAAAGCCGTTCAGGGCGCTGCGGTGCTCGCGCAGTGTGTCGATGCTGAAATGCTCGTACAGGCCAAGCTGGCGGGCCAGGATGAAGGCGGCCACCAGCGCCAGGACCGGCAGCAGACGCCGCAGGACCGACCGCCGGAAGGCATTGTTCTGCCGGGTCTCTGTCACGCTCGCTCCTCGCGCCTTTTCACGCTCAGCCGAACCACTGCAGGAAGCGCACGATCTTCTTCGTGCGCTCGCTGAACAGGCTGGGCGTGTAGTAGCTGCCCGCCACGCGCTTGTTCACTTCGCCCAGGGTAGGATAAGGGGCGATCATGTTGGCGATGGCACCGACCTTCAGGCCCTGGCCGATGGCTAGCACCCAGGGATGCAGCAGTTCGCCGGCATGGCGCCCGGCAATCGAGGCACCGAGGACTTTGCCGCGCGCGCCGACCACCACCTTGACCAGACCATCGGTCGCCAACTCGGTGCGGGCGCGGTCATTCTCGGCGAAGGACCAGGTCAGCGCCTTCACGTCGTCGCCGTGCTTCTCGCGGGCTTGGGCCTCGGTGAGGCCGACATGGGCGATCTCCGGATCGGTGTAGGTGACCCAGGGCAGCGCGGCGTAGTCCACCTTGGCCGGCAGCTTGAACAGCGCGTTACGGATAACGATGCCGGCATGATATCCGGCGACATGAGTGAACTGGTAAGCGCCGAGGCCCTCGATCACAGCGACATCGCCCAGGGCGAAGATGCGTTTGTTGCTGCTGCGCAGACGCCGGTCCACGGCAATGCCCTTGGGCGAATAGGCCACCCCCGCCGCGTCGAGGCCGAGGCTCTCTACGGTCGCCTTGCGGCCGGCGGCCACCAGCAGGTGGGAGCCGGTCAGCGTCAAGGTCTCGCCATTCTCCTCAATTGTCACCGCGACGGCATTGCCCTGCTGGGCGACACCCTTGATCGCAATGCCTTCGTGGATCTCGACGCCGTCCTCGGCCAGGCGGCGGCGCGCAAAGGCGGTCACCTCCGGGTCGTCCTTGCCGAGAACCGTGAACATCTCCAGCAGAGATACCCGGGCACCGAGACGGCGCTGGGCCTGGGCCAGTTCGGCACCGATGGGCCCGCCGCCGATGACGATCAGGTGCTCCGGCCGCTCGGCCAGATCGAAGACCGTCTCGTTGGTCAGGTAGGCGACGCCGTCGAGGCCGGGAATCGGTGGCACCGCTGGCGTGGAGCCGGTGGCAACGACGAAACGCCTGGCCCTGACCGTGGTCTCGCCAGCCACCAACTCGCGCGGGCCGGTGAACCGTGCCGCGGCCTGCAGTACCGTGACCCCAAGGCCTTCGAAGCGCGCCACCGAATCATGCGGCGCGATGCCGGCAATGACACCCTCCAGGTGATCGCGCACCGCGGCGAAGTCGACTGTCGGCTCGTGGCCGTTCACGCCGAAGCGGCCGGCATGGCGCACCGTGTCCGCCGTCGCCGCCGCCGCGATCAAGGCCTTGGAGGGCACGCAGCCGGTGTTCAGGCAATCGCCGCCCATCTTGGCCTTTTCGATCAGCACGACGCGGGCGCCCATCTGGGCCGCGCCGGCCGCCACCGACAACCCGCCGGAACCGCCGCCGATGACGCAGAGATCGGCCTCCAGAATTTTCGCCATACGATGCTTCCCTCATCCCCCGGCACCCCCGGCGCGGCGTTTCGCCGTCAAGCCGCCATGCTAAGGTCCAGATAAGTGGCCCGCGACGCAACTAAAGGCTTTTCACAGCGTTGTGAGAGGCCGTGAAAGCGGCGATCCCCGCCCGTCCGGGCTACCTATGAGGCAGATTTCCCCAACAATCTTAACGTTTTACAGCGCCGCGGCAGCAGTGACACAATTCCGCCGCCGGGGAACGGCCAGAGTCAGCGCCGAAGTCAGCGCCGGGAACGCCGCCCCGGCAAGGCGCCACAGGGAGTTCAAGAGAGCATTGTGACCCTCGACCAAGCCATGATCTTCGCCCTTTTGCTGGCGCTCTTCATCCTCCTGGTCTGGGGACGCTGGCGTTACGACGTGGTCGCCTTCGCCTGCCTGATGGCGGCGGTTGCCGCCGGGCTGGTGCCGGCGGAGACGGCCTTCGACGGTTTCGGCCATCCAGCCACCATCACCGTCGCCGCCGTGCTGGTGCTGAGCCGCGCCCTGGCCGGTACCGGCGCCATCGACCGGCTGACCCAGCTGGTCCGTCCGGCCACCGGCCACACCACCACCCACGTCGGCGTGCTGGCCGGGATCGGCGCGGCGATGTCGGCGGTAATGAACAACGTCGGTGCGCTGGGCATTCTGATGCCGATGGCGATCCAGTCGGCCCGCAAGGCGGCACGCTCGCCCAGCGTGCTGCTGATGCCGCTGTCCTTCGGGTCGATGCTGGGCGGCCTGATCACCCTGATCGGCACGCCGCCCAACATCATCGTCGCCAGCTACCGCGGCCAACTGACCGGCAGCAACTTCAGCATGTTCGACTTCACGCCCGTCGGCCTGGCGATCGCGTTGGCAGGCGTGGTCTTCGTTGCCCTGATCGGCTGGCGCCTGGTGCCTCAGCGCGCCGGCACACGGACCAAGGGCGAGCTGTTCGACATCGAGTCCTACGTAACCGAGGTCCGCGTCCCGGAAGGCAATCCGCATATCGGCAAGACGCTGCGCGAGATCGACGAGCTGACCAAGGACATCGATTCCGTCATCATGGACCAGATCCGCGACGAGCGGAGCTATCCCGCTTCGACCCGCAAGGAACTGCGTGCCGGCGACATCCTGAAAATCGAGGCGGCACCCGACGAGATCGACAAGTTCGTCAGCAAGCTGGACCTGGAGATCGGCGCCGAGGCCTCCGGCGTCGGGCCGCGCGAGATGGCCGACGACGCTACCCTGATGGAAGTGGTGGTGGCGCCGGGCTCGCGTCTTGACGGCCGCCTGGTCGGCACGCTGCAGCTCTTCGCCCGCCGCGGCGTCACCCTGCTGGGGGTGTCTCGTCAAGGCCAGCGTTATCATGGCCGCCTGCGGTCGTTCCGCATCCGCCCGGGCGACGTTCTGCTGTTGCATGGCGAGGCCGAGCAGTTGGCCGATCTGGTGCCGGCCTTCGGCATCCTGCCACTGGCCGAGCGCGAAATGCACTTCGGCAAACGCAACAAGGGTCCGGCGGTCATCGCCGTCTTCGCCGCCGCCATTGCCGCCGCCAGCTTTGGCATCGTGCCGATCCACATCGCCTTCGGCATCGCCATCGTGGCGATGGTGGCCACTGACCTGATGAGCGTGCGCGAGCTTTACGACGGCATCGACTGGTCGGTCATCGTGCTGCTGGGCTCGCTGATCCCCGTCGGGGGCGCACTGCAGAGCACGGGGGCGACCACACTGATCGCCAACGAACTGGTGATCATTACCAGTGGGCTGCCGGCCGCCGCCGTTCTGGTCATCGTCATGGTCGTTACCATGACGCTCTCGGACATCCTGAACAATGCCGCCACCGCCGTGGTGATGGCACCGATCGCCGCCACCGTGGCCGACCGGCTGGAGGTCAATGCCGACCCGTTCCTGATGGCCGTCGCTATCGCCGCGTCCTGCGCTTTCCTGACGCCCATCGGTCACCAGAACAACGCCTTGATCCTGGGCCCCGGCGGCTACCGCTTCGGCGACTACTGGCGCATGGGCTTGCCGCTGGAGATTCTGGTGATTGCCGTCTCGGTGCCGATGATCCTGCTGGTCTTCCCGCTGTAAGCGACGGGATCACGCCGACCGGCGGCCGTTGCCGGCGTCGTAGAGGGCACGGCTGCCGACGCGGGCGGCGGGGAAACGCACGATGATCGCGGTGCCCTTGCCGACCTCACTCTCGACGGTCATGGAGCCGCCATGCATTTCCGCCAGCGATTTGGTGATCGGCAAGCCGAGGCCGGTGCCGTCGTGGCTGCGGGTGTGGGCGCTTTCGACCTGGCCGAAAGGCTGCAGCACAATCTCGACATCGTCAGGCGACATGCCGATGCCGGTATCGCGTACGATGAGGGCGAGATCGCCGGCCGGCTCCAGCCGAGCCTCGACCATGACGCCGCCGCCGTTGGGGGTGAACTTGATGGCGTTGGACAGCAGGTTCAGCAGGATCTGGCGCACCGAACGTTTATCGGCATGAAGCGGCGGCAACCCGTCCGGCAGCAGGGTGCGCAACGCCAGGCCGGCATTGGCCGCAGCTTCTTTCACGATGGTGCGGCAGGAGTTCACCACATAGGCGAGGTCGATCATTTCCTCGTGCAGTTCCATGCGGCCCGCCTCGATCTTGGAGAGATCGAGGATGTCGCTGATGATCGACAGCAGATGGCTGGCGCTGCGCCGGATATCCTCGGCGTACTCGCTGTACTGCGGATTGCCCAGCGGCCCGAAAAGGCCCTGCTCCATGATCTCCGAAAACCCGATGATGGCATTCAACGGCGTGCGCAGCTCGTGGCTCATGTTGGCAAGGAAAGCGGACTTGGCTTGGTTGGCGCGCTCGGCATCGTCGCGGGCGATGCGCAGCTGGCGCTCCTTTTCCTTTATCTCGCTGATATTCATGTGGATGCCGCCGACACCGATCGCCCGCCCGGTGGAATCGAGTACCGGAAAGCGGGTGACCATGCAGAACACCTTCTCGCCGTCCAGGCGCGTCATGTCCATTTCCGCTTCCATCGGAATGCCGGTGCGCAGCACGGTACGGTCCTGGGCGCTGACCACCTCAGCCTGCTCCTTGGGAAAGCATTCGTAGGCGGTGGCGCCAATCACGTCGTGGTCCTGCAGGCCATAGAGCTCCAGGAACTGCTGGTTGGCGAGCATATAGTTTCCGTCCCCATCCTTCAGCACCAGGCCGGCGGGCAGATGGTCGATGACGGCGCGCAGGCGGTCGCGGATTTCCCGCTCGGCCCGCTCCATGGTCTTGGTCTCGGTGATGTCGGTCACCGTCAGGAACAGTCCACCATTTCCCGTGCGCTCCTCGCGCACGCGGGTCCAGCGGCCATCGGTGCGTGCCAGCTCGAATTCTTCGATGGGGTGGCGGTGACGTGCCATGCGCTCGGCGATCCACTCCTCCTCACGTTCGAAGGCGTCGGGGATCTGGCCGCTGCTGACCTGCAGGCGCACCAGCGACTCGAAGGTCATGCCCGGGCCGATAGCGTCGGCGCAGGAGCCAAAGACCTCGACATAGGCATCGTTGCACAGCAGCAAGCGATCTTCGCTGTCGAACAGCGCGACCGCCGAGGAAAAGTGCTCGACCGCTTGCAGCAGTAGATCCTGCGCCTCGAAGGCCATGCGCCGGGCACGGTATTCCTCGGTCAGGTTGCGCCCGGTACCGCGATAGCCGAGAAATCGGCCCTGCTCGTCAAACAGCGGCACGCCGCTGATCGACCAGTACTGGCGGTCACCGTTATCGGCGGTGTAGATGTAGCGGAAGTCGCGGAACGGACGGTGCGCCCGCAAGTCGGCCAGGTGTGCCTCCCACTTTTCGGCGTCGGTATCGCCGGCGCCTATCTGCTGGCGGGTCTTGCCCAAGGTGGCACGGGGATTCACCCCGGTGACGTCGCGCAGACGCTCCGACATGAAGGAAAAGCGCAGATCGGCGTCCATCTCCCAGAACCAGTCGGAGGCCGCGGCCGCAAAGTCGCGCAGCCGCGCCTCGCTTTCCCGCAAGGCGTCCTCGGCCTGGGCACGCTCGGCTTCCAGCCGCTCGACCTCTTCGACCCGCCGCTGAAGCCGCGCAAGCTCCGCCGCTAATTCCGCTTTCGTCGGCAACGGCCGGCTTTCTCCCAGACTGGCATGGTGATGCCATTCGATTGCATCAGAAAACGGTTAAAAGACGTTGAAGATTAATATCTTGTAAGCATTTTGTGGCTGCCCACAGGGATCCCTCCCCCGTCACAAAAATGAAGCCGCGTCGACATCACCCGGCAACACCGGCAAGCTATCGACGGTGGTCCTCTACTCCGGAGCCGGGAGCAAGTCGGGCAGCGGCCGCAGAAGCCGCAGCGCCGCCCTGCGGAAACCGGCCGGAATCGGACAGAGACCCCCGCTCTCGATCATGGAGAAGATCATGTCGCACCTGCCTTCCCGCCGGACCGCTTTCCCGATTTCCCGAAGAAGCCTGCTGCGCGGCGGCGCGGCCGCCGGTGCCGGAATCGTTGGGGCCGGCTTTGCCGGGACCGGCCTGTTCGGCCTCGCCGCCCCCGCCTTCGCCCAGGCCAACCGCCCGGTCTTCACCCATGGCATCCAGAGCGGCGACGTGACCACCAACAGCGGCATGATCTGGGCGCGGGCCGACCGGCCGGCCCGCCTGCTGGCCGAGGTGGCGACGACCGATTCCTTCAAGAACGCGCGGCGCCTGCGCGGTCCGGCAGCCATCGAGACCAGCGATTTCACCGCCAGCCTGGATCTGACCGGCCTGCCCGCCGGCCAGAACATCTTTTATCGCCTGCAATGGCAGGACCTGGCCGACATCAACGTGATGAGCGCACCGATGGTCGGGCACTTCAAGACCGCCCCGGCGGACAAGCGCGACATCAGCTTCGTATGGACCGGCGACACGGCGGGCCAGGGCTGGGGCATCAACCTGGATTGGGGCGGCATGCGCTGCTACCAGACCATGCTGGACAACCGCCCGGACTTCTTCATCCATTCCGGCGACAACATTTACGCCGACGGTCCGATCCAGGCCGAGGTCACCCTGCCCGACGGCAAGATCTGGAAGAACGTCACCACCGAGGAGACTGCCAAGGTCGCCGAGACCCTGGCCGAGTACCGCGGGCGCTATAAGTACAACCTGATGGACGAGAACGTCCTGCGCCTGAACGCCGAGGTGCCCATCTTTTCCCAGTGGGACGATCACGAGGTGCTGAACAACTGGTACCCGGGCGAGATGCTGATCTCCGACGACCGCTACACGGTGAAGAGCGCCTCGCTGTTGGCCAGCCGCGCTCAGCGTGCGTTCCTGGAATACATGCCGATCCGCCCGACCCTGGGCGATCCCGAGCGGATCTACCGCAAGGTATCCTATGGCCCGCTGCTCGACATCTTCTTCGTCGACATGCGCAGCTACCGCGGCCCCAACAGCGCCAACGATCAGGCCCAGCGCGGCCCCGAGACCGATTTTCTCGGCGCCGAGCAGTTGAAGTGGCTGAAGGCCGAGCTGCTGGCCTCCAATGCAACCTGGAAGGTGATCGCCGCCGACATGCCGATCGGCATCCAGGTGAAGGACAAGGTCGATGGACAGCCGGCCTTCGAGAATGGTGCCAACGGCGACGGTCCGGTGCGCGGCCGCGAGCACGACTTCGCCGAGCTGCTGAGTTTCATGAAGAACAGCGCCATCAAGCAGGTCGTTTGGCTGACCGCCGACGTACACTACACCGCGGCGCACTACTACGATCCCAACAAGGCACAGTTCCAGGATTTCGAGCCGTTCTGGGAATTCGTCTCCGGCCCGGTGCATGCGGGCTCCTTCGGCCCCGGCGACATGGACAACACCTTCGGTCCGCAGGTGATGTACTCCAAGGACCCGGGCGGCAAGGCCAACCTGTCGCCGGCCGAGGGACTGCAGTTCTTCGGTCACGTCCACATCGACAGCGAGACCGAAGCGATGACCGTCACCCTGAAAGACCTCGACAACAACGAGCTCTATGCGGTGACGCTGGAGGCGGCCACCGCCTGAAGACCACAAAGCCGTGACGGCCTGATCGCGGCAGAGATGTCCGCACGAAGGGGCGCCCGGTCGGGTGCCCCTTTTTCGTTAAATCCCTGCAACCTCGCGAGACTCGGCTTGGAACGATCCCGGTCGTCACCACGTTGGACTCATGGAGCCAACCCTTTCCACCAACCCGGGAGTTGAACGCGATGACGAACCGAATTCTCATCCTTCTTACCTCAAACGACGCGCTCGGCGACACCGGCAAGCCGACCGGATTTCACTGGGAGGAACTGACGACACCCTACTGGCTGCTGCGCGATGCGGGCTACGACATCGATTTCGCCTCACCCGCCGGCGGGCAGCCGCCGGCCGACCCACAGACGGGCAAGAAGGAAGACCGTCCCGCCTCCGTACAGCGCTTCATGGATGACGAAGATGCGATGGGCGCCCTGAAGGCCTCGCGCCCCGTCGTCGAGGCGAACGCTGACGCTTACGCCGCGATCTACCTGCCCGGCGGCCACGGTACCATGTGGGACCTGGCGCAGAGCCCGGCGGTTGGCGGCCTGATCGCCAAGGCCTATGAAGGCGGCGCCGTGATTGGCGCCATCTGCCACGGCCCCGCGGGCCTCACCGGCGCAACGCTGTCCAGCGGCGAACCGCTGGTGCGCGGCAAGCGCGTGAACAGCTTTACCGACGCCGAGGAGCGGGAGGTCGGCCTCGACAAGGTCGTCCCCTATCTGCTGGAGAGCCGCCTGCGCGAACAGGGCGCCAAGTTCGAGGACAATCCCGAACCTTTCGGCGCGCATGTGGTGCGTGATGGGCGCCTTGTGACCGGGCAGAATCCGGCCTCGGCCGAGAAGCTGGGCAAGCTGTTGATCGAGGCGCTGCAGGAAGAAGCCAAGAAGAACGCCGCCTAAACTGCGACTGCCCAGGCAGTTCCTGGTACCGAGATCGCCCCTGGAGGCCACGGCTTCCAGGGGCGCTTTTCTTAGCGCCTTCCTACCCCCAGACCTTAAGCGGTCTCCTTCGCCTGGGCGTGCAGCAGACGCTCGACGGCGCTGCCGCCGTCCCGGAACGGGAGCTCCAGAATACGCAGGGTGACATGGCCGCGCCCCTTGGCCGGCAGTTTGCCGGACGTCAGGCCGATCAGGCCGTGCTCCCGTATCTTGTGGAAGTGGTCGCGGAACTGGAGCTCGTAGAACTGGGGCGCCAGATCGCTGATGCGGCGGCCTTGCGTTTCGAACTGCAACACTTCCGCCACCTTCTCACCGGCCAGGCGAAAGCGTGGATCAGGCTCCGCACCCTCGAACTTGCTGAGCAGAATGTAGGCGTGCCAGCTGCGGAAATCCGTAAAGTCCACGTCATTCCAGTCAGGCACGCCTGCGCTGCCACGACGCTCCAGCCAAAGATCGATCAGCGCTGCAAATTCGGGCAGTGCGTCGCGCGCTTCCTCCGGCACAAAGCACTGCACCGTTAACGGCGCCGCAGTCAGGTCCTCAACCGGCGCCACAAGGTCCTCGAAGCGCTGCGGGTCGTCCATGGCAGTCCTAGCCCTCCTGGGATCACGTCTGACAGTTTTCTGGCGAAAAGCTTCCCAGAGTTGATCAGAGAATTCATCCGTTTTGTTCGAATAGCCGCCCGGCGAGGGACCGGGGGGTAGCCCGAATTTTCGTTGGTCGGTACAGATAGAGGGCCTACCGTACAACTTAATGGAGTATCTGATAGCACTCGGTACGCTGTACTTTTAGCACCCTAAGGTCTTCCTAAAATGGCTAATGCTTCTGACCATCTATTTGAGCGGTACACACCTCCAGACATCTTAATGAAGCTGGAAAGAGACCTTGATCGATTCCGGCAATCGACCACACGCAGTGCCCAAGAAGATCACATGATGAATTTCGTCTGGACGGCTTGGCACCTCTGGGAACGGATGTGGGCTTCGATAGAAGCCTTGAACGATGCTGATCGCAGAAAGATCGAAAGCTCTCTCGGAGCTACTTGGGCCTCCAAGGATGCGTTTCGAGACTGGGTAAAAGAGCAGTGCCCAGCACTTGGTGCTTGCCGCCAACTCACCAATAGCTGCAAGCATCCTGGCAGCACAGATATAGCAAAGGACGAACACGTTGTTGATGTTACTGCAAGGGCAGTTTTTCCAGACTCCAGTGTAGGTTTCGCCAACATCGATGACGCGCAGAATTGGCAGCACGAGATTCGATATGGAGGGGATGCCTGGGAGACCGCTGATGACGTCTTCGAAAGCGTGGTCGATTTTTGGACGAAAGCTGTTTGCTATGGTCAGTGTATTAATTGGGATGCCACAGACAGCGATGAAGTAGAATCTCCTGGGTGATAGGGAATTTACATTCTACGCTCCGCTGCGGCGCTGGCGGTTTCCGGTCGAGTGGTTCACTCACGCGCGCTTCACATAAGCCTCCACCTCGGCGACGTACTTCGCCTTGGTGGCATCATCCAGGAACGAGGCATCGAAAGAGTTACGGGCGATGCGCGCCAGTTCTTGCTCGCTGAGGTCGAGGGCCTGGCGCACGGCGTTGTAGTTATCGTTCATATAGCCGCCGAAGTAGGCCGGATCATCGGAGTTCACGGTGACCATCAGGCCGCGGTCCAGCATCATCTTCAACGGGTGCGCGGTCATGTCGTCGAACACACAGAGCCGGATGTTCGACAATGGACAAACGGTCAGCGGCAACTTCCGCTTCGCCAGTTCCAGAACCAAATCAGGGTCCTCGAGAGCGCGCACGCCGTGATCGATCCGTTCGACCTTCAGGTCGTCCATGGCGGACCAGACATATTCCGGCGGCCCCTCCTCGCCCGCGTGCGCCACCGCACGGAAACCCTCGGCACGGGCACGGTCGAACACTGCCTTGAACTTCGCCGGCGGATGGCCCTGCTCCGAAGAGTCGAGACCGACACCGACGATGCGATCCTTGTAGACCATCGCCTGGTCCAGCGTCGCCATGGCCGCCTCGGCAGAGAGATGGCGCAGGAAACAAAGAATGATCTTCGAGCTGATACCGAGTTCCGCCTCGCCGTCGCGTAAGGCCTTCTCGATGCCATCGAACACGGTTGCAAAGGCGATGCCGCGGTCGGTGTGGCCCTGTGGGTCGAAGAAGATCTCCACATGGCGCACGTTGTCTTTCGCCACGCGGCGCAGGTAGGCCAGGGTCAGGTCGTAGAAGTCCTGTTCGGTCAGCAGCACCGACATGCCCTGGTAATAGAGGTCGAGAAAATCCTGCAGGTTGGTGAAGCTGTAGGCGGCACGCACCGCGTCGACATCCGCGTAGGGCAGGGCGACACGATTACGCTCGGCCAGCATCACCATCATCTCCGGCTCCAGCGAGCCTTCGATGTGCAGGTGCAGTTCGGCCTTGGGCAGGCCAGCAATGAAGTCTGTTGCGGAATCGCTCACGGGGAAACAGCTCCCTTTCTGAGATGAAGCTCAAATGGCGATGGAGTAACCACCGTCCACCGGCAGGGCGGTGCCGGTCAGAAAGTCAGAGGCGGTCGCGGCCAGAAACACGGCGACGCCGGCGAAGTCCTCCGGCTTGCCCCAGCGCCCCGCCGGCGTGCGCTTCAGGACGTTGTCGTGCAGGTCATCGATCTGTTCGCGGGCGCGCTTGGTCAAGTCGGTATCGATCCAGCCGGGCAGAATGCAATTCACCTGGATGTTGTCGGCGGCCCAGGCCGTGGCCAGCGACTTCGTCAGCTGTACCACCCCGCCTTTACTGGCGGCGTAGGCCGAGCTCCAGGGCGCGCCGAAAATCGACAGCATGGAGCCGTTGTTGATCACCTTGCCGCCGCCGGCCGCCTTCATCAACGGGTAGCAGGCCTTGGCACAGAGAAAGGCGGAGGTCAGGTTGGTGTCGATCACCTGATGCCATTCGTCGGCGGCGAGATCTTCCGGGCGCTTGCGGATGTTGGTGCCGGCGTTGTTGACCAGGATGTCGAGGCGTCCCAGACGCGCGGCCACCTCTCCGGGAAGGGCGGCCACGGACGCGGCGTCGGTGACGTCGCAGGCAAAGCCGGCGGCCTGGACCCCAAGGCCCTGCAGGTCGGCCACCGAAGCTTCCAGTTTGGCGGCCTGGCGCCCAACCACGGCGATGGCGGCGCCGGCCTGGGCCAGGCCGCGCGCGATGCCCAAGCCGATGCCGCCATTGCCGCCGGTGACCACCGCCACCTTGCCGGTGAGATCGAAAAGTCCCATTTCCGTCATACGACTACCCAGATCCCGTTGTGAAAAACCTCCGCCATGCTAGCCCCCGCAAGGGGCTGGATACACCCCCTTTGCGCAACCCGGTAAGTCGGCAAATCGGTAACATGAAGCTGCTATCGGCCAGCAGTGCCTGTCAGCAGCCCGCAGCGGAGAAAACGGCCTTGTCCTTCATCCTGAACGATCGTCTGGAACTGCACATGGGGCCGGCCAGCCTGGGCGCCCCCGACGACCTGGAAAAAACCATCGTCGACTTTATCGACGACGCCAAGGCGAGCCTGGACGTTGCCGTGCAGGAGATCGAATCCCGTGCCATTGCCGAGGCCCTGGTGCGCGCGCGCCAGCGCGGCGTGCGCGTGCGCCTGGTGCTGGAGCAGGACTACCTGCGCGCCGACAAGCCCTGGGCCGACCCTTTCACTGTCGGCGGCGAGGACGAGGAGAACCGCAACCTCTTCGCCGCCATGCTGCGTGCCGGCATCGACGCGCGCACCGACTATAACCCGCACATCTTTCACCAGAAGTTCATCATCCGCGACAGCGGCGGCAGGCGCCGCGCGCTGCTGACCGGCTCCACCAACTTCACGCCGACCGGCGTCGGCAGCCACCCCAGCAAGAAGAACCTCAACCATCTGGTCGTCGTGCACGACCAGTGGGTCTGCAACGAATATGATGACGAGTTCACCGAGATCTGGCAGGGCACCTTCGGCAAGGTGCGCAACCGCCACGAACCCTCGCCGCGCAACAACACCGTCGCCGGCATCTCGGTGCGCGCACTCTTCGCCCCGGACCACGCACCGGAGATGGAGATCATGAAGCAGATCCTGAAGGCGAAGGAACGGGTCGATTTCGCCATCTTCACCTTCGCGCGCTCCTCCGGTATCGACGATACCCTGGTCGCGATGGCCAAGGGCGGTTTGAAAATCCGCGGCATCTTCGACTCCGGCCAGGGCAACCGCGACTGGGCGGCGACCCGCATGGTGGCCGACAGCGGCGGCGAAGCCTATCTCGCATCGCGCAAGAAGGGCCTGGGCAAACTGCACCACAAATTGATGGTGATCGACGGCGCCCTCATCATCGCCGGCAGCTTCAACTATACCGACCCGGCCAACCGCCTGAACGACGAGAACATCCTGGTGATCGGCGACCTGGAGGACGAGGATCCCGTGGCCCAAGCCACCCAGCGCGAGTGCGCCGCCTTCGCCCTGGCCGAGATCGACCGCATGATCGAGGTGCATGGCGAACGCGTGCCGCTGACGCCGTAGCAGGGCCTCGCCCTTCGAGACGCGCTCTCGCGAGCGCTCCTCAGGGTGAGGCCAAATCATACCCTCATGCTGAGGAGGCGCGTCAGCGCCGTCTCGAAGCATGGACCGCCTCTCAGTCGAGCGCCTGCTCAGGCACGCCTTGCGCCGCCGCCACCCGCGCGCGGAAGGTTTCCTCGTCCGGCACGGCGGCGATTTCCAGCAACAGCTTCTTGCGGACCGCCATGGCGAAGGATTCCATGTCGTCGGCGGTGACCACGAAGGCGGCGGGGCCGCCGATGATATCGCGGCGATAGGCCTCCTCCAGGTCGTAATAGACCGGGCGTCCGCTGCAGCCTCGGCACAGGATGGCAAGGCCGTTGATGACGATGTCGGCGGCGATGGCGTTTTGCCGCGCCACCTCCAGCGGCACCCCATTCCAGGAGTTGGCGGAATCCCCGGAGAGGTCAATGACCCGGCGGAATCCGTTGATGCCGTTGCTCTCGATAAGCAAGTGGGCATAGGTGATGGCCGAGCCGATGGCGTTGCGCCCGAAGGCCTTGCGCGGTTGGGCTTTCAGCGCCGCAGCAAATCCGGCCGCCGCCTGCGGCCCGTCGATGATGGTCCAGGGCACCACCACCTCCTGGGAGGATTCGTCGCCCCATTCGACGTAGGTGACGGCGATCTTGCCGTCGCTGCCCAGCGCGATGGCCGAGAGGATGTCCGGATCGGTGATGGCGTCGGCATAGCCCTGGCGCTGGAAAAATATCTCCTTGTCGTCGATCGAGCCGGTGGCGTCGGCCAGCAGCACCAGTTCCAGGTCCACCGGCGTGCCGCTGCGGTTCTGGGACGGCAGTTCGGGTTGGGGCTGGCTCTGGCTGTGGGCCAAACCGGGCGCCAGGCCCAGGAAGAGCCCGAGAAGGACCGACAGACAGGCCGTCATCCTCTGGAACCGCTGTCGCATCGCCACCACTCCCCTTGTCCTCTTGAGGATGAAGCTAGACCGGATCGGCCGTTTTGCCAGTCAGAAAGCCCGTATAGAAAGCCAGTATAGAGGCACGCCGGCCCGGAGGATATGTGCCGGCGCAAGACGCTCTGCGCCATCCCGCGACGCCCCCTTTGCGCGGCGCGGCGGGCAGCGTAGAACAGAGGCCATGCTGTCCCTGACCTTCCTACGCGCCCACGGCCGACTGCTCGCCTTCGGCGTGCTCATGACCTTCTGCTCCAGCGTCGGGCAAACCTTCTTCATTTCGCTGTTTTCCGGCGAAATCCGTGGCGCCTTCGACCTCAGCGACGGCGACTTCGGCAGCCTCTATTCCCTCGGCACCCTGGCCTCCGCCGCGATGCTGCTGTGGGCCGGGCGGCTGATCGACCGGGTGCCGCTGGCGGTCTTCGCTGCCGCGGTGCTGGCCCTGCTGGGCGGCGCCTGCCTGACCATGGGGCTGGCCGGCAACATCATCGCCCTCGGCCTCGCCCTCTTTACCCTGCGCTTCTTCGGCCAGGGCCTGGCCAGCCACAGCGCCGTGGTCGCCATGGGCCGCTACTTCGACGCCCAGCGCGGGCGGGCGGTCAGCGTCGCCACCCTGGGCCATACCCTGGGCGAGGCGGTGTTTCCCGCCGCGGTGGTCGCCGCCCTGGCGCTGGGCGGCTGGCAGCAGGTCTGGCAGGGCGCCGCCGTGGCCCTGTTCCTGCTGGTGCCCCTGGTCTTCCTGCTGTTGAAGGGTCAGCGCGAACGCGACGCGGCCCTGCTGCGCGAGCGCCTGGCCCGCAACGCCGACGTGATGGCCGCCGACCACACCCTGGCCGGGGTGCTGCGCGATCCCGGCCTGTGGCTGCGCCTGCCGGCGCTGCTCGCCCCGTCGTTCATCTTCACCGGGCTGATCTTCCACCAGGTCCACCTGGCCGAGACCAAGGGCTGGCCGCTGTCGCTGCTGGCCGGCGCCTTCACTCTCTTCGCCGCCTGCTCGCTGGCCAGCCTGATCCTGACCGGGCCCTTGGTCGACCGCTTCGGCGCCCGCCGCCTGGTGCCGGTATTCCTCGCCCCGCTGGCAATCGCCTGCCTGACCCTCGCCTTCGGCAAGGCGGCCTTTGTCGCTCCGCTGTTCATGGCGCTTATGGGGGTCAACACCGGCCTCGCCTCGGTGCTGCTGGGCGCCCTCTGGGCCGAGCTCTACGGCATCACCCACCTGGGCGCGATCCGCGCCTTCGCCCAGTCGGCGATGGTGTTTTCCACCGGCCTCGCCCCCGCCGTGATGGGCATGCTGATCGACGGCGGCCTGACGATGGAGACCATCGCCCTGGCCTGCGGCCTTTACTGCCTGCCGGCCTCCGCCCTGGCCCTGCTGGCCACCACCGGCCGGCACGCCGGGACGGCCCTGCGCTGAGGCCTCGGGCCGAGGTTCTCGGTTCGGCTTTTGAACCTGTCATGCCGCCACGCCGACCAACGAGATGAACCGGCCAAGATGGAGCGCCCCGGGAAGGGCCCAAAAAGTCCAGCTTGGCGTTAATACAGTCATAGTCCCGGGCCGTCATAGTCCAGGACAGTCCTAGTCTGGGGTGGAAACGCAGATGTCTTTCTTTAACGCAATCGGTGCGCTCGCGGCGCTGGCCGTCGGTCTGCTCGTCTGGGCGGTGTCGATTTATAACCGTCTGGTGGCCCGCAAGCAGCAGACTGAAGAGGGCTGGAGCGGCATCGACGTCCAGCTGAAGCGGCGCGCCGACCTGATCCCCAACCTGGTGGAGACGGTCAAGGCCTATACCAGCTACGAACGCGAAACTCTGGAAACGGTGACGGACCTGCGCAACCGCGCCCTGGCGGCTGAGAGCGCCCCGGCCGGCACCCGTGCGGCGGTGGAAACGCGCCTGGGCGGCGCCCTCGTCCACCTCTTCGCTGTCGCCGAGAACTATCCGGACCTGAAGGCCAGCGACACCTATCTCGCCCTGCAGGAAGAACTGAGTGCCATCGAGAATCACATCCAGATGGCGCGACGCTACTACAACGGCACGGTGCGCAATCTCAATACCCTGGTCGATTCCTTTCCGAGCAATCTGGTGGCCGCGCGCTTCGGTTTCGCCAAGGCCGACTACTACGAGGTGGATGCCGCCGCCGACCGCGCGCTGCCGGAAGTTCGCTTTGGGGACGACAGCCGATGAGCCGCGCCCTGCTGCACGCCGTCACAAGGCTTCTCGCCCCCGTCATTTTCGCCCTCGTCTTTCTCGCCCACCTCTTTCTCGTTGCGGCGACGGCCGCCGCACAGCAGGACGACCCCGGCCGCATTCCGCGCTTCGCGGCCGATGTCGTCGTCGAGAATGACGGTGACCTGCTGGTCACCGAAACAATCGATTTCCTGGTGACGCCGGGCAGCGTCAAGCATGGCATCTACCGCGACTTTCCGACCACCTACCGCAGTCCCTAGGGTTTCAACGAGACGGTCGGCTTCACGGTGCTGGACGTCACCCGCGACGGCCGGGCGGAGCCCTATGTCACGCAGAGTACCTGGGCCGGCATCCGGATCCGCATCGGCCATCCCGACGTGCTGGTTGCCGAAGGGCTGCACCGCTACGTCATCGTCTATCGCACCAGCCGCCAACTGTTCTTCAACGATGCCGCCGACGAGGTTTATTGGAACGTCACCGGCAACGACTGGGCCCATCCGATCGACCGGGCGGAAGCGACCATCCACCTGCCACCCGGCACCCGCCCCCTCAAGGTCGCCGGTTACACCGGATATACCGGCGAAGCCGGCAAGGACTACATCCGGCAAGACGGTAACGATGGCAGCGTGACCTTCGCGACGACCCGCACCCTGCAGCCCGGCGAAGGTCTGACCGTCGCGGTCTCCTTCCCCAAGGGCTACGTGGCCGAACCCGACCTGGAGGCCCGGCTGCTCCACGGCCTGGCCGACAACGCCGGCCTGGTCATCGGCTTTGTCGCCCTGCTGGTCACGCTGGCCTACTTCTACCGCCGGTGGCGGGCGGTCGGGCGCGACCCGGAACCCGGCGTCGTCTTCCCGCGTTTCGAGGCGCCGGAAGGCCTGTCGCCGGCAGCCACCGGCTATGTCTGGGCCCGCGCCAACGGCACGGTCATGCGGCGGACCCTGGCCTTCATCGTGGTGCTCACCAGCCTGGCCATTCGGGGCCGCCTCGTCATCGAGGAAGACGGCAAGACCTTCATCCTGAGCCGTGACGGACAGCAGGACGGCAATCGCAAGAGCCGATGGGCGCGCCGGGCCGGTGACAAACTGCCGAGCGGCGAGGCCGCGGCCATGGCGGCGCTCTTCCCGCAAGACAGCGGCCGGGTCGAGATCAAGCGCAAGTACGATGCGGCCATCAGCTCAGCGGTGGGTCAAGTGTTCGACGCGCTGGAGGGCGAGCACGACAAGGTCTATTTCCGCCACAACATCGCGTTCTGGGTGATCGGCCTGCTGATCGCCTTGGCCGGCATCGCCGCCGCGCTCACCGTTCAGTACGGCGACCCGGAATTCCTGGTCATGGTCGCCTTCGGCGCCGTCTTCGTCGGTGGCTTTTCGGTCCCGGTGGTTTTCTTTGCCCGCCACATCGGCCCGCTGTGGCTGAAGCTGCTGCGCGGCGATACGGGCCAGCTTATGTCCACCCTCTTCATGACCCTGATTATTGCGCCCTTCAGCATGCCGCTGTTCGGCTCGATCTACCTGATCAACGATCAGTTCGGCCCGCTGATGCTGCTGTTTGTCTGCGCCCAGGTCGTCACGGTGGGACTGTTCTGGAGCCTGCTGAAGGCACCGACCCGCCTGGGCCAGGACATGCGTGACGGGATTGAAGGCTACCTGCTGTACCTGACCGTCGCCGAAGCCGACCGCCTGAACATGCTGACGGCGGAACCGGAGATGACCGTTGAGCAGTTCGAGTATCACCTGCCCTATGCCATGGCCCTGGGGGTCGAGGAGGCCTGGACGCGGCGCTTCACCGCCAGTGCCGACGCCGCGGTGCGTCAGGCGGTGGAGCGCAGCCGCAGCTGGTACATCTCGCGCGACGGCTCGCCGGGCATCGCCGCAGTCGCCGGCGGCCTGTCGGGCGGGCTGAGCCGCACCCTGTCCAGCGCCGCCACGCGGCCGAGCAGCAGCAGCTCCGGCGGCTCCTCGGGTGGCGGCTCCTCAGGTGGCGGTGGGGGCGGCGGCGGCGGCGGCAGCTGGTAACCGCCGGACACCTGCCTCCCCGTTAAGTCCCTGGACGTTAAGCCCCCAGGACGTTAAGCCCCCAGGACTCGGCGCAGCGGGTTGTCGGCCACCGGCCGGACCGCCGGGGCCGGGACCGTCGCGGCCAGGAAATCGACGGCCGCCTGCACGCCGCCCTTGGCGTGGGGAACGTCCAGCGCGCCCAGCGCGGTTTCGAGCACCGCCAGGGTGCCCAGCATCATGGCCGCATTCACGTGACCCATGTGGGCGATGCGCAGGCCCCGGCCTTCGAGATCGCCGATGCCCTCGCCCAGCATGACGCCGCAGACCTCGCTGCAGTAGTCGCGTAGACGCTGCGGCGCGATGCCTTCAACCTGCACCGTGGTAACCGAGTTGGCGCGGGCGGCCGGGTCCAGGACATTGAACGCCAAAGCCCCGCCTTCGGCCCAGACCGCAACCGCCCGCCGCGTCGCCTCAGCCAGCAGGCGGTGGCGCTCGAAGACCGCCGGCAGACCCTCCTCGAACAGCATGTCGATGGCCTGACGCAGGCCGAACAGCAGGTGTTCCGGCGGCGTGCCGCAGTATTTCTGGTAATGCACCGTCCCTTCGCGCTTGGTCCAATCCCAGTAGGCGGTACGCAGGCCGGCGTCCTGGTGGCGCTGAAACGCGCGCGGACTGGCCGCCACGAAGCCGAGGCCCGGCGGCGTCATCAGCCCCTTCTGGGAGCCGGTGACCGCGACATCGACGCCCCAGGCATCCATCTCGAAGGGCATGGGGGCCAGCGAGGCGATGGCGTCGGCCATCAGCAACGCACCATGCCCCGCCGCCTGGATCGCACGGCCGACCGCGGCCACGTCGTTGACCACGCTGGAGGCGGTATCCACCTGCACCATGAGGACCGCCTTGATCTGCCCGGCGGTATCCGCCTTCAGCCGTGCCTCGACGGCGGCCGCATCGACGGCATGGCGAAAGCCGAAGGCCAGTTCCTCGACCTCGATGCCGACGAAGGCGGCCATCTCGCCCCACAGGGTGGGAAAGCGGCCGCTGCCCAGCACCAGCACCTTGTCGCCGCGCGAGAGGACGTTGGTCAGCGCGGCCTCCCAGGCGCCATGGCCATTGGCGGCATAGATGTAGGTATGCCCCGCGGTGGTGCCGAAGAGGCGCTTGAGGTCCGCCAGGCAGCTCATCGTGGTCTCGACCAGGGGGCCGGTATAGATCTCGACGGCGGGCCGGTGCATGGCGTTCAACACCGCGTCCGGCACATTGGTGGGGCCGGGAATCGCCAGGAATTCGCGGCCGTTGCGTAGGGTCATCTCATGAATCCGAAAGTGTCGTACCCCGGGGGGAACGGTTACGGCAAAACCCACGTTAGGACGCCGCCGCGGGACGGGCAAGCAGGCTGACGCGGGCAGAACGGAGCATCGTCCCCTGTCTGCGGCAATCCTCGCCAAGCGTGCCGAATTCCGGGTGATCCCGGCAGAAGCGGCAACGCCGGACCCTAAAGTAGTAGTGCCTTTTTACTTTTGCGCGCGGAACCCAGGCTGCGGCACCCTGGCAAGGGGACAAGCTTCAGGGGAATGCTGCTGCCCGTCCTGGTCCAGTTGGGGAGGCCGACATGCACAACCGAGGCAAACGGGCCCGCGTTGCCGCCGTTGCGGCGGGACTGCTGGTGCTGGCCGCCTGTTCGACCGCCGATTATAGCAAGCCGGTCAACGACTTCGCCGCCGCCACCGGCAACGCCGAGCAGGCTCTGGTTGGCCTGAATACGGAAGTCACCACCGGCTACAAGAGCGTGCTGGACGACCGCATCCTCGGCAACCGCGCCTTCTTGCGTGCGGCCAGCCCGGAATGCCTGACGGATTCCAAACGCTGCCGCCTGACCGTGACCAGCGATGCGGGCAACGAGTTCTATCCGCCGGAATTCCCGCTGCAGCAAATGACCCTGCTGATGGGGCGGGTCAACGCCTATGCCGGGAACCTGAAGGCCCTGCTGGAGGCAGACACCGCCGCCAAGGTGGCCGGCAATGTGAACGCCGCTCTCGGCAGCATCCAGAACCTGGCGGAGACCGTGGCCAAGGCCGGCGGCCCCGCCAGCACCCCCGTGCCGGCCTTCGCCACACCGGCGGGCGCCGCGGTCAACTGGGTGGTCGGCCAATATGTGGCAAGCGTGAAGGTGAAAGGCCTGAGGGACGCGACCAAGGCCGCGAAACCGGTAGTGCGCGACGCCGCCGACCTCTTCGCGCTGACCGCATCGATCATCGCCGACGTGCCGCGGTCGACGCTCGCCGAGGAAGTCTCGCTGGCCAACGACACCTACCAGAACGACCGCAGCAGTAAGGCCGCCCTTGTCAAGCTGACGCAGGCGGCGGCGCAGTACGACGCCCTGCTGACCGCGGACCCGCCGCAGGTCTTCAAGCGCCTCGGCGACGCCCACGACGCCCTGGCCGATGCCCTGCAGGGCGGTGACGTCACCCTGAGCACCGCGATCAGCAAGATCGAGGCCTTCGCGGCGGAAGCAAAGAATCTGGCGAAGATCGTGAAAGACCTCCGGGCCCTGGCACCGGAGAGATAACCCAGCCGGAGACGGGGGAAAGATAGACCATGAGCAACGGCAAGCCGACGGTCGACGAGGTGGTGGCCAAAGCCAATGCCGCCCGCGAGAGCCTGGCGGCGCTGGAACGCGACCTGCAGGAAGACATCGACGCGATCGACCTGACGGCCTTCAAGGAAAAGCGGGACCGCACGCCGGCCGAACTTGCCAAGCGCAAGGAACTGCGCGCCAGCCAGTCGGAAGTGCGCGAAGGCTTCAAGGTGCTGGCCTTCGTCACCGCTCAGCGGCTCGACGATACGGCGGAAGTCCAACACCTCATCCGCCGGATGGACGACGTGAACGCCGGCTTGCAGGACGACCTGGACCGGCTGAAGAAAATTGAAAAGTACGCCGCCATCGCCGCCAAGGTCGCCGACGCCCTGGCCAAGGTCGGCGAGAAGCTGGCCAAGGTGGCCGCCAAGGGAATCGTTTGAAGGCACCCGACCTTTTCGATTCTTCAGCGAAGGCAATGTCGCCCCGGCGCCGAGCCGCTATGATACCGCTTCAGATCAGTCCTTCGAGAGGATGAGGCAGGCCCATGCTGAAGGCGGACATCCACGACAATCCCGGCGACAACGGAACACCCTGCGGCGTCAACGGCAGCCTGACCAATGCCCTCTCGCCCGATGGCACGCCGGAGCTGGGCAGGCGCTACGAGGTGCCGGCGCGCCAGGGCCGCGCGGTCCGGGTCGCCAAGGATCAGAAGATCCGCATCATCAACACCCACGGCACCCAGGTCTGCGACACCTGGGCCTTCAGCGATGCCAACCGTTCGGAGTTCCTGTCCTGGCCGCACGCGCGGGCCTGGATCGACCGGGTGCTGCCCCGGCCCGGCGACCCGCTGATGACCAATAGGCGCCGCCCGATCCTGACGCTCGTCGAGGATTCCTCGCCCGGGGTGCACGACACCCTGATCGCCGCGTGCGACCTCTTCCGCTTCACCACCCTGGGCGTCACGGACTACCACGACAACTGTTCGGACAATCTGCGCCTGGCCATGATGGCAATTGGCCTGACCGTCCCCGACGTGCCGCAGCCGTTGAATCTCTGGATGAACATCCCAGTCGACGACGCCTGGGGTATCGACTGGAAGCCGCCGGTCAGCCAGCCCGGCGACCACGTGCTGCTGCGCGCCGAGATGGACTGCATCGTCGCCATGTCCGCCTGCCCCCAGGACATCATCCCGATCAACGGCGAAGCCTGCACCCCGGTCGGCGTGGAATTCGCGGTGGAGGGATAAAGAGACCCCTTCGTGGCCGGCCGCCTGAAGCCGAAGACGTCTCTTGCTTCCGACAGGCAATACCATCCGGGGCCCATCGCTACGATGCTTTGAGTAAGACATTCGGAGGCGCCGGAAA
This sequence comes from Kiloniellaceae bacterium, assembly GCA_050043265.1. GTDB lineage: Bacteria > Pseudomonadota > Alphaproteobacteria > Kiloniellales > Kiloniellaceae > Pelagibius. The sequence goes on from JBHJIR010000010.1 coordinate 28,910, forward strand.
CTCAACCAGCGGCCGGCGCCTCCCAGTGATCAACCCTGGGCATAACCGCCATCGACGAAGACCTCGCTTCCCGTCATGAAGCTGCTGTCATCGGACGCGAGGAAGGCGGCGACGGCCGCCGTTTCGGACGGGTTGCCGATCCGGCCCAGCGGCGACTTCTCGACAAATCCGGCGATGATTTCGTCTTGCATGCCGGTTTGCGCAAACAGATCCATGACCGTTTGCGTCTCCGTCGCCCCGGGTGAAAGCACGTTCACCCGAACACCTGTGCCCTTCAGATCCAGAGCCCAGCTTCGGGCAAAGTTGCGGACCGCCGCCTTCGAGGCGCTGTAGACGCTCATCGCTGGCGTGCCCATCACCCCCACGGTCGAGCCGGTGAGGATGATCGATCCACCCGCTTTGACAATCGGCAGCGCTTTTTGAACCGTGAACAGCGTGCCCTTGACGTTGATGTCGAAAGTCCACGAGTAGTGGTCCGGCGTGATCGTCCCGAGAGGCGCAAATTCTCCAACGCCGGCATTGGCGACCAGCACGTCGATGCCGGCCTTTTCGGTTTTCACCGTCTCGAACAGATGATCGAGATGCTCCAGCTTCGTGATGTCTCCACGAATGCCGCGGGCAGCCGTGCCCAGTTCGGCCAGGGCCGCATCAAGGGCGTCCTGCCGGCGTCCGAAGATGTAAACGAACGCGCCTTCGGCAACAAAACGCTTAGCGATCGCCAGACCGATCCCGCTGGCGCCGCCGGTGATAACGGCCGTCTTTCCTTCAAGCTTACCCATGAACCTATCTCCTTCGTCCGGGAATAGCTCGAAGCTAAGAGGTCATTTCTTTTGGACAAGTATGCACCTTTTGGTAAGTATGAAGAATGAGCATGAGAGACACCGAAGTCACCCCCTTCATCTGCGGCCTTGATGCGGCCATCCGCGTGATCGGCGGGAAGTGGAAGCCGCTTATTCTGTTTTTCCTCGCCCGCGGGCCGCAGCGCTATGGCGCGTTGAAGCGCTCGGTACGCGGGGTCAGCGACAAGATGCTGATCCAGCATCTGAAGGAGCTGGAGATGCACGGCGTCGTCGCGCGGACCGACTACAAGGAAATTCCGCCGCGGGTGGACTACGCGCTGACGCCCTTCGGCGACAGCCTGGTCAAAGCCATGGTGCCGCTGTGCAGCTGGGGGGAAGAAAATTCGGAAGCCATCGCCGCGGCGCTGTTGAAGCCTGAGGAGAGCGGGCCGTCCTAGAGCAGATCAGGGTCAGATGGAATCGCATAAGCGATCCATCTGACCCTGTGAATCCGATCTAGGCGGCGAGCCGTACCCTTCTGAACCGGCAAGCTTGCGACGCGCTGCGGCTCTCAGGACATTCGCGGCGACTACTTGCCCGCTCTGTCCCAGGGGCGCCCCGACGCAGCACCGGGCGCCGAAGCTCACACTGTGCCTCGCGGGGGTTCCCCGTTGAAGGCGGGAAACTCTCGGGGAGCCGGCCAGGGCAGATGAAGGTCATGTCCCGCCAGCGTCGCTCTGACGGCTTGCATCCGACCGCCCTTGCTGAGCGAGCCAAGGAGAACCGGCGCGAAACCGAAGCACTCGAACAGATCCGCCACTTCGTCTGCGGCCGAGCGATCGTCACTCGACACGAAGACCGCGCGCCGGAAATTGTCAAAGACAGGATCCTTCTTGAAATTCTCCATGAAGAGCGAATTCATCGCCTTCACAACGCGGGCACCGGGTGTCAGGCGCGCAACGATTTCACTGGAGCTGTCATCTCCAAAGTCGACTGCCCCCTCCTCCGTCAGCCCGTTTGTTGCGTCGATCACGATCTGACCTGTCCAGCGCGGAAGGGCTTGCAAAGTTTTCTCGACTTTCAGCCAGGGCACGCAGAGCACGACCATCGGCTGCCGCGCCGCTTCTTCCAGGGTTCCCGCGGACGCTCCGGGGCCAAACGCCTCGGCCAGGGGGGACAGACTCTCAGGACCCCGGCGATTGCTGAAGACGACTTCATGACTTGCCGAAAGCGCCTTTCTTGCAAAGGCTTGCGCAACCTCCCCTGCGCCTATCGTTCCAATTCTCATAACGTCTCTCCGTCTAGCCTTCGAGAAGTGCTTACGAAAAGCCAATTGGAATTGGAGATGCTGTCCATCAAGTACTGACCTATTGGTAAGCATCCGGAATTTGAGGAGAAGGCGCCAATCCGTGCCTCTTCGTGCGGGCCGCCTCGTTACAGCGCTCCGAGTCGCCGACCTCTTGCCGACGCCGGCACGAACCCCAAGGAGAATTGGGATCCGTTCACCGATTCCTATCCCCGATACCAAAAGACCCCCGGGCGCTGCCGGAGGTCTTTGGGTATGGCGGAGAGAGAGGGATTCGAACCCTCGAGACGGTTTCCCGCCTACACGCTTTCCAAGCGTGCGCCTTCAGCCACTCGGCCACCTCTCCTTAAAGCGGAGCCCTGTCCTACCGGAGCCGGATTTCGCAAAGGTAAACCCCCAGGAAACCCTCGGCCCCGTCGGCGGGCGCGCGGCGCGAAACTAGCCGAGCCGGCGCCGGGATGCAACGCCTACGGCCCGGCAAAATGGGCCTTGGGGAGGCCGGATAGCCGCTCCAAGGCTCATTGGCGCCCGCTGGTCGATCCAGGGGGTGGCCCGGAGGTTGGCCCGAAGGTTGGCTGGGGCGCTCTGCGGCTGCTACTATCGCGCCGGTGGCGGGCGCCGCAGGCGCCGGCCGGACCCCGGAGCGGGGGATGGATGCGCCGGGGCCACCGCCCGGCGGCAATGGGGGTCTGGATGATCGTTGGCCGCGGTATCGGCTGGTTTCTGTTGTTTTGCGCCCTGGTCCTGCTGGGTTGGGACGCTGTTTCGTCCTTGAGCAGCGGCACCTGGGGCTTCGTCGTGCTGGGCCAGCGCTGGTACGAAATCGACCAGGCCCTCGGCAGCTTCACCCTCAATACCCTGCAGGCCGGCATCGAGCGCAACGTCTCGGTCGACGTGTGGGACAACGTCATCGCCCCGGTCCTGCTGTGGCCGGCGGTGGCCGTGTTCTTCGTCCCCGGCCTGATCCTGGTGCTGCTGTTCCGCCGCTGGGGCGGCGGCCCGCGCTCGCCGCGCCGCTTCAAGAACAAGCGGTAGGCCGCAGGCGCCAAGGGGCAGCCACGGCCCCCCGGCCGAGGCCTAGTTGTCGCTCATCTTGAGGGCGGCGAGGAAGGCCGACTGCGGAATTTCCACGTTGCCGATATTACGCATGCGCTTCTTGCCCGCCTTCTGCTTGTCCAGCAGCTTGCGCTTGCGGCTGACGTCGCCGCCGTAGCACTTGGCGGTCACGTCCTTGCGCAGGGCCGAGATGGTCTCGCGGGCGATCACTTTGCCGCCGATCGCCGCCTGGATGGCGATCTTGAACAACTGGCGCGGGATGAGGCCCTTCAGGCGCTCGCACAGCATGCGCCCGCGCGCTTCGGCCTGGCCGCGATGCACGATGATCGCCAGGGAGTCCACCGGCTCCGCGTTCACCAGGATGGAGACCTTCACCAGCTCGCTCTCGCGGTATTCCTCGATCTGGTAGTCGAAGCTGGCATAGCCGCGCGACACCGACTTCAGTCGGTCGTAGAAGTCGAAAACCACCTCGTTCAGCGGCAGGCGGTAGATCAGCATGGCCCGCGAGCCGGCGTAGGTCAGGTCGAGCTGCTCGCCGCGGCGCTCTTCGCAGAGCTTCAGGATCGGCCCCAGGAACTCGTCGGGCACCAGGATGGTCGCGCGGATCCAGGGCTCCTCGATGTGGTCGATCTTCACCACGTCGGGCATGTCGGCCGGATTGTGCAGCTCGATCATTTTCCCGTTGGTCATGTGGATCTTGTAGACCACCGAGGGCGCGGTGGTGACGAGGTCCAGGTCGAACTCGCGCTCCAGCCGCTCCTGCACGATTTCCAAATGCAGCAGCCCCAAAAACCCGCAGCGGAAGCCAAAGCCCAACGCCGCGCTGCTTTCCGCCTCGAACTGGAACGAAGAATCGTTCAGCGCCAGCTTGGCCAGGGAATCGCGCAGATCCTCGTAATCGGCAGCGTCGACCGGGAACAGGCCGCAGAACACCACCGGCACCGAGGGCTTGAACCCGGCCAGCGGCTTGTCGGCCGGATGGCGCTCGTCGGTGATGGTGTCGCCGACGTTGCAGTCGGCCACCGACTTGATGGAGGCATTGATGAAGCCGAGTTCGCCGGGCCCGAGCTCCGGCAGGTTCACCATCTTGGGCGTGAAGGCGCCGACCTTGTCGACAAAGTGCGTGGCGCCGGTGCCCATCATACGGATCTTCATGCCGGGGATGAGTTTGCCGTCGATAACGCGGACCAGCGCGATGACGCCCAGGTAGGTGTCGTACCAGCTGTCCACCAGCATCGCCTTCAGCGGCGCCGCGATGTTGCCCTGGGGCGGCGGCAGGCGTTTGACCAGCGCTTCCAACACCTCGGGGACGCCTTTGCCGGTCTTGGCGGAAATCTCCAGCGCGTTGGTCGCGTCGATCCCGATGACTTCTTCGATCTGCTCCTTCACCCGTTCCGGCTCGGCCGCCGGCAGGTCGACCTTGTTGAGAACGGGGATGATCTCGTGATCGTTCTCGATGGCCAGATAGACGTTGGCCAGGGTCTGCGCCTCGACGCCCTGGCTGGCGTCGACCAGCAGCAGCGAGCCCTCGCAGGCCGCCAGCGAGCGGCTGACCTCGTAGGAAAAGTCGACGTGGCCCGGCGTGTCGATGAGATTCAGTTCGTAGACCTGGCCATCGGCGGCGGTGTAGCTGAGCCGCACGGTCTGCGCCTTGATGGTGATGCCGCGCTCGCGCTCCAGGTCCATCGAATCGAGCACCTGCTCCTTCATCTCGCGCTCGGTCAGGCCGCCGCAGAGCTGGATCAGGCGGTCGGCCAGGGTCGACTTGCCGTGGTCGATGTGGGCGATGATCGCGAAGTTACGGATGTGGGATAGGTCGGTCATGCTGGCTTGCGCGTTGCCTGTAAAAAGCCCCGTCCGACGCCCCGCCGCAGGCGGCGCCGGCGGCAGACAGCCCAGGATACGGGGAACCCCGGGCGCGCAGGAAGATAGGGCGCGCAGGCCGGCTAATCAACGCCTGCCGTCAGATCACCCCGCCGGGCGCCGGATCGCCCCCGGCCTGCCGCCACGTCCCCGGGCCGGACCGCCATTCAATGGCTGATTTCCGCCGTTTTCATGAATTTGTCCCGCAGACGTCACAGGCCCCGCCAAGGCGGCTATGTTAGCCCTCGACCCTTCAGGCAAAGGGAGCATGTCCGTTGAAAAGCCACAACATCCTGATCGAGCCCTGGCGCGAAACATCGTCCTTCACCTATCAACGGGGGGAGCGCCTGTTCCGCTGGACGGTGACCTATCTGCAGCCAGGCCAGCCACAGGCGGAGCAGCAGCCGGGCGTGCGCTTCGGCCAGGGCACCGCGCGGACCCATGCGGAGGCGCGACAAGCCGCCGAGGACTTCCTCGCCGAACGCGGCATAGAGTTGCAATGGCAACCGCCCGCCAGCGCCAACACGCGCATGCTGACACCACGCTCCGGCAAGCCGCGGTTTCTTCAGCTTTGAGGTTCCCGGGTTGTTTGCTAATCTATGGTGGATTTGGGCAGCATTGTGCCGATTCTTCACAAAATCTAAAGGCCGGTCGCGAAGAATTGGGGGCCTCAGGACGCTGAGGACGAAACGATGCGGAGAGGTTTCATGGGAAGATTCTTCAATTCCGCGGGCGGCGGATTTCGCTTGGCAGCCTGCATTGCGATGGCAGGCTGTATCTTTGCGGCGACCACGTCCCCCGCAGACGCCGCGCGCAACGAAGCGCGGTGGTACCAGCAAAACTATTGCATGGTGAAGGCCTACGAGGCGCTCGGTAAAGAAGACTATGCGACCTACGACAAGAATGCGCGTAAGTCGCGGAACACGCTGATCCGGGCCGGCGTGCCGGAACACCACATCCGGGAACTGGAAACCTTCATCAGTAAGACCATTCGGCAGACAGCCGCGAAAAACAAAGCCCAGCAGGGGCCGCGCATCTGCATGCAGTGGTACAGCACCTGATCTGAAAGCCACGATACGGCCTGAAGACCCGCGACAGGGTCACAGCGCCACGGGAATTCTGACAGGCCCGGTCCAGCAAGGACCGGGCTTTTTTCTTGCCCGCCCTCCCCGCCGAACTGTTGCATCCGTGCAACTCAGGATGCAGGAATATCACAGACCTGACGTTCTTAACGTTTCGTTAACCACACATGGCAGAGGCTCCATCCAGTCGCCAATTCCCATTTGGGCAGGAATTTGTAGAAATGGACCGGAGAATCAGCGAAGCAGAAGCACGCGAATACGCGGCGATGACCTGGGCGCTCGCCGCGCGCGCTGAGGCGGCTGGCAACATTAAACTGGCCAAAGAGCTGGTGGAACGCGCACGCAAGGCCGACGAGCTTTGGGCCCGCTACACCACCGCGCCGCGGCGGGAATACTCTTGAAGGCCCAATGAAGACCTGAGTTCGAAAGCAGGGGCGCGGCTCAGCCGCAGCCAATTCAGCCGCGCAGGGTCCCGCCGGTTGCTGCCGTAACCTGGGCGACGACCTTGGCCGCCACCGCATCGATCTCCTGATCCGTCAGCGTTGCCTCGCGCGGCTGCAGGGTGACGGCGATGGCCAGCGACTTCTTGCCCGGCTCGACCCCCTTGCCCTGATAGACGTCGAACAGGGCCACATCGGCGATCAGCGCCTTGTCGGCACCGCGGGCGGCGCGCATGACCTTCTCCGCCGGCACATCATCATCCACCAGGAAGGCGAAGTCGCGCGATACCGGCTGGAACGGCGAAAGCTCCAGCAGGCTGCGCTTCTGCTTGCCACCGCGCGGCAGCGGAACGCGGTCCAGAAACACCTCGAAAGCCACGGCCGGCGCCTTCAACTCGAGGGCACGCAGCACCCGCGGATGCAGCTCGCCGAACTGGGCCAGCACATTGGGGCCCAGGCGCAGCACGCCGGACCGGCCAGGGTGGTACCAGGCCGGCGCATCGCGCGTGACCTGCAGCTTGTCGACCGGCGCCTCGCAGGCCTCCAACACCGCCTCGGCGTCGCCCTTGGCGTCGAAGGCATCGACCGGACGGGCACCGCCGGCCCAGTGGCGCGGCTGGCTCTCGCCGCGGCGCAGGCCGGCGGCGACGGTCAGCTGGCCCTTCGGCGTATCGTCGAGATACTGCGGACCGACCTCGAACAGCGCGAGGTCGCCATAGCCGCGGTCGGCATTGCGCACCGCCGCAACGGCCAGGTTGACCAGCGGGGTCGGGCGCATGACGTCGAGATCGGCGGAGATCGGATTGGCCAGGCTCACCGCCTCGCCGCCACCGCCGAACAGTTCCGCCTGACGGCGCGACACGAAGGAGAACGTCACCCCTTCATAGAGGCCACGCCAGGCCAGCGCCGTGCGCGCCGCGGACACGCGGCGCTGCGCCGGGGTCAGTACCGCACGCGGCAGGGTGCCATCGCGCGACAGCTCAACCTCGGCAATGGCGTCGTAACCGTGGATACGCATGACCTCCTCGACCAGGCAGGCCTCGCCCTCAATGTCGGGGCGCCAGCTCGGCGGCACCACGGCGATGCTGTCCTTACCCGGTTCGACGCCGCAGCCCAGGCGCTGGAGGATCTCGGCCTGGCGCTCCGGCGCAACGGTCATGCCGCCCAGCTCGGCGACCCGCGACGGGCGCAGGGACAGCTTGCGGGTCTCCGGCGGAATGGCGCCGGCGCTGACCACGTTGCTGACCGCGCCGCCGCAGAGATCGAGGATCAGGCGCGCGGCCACCTCGACGCCCCACACCGCCGACTGCGGGTCGAGCCCGCGCTCGAAACGGAAGCGCGCGTCGGAGTGGATACCCAGGGTCCGCCCGGTGCGCGCGACCATGTTGGGGTCGAACAGGGCGACTTCCAAGAAGACGTTGGTGGTGTCGTCCCCGCAGCCGGAAAGCTCGCCGCCCATGACGCCACCGATGCCTTCCGGCCCGTTGCCGTCGTAGATCGCCACCATCTCCCCATCCAGGGTGTAGGTGTCGCCGTCGAGGGCCAGGATCTCGTCGCCGGGGCGGGCCAGGCGCATCGTCACGTCGCCCTTCACCTTGTCGGCGTCGAAGACGTGCAGCGGCCGGCCCAGGTCGTAGGTCACATAGTTGGTGACATCGACCAGTGCCGAGATGGGCCGCAGGCCGATGGCGCGCAGGCGGTCCTGCAGCCACTTCGGGCTGGGGCCGTTCTTCACGCCCCGAAAATAGCGCCCGGCGACATAGGGGCAGGCATCCTGGCGATCGGCCGGCAGGTCGCGGCGCCACTGGATCGGGCTGTCGAAGCTGCCGGGGACCGGCTCGGCGGCCGGCAGCGGCTTCAGGGTGCCGAGACCAGCGGCGGCGAGGTCCCGGGCGACGCCGCGCACGCCCAGGCAGTCGCCGCGGTTCGGCGTGATGGCAATCTCGATGATCGGATCGTTCAGGCCGGCGATGTCGGCGAAAGCGGCCCCCAGCGGCGTATCCGCCGGCAGGTCGATGATGCCCTCGTGATCGTCGGACAGGCCGAGCTCGCGCTCGGAGACCAGCATGCCGTTGGACTCCTCGCCGCGGATCTTGCCGGCCTTCAGGGTCAGGTCGGTGCCCGGCACATGGCTGCCGACCGGGGCGAAGACACCCTTCATGCCGGTGCGCGCGTTGGGCGCGCCGCAGACCACCTGCACCTCGCCCTTGCCGGTATCCACGATGCAGACGCGCAGTCGGTCCGCATTGGGGTGCGGACGCGCTTCCTTCACGTAGGCGACGGTGAAGGGTGCCAGCGCAGCGGCGCGGTCTTCCACGCCCTCGACCTCCAGGCCGATCATCGACAGCTTGTCGGTGATCTCCTGCAGCGAGGCGGTGGTGTCGAGGTGATCTTTCAACCAGTTCAGCGTGAACTTCATGGGCTACATTTCCCCTCTACATCCCACGGACCATGGAGGGGATTTCCAGCGGCACGAAGCCGTAGTGCTTCATCCAGCGCAGGTCCGTCTCGTAGAAGATGCGCAGATCGGGGACGCCGTACTTCAGCATGGCAATGCGCTCGATCCCCATACCGAAGGCGAAGCCCTGGTATTCGTCGGGGTCGATACCGCAGTTGGCCAGCACCTTGGGGTGCACCATGCCGCTGCCGAGAATCTCCAGCCAGTCCTTACCTGGGCCGATCTTCAACTCGCCGCCCTCGCGCGAGCAGCCGATGTCGACTTCGGCACTGGGCTCGGTGAAGGGGAAATAGCTGGGCCGGAAGCGCAGCGGCAAGTCGTCGACGCCGAAGAACGCGCGGCAGAAGGCCGTCAGGGTGCCCTTCAGGTGGCCCATGTGGGACTTCTTGTCGATCACCAGCCCCTCGACCTGATTGAACATCGGCGAGTGGGTGGCGTCGTGGTCGGCGCGGAAGGTACGGCCCGGCACGATGATGCGGATCGGCGGCTTCTGCGACAGCATGGTGCGGATCTGCACCGGCGAAGTATGGGTGCGCAGTACCTTGCGGCTGCCGTCGGCGGCCGGGCGCATGTAGAAGGTATCCATTTCCTGGCGCGCCGGATGCGCCTCGTGGATGTTGAGGGCGGTGAAGTTGTAGTAGTCCTCTTCGATGTGCGGACCCTCGGCGACCGAGAAGCCCATCTCGCCGAAAATCGCCACCAGTTCCTCGAAGGTCTGGCTGATCGGGTGGATGCGGCCGACCTCCGCCGGGCGCGCCGGCAGGGTGACGTCCACCGCTTCGGTGACCAGGCGGGCCTCCAGGGCACGCTCTTCGAGGTCGGCCCGCCGTGCGTCCAGCGCCGCGGAAACCGCGTCCTTCACCCGGTTGAGGCTTTGGCCGGCTTCCTTGCGCTCTTCCGGCGTCAGGCTGCCCAGGGTCTTCATCCGCTGGGTGACTTCGCCCTTCTTGCCGAGCGCCTGAACCCGCAGATTTTCCAGCGCCTCGAGATCGCCGGCACTGGCCACGCGATCCAACAGGCTGCTTTGAAGTTCTTCGAGGTTTTCCATCGCCTAGATGCCTGCCTCTGCCTCCGACTCCAGGCCCGTCCGGCGCACTCCCCGCTTTCGGGGAGGCGCCGTCACGAGACGGGATCGGTCACTCTGGTTTTCCGGAAGTACCGGGAAAGCCTCGGGGCCCAAAGCTTACGCTTGGGCGGCCTTGGCCTGCTCCACCAGGGACTTAAAGGCATCGGGCTCGCGGATCGCCAGGTCGGACAGCACCTTGCGGTCGAGCTCGATACCAGCCCGCTTGATGCCGTTCATAAACTGCGAGTAGGTCAGGCCGTGCTCGCGGGCGCCGGCGTTGATGCGCTGGATCCACAGGGCGCGGAAATTGCGCTTCTTTACGCGGCGGTCGCGGTAGGCGTACTGCAGGCCCTTCTCGACCCGCTCGATGGCGACGGTGAAAACGTTCTTGCCGCGGTCACGGTAGCCCGTGGCGCGCTTCAGGATCTTCTTGTGACGGGCGTGGGTGGTGACGCCGCGCTTAACTCTTGCCATGTCGCTGTCCCCCTTACTTCGCGTAGATCAGGAAGTTGCGACGGACGATCTTGGCATCGGCGTCGCTGAGGGTGCTCATGGCGCGCGTGCTGCGGATCATCTTCTGGGATCGGCGGCGCAGCATGTGGCGCTTGCCCGAGTGCTTGAACTTCACCTTGCCGGTGGCGGTGAAGCGGAAACGCTTCTTGGCCCCGGACTTGTTCTTCAGTTTGGGCATTTTGCATCCTTTCCGAACGAAACGAGACAGTGGGAGCGGCTGGGCATGCCCTTTTAGCCGGACCGCTCAATAGGAACGCGGGGTTATAGCCGCCCCAACGGGGGAATGCAAGCGCCGGCACGCGGGTCGTTGCGGCCGCAAAAATCCCGGAAATCCGCCGAAAAATCGGCATCCCGGCGGCGCTGTTAACCCTCTTTGGGGAGCTGCGCGGTAAAGCCGTCGCCGGCGATCTGCGCCGACCTCAGCAGGGCGTCTGCCGCCAAGCCGTCGCGGGCCGCGCCGGACAGCCCGGTCAGGGCCACCGTCACGTAGTCGGTCAGTGCCTCGGCCAGTCCCGGATAATCCCCGTCGGGATAGTCCCGGGCGATGCGCTCGCGCAGCAGGGCACGGCCCTGGCCGCGCAATCCCCCGGTGAGGGCACAGACTTCCGGATCGCTGCAATTGCGCGCGCCGTCCAGCACCAGACAGCCGGGCAGGCCCGCCGGATCGCCATAGACCTCCGCGGCCCGGCGCAGCAGGCGCGGGATCACCTCGGCCACCGGCTCTGCCTCGGCCAGGGTCCGGGCGACGAAATCGCCTTCGTCCTCCAGATAGCGCGCCAGAGCCCGCTCGAAGAGGCCCTTCTTGCTCCCGAAGGCGGCATAGAGGCTGGGCGCCTTCACGCCGATGGCCTCGCCCAACTCGGCCACGCCGACAGCGTCGTAGCCACGGGCGTGAAACAGCGCCAAGGCGGTTTTCACCGCCTCGTCCTCGTCGAAGGCCCGCGGGCGGCCCCGCCCGGTTGCGGGGCTCTTCGACGCCTTTTCGGGTGATCGGGCAACTTTCGGAGATATTTTTTTAGTGGTCACTATATTTTTCGCTTGAAGGCAATTCTGCCCTCATTATTTAGTGATCGTTATGTAATTCCTCAAGGAGAAATCAGATGGCATCGCTTAACAGCAAGAAGGCGCTGGTCCTGGGCGGCAGCCGCGGCATCGGCGCGGCAATCGTGGAGCGCCTGGCGGCTGACGGGGCCACCACGGCCTTCACCTACGCCGGATCGACCGAGGCCGCCGAGGCGCTGGCCAAAAAAACCGGTGCCACTGCGGCCCGGGCCGACAGCGCCGCTCGCACGGCGGTCGCCGCGGTGCTCGCCGCGCAAGGGCCGATCGACATCCTGGTGATCAACGCCGGGATCGCTGTGGCGGGCGATCCGCTGGAACTCGATCCTGCCGACATCGACCGCCTGATCGACATCAACGTGCGCGGTCCCTATCACGCCGCCGTCGAGGCGGCGCGCAAGATGCCCGACGGCGGGCGCATCGTGATCATCGGTTCGGTGAACGGCGACCGCCTGCCCTTTGCCGGCTTCACCGCCTACGGACTCAGCAAGTCTGCAATCCAGGGCCTGGTGCGCGGGCTGGCGCGCGACCTCGGGTCGCGCAACATCACCGTGAACAACGTGCAGCCTGGGCCGGTCGACACCGACATGAACCCGGCCGACGGTCCGATGAAAGACGCCATGCATTCCGTGCTGGCGATCAAGCGCCATGCCCGCCCGGCGGAGATCGCCGGCCTGGTGGCCTATCTGACGGGGCCGGAAGCCGGCTACATTACCGGCGCCCAGCACACCATTGACGGCGGCTTCGGCGCATAAAGCCCCAAGGGGCTTTCGGCACCGCCGCCGTCGCACAACTCGCTGTCGGGGAAAAGGCCGCCTGCTGCCTGCAGGCGGCCGCTAGCCGTTAACGCGGCGCCATGACCATGGTCATCTGGCGGCCTTCCAGCTTGGGAAACTGTTCCACCTTGGCCTTTTCTTCCATCGCCTCGCGCACGCGGTCCAGGACCTGCTTGCCGAGTTCCTGGTGGACCATCTCGCGGCCGCGGAAGCGCATGGTCACCTTGACCTTGTCGCCGTCGTCTATGAAGCGGTGGCTCGCCCGCATCTTCACCTCGTAATCGTGGGTGTCGATGTTGGGCCGCATCTTGATTTCCTTGACCTCGATGATCTTCTGCTTTTTGCGGGCCTCGTTCTTCTTCTTCTGGGCCTCGTAGCGGAAGCGACCGTAGTCGAGAATCTTGCAAACCGGCGGATCGGCGTTCGGCGCGACCTCCATCAGGTCAAGTCCGGCACCTTCGGCTCTGCGCAGGGCATCGGCCGTCGAGACTACACCGACCTGCTCGCCGTTTTCGTCAACCAGGCGCACCTGGGCTGACGTGATCATGTCGTTGACACGCGGTCCATCGCGGGACGGCGTGGCGTCAAAGGGTGGGCGTGCTATCGCTTAAGCTCCTCATTCCCGTTGCTGGGTTCCCTTTTCAGGTCTTTTTCCTCGGTCCCGCCGCAGACGACGGCGACCTCCCCATTGTCCGGCAGCTCCGCGCGGGTCTGATGCCCCCGGTTCACTGCCCCTAAAACGTCTTGCACCTACAACAACGGTCCCGCGGCGCCTGGGCACCCGGGACCGGCAGCTAGGCGCCCTCGGACACTGCGCCCTGATCCGACCCGGCGTCTGACCCGGGGCCTGCTGCTTCCGCCCTGATCCTATCCACTGCTTCGCCAAGCGCAAGAATCTCTTGGCCCTGGCTGCCCAGACGGCGCAAGGCGGCCTTGCCTTCCTCGGCCTCACGGCGGCCGACGACGGCGATCACCGGCACCTTGGCGAGCGAATGTTCGCGCACCTTATAGTTGATTTTTTCGTTCCTCAGATCGGTCTTGACCCGGAGCCCGGCGGCCGACAGGGCGGCGCAGACCTGTTCCGCATAGCCGTTGGCGTCGGACGTGATGGTCGCCACCACAACCTGTTCCGGAGCCAACCAGAGCGGGAACTTTCCGGCGTATTGTTCGATCAGGATGGCCAGGAAACGTTCGAACGACCCGAGGATCGCCCGATGCAGCATGACCGGGCGATGTTTCTCGCCGTCCTCGCCGATATAGTTGGCGCCGAGGCGCTCCGGCAGGACGAAATCGACCTGGAAGGTGCCGCACTGCCAGTCGCGGCCGATGGCATCGCGCAGCACGAACTCCAGTTTCGGGCCGTAGAAGGCGCCCTCGCCGGGGTTCAGGGTATAGTCCAGGCCGGCCTGTTCGACGGCGTCCTTCAGGGCCCCCTCGGCCTTGTCCCAGGTGGCGTCGTCGCCGGCGCGCACGGCGGGCCGGTCGGAGAACTTCACCACCAGTTCGTCAAAGCCGAAGTCGCGGTAGATCGAGCGCAGCAGGTCGCAGAACACCACCGTCTCGCTGTTGATCTGGTCCGGCGTACAGAAGATGTGGGCCTCGTCCTGGGTGAAAGCGCGCACCCGCATCCTGCCGTGCAGCGCGCCCGAAGGCTCGTTGCGGTGACAAGAGCCGAACTCGGCCATACGCAGCGGCAGGGCGCGGTAGCTGGTGATGCCCTGCTTGAAGATCTGTACGTGGCCGGGGCAGTTCATCGGCTTCACCGCCAGGGAGCGTTCCTCGGACTCGGCGATGAACATGTGCTCGTGGAACTTCTCCCAGTGGCCGGAGGCCTCCCACAGCGAGCGGTCGATCAACTGCGGCGTCTTCACCTCGACGTATCCGGCGGCCTCCAGACGGCGGCGCATGTAGGCCTCCACCGTGCGGTACAGCGTCCAGCCCTTGGGGTGCCAGAACACCGAGCCCGCGGCCTCTTCCTGCATGTGGAACAGGTTCATCTCGCGGCCAAGGCGCCGGTGGTCGCGCTTTTCCGCCTCCTCCAGCATAGTGAGGTAGGCTTTCAGCTGCTTTTCCGTCTCCCAGCAGGTGCCGTAGCTGCGCTGCAGCTGTTCGTTGCGCGCATCGCCGCGCCAGTAGGCGCCGGAGATCTTGGTCAGCTTGAAGGCATGGCCCAGCTTGCCCGTGGCGGGCAGGTGCGGGCCGATACAGAGGTCGAGCCAGTCGCCCTGGCGGTAGATCGAGATCTCCACGTCGGCGGGCAGGGTCTCGATATGCTCGGCCTTGTACTTCTCGCCCAGTTCGGCGAAGTGGCGGATCGCCTCGTCGCGGCTCCATACCTCGCGCTCGATGGCCTCGTTGCGGTCGACGATCTCGTGCATCCGCTTTTCGATGACCGCCAGGTCGTCGGGCGTGAACGGCTCTGACCGGGCGAAATCATAGTAGAAGCCGTTCTCGATGGCCGGACCGAAAGTCACCTGGGTGCCGGGATAGAGCTCCTGCACCGCCTCGGCCAGAACGTGGGCGCAGTCGTGGCGCAGCAGCTCCAGGCTGTCGGCGTGGCCGGCGGTCACGATCTCGACGGCGGCGTCCTGTTCAATGGAGCGCTTGAGGTCGCGCAGGTCGCCATCGACCTTCACCGCCAGCGCCGCCTTGGCGAGGCCGGGCCCGATGGAAGCCGCCAGTTCGGCGCCGGTGACCGGCCCGTCGAAGGCGCGCGTGGAGCCGTCGGGGAGCGTGATCGAGAGCTTGCTATCTGTCGTGACTGCCATGGTAAATCTCGGGGTAAATCCCGGAAATCCGGGTCCTGTTTGAAAGCGGCGGGAACTTTAGAAGGATTACAAGGCCTGTCAAGGCAGGCCCCCTAAGCCGGTTCCGATGCGGAACGGCTTCCCGTCTCCCGCCCGGCGAAGCCTCGGATGATGCCCTGGGTGCCTATGGAGCTACGGGTGAAGCTACGGGGCCCAGGGCCGTCAAGTTCGGGTGGCCTGGCCGCGGGCGCCGGCGCGCAGAATCTCGCGGTAGACCGCCAGGGTGCGGGCGCACATCTGGTCCTTGGAGAAATCATGGCGGACCCGGTGAATGGCGTCGTCGTGCAGGCGGGCCCGCACGTCCGGCGCCAGGGACAGCGCCTTGCGCAGCCCGGCGGCCAGCGCCTGGGCATCGCCGTTGGGAAACAGGAAGCCGGTGCGCCCGTCGATCACCTGCTCGCGCGCACCACCGTGGTCGCTGGCCACCACGGGGCGGCCCATGGCCTGGGCTTCACCGACGGTGCGCCCGAAACCCTCGGGATCGGTCGAGGGCGAGACCACCACGTCGGACAGCATGTAGGCCGCCGGCATGTCGTTGCACTCGTCCATGATCGAGGCCTTGCCGCCCAGGCCGTAGCGGGCGATCAGCGTTTCCAGCTCGCGCCGGTAGGCGGTGCGGCCCTGGTCGGAGCCGACCATGACGCAGCGGTAGTCGAGGTCGCCCAGGTGGCTGAGCGCTTCCAGCAGGACGGTCTGGCCCTTCCAGCGGCTGAGCCGCCCGGGCATCAGGATCAGCGGTACGCCGTCGGGCAGGCGCCAGCGGGTCGACAGCTGGATCATGCGCTCGGCCGAGACGCGATCCGGGTCGAAGCGCACCGTATCGATGCCGCGGCGGATGACGCGCAGGCGCGCCGGGTCGAGATTGTAGTTCTCGCGCACGTGGGCGGCGATGAACTCGGAGATGGCAATCACCCGCTCGCCCTCGGCCATGACCTGGTTGTAGCGCTTCTTCAGGGCGTTGGTGAAATTGTAGGGGGCGTGGAAGGTGGTGATGAAATGGGCGCCGCTGCGCTGGCAGGCCATCCGCGCCGACCATGCCGGCGCGCGCGAGCGCACGTGCACGATGCCGACGTTGTAGGCCGCGATGATCTGCTCGATGCGCGCGATGTTGCGGTACATTACGATGGGATTCTTCGACGCCGCCGGCAGCTTCAGGTGCAGGGCGCCGGCGCGGCGCAGGTCGTTCTCCATCGGTCCGCCCTCGGAGGCGACGATGGCGGTGCCGCCGTCGGCCACCAGGGCCGCGGCGATCTCGATGGTGCCGCGCTCGGCCCCGCCGGGCACCAGGCTGGGGATGAGCTGCAGCACCACGGGGCCGTCGCCGGCCGCCGCGCTTTGGACGTGAGTCACGTCGATGTTAGCCTCTGGCAAGCTCATGTTCGTTGCTTTTCCCGCCGCATGGTTCGCCCATGCACTGGAAACCGTTGCCATAGAAACCGTTTACCGAGAGTTAGCATGCCGCATTCCGATACACGGGTCGAGCCGCCGCCGCAGATTTTAACCCGCGAAGACGGCAGCGTCCTCGCCTATTACAAGACGGCGGCGGGAAAAGCCAGAACGGAGGCACAAAAACAAGCCGAAGCACCGCCCGGGCTGATGTTTCTCGGCGGCTTCATGTCCGACATGAGCGGCAGCAAGGCTCTGGCCCTGGAGGATTACGCAGGGCGCAATGGCCGGGATTTCATCCGCTTCGACTACCGCGGCCACGGCGCCTCCTCCGGACGCTTCGAGGACGGCACCATTGGCGCCTGGGCCGGCGACGCGCTGGCGGTGCTCGACGCGCTGCCGGCGGGCCCGCAGATCCTGGTCGGATCCTCCATGGGCGGCTGGATGATGCTGCTGGTGGCCCTGGCCCGGCCGCAGCGCATCGCCGGCCTGGTCGGCATCGCCGCGGCGCCGGACTTCACCGAGGACCTCATCTGGGGCCGTGCGACACCCGAGCAGCGGGCGGCACTGGAACGCCACGGCTACGTCGACAACCCTTCGGAATACAGCGAAACCCCTTATCGCATCACCCGCCGGCTGATCGAGGAGGGCCGAGCTCACCTGCTGCTGGGCGGCCCGATCCCGCTGACCTGCCCGGTGCGCCTGATCCACGGCCTGCAGGCCGTCGACGTCCCCTGGCAGACCAGCCTGCGCCTGGCCCAAGCGCTGCAAAGCGACGACGGCGAGGTGACCCTGGTGAAGAACGCCGCCCATCGTCTGTCGGAACCCGCCGACCTGGCGCGCCTGGAGCGGACCATCGACGCGCTGATGGCAGGAACGGCCCGCAGCGGTGTTTAGCCGGTCGGCAGGGTTCCCCCGCCTTCCACGGCCGCCTTGGCGTCATCGATGACGCGATCGAGCAAGGTGTCGCGCACCTCCGCGTTCTCCTGCGCATCCGTGCCGCGATAGCGTTCCTCGCCCGCGGGCTTCCCACCGAAAGCCGAACGGACCGCCGCCAGGCGCCGTGCGACGTCATACCAGAAGGGGGCGCCCAGGCCGATGAGAATGCCGGTGACGACAGCCTTCAGCAGCCAGGTGACGCCCGCCACGCCCCGCTTCGCATTGTCTTCCCCCTTGCACAGGGGATCCGGAGAGTTCGCCCGCTCAGGCGCTGCGAAGAAAAGAAGGCAATGCGGGAAGTAATCCGATCCGACCGGCAGGGCCAGATCGCCAATATCGGACAGACGCGTCTTCAAATCATCGATGTAGGTGTCGATCTCATCCTTACCGGAAGCGGCCTTCTGCTGCCCCTCTTCGGGCGCCGGCAGTTTCGCAATGACGCTCTGGCGCAGTTCGGGATCCTGCAGATAGGTCGTCAGCAGCCTGACTCCGTCGACGTTCATTGCCAGCGCCACGGCAATGCCGACGAAGATCGACCACATCTGAGCGCTGCGTTTGAAATCTGCCGCCAGGGCGGAGGAAAACTCCTCGTATTTGTTGCCAATGATCTGCAGCCGACCCTTGAGGTCCTTCTCGGCCTGCTTCAGCAATGCCGCGGCCTCGGTGGTTTCCAACACGCGGCGCAGGACGTGTTCGAGAGAAACCTCGTTATAGATGCCCCCGGCTGCCGTACCCAAATAGCCCTGCTGCGTCTCGTCGGCCGCCATCTTGGCCGCCGAAAAGGGATTCTCCAGAATCCCCTTCACGACCTCCCATTGAGACTTCTTTTGCGGCAGATGGCGCGTCACGACCTCGCCGACGAGACGGTTCATCAGGGCGACCTGGCCTTTGCGCTTCAGGCCGCAAGCACGGATCGCGATTTCCAGAATGATCGTCACCACGGTCGCCAGGGCGGCCAGGGTCAACGCGAAGGCGATGAGAGAGTCGAGCAGAGCCATAGACCAAATCCTCCCCTCAGGATCGGGCCGACCGGGTTGAAGCCTTCTGTGGCCGGTCGGGCTTTTGGATGCCAGTAGCAGGACAGTCTAAGACGCCAGGCCACGCACCGGGGCTGGCATAAAGGGGTATTAATTCGCGCGAACGGGGTAACTTCAGGCCTGCTCCGCTGCGAGAATACCGTCCAGGCCCGCCCGATAGTCGGGATAGGCCAGAGTGACGCCCAGTTCCTCGTGCAGACGGCGGTTGGCGACCCGGCGGTTGTCCTGCCAGAAGCTGAGGGCCATGGGCGACATCTCCGCCTCGGCCAGCGGGATCAGCGGCGGCGGGTCGACGCCCAGCAGCTTACAGGCATAGGCCGTCACCTCGGCAGCGGGCGCCGCTTCGTCGTCGCAGACGTTATAGATGCGGCCCGGGTCGGGTCTGGCCATCGAGGCCTGCAAGACGGTGGCGATGTCGTCGACGTGGATCCGGCTGAACAGGTGGCCGGGCTTGTCGATGCGCTTCGCGCGGCCGCTGCGCACCGTATCAAGGGCGCTGCGCCCCGGCCCGTAGATCCCGGCCAGGCGGAAGACGTGGACCGGCAGGGCCTTGTCCCCCTTCTCTTCCTGGCGGGCCAGCCAGTCCGCCTCTGCGTCGATACGGCGGCGGTTGCGCCCCTTGGCACCGCGCAGTTCCGCCGTCTCGTCAACCTCGGCGCCCTGCCAGTCGCCGTAGACCCCGGTGGTCGACAGATAGCCGACCCACGCCAAGTCCGGCAGCGCGGCAATCTCCCCGCCATGCCGGTCCAGCGTCGGATCGCCGATATCGTCGGGGGCGATGCTCACCAGGAGATGGGTGGTGCCGCTCAGCGCCCCCGCCGGCAGTGGACGGTCCCGATCGAAGAGATAGGCCTCGACGCCTTCGGCGCGCAGGTCGGCCGCCTTTTCCGCCGAGCGCGTGGTGCCGGCAACCTCCCAGCCGGCCGCGGCCAGGCGCTGCGCCAGCACGCGGGCGCTGAATCCGAGGCCGAAGCAGAACAGGCGCCCCCGGGGGCCGGAAACGGGACTGGAACCGGGGCCGGCGGAATCGGCAGGACTGACGGACATGGCGGTTTCACCCTCGCGACAACTCTTCTATAGATGGGCGGCCCGCACCTTAGGGCGCCACGACGGGTCCCAACAAGCTTCAGGGCCGAAACGACCATGCGTTCCCCCGGCAGACTGCCCCTCGGCAGGTCGATCATCTCTTCGTTGCTCAAATCGCTCGCCGTCCTGCTGACCGCGGCCGTGCCGGCGCTGTTGAGCGCTGCCGCCGCTGCACAGAGTGACGACAGCGATCAGGCGGCCCAGTACGCCACCTGCATGAACCTGACCGAGACCGCCCCCGACGACGCGCTGGAAGCGGCGCAGACCTGGCGCGACCTGGGCGGCAGCGATCCGGCGCGTCACTGTGCCGCCGTCGCCCTGATGCGCCTGGGCCACTACGAGGCCGCCGGGCAGGAACTGGAGTCCCTGGCCGGCAGCCTGGAGGCCAACTATGCCTACCTGCAGATCCCGATCCTGATCCAGGCCGCCCAGGCCTGGTTGGCCGCGGGCAACAGCGACCGTGCCTACGCGGTGCAGACCGCCGCCCTGGCACGCCAGCCCAACAACATCGACCTGCTGGTCGACCGCGCCTTCACCGCCGCCAACGTCGGCGACTACGAAGCGGCGGTCACCGACCTGGACCGTGCCCTGTCCAACGCGCCCAACCGCGCCGATATCCTGGTCTACCGTGCCAGCGCCTACCGCTACCTCGACCGCACAGAAGCCGCTCTGGCAGACGTCGAAGCGGCGCTGCAGCTCGACCCGAACAACCCGGAGGGCCTCCTGGAGCGCGGCAATCTGAGGCGCCTGAAGGACGACAGCGAAGGCGCACGCGCCGACTGGCTGCGCGTTACCCGCCTGGCCCCCGACAGCCCCGCTGCCGCGGACGCCCAAGATAACCTCGCCAAGCTGGACGTGAAGGTCGAGTAGGCCCGCCAACAATCCCGGCGCGGCCCCTGGGCGAAACCTAGCCGGTGTTCCTAGATCAGATCACGGTTGGATGGAATCGCCTACGGCGATCCATCAACCGAGTGAAGCTGATCTATCTCTTTGAGGTAGAGCGGATTCACGCGATCGGACGAAACCGCAAAGCGGTTCCGTCTGATCACGATCCGCTCTAGAAATCCAGATCGGCGTAGTGCTTGGGCGGCTGCACGCCGGAGATATGGTCGGCCAGCAGGGCACGGAAGCTGGGCCGCGATTTCACGCGGGCGTACCAGTCCTTGGCGGCGCCATGGTCATTCCACGGCACGTCGCCCAGGTAGTCGACCGCCGAGAGTTCCGCCGCGGCGACGATATCGGCACGCGAAAAGACATCGCCGGCCAGCCAGCGCCGCCGGTCGCCGAGCCAGCCGATGTATTCCAAGTGGTAGTGAATGTTGGCCAGGCCAGCGCGGATCGCCCCGGAGTTCGGGGTGCCGAGCTTCAAGAAGCGCTTCATGATCTTTTCGTCGACCAGGTTCGCCGTCACCTCGTGATGGAACTTGTCGCCGAACCAGCTGGCCAGGCGGCGCACCTCGGCACGGTCGACCGGGGGCTTGCCCAGCAGCGAGGTTTCGGGGTTGCGCTCCGCGAGGTACTCGGCGTTTAGCGAGGTGCCGGGAATCGAGGTGCCGTCCTCGTCGATGAAGACCGGCACTTGGCCGGCGGGGTTGCGGCGCAGCCAGCCCTCGCGCCGCTCCCACACCTTTTCGGTGCGCAGCTCGCAGTCGAGGTCCTTTTCGGCCAGCATGACGCGGATGGCCCGGCAGCCGGGGTCGATGGCAATATGGTAGAGCTGACGCATGGCGGCGGACTATAAGCATGTCGTCCGCGCCTGAATAGGGTCAGCTTGCCTGCTGTAGCCGCCGGCCCGCGGTCAGGTCCAGCGCCCGTCCAGCCCGGTGTCCGTGCCGATGCCCCCGAAGCGCTCGCCATCCGGATCGACGAAGGCGGTGGTCAGCGTGCCGCCGATCATGATGACGGTGTAGCTGGAATTCTCGATCCGCTCGCGCGCAGCATCCAGAGCATCGAACAACCCGGGAGGCGCCACCTCATCCTCGTGCTCGCGCCTCCAGTCGAAAGCCTCTTTCATCGCCGGCATCGTGACGCTGTGGCCCGAAAACATCTCCATCTCGCGTAGCGTTTTCTGCAGGGCCGGATCGCCGTTAATCGCCTGCTCCAGCGCCTCGGCCTGCGGGTCGTCGCTCTGCACCGCGATGGAGCCGTCGTCGTTCACGGAGATCGCAAACTCCAGATCACCCTCGATGCCGAGGTCGGCCATGACCTTCTGTAGCCCGGCCTCAGCGTCGCCACGCAGGCCCTGCGGAGTGACCAGCCGGACCTTGCTCATGTCAATCGGGGTGACCGATCCGTCCAGCTTGAAGGACTTCTGTGCCTCGGCGGACAGCGTGACGCTGTCGCCCTCGTTGCCGGTGCGGCCGGTGGCCGCGCGCGGCGGCGCGCTGGCATCGGAAGCGCTGCTCTGGTTGGCCTGCTTGGCAGCGGCGAGCGCGCGCGCCACATCGGCGACACTGGATCCAATGCCATTGGTCATTTTTCAGTCCTCGTTCATTGCGTAGAGATATCGATAGAGAAGACCCGGCGGCTAAGCGGTCAGCGTCAGACCGTCGGAAATACCGAAACGGTTGCCTGCGGTATCGACGAAGGACGTGCTGAGGCTGCCACCGGTCATGGTGAAAACCTGGTCGGCGCCGTTGGTCTGGGCGATGATGCCGCGCACCCAATTGAAGTAGGCGCCCGCGTTGCCTTCGTCGGCACGGGCTGCTGCCATCGCCTGGCCCATGGCATCGGCGATACGCCGGGTGGAGGCCATCACGTGCACGCCGACCAGCGCGTTGCGCAGCCCGGGGTCGCCATTGATGGCCGCCTCGATCTCGGCGGCACGGGGGTGGTCGCTGTTTACCGAGACGCTGCCGTCGGGCCGCACGCTGATGGTGAGCGCCGTATCGCCGACGATACCGAGAGCCTGCAGCATGTCCTGGATACCGCTTTGCGCCTCGGCCATCATGGCGTCGAGCTCGTTCAAGCCCTTAGGATTGAGGCTCAGCGTCTTGCCGGCGGTCGCGGCGCGCGCGTCCGCCATGATGGCGGCGGCGGCCCGGGCCGACTTGGTGAGGGTGATCATATCCAGCGTACCGGACGCCCGACCGCTTTGCGGCATCGACGCGGCGGACGCGCGCTGCCGGGCAGCGGCCGCGTTGGTGGCGCCGACAAGTCCTTGTCCCGCATTCCCGATGATCTCGGTCATCTGACCGTCCTCCCGGTAGAATAGCCCCGGAAAGGCACTTGCAAGGTTTATGCCTGAGGGCAGCCCGCGCGAAACGTCGGGAAACCGGCCGAAAACCAACAAGACGCCGCTCCGGCCGGAGGCGGCGTCTTGTCTTAAGGATAAATATTGCCCGGCAAATTCAACCGGGAGGCAGGTTCCTTACGGGGCTCAGGCGCGGGCGGCTTCCTCCGCCTCACGGGTCACCGGATGGGCCAGGCGCTGCAGCATCTCGCGCGGCACCACCTGCCAGAAGCGGCGCTTCTCCGAACCCCAATCCAGCAGGATCTGCTGGGCGAAGGCCGACTGGGTTTCGCGCCAGTGCTCGCTGATCAGCTCGCGCAGCTGGGCTTCCCAGTACTCCGTCTCAACGCGCTGATGGATCACGCTGTCGGGGTTGATGCGCTCCGGCACCACGTTCTCGGCGTCGTAGATGAAGGCCATGCCGCCGGACATGCCGGCCGCGAAGTTGGCGCCGACTGGTCCCAGAATCACCACCGTGCCGCCGGTCATGTACTCGCAGCCGTTGGAGCCGCAGCCTTCGACCACCGCCACGGCCTCGGAGTTGCGCACGCAGAAGCGCTCGCCGGCCTGGCCGGCGGCGAACAGCTTGCCGGCGGTGGCGCCGTACAGCACCGTGTTACCGATGATGGTGTTCTCGTTGCTGGCCAGTGGGCTGGAGGTCAGCGGCCGCACCACGATGGTGCCGCCGGAAAGGCCCTTGCCGACGTAGTCGTTGGCATCGCCAAAGACTTCCAGCTTCAGGCCCTGCACCGCGAAGGCGCCGAGCGACTGGCCGGCCGAGCCGCGCAACCGCACGGTGATGTGGCCGGGATTCAGCCCCTTCATGCCGAAGCGCCGGGTGATCATCGACGACAGCTTGGTGCCGATCGCACGGTGGGTGTTGCGGATCGAATACTGCAGCTGCATCTTCTCGCCCACCTCGAACAGCGGCTTGGCGTCGGCGATGATCTGGGCGTCCAGCGTCTCCGGCACCTCGTTGCGGCCGATCAGCGTGCAGTAGGTCGGCAGTTCGCCGGCCTCCGCCTGCACCAGCAACGGGTTGAGGTCCAGGTCGTCGAGATGCGCGGCGCCACGGCTGACCTGCTTCAGCAGGTCGGTGCGGCCGATTACCTCGTTCAGGCTGCGCACACCGAGGCGGGCGAGGATCTCGCGCACCTCCTCGGCCATGAAGCTGAACAGGTTGACCACCTTTTCCGGCGTGCCGGTGAACTTCTTGCGCAGCGCCTCGTCCTGCACGCAGACCCCGACCGGGCAGGTGTTGGAGTGGCACTGGCGCACCATGATGCAGCCCATGGCGACCAGCGAGGCGGTGCCGATGCCGAATTCCTCGGCGCCTAGGATGGCGGCGATGACCACGTCGCGGCCGGTCTTCAGGCCGCCGTCGGTGCGCAGCGTCACATTGTGGCGCAGGCGGTTCAGGGTCAGCACCTGGTGCACTTCGGAAAGGCCCATCTCCCAGGGCACGCCGGCAAACTTGATCGAGGTCTGCGGCGAGGCGCCGGTGCCGCCAACGTTGCCGGAGATCAGGATGACGTCGGCCTTGGCCTTGGCGACACCGGCAGCGATCGTGCCGATGCCCGAGCGCGCGACCAGCTTCACGCAGACTTTTGCGTCCGGATTGATCTGCTTCAGGTCGTAGATCAGCTGCGCCAGGTCTTCGATCGAATAGATGTCGTGGTGGGGTGGCGGCGAGATAAGCATGACGCCAGGCGTCGAATGACGCAGCTTGGCGATCATCTCGGTCACCGTGAAGCCGGGCAATGGACCGCCTTCGCCGGGCTTGGCGCCCTGGGCTACCTTGATCTCGATCTCGCGGCACTGGTTCAGGTATTCCGCCGTCACGCCGAAGCGGCCCGAGGCAACCTGCTTGATGGCCGAGTTCTCGTTGTCGCCATTCGCATGGGGGGTGAAGCGCGCCGGATCTTCGCCGCCCTCGCCGGAATCGGACTTGGCACCGATACGGTTCATCGCGATGTTGAGCGTGCCGTGCGCCTCCGGCGACAGCGCGCCCAGCGACATGCCCGGCGTGACGAAGCGCTTGCGCAGAGCGGTAATCGACTCGACCTCTTCGATCGCCACTGCTTCGATGGCGTCGACCTTGAAGTCCAGCAGATCGCGCAGGTTGCTCGGCGGCTGGCTGTGCACCGCCTCGGAGAACTTGCGGTAGGTGGTGTAGGAATCCGTCGCCACCGCGTGCTGTAGCGTGTGAATCAGCCCGGCTTCCCAGGCGTGGCTCTCGCCGCCGCGGCGATAGCGGTAGAAGCCGCCGACCGGCAGGGCGACGAAGTCCTCGCTCCAGGCGCGTTCATGCAGCGCCAGCACCTTTTCCTGAATACCCATCAGGTCGATGCCCGACAGGCGGCTCGGCATGGCCATAAAGAATTCGTCGACCAGGGTCCGCGACAGGCCGACCGCCTCGAAGTTGCAGCCGCCGCGGTAGGAGGAGATTACCGCGATACCCATCTTGGACATGATCTTCAGGAGGCCGTCATCGACCGCCTTGATGTAGCGCTGCACGCAATCTTCCAGCGTGTGGTCGCCGAACAGGCCCCGGCGATGGCGTTCGGCAATCGACTCCTGCGCCAGGTAGGCGTTCACCGTCGTCGCGCCGACGCCGCTCAGCACGGCGAAGTAGTGCGTATCGAGGCATTCGCCGGAGCGCACGTTCAAGGACACGAAAGTGCGCAGCTTCTGGCGCACAAGATGGGTGTGCACGGCGCCGGTGGCGAGGATCATCGGAACGGCGACGCGCTCGGCACCCAGCGTTTCGTCGCTCAGCACCACGTGCTCGCAGCCTTCGCGAACGGCGTTCTCGGCCTCCTGGCGGATGCGGTCCAGCGCCTCGGCCAGCGCCGACTCGCCGCCGTCGGGCGCAAAAGTGCAGTCGATCTGCGATACGGTCTCGCCCATATGGGTGACCATCGCCTCGAATTCCGCATTGGACAGTACCGGCGAGTCGAGTTGCAGCAGGCGCAGCTGCGCCTCGTCCTCATCCAGAATATTGCCGAGGTTGCCCAGACGCGTCTTCAGGGTCATCACCTGGCGTTCGCGCAGGGAGTCGATCGGTGGGTTGGTAACCTGGCTGAAGTTCTGGCGGAAGAAGTGATGCATGCCACGGTAGCGGTCCGACAGCACAGCAAGGGGCGTATCATCGCCCATCGAGCCAAGGGCTTCCTTGGCCTCCTCGACCATCGGATGGAGGATCAGTTCCAAATCTTCCATGGTCAGGCCGTAGTTCAACTGGCGGCGGCGCAGGGCATCGCCTTCCCAGCGCGACGGCTCGCCATGATCAGGGCGCAGCAGGTCGTCGATCGAGGTGACGTTGACGATCCATTCGCCGAAGGGCTTCTGGGCGGCGAGGTAATCCTTGATCTCACGGTCGTGGTAGAGCTTGCCCTCGTGCAGGTCGACGGCGAGCATCTGGCCCGGGCCGAGACGGCCCTTTTCGATGATGTTCTGCTCGTCGATGCGCACCATGCCGGTCTCGGAGCCGGCGAACAGCAGGCCGTCCTTCGTGATGGTGTAGCGCAGCGGGCGCAGGCCGTTGCGGTCGAGCCCGGCCACCGCCCCGCGCCCACCGACTACGCAGACCGCGGCGGGGCCGTCCCACGGCTCCATCACCGCGTTGCAGTAGCTGTAGAGGTCGCGGTGGGATTCCGGCATCGAGGGGTCCTGGCCCCAGGCCTCCGGGATCAGCATGGTCTTGACCATCGGCAGGTCGCGCCCGGCGCGGACCATCAGCTCGGCGACCGCGTCGAGCGCGGCGGAGTCCGACAGGCCGGCGGAGATCACCGGCTTCAAGTCCTCGACGTGATCGGCGAAGGTTTCCGAGGCCATCCGGCACTCGTGCGCCTGCATCCAGTTCACGTTGCCCTTCAGGGTATTGATCTCGCCGTTGTGGGCGATGATCCGGAAAGGCTGCGCCAGGCGCCAGGTCGGGAAGGTGTTGGTCGAATAGCGCTGGTGGAAGATGACGAAGTTGGACGAGAAGCGATCGTCCAGCAGGTCAGGATAGAAGGTCGATAGCTGTTCGGCCAGGAACATGCCCTTGTAGATGATCGAGCGGCAAGACAGCGAACAGATATAGAAGTCCTGAATCGACTCCAACTCGGCCGCCTTTTCGATTCGGCGGCGGATGATGTAGAGGTCGATCTCGAACTGCGCGTTGGGAATGCCGCGCGCGTTGGCGATCATCACCTGTTCGATCTCGGGGCGTGTCACATTGGCCTTCTCGCCGACAATGTCGGTGTTCACCGGCACCTGGCGCCAACCGTAAATACGATAACCGAAGTTGAGGATCTCGCGCTCGACCAGCACGCGGCAACGCTCCTGCGCGCCGAAGTCGGTGCGCGGCAGGAACACCATACCGACCGCCAGGGTTTCGTTACCCGGCTCGTGGCCGGTGCGCGAGACGTGTTCACGGAAGAAGTCCTGCGGGATCTGCAGGTGTATGCCGGCACCGTCGCCGGTCTTGCCGTCGGCATCGACCGCGCCGCGGTGCCACACCGCCTTCAGCGCCTCGATGCCGGCGACCACCACGTCGCGGCGCGGCGTGCCGTCCAGCGAGGCGACCAGGCCGACGCCGCAGGCATCGTGCTCGTCGGCCGGGTCATAGAGACCCTGGCTGGAGAGCCTTTGCGCATTGCGCTTCCAGGCGGCGACGAAGTCCTCGCCCGGGTCCCGGCCGGACGTGCCGGCAGACGCGCCGGCGAGCGGTAGAGAGCGTTGTTCCGTCATGATCTTCTCCCCCGGCCCTACTCGGCCGCCACGGCGGCGGCGCCCGCCTTGGCCTGGATGTGCTTGTGAATTTCCTCTGCCGCGTCGCGCCCGTCGCGTACCGCCCACACCACCAGCGAGGCGCCGCGGACGATGTCGCCGACCGCGAAGACGCCGTCCAGCGAGGTCATCTTGGTCTTGAAATCGGCGGTGACGGTGCCCCAGCGGGTAACCTCCAGCCCTTCGGTGTCGAACAGCTTGGGCAGATCTTCCGGGTCGAAGCCCAGCGCCTTGATCACCATGTCGGCCTCCAGCGTGAAGTGCGACCCTTCGATGATCTGCGGCGTCTGGCGGCCGGTGGCGTCTGGCATGCCGAGGTGAACGCGCTGGGCGCGCACCGCCTGCACCACATCGTCGCCGAGGAAAGCCTCCGGCGCCGACAGCCAGACGAACTCGACGCCTTCCTCCTCGGCATTGGCGACCTCGCGCTGCGAGCCCGGCATGTTCTTGCGGTCACGGCGGTAGAGGCAGCGCACCGCCTTGGCCCCCTGGCGCACCGCGGTGCGCACACAGTCCATCGCGGTGTCGCCACCGCCGATCACCACCACCGCCTTGCCGTTGGCGTCGAGGGTGCCGTCGTCGAAGGCCGGCACATCGTCGCCCAGGCCCTTGCGGTTGGAGGCGGTGAGGAAGTCCATGGCTGGGAAGATGTTGCCCAGGCCGACGCCCGGCACCTTGATGTCGCGCGCCTTGTAGACGCCCGTGGCGATCAGCACGGCGTCGTGGCGCTCGCGCAGGGTGGCGAAGCTCTCGGCGCTGCCGATGTCGCAGTTGAGGTGGTACTGCACGCCGCCCTCGGCCAGCAGTTCGGCGCGCCGGCCGACAACTTCCTTCTCCAGCTTGAAGTTGGGGATGCCGTAGATCATCAGGCCGCCAACACGGTCGTAGCGGTCGTAAACGTGGACCTGGTAACCCTTGCGGCGCAGCTGCTCGGCGGCGGCGAGGCCACCGGGCCCGGCGCCGATGATGCCGACCGACTGGGCGCGTTCGCTCACCGGCTTCACCGGCTTCACCCAACCCTTTTCCCAGGCGGTGTCGGTGATGTATTTCTCGACCGAGCCGATGGTGACCGTGCCGTGGCCGGCCTGCTCGATCACGCAGTTGCCTTCGCACAGCCGGTCCTGCGGGCAGATACGCCCGCAGATCTCCGGAAAGTTGTTGGTCGACTGCGACATCTCATAGGCTTCCTGCAGACGGCCCTCGGCGGTCAGCATCAGCCAGTCGGGGATGTTGTTGTGCAGCGGACAGTGCACCTGGCAGAACGGCACACCGCACTGCGAGCAGCGCCCGGCCTGGTCGGTTGCCGCGGCGGGATCGTATTCGTCGTAGATTTCGTCGAAGTCGCGGCGGCGCACCTCGGCACTGCGCTTGTCCGGCATGGCGCGCGCAAGCTTTACGAATTTCAACATCCGGCTGGCCATAGGCTCGTTCCCCAAAATCTCCGACCCAATCGTCACCCCGTCTTGGCCGCTCCCTTTTTTGGCACGCCGGTTGCCCCTCGGGGGCGGCGGGTGTCGGAAGCAGGCGACGGTTGTTGCCCCGCCGCCGTCTGCATCCGCGCCTTGCAGCAGGGCGCGGATCGCGATTGCGGGCGTCCGTCTATAGACGAAGAAACCGCAGCTTGCGAGGGGAAAATATCAAGTAGGTCAGTATTTATGACCTACGCGCTGCATCAGAATGGCAGCTTAGCGCGATTTGCGCCTATTCGCGAGGGATTTCGTTAAAAATAGTTCCGAAACAGGACTAATTTGCCGCATGGGAACGTTAACCAAGGGGTGCTATAAGCCGCGTCGCCGGTCCACCCGCTGCTAATTCGGAACCGCCTCTTGTCGCTCTTGCATGTTGTCATCCTGGCCATCGTCCAGGGCATCACCGAATTTCTGCCGATCTCCTCTTCGGGCCATCTGGTGCTGACCTGGAAGGCCTTCGACGCCTTGCAAATGGCCGGAATCGAACAGGCCGAAACCGACCGCCTGACCCTGGATATCGGCGTCCACGTCGGCACCTTGGCCGCCGTCTGTCTCTACGCCTGGCGGGAAGTCGGCCAGATGGCCGGCGGCATGGCCCGCCTGATGATCGGCCGCTGGACGCCGGGCGCCCGCCTCGCCGCGCTGCTGGTGGTCGGCACGCTGCCACTGGTCGTCGTTGGCGGCCTGCTGAAAGACGACGTGACGGCCCACCTGCGCGACACCACCCTCGTCGCCTGGGCGACCATCGGCTTCGGCATTCTGCTGTACATTGCCGACCGCAGCACGCTGACCTTCCGGCGCATCGAACACATGACCTTCGCCGCCGGCTTCCTGATCGGCCTGGCGCAGGTGCTGGCTCTGCTCCCCGGTACCAGCCGCTCCGGCATCACCATGACGGCGGCCCGCTTCCTCGGCTTCGAACGGGTCGAGGCGGCACGCTTCTCGCTGCTGCTGGCCATCCCGGCGATCCTCGGCGCCGGCGCCCTGGCGGGCTACGACCTCTATAAGAGCGGCAACATGGTGCTCGGCTACGAAGTTGTCGTCGGCGCCGTGGTGTCCTTCGCGGTAGCGCTGCTGGCCATCGTGCTGATGATTGGCTGGCTGCGCCGGGCGTCCTTCACGCCCTTCGTGATCTACCGCATCCTGCTCGGCGCGGCCCTTCTCTGGTGGGTCTACGGCGGTACGGCCGCCTAACGGGTGGGTCTACAGCGGCGCGGCCGCCGAAGCGGCGGCTCAGGCCGGATCGCGGCTGCCGAAACGGCCCCCGAAACGACCGCCATCGCGGTAGCGTTCCAGATAGCCGGGGATCACCGCCTCCGGCGCCGTCGCCTCGATCCCAAGGTCCTTCAAGGTCAGTGCCCCTGGCGAGACCACGTTGTCGTGGCGCAGCAGGGTCACCTGGTCTCGGGTCAGCGGCGGCACCGGCAACCATTCCAGGAAGGCCGCCTGCAGTTTCGCCAGGGCGAAGGGCAGGCTGACCAGCTTGCGCCTCTTGCCGATCGTCTTCAGCAGCAGTTCCATCAGCGCCTTGAAGCTGTAGACCTTGGGCCCGCCCAGTTCATAGATCTTGCCGCGGCAGGCGGGGTCGTCCAGCGCCTTGACCACCGCCTGGGCGACGTCGCCGACATAGACCGGCTGGAACCGGGTCTTACCGCCGCCGATCAGCGGCAGCGCCGGGGAAAACCGCGCCATCTCGGCGAAACGGTTGAAAAAGCCGTCTTCCGGGCCGAACACCACGCTGGGCCTGAGAATGGTGGCACCTGGGAAAGCCGCCCGCACCGCCGCCTCGCCCTGGCCCTTGGAGCGGGCATAGGCCGCCGGGGCCTCCGGCGACGCGCCAATGGCCGAGATGTGCACCAGCGCGCTGACGCCGGCCTCGGCTGCGGCCTCGGCGATGGCCTTCGCCCCCGCGGCCTGCACCGCCTGGAAGCGCTGGCGTCCGCCCTCGAAGAGGATGCCGACCAGGTTGATCACCGCATCGGCGCCGGAAACCGCTACGGCAACCGCCGCGGGGTCCTGCACAGGGACGCAGAGCGGCACGATCTGGCCGATATCGCCCAGCGGCTTCAGGAACTTGGCTCGGCCCGGGTGGCGCACGGCGACGCGGACGGTCCAGCCGTCTCGCGCCAGGCGCTGCACTACATAGCGGCCGAGAAAACCGGAGCCGCCGAAAACCGTCACGATGCCGCTCATGCCATTAATCCCATCAGATGCCAGGAAAGCCCCGGCCGGATAAGCCTGGGCGATATATACAAAGCCTGGGTTCAAGTTGACAGCCTCAATTGACCGCCTATCTTGGGCGGCACCCCGTTCCGGCAGTTCCCGGCCGGCGGCACATTCCCTTTGATTCTTATGACCGGAACACCGCGTGGCTTCTCCTGAAATTCACCTGCACAAAGGCGACCTGCCGGATGGGCTCAGCCTGGGCACGGCCATCGCCATCGACAGCGAGACCATGGGCCTGGACCTGTCCCGCGACCGCCTGTGCCTGCTGCAGCTTTCCGCCGGCGACGGCGTCTGCCACCTGGTGCAGTTCGCCAAAGGCACATATGACGCGCCCAATCTGAAGGCGGTGCTGGCCGATCCCGGGATCACCAAGCTGTTCCACTTCGCCCGCTTCGACCTGGCGGCGATCCGGCGCTATCTGGGGGTGGATTGCACCCCGGTCTATTGCACCAAGATCGCCTCCAAGCTGATCCGCACCTATACCGATCGCCACGGCCTGAAGGATCTCTGCCGCGAGCTGCTGGGGGTCGAGTTGTCCAAGCAGCAGCAGTCGTCGGACTGGGGCGCCGCGGATCTGACTCCGGAACAACTCGCCTATGCCGCCTCCGACGTCTTGTATCTGCACGCCTTGCGCGCCAAGTTGGATGTGATGCTGGCGCGTGAGGGGCGTGACGGGCTCGCCAAGGCCTGCTTCGACTTCCTGCCCGCGCGTGCCGCCCTCGACATCGCCGGTTGGGACGAAATCGACATTTTCGCCCACTAAGGTTGTTTTGGGCCGAATCCGGCTCAATCTTTGGCCCAATTTCCGGGCTGGATTGCCGTCCCCGCTTGATCGTACAAGGTGGTGGGACGCTGCGGCGCGGGAAGGCACCTCACCGGGGCATGGCCCGCCCGGCACGGCTGTGAGCGCGCGCGAGGTTGGCGGCTGTTGCCGCTCCTTTTCGGGCCGGCCTTTTGAGGCTATAGCCTTATGGGGCTTTCAAGGCGCGGGGCCGGCTGTGCTAAGGTGCGAACAGTTTCCGCGAGCCGCGCGGCATTCGGGGGATGCCGCGCCGACGCGTGCCGTACCAGTCAGGGGGACCGCCCTTGTCGGTGGCAAGCGCAGGCTCTTCCTGAATCACCGGCGCCCCACCCTGACGAACCAGGCTTCGAACCAGATTTCGAACCACAGCCAGAGCCAAACACTAGGGCCAGAGACAGAGACGGCATGAAGGCACAGTTGGACGCCGACACGGCAGAACGGGACGGCACGGACTCGGATCGGACTGATCTGGAGGTCGCGCGCCGCGTCCTCGACACCGAGGCCAAGGCAATCGCCATCCTGGCCGATCTGCTGGACGGCGCCTTCGTCGGGGCCGTCGCCCGCCTGGCCGCCGTCGAAGGCCGCGTCATCGTGACCGGCATGGGCAAAAGCGGCCATGTCGCCCGTAAGATCGCCGCGACGCTGGCCTCCACCGGCACGCCTTCGCAGTTCGTCCACCCGGGCGAGGCGAGCCACGGCGACCTCGGCATGATCACCCCCAAGGATGCCGTCATCGCCCTGTCCAATTCCGGCAACACGCTGGAGCTCAGCGACATCATCACCTACGCCAAGCGCTTCGCCATCCCGCTGGTGGCGATGACCGCGCGCAGCGACAGCGCGCTGGCCGAAGCGGCCGATTTCGCCCTGATCCTGCCGGGTGCGGCCCAGGGGGCCCCGGAAGCCTGTCCGCTGGGCCTCGCGCCGACCACCTCGACCACCCTGATGCTGGCCCTCGGCGACGCCCTGGCGGTCGCCCTGCTGGAACGCAAGGGCTTCTCGCCCAGCGACTTCAAGGTCTTCCATCCGGGCGGCGCGCTGGGCAAACGCCTGCTGCGGGTCGCCGACCTGATGCACGGCACCGACACCCTGCCGCTGTGCGGGGCCGACACCGTGGTCTCCGAAGCCATCCTGATCATGACCGCCGGCCACTTCGGCTGCGTCGGCATCGTCGACGACAACCGCCGCCTGATCGGCATCATCACTGACGGCGACCTGCGCCGTCACATGAACCAGAACATCCTGGCCCTGAAGGCCGCCGACATCATGACGGCCAAACCGCGCACCATCCGCGCCAACGCCCTGGCGGCCGAGGCGGTCGCCTTCATGAACACAAGCACGCCGCCGTTCCTCTGCGTCTTCGTCGTCGACGAAGCGGGTCCGCCAGACCGGCCGGTCGGCATCCTGCATATGCACGACTGCCTGCGCGCCGGCGTGATTTGAAGGAACCTCTGGCGACCATGGCGGAAACTGCGGCCCATTCGACGGTCCCGACGCCTCGCGGCGCCGCCGCAACGGCGCAGCTGGGCGATACTCAAACCCCGCCGCCGCCGCGGCTGTCAGGGCGCAACAGCTACAGCCTCTTCGTCAGCTCCATGAAGTTGCTGTTGCCGGCGCTGGCCGCCGGGTTGGTGCTGCTGGTGATCGCCTGGCCGCAGCTGATGCCCGACGTCAGCCGCTCCGGCCTCGACTTCGCCAAGATCGCCCGCGACCAGGCCAAGACCCTGAACATGCTGAACGCACGCTACAGCGGCATCGACGAAAACAACCAGCCGTTCACCGTCGCTGCCGACCTGGCGACACAGACGCCGGACGACGAGAACGTCGTCGAGCTGCAGCATCCCATGGCCGACATCCGCACCACCCAGGGCGACCTGGTGGCACTGTCCGCCCGCGTCGGGCACTACGACCGCGAAGCGGAAACGCTGGACCTGGCCGGTACCGTGCACCTGACCCACGACAAGGGCTTTAACATCATCACCGACGCGGCCACCGTCGATCTGAAGAATGGCTCGGCCGCCGGCGACAACGCCGTCAGCGGCGAGGGGC
Source organism: Kiloniellaceae bacterium (assembly GCA_050043265.1). Lineage (GTDB taxonomy): Bacteria > Pseudomonadota > Alphaproteobacteria > Kiloniellales > Kiloniellaceae > Pelagibius. The sequence continues at coordinate 63,114 of JBHJIR010000010.1, forward strand.
CCTCCGGCGAGCTGCAGTCGGAGGGTTTCCGCCTGCGCGAGCGTGGCCAGGTCATCGTGTTTACCGGCAAGAGCCGCCTGCTGATCTACCCTGATGCCAAAGAGACGATGCCCGGCGTCGGAGCCAAGACCCCCGGAGGCAAAGCCCCGGAAAACGAAACGCCGGCAGGTGAAATCCCGGCCAATGCGCCCCCCGGCGACGAGACCTTGAAGGAGAACGCGCAATGACCGGCGCTGCCGTAGCGCGCAAGGCGCTTTCGTTCGTTCTCCCCATCCTGCTGGCGGTGGCCGGCGCGGCGCTTCAGCCGGCCGGCGCACAGACCGCCACGCAGCTGCGCGAGAGCGACCAGCCGCTGGAGATTAACGCCGACGACGGCATCGAGTGGAACCGCAACGACAAGACCTACATCGCCCGCGGCAACGCACGCGCCGCCAGCGGCGAGGTCGAGGTGCTGGCCGACATGCTGCCCGCCTACTACCGCGAGCCGGCGCAAGGTGAAGAAGGCAACAGCGAGATCTTCCTGCTGGAGGCAGTGGGCAACGTGCGCATCAATGCGCCGGAAGGTTCCGTCTACGGCGACAAGGGCCAGTATAAACTGGACGAGCAGATTTTCGTGATGACCGGCGGCGACCTGCGCCTGGTCAGCAAGGGCGACGTGGTGACCGCGCGCGACAGCCTGGAATATTGGGAAGGCCAGCGCAAAGCGGTGGCGCGCGGCAAGGCCCACGCCACCCACGAGGACAAGCAGATCAAGGCCGACGTGCTGACCGCCAACTTCGAGGAAGACGCCGAGGGCAAGCTGGAAGTGCGCCGCATCGACGCCAACGGCAATGTCGAGATCCTGACCGCCAAGGAATACGCCCGCGGCCGCGAAGGTAGCTACTTCGTCGACCGCGAGGTGGCGACGCTGGCTGGCGACGTGAAGATCACGCAAGGCGAAAACCAGCTGGACGGTAACTATGCCGAGGTCGACATGGCGACCGGTATCAGCCGCCTGCTGGGCGCGCCGCCGGGCAGTACCGACAAGCCGGCACAGGTGAAAGCCCTGGTGCTGCCGCGGGCGAGCAAGAGCAAGACCGCGCCAGCCGACGGCGGTGTGGGCGGCGGTGCGGGCGGCGGATCGACAACCGGAACCGGTGGCGGTTCCTGAGCGCCTTGTCAGCCGGTGGGGGTAGGCCGGCGGGGCGCCAGAGACGGAGGCGATTGGGGACAGACTTGGTAAGCAAGACAAACAAGACAGCCGGCGGGCCGCAGGACAGCCGCCCGCCCGTGGCAGCCAGCGGCCACAGCGAAGGGCCGCGCCTGGTCTCCGACAACATCGGCCTGATGGCGGTCAACATCGGCAAGAGCTTCAAGAAGCGGCCGGTGCTGCGCGGCGTCACCCTGTCGCTGCAACGCGGCGAGGCGGTCGGCCTGCGCGGCCCCAACGGCGCCGGTAAGACGACCTGCTTCTACATCGTCACCGGCCTGATCTCGCCGGACTACGGCTGGGTCACCCTGGACGGCCACGACATCACCGACATGCCTATGTACCGTCGCGCGCGCCTGGGTATCGGCTACCTGCCCCAGGAGGCCTCGATCTTCCGCGGCCTGACTGTGGAACAGAACATCCGCGGCGTGCTGGAGGTCATCGAACCGGTGCGCGAGAAGCGCGAGGTGACGCTGGAAAACCTGCTGGCGGAGTTCTCCATCACCCACCTGCGCAGAACCCCGGCGGTCGCCCTGTCGGGCGGCGAGCGGCGCCGCGTGGAGATCGCCCGGGCGCTCGCCTCGCAGCCCAGCTTCATCCTGCTGGACGAACCCCTGGCCGGCATCGACCCGATCGCCGTCGGTGACATTCGCGATCTGGTTTCCCACCTGAAGGATCGCGGCATCGGCGTGCTGATTACCGACCATAACGTGCGCGAGACCCTGGAGATCGTCGACCGCGCCTACATCATCCACGACGGCGTCGTGCTGATGGAAGGCGCGCCGGACGAGATCGTCGCCCATGAGGACGTCCGACGCGTTTACCTGGGCGAAAGGTTTAGCCTCTAAAAGGTTAAGCGATATGGCGGCGACACAAAGATTGGAACTGCGCCAGCGCCAATCTCTGGTCATGACGCCGCAGCTGCAGCAGGCAATCAAGCTGTTGCAGCTTTCCAATCTGGAACTTGCGGCGGAAATAGACCGAGAGCTCGAGCAAAATCCACTGCTCGACCGCGACGAAGGCGCCAACGATACCCTGCTGGAGAGTCCTTCAGTGGACCAGCAGGCCGAAGCCGTTGACGCCAATTCCGACAGCGACAACTCCGGCGGCGAGGGTTCCGCAGGCGACCGGGCCGATGCTGACCGGGCCGACACGGACCGGGCGGACACCGACATGGCCGACGCCGGGCGCGCCGACCCCGACACTCTCGACCGCTCGAACGCCGATCAGTTGCCGTCATCGTCGGACGCACCCCTCGATACCGACTACGAAAACGTCTACACCAACAGCGCGGCCGGAGAAGGTCCTGGCAGCGAGCCGGCCTTCACCACCTCGCACAGCGGCACCTCTTCCGGCGACGATAGCGAATTCTCCCTGGAACAGCGCCTGGCCGACTCGGTCACCCTGCGCCAGCACCTCTCCGGGCAGTTGCACATGGCGCTGTCAGATCCGACCGACCGGGCGATCGGCGCCTGTCTGATCGACCAGCTGGACGACAACGGCTACCTGGGCGCCGACCTCGCCGAGTTGGCCGGCCAGCTCGGCTGCCCGCCGGCCCGCCTGGAGGCGGTGCTGGCCATCATGCAGGGCTTCGAGCCGACCGGTATCTTCGCCCGCTCGCTGGCCGAATGCCTGGCCCTGCAGCTCAAGGAACGCGACCGCTACGACCCGGCCATGCAGGCGCTGGTCGAAAACCTGGAACTGCTGGCCAAAGGCGACCACGCCAGGCTGCGCAAGCTGTGCGGCATCGACCAGGAAGACCTGGTCGACATGATCTCCGAGATCAAGGCGCTCGACCCGCGCCCGGCGCTCACTTTCGAGGGCGAGGTGGCGCAGCCGGTGATCCCCGACGTGCTGATGCGTCCGGACCGGCAGGGCGGCTGGACCGTCGAGCTGAATGCCGAGACTGTGCCGCGGGTGCTGGTCAATTCCGAATACTACGCCCAGATCTCCAACGCCGTGCGCTCCAAGAAGGAGCGCGAATACCTGAATGAGCGCCTCCAGTCGGCCAACTGGCTGGTCAAGGCGCTGCACCAGCGCGCCACCACCATCCTGAAGGTGGCGACCGAAATCGTGCGCCAGCAGGACGCCTTCTTCCGCAAGGGCGTCGAGCAGATGAGGCCGCTGACCCTGCGCGACATCGCCACCGAGATCGAGATGCACGAATCGACGGTCAGCCGGGTGACCTCGAACAAATATATCGCCACCCCGCGCGGCACCTTCGAGTTGAAATACTTCTTCACCGCCTCCATTGCCGGGGCCAATGGCACCGCCCATTCGGCCGAGGCGGTGCGCCACCGCATCCGCCTGCTGATCGACGCCGAGAGCAACAAGGACATCCTGTCGGACGACACCATCGTCGAGCTGCTGCGCAAGGATGGCGTCGACATCGCCCGCCGCACGGTGGCCAAGTACCGCGAGGCCATGCGAATCCCCTCCTCGGTGCAGCGCCGGCGCGAGAAATCCGGCCTGGTAAATCAGATCTAACTATCTGATTTCATTGTTTCTATACTAGACTCCGAAGGGTCGGTTAACCATTGGACACAGCCTATTGACTTCACCTGGGGCCGTCTCTATGTTGCGCCCGCCTTGCCTATCAGGCATGCTGTGATGGTGGTAAGCCACCTCGTTTCAATCCACAAAAGCGAATATGCAGCTCTCCGTTAAGGGAAAGCAGCTGGACGTCGGTGACGCGCTGCGAACACACGTTGATGAAAGCCTTTCTCGTATTCTCGATAAATACTTCGGGGATGCGCTGGAGGTTGCCGTAACGCTGTCGCGCGAGGCACATCTCTACCGCGCCGTGATCTCGGCGCATGTGGGCCGCGGCATTCAGCTGGAGGCCCAGGGCGAGGCCAACGAGCCTTATCCCGCCTTCGATGCGGCCGCCGAGCGCCTGTCGAAGCGCCTGCGCCGCTACAAGCGCCGCCTGCGGGACCATAACAGCAAGGCCGCGGAATCGGCCCCTCTGCCCGCCCAGCAGTACATCCTGGCTGGGGAAGGCCCTGAGGAGAATGAAGACGAGAGCAACGCGGACGGACAACCGGCCATCGTTGCGGAGATGACAACAGAAATTCCGACGCTCACGGTAAGTGAGGCGGTCATGCGCATGGACCTGGGCAATCTGCCGGCCATGATGTTTCGCAACAGCGCGCACGGCGGCCTCAACATGATTTACCAACGGAGCGACGGAAACATCGGCTGGCTCGATCCGCGCGGAAACCGCGGCGAATGACCGGCCGAGGGACCTAAGGTTGCTGATGGATATTTCTGATCTGATCTTACCTGAGAGCGTAGTCGCGAATCTTCGCGTCACCAGCAAGAAGCAGGCTCTCCAGGAACTGGCCAAGAAGGCCGCCGAAATCACCGGCCAGCCCGAACGGGCGCTGTTCGAGGTGCTGATGGAGCGCGAACGCCTGGGCACCACCGGCGTCGGCCACGGCATCGGCATCCCGCACGGCAAGCTGCCGGAGCTGGACCGTCTGTACGGGCTGTTCGCCCGGCTGGAGACGCCGATCGACTTCGATGCCATCGACGAGCACCCGGTCGACCTGATCTTCGTGCTGCTGGCACCGGAAACCGCCGGCGCGGACCACCTGAAGGCCCTGGCCCGGGTGTCCCGGCTGTTCCGCGACCGTGCCGTCTGCGAGAAGCTGCGCGGCACCGACAGCGCCGAGGCGATCTACGCCCTGCTGACCCAGAACCAGGCGAGCCACGCCGCCTGACCCGGCGACCTGAACCCTCGGCCTAAAACCGGGGGCCTGAACCCGCAGCCTGGCGATCGAAACACGAAAAGCAAAGGGCCGCTTCCCGGTAGTGGGAAGCGGCCCTTCTGCTTGCTGGTCGAGCCTGCCTGGTTGTTAGGCCGGCCTCAGTGGACGCTGAGCGGCTCCAGGCCGTTCTGGCGCACTGCCGCAAAGGCGACGTCAAAGTCGGCCAGGGCGGTGATCGCACTGCCGTCTGCGGAGTGGATCATGAAGACGTCCTTGCCGTCCTCGCGTTCCTTCTTCACATAGGCGATGTCGTTGATTCCAAGCAGTTGGAAATCCTGCGGTGAGAGTTCGCTGTAGGCGATCTGCTGTTTCATTTACGTCCCTCCGATCCAATACCTTCGATGACCGGGCCGCCGATAGCGGGGCCTGCGCCGTCGGCAACGTCCTGTGTCACGATCTTGATGGTGCGCACTTCGGGCTCCACGGCCGGCCGTTCCAGTTCGATGTGGAGCAGACCGCGTTCAAGCGTGGCACCGGTGCTCTCGATGCCTTCCGCCAGCACAAAGCTGCGCTGGAACTGACGCGCGGCGATGCCGCGGTGCAGATAGACCCGGTCGTGGTCGTCGGCCTGCTTGCCCCGGATGACAAGCTGGCGATCCTCAATCTGGACGGAGAGATCCTCTTCGGTGAACCCGGCCACGGCCAGCGTGATGCGCAGCCGGTTTTCGCCGAGCTGCTCCACGTTGTACGGGGGATATCCTTCCGCCGTCTTGGAGATGCGGTCGATGGCCTGCTCGAACTGCTCGAAACCAAGCAGGAGCGGGCTGTTGAAAAGTGACAAGCGCGTCATGTAACGGTCTGCCTCCTCCTCCTTGAGCAAGGCCGAGGGCAAGGCTGCCCTCATGTTGCACGGTCCCGGAGACCTCTTGGCCCTCCAGCCGCCAGCGGCCCGAAGAACGGCGCCGCCTCAACATAAATGGGGTCCCGGACGGCCCCAATCAACCCGCCGGAAATCCCCGGAAATCCTCGGATTTCCAGGCAATCCGCCCCGCTCACGACCGGCCCGGACGGCGCTTGGCCCCGGCAAAGACCGGCTGCGGCGCCGGGCGGCCCAGCAGATAGCCCTGGCCCATGTGCACCCCCAGACTGCGCAGCTTGTCGACCTGGTCGTCCAGTTCCACCATCTCGGCGATGGTCTTGATGTTCAGATCGGCGCAGAGATCGCAGAGGTTGCGCAGCATCAAGCTGTCGCGGTCGGAGCTCAGCAGCCGGCGGGTATAGGTGCCGTCGATCTTCACGTAATCGACCTCCAGCGCCCGCAGATACTGGAACGACGCGGCGCCGGCCCCGAAGTCGTCGAGGCACATGGAGAAGCCCAGCCCCTTCATCGCATTGAACACCCGGCTGACCCGCTCCAGGTCGTGCATGCGCGACGACTCGGTGGCTTCGAACATCAGGCGGCCGGCCAGATTGGACTGCTTGCGCAGCAGGCCCATCAAGGTTTCGACGAAGACATCGTTTTGCAGCGACAGGCCGGAAAGGTTGACCGCCAGGTTCACCGGCGTGCTGTCGGCACGTTCGGCCATGAAGGTGATGGCGCGCTTGCAGCAGGCCAGGTCAAAGTCCTGAATCAGGCCGACGTTCTCGGCAAACACGATGGTCTGGTAGGGCGACTCGCCATGGGCGAAGCGGGTCAGCGCCTCGAAGTGCGAGGTCTGCCGGGTTTCCAGGTCGACGATGGGCTGGAACGCAAAATCGAACTTGTTGGCGGCAACCACCGTCTTGAAGGCGGTGATGCGGTCCTGGGTTTCCATCACCTGCTCGTGGAAGGAAACGGCCAGACTGTTGACCCCGAGGTTTCCGGTGCCCTTGGACGCCATCTTGTTGATGGTATAGACCAGCGCCTGCGCCGCCTCCTCGCTGGTCAGTTCGTCGACCGAGGCGGCGACGGTGGCCTGTTCGACTTCCAGGCCGCCACCGGCGGGATCGAAAGTGCGGGCCAGTTCGGCCAGCTGGCGGCGCACCTCGGAGCCGACGTCGGCCCCCGCCTCGTGGACGATGCCGAAGCGATCCTCGGTGATCGCGCCGGCAGCATCGCTATCCACCGAACCGCTGCGCATGACCGTGCCGGCATCGGCGTAAAAGGCCTGCCAACGGTCGCTGCCCAGACGTTCGCGAAAGCCCGCGGCACCGACAAATTCAATGAAGGTGATCTCGACGTCCTGACCGGCTGCGCGGGCCGCCTCCAGGGTTTCCGCCGCCGCCTCTTCGAAGGCCTGGCGGCCGAGCAGGCCGTTGTCGCTGCGTGCCGCCTGGGCCCGCGCCGCCTTGGCGAGGCCGATGTTGGCCACCGTCAGGGTACAGTAGATGACGTCCTCGTGGTCAGGGATGCGGCAGGCATTGAAAACCACCTTTAGGGTTTTCGGGGCATGCCGCCTCGGGGGCCGCTTGCCATTGACCGGCACGGGCGCCGGGGTGCGGATCGACACCAGGATCGGGCCGCAGCGCTTGCCCGGCGCCAGGGAGCCGATCTTGGCGACCAGCAGCGGGCGGTCCCCTTCGACGAAGATATCCAGCCAGCCCTGGCCGATGACCGCCTGGGGCGGGCCGCCAAGCAGCTGGTTGGTCGCCCCCACGGCATAGCGGATCAGGCTGTCGTCGCCGATCTCCAGCAGCAGATCGGAAGCGGCGAAGGCAAAGGCAAGGAAGCGGTCGCGCTGTTCGCGCAACTGCTCGGCCTCGCTCAGAACCACGTCGACTTCGCGCTTTTCCGTCACCTGCGCCATGCGTGCCTTTCCGTGATCTGCCGCGGCCCTCTCAATGATCGAAGAATGAGGTGATCGAGGAAAGCGTGCGGAATCATTGAGAATTCTATCGCAGGAACCCTTAGGGCTTGCTTAAGAGGAAACCCGCCGGAAAGCTTCCGTTAACCGCGTTTCTCCTGACAAACCCTCAAAAAATCAAACCTCTTTCCGTTAAGCTTTGCCCGCTTACGCTTCCTCGCGGGTCGAGACGAACCGCAGGCGGTCGCCGCGCAGTTCCACCGCGGTGAGCCGCCCGCTGGCGAACACGCCGCTGTCGACCCCAATGCGGTGGGCCAGCGCCGTCGGTCCTTCCGGCGTGTGACCGTGCACCACGGTCACCGGATGGGGCCAATGATGGCCGCTGAGGAAAGGCTCCCGGATCCACAGCAGGTCGCGTTCGGTCTGGTCCTCTAGGGACCGTTCCGGGTTAAGCCCGGCGTGCACGAAGACATAGTCGCCGATGCGGTGGCGCAGCGCGAGGCCCTGGAGAAAGGCGAGGCGCTCAGGCCCCAGGCTCTCGCAGAGCGCCGCTGCCAGCTCGGCGGGCTCCTCGATGCGCGCGTCGGGCGCCAGGGACTTCAGGGGCTCCTCGCCGCCGAAACGCCACCAGTTGAGCAGCTGCGGCAGGCTCAAGTCCTCACCGGTCGCCGCCTCGATCAGGTAGATCTCGTGATTGCCGACCAGACGGATCTCCTCGACACCGGGCAGGCCGAGTCCGGCAGCCACCAGGTCGAGGGTTTGCAGCGGCTGCCAGCCGCGATCGATGTAGTCGCCCAGCCACACCACGGAAACCGCCCCGGCCTGCTGCGCATCGCCCAGTTCCAGCGCGATGATGCCGGCGATGCGCTCGTGCAGCGTCCAGAGGTGGTCGGCATGGGCGTGCACGTCGCCGATGGCGAAAACCGAGCGCGCCCCAGGCAGCGGGCGCGGCGCGCGCTGCCAGGGCGTGGTTTCGGCGACAATGCGCGGCAGGGGACGCGGCATGGACTCTCCAGCGGAAAACAGGCCCTGAGTGTAACCGAGCCGGCCCGCAAGAGAAACGCAGCAAGAAAACGGCCGGCACCGCGGTGACGGTGCCGGCCGGCAAGTGACAGGCTTAGGCCCAATGGGAGGCTTTCAGAGAACGCCTGGTCCCCACGGACGATCCGCCGGGACCCCGGCAGGCTCAGTCCGTGTAAACGGCAGTATCCGCCTTCACGGCACCGCCGACCAATAGCACCTTGGTCGCATCGCCGGTGATGCCGAAGTCGTTGTCGTTGATCAGCGCCAGGCTGCCGTTGCCCAGAATGGCAATGCCTTCCAGCTTCACCGGCGCGTCCGGAAAGTCGCGCGCCGTGTCGAAGCGCAGCGTCTTGGTCAGCGCCGTGACGCCGGTGCCGGAAGATCGTTGCTGAGCTCCAGGCTGGGGCTGGTCGCGGCGTCGTCCCACGGGCTGCCCAGGATGTTGGTCGCGCCGGCGAGCGAGACCTCGTGCAGCTTGGTCGTCGCGTCGGTGCGCTCCAGCACCAGCAGGCGGTCGAGGCCGATGGCCGCAACCTCAGAGACACGGGGCGCATTCTGCTTATCGGAAGGATCGAGCGCGAAGCTCTGCGGGTCGTCCAACTGGTAGACATACTCGCCGACCAACTTGCCGCTTTCGCGCTCCATCTTGAACAGGCGGGTGTTCTTGGCCTGGGCGTAAGCTTTCGAGTTCGGATTATCGAGCGGGTTCTGCAGCATGAAGTAGAGGAACTTCTCATCCGGCGACACCGCCATGGATTCGATGCCGCGGTTGCCGTGCCGCTTGGACAGGATGGCCGGCAGGCCGCCGACGATCTCGGTATCGGCGTCCTTGTAGTCGGCGACGGCGTCGGCCGGCACGATGCGCTTCACGATGCGCCCGTCGGCGGCGACATGCAGCACCGAAGGACCCATCTCCTCGCCGATCCAGAAGCTGCCGTCGGACAGCTTCACCAGGCCCTCGGCGTCGATGGTGTTGGGATCGTAGGCCAGCTTGTTGCCTTGCGCATCGAGACCCTGATCGGTCGAGGCGGCAGTCTGCGGATTCAGCAGCCCGGTGACGGCCAGGCCCGAGGCGGTCTTCAGGGAGATCACGTCCTTCACCGCGAAGGTGCCGGAGGCCGGGTCGAGTTCCAGGCGGTAGATCGACGGGGTGTAGTCCGGCGTGGGGTAGAAACGCGCGCCCTTCACGTCCTTGCACAGCGCCTGGCTTTCCGCGCCCATGATCTTCTTGGCGGCCTTGCAGGTGAAGTTCGGCCCGCGGTCGGAAGCCGTGTAGATCACGTTGGCCGGGTCGCCCGGGTGGCGGAAGGCGGCCGAGCCGATGCCCACGGAAAAAGCCGAGGTCTTGCCGCCGGGATAAGTCACCGTCCGCCAGGTGGTCAGCGGATCGTCGGTCGTGAGCAGTTTCATGTCCATGGCAAAAGCAGCGGTGGCCGGGCTCAGGGCAATCAGCCCCGCCAGCACAAGCGCGCGTCGGTTCATCGTGGTGTCCCCCAAAAGAAGCGCAGAGAAAATCGGCGCGGAAGGACTCCGCGCGGCGACAAGGCTAGAACAGGGGGATGTCTCGCGTGTGACGTTTAAGAGAACGATTTGTGACGACCCCTCTCCGGCCGGCACGCAACCGGACGGAGAGGGACGCCCGCCTTACTGAGCCGCCTTGACCGCCGGCGTACCGCCGGCACCCGGGGCAACCAGCTTCGTCATGTTGCCGCCGGAACTCGGCTGCGACGAGGTCGCGCAGTGGCAGACATTGATGCCCGCGTCGCAGGTGTGCGGAAGGTTGCCGGTGGTTACGTTGCAGGCCGACTTGGCATCCGCCAAGGTGGCACCGCCACAGACCCACTTGCCCTTACGGAGCATGCAGGTCGAGGCATCGGCGGGGTTGGGGGCCAGCATCACACAAACGGCCACAGCCGACATCGATGTGAGGATACCGGTGAAAACAATGCTTTTGAGGTTCATAGCGAAGTCTGCCTCGAGAAATGGATGGAAAATATAGTTCGGTTAACTTGCACATCCGTCGCGCGGGGGAGGCTGGCGGTTCAAAAGTTCGCGGCGGAAAACTTGTCCGGCCGCAACCGGCACCTACCGCTCCGGGCTCACCGGACCTTGCCGGTCACCTGCCGGCAGCGGCGCCGATGTAGAAGCGCGTGACGCAGAGGGGGATACAGGCAGCCGCGCCCGCCGGGAACCCGCGAACCTACACAAGCTCATTGCAGTTTTGCAGCAAGCACGCCGCGGCGAGACTAGGGAGAAAGACCAGGGACAAGAGCGGTCCCGACCGCCGTGCCGATTTCTTCAGCAACCTGCGCATCTGCCATGTCGGTGGTGTTCATGAAGACCGATACATAGCCGTTCTTCCAGACGATGATCGTGGCATCGGCGAAGAAGTCATCCGACCGGCAGGCGTGGGACCCGTGGAGACGCACGCCACGCGCGCCGGCGACACTGGCGCGCAGTCCGGACACGTAGGGCCCTGAACATCCGTTCTGCAAATCGGTCAAGGCGTCTGCGAGAATTCGCTCGGCACTACGGCCTTCCGCGAAAGCTTCCCAGTAAAAGCCCGTCAGCAGTTCGCCCGCGCCGTAGATGTAATCAATGTCGAGCGAGGCATCCACCTCTGCCGCCGGCCTCACCCAGAATTCCACCCCAACGACCCGCTCCAAAAGCCCGCTGAGCTGGTCGAGCTGCATGCTGGGGCGGCGCCGCATCGCAGTCTCCGGTTCATTCCGTGAAGAAGTCGGGGGTGGCGTTTGGGGTGAGGTCTGGGGCGCCGGGGCCGCGGCGAAAGGATTGGCGCTGCCTGAGAAAGGATTGCGTTGAGCCTGCAGCACGGTACCGCTGTGGTCGCGGAAGCATTGCTCAAGCCGGTCAAGCGCCCGGGCGCTGTCATCGAGGACAAAGCTGAAGCGCTGAACCTCTGTCACCACGCTCAGCCGGTGGCCGCGTCTGAGGGCGTCCCAGGCCCGTAGATCCTGTCCCAGATCGACGACAACGGAATGAAGCACCGCGCGACCTTCGACCCGTTGCGACCACAGTCGGTCGACGCTGACCGTCATGGGATAGCTGTCGTACTGGCCCAACTGCCAGCGGGGGTCATTCAGAAAGAAGGCGAGGCCATCGCCCTTGCGCAGAAAGGTGAGCGCCACGCCGTTGTCGAATTCGGCGGAGATGAGGCAAAGGCTGAAGTCGCGCCCGTCATCGCTGTACTGGGCATAACCCGCCCAATGACCCACGTCGAATCGTTCGCCGACCTCCGCGGCGGTGGCTCGACCGCTGGGCAGAACCACTAGGAGCCCGACAATGACTATTAGGGTCATGACAAGGGTCGCAAAGCGGCCCCACGAAGGGAAACGGCCCCAGGAGGGGAAACTGTACGACATCGGCGGTCGCCCCCGGCAGTGCTGTATTTTCTACCTGGAAGGTAATCTAATACATCATTCTCAACCGGTCGAGTCGTTTGTTCTTTTTATGTTCTATCCAGTGCCGCGCGAAATGTCGATGAGGTCTGTTCAGGATTGAATTGGGTCCGATTGAGTCGGGCCGTGTGCAGGGCTGCCAGCGGCCGTAGCCTAACGGCTGCGCGTCGGCACCGAACGCCCCAGGCTGGAACCGTAGTCCGCCGGCTCCTGCCGCCCCCACAGATTCGATCGCGCCTCGGCAGCGCTGCGTGGCCAGTTGAGCAGCGGACGTCCGAACTTCTGGAACCAGCGGCGCGAACGACCGGGAAGTTTCGCGGCGACACAGCGGGAAAGGGTCATAGGGTCGCTTGCCGCCGCCGGCACCGGGCAGGGCGCCGGCACACGGCCGAAAGCACCGATCCAATTCGCTTTGGCCTTCAGATAGCGCTCTCCGAGTTGTACCGCCTGCGCCTGGGCGATCAGCGGGCGGGCAAGCGTCAGAACCTCTTCCACCTCTTCAATGTGACGGTCGATCAGCCGCGCAAAGCGGTCGATCCCCTCGCGCCATTCATCGCTGTCGGGCGTCAGAGCAGAGATTTCGCCAATCAGCACGGCAGTATCGTCGTGCCTACGCACGGCCCGCCGCGACATCTCCTGGTCACCGCTCAAGGTAAGCACGGCGGCGTAGAAAGTGTGCTCCTCGGCGGCGGCCTGGGCCTCCGCTTCGTCGCACAGCAGGTCGAACAACCGTGCGCCGTTACGCCCGCCCGCCGGCATCGCCAGGATGCTTGCCGCCAGATGGCGCTGCCTGCTGTGACCTGCTTTTAAGTGGCCGAAGATCGTCACTGTGAGTCGCACCCAATTGCCCAAGGATCGGAACCTAGATGCAACGCTGCCGACTTTCGCCGGTTCCCCCTGCCGCAACGATTGGCAGTTCCTGGTTGCCTGAAGGGAGGAGATCACGACGCGGATGTCAGTGTCGGTGAGTTTTCTCACCATTTATTGGTTTATTGGTTTTCTTGGGGGATTCGTCCGGCAAGGCCGGTTCCTGGGAGTTATTTTTGGCGCGAAAGGGCCCTGATCGGGATGTCCGCCCAAAGGCGCCCATTAGCTGGGGCGCCTATTGGGACATCTGATCGTGCCGGGCCCGGATCTCCGCCGGCCAGCGGCTCTTGATATAGGACAGCACGGCCCAGATCTCGGCGTCGCTCAGCTTGCCGTCATAGCCCGGCATGTCGCTTTGGTAGCCGCCGCCGGCCAGCGCCGCCGGGCCATACTTGGTGAGCGCGAAGAGCTGTTCGGCAGGGTGGTGCCAGGTGTGGCCGGTTTCGTCGTGCGGCGGCGCCGGCAGGCGGCCGTCGGCACGGCGCTGGCGCCAGTCCGGCTGGCCGGCCAGATCGGCGCCGTGACAACTGGCGCAGTTGGCGGCATATATTTCGCCGCCCCGCGCCACCTTGGCGCGGTCGTGCGGGTCGAGCCCGGCGGCCGCGCCGTTACCGATCCAGACATAGGCCGCGGCCGCGCCGAAGGCGAGCAGCAGCGCCAGCCCGGCGACGGTCCAGCTCGGTTTCTTCTTCGTCATATCCCTGCCCATTCGTTCACGAACAGGAAACAGGCTGCCCGTTCCAGCAGGGGGAAGGTCAAGCCGCCGAGCCTATCCCCGAACCGTCAGGCCAGCGCCTTCAAAATCGCCTCGCCGCAGGCCCGCGTGTCGGCGCTGCCGCCCAGGTCGCGGGTGCGCGCCGCCGGGGCTTCCAGCACCGTTTCGATGGCCGCTTCCAGCGCCGCCGCCGCCGCGGTCTCGCCCAGGTGATCCAGCATCAGGGCCGCAGTCCACACGGCGGCCACCGGGTTGGCGACGCCCTGGCCGGCGATATCCGGTGCCGAGCCGTGCACCGGCTCGAACAGCGAAGGGAAGTCGCCGGGCGGGTTCAGGTTGGCTGCCGGGGCGATGCCGATGGAACCGGCGATGGCCGGCCCCAGATCGGAAAGGATGTCACCGAAGAGGTTGGACGCGACCACCACGTCGAACCAGTCCGGGTGCTGCACGAAGTGGGCGGTGAGGATGTCGATGTGATACTGCGCCGTCTTCACGTCCGGATAGCTGGCCGCCATGGCGGCGAAGCGTTCGTCCCAGTAGGGCATGGTGTGGACGATGCCGTTGGACTTGGTGGCCGAGGTCACGTGCTTGCGCTTCCTCTTTTCGGCCAGATCGAAGGCGTACTTCATGATGCGGTCGGTGCCGCGGCGGGTGAACACCGAAAGCTGGGAGGCCATTTCCTGATCGGTGCCGCCGTAGGAGCGCCCGCCGATGTCGGAGTACTCGCCCTCGACGTTCTCGCGCACCACGATGAAATCGATGTCTTCCGGCCCGCGCCCGGCCAGCGGCGAGGTCATGCCGCGCAGCAGGCGCACCGGGCGCACGTTGGCGTAGAGGTCCAGTTCGCGGCGCAGCGGGATCAGCAGGCCCCAGAGGGAGACGTGGTCGGCCACGCCGGGAAAACCCACGGCGCCGAGGTAAAGGGCGTCGAATTCCTTCACCTGGGCGATGCCGTCTTCCGGCATCATCCGCCCGGTCTCGGCATAGCGCTGGCAGGACCAGTCGAATTCCTGCCACTCGATCGCGAAACCGTGCTTGCCGGCGACAGCCTCGGCGGCGCGCTGGCCGACCGGGATCACTTCCTTGCCGATGCCGTCGCCGGGAATGACCGCGATGCGATACTTTTGCTGGGCCATGTGAAACCTCCCCACTGTCTTGATTTGGCGCTCTTCAGTAGGGCAGTCCGCCGCGTTCGGCAAGTCGCCGCCGGTTGGCAAGCGAGCGCATGGCGTTCATAATTAGACAGCCAATCACGGAGAAGTAGTTGCAAAAGTACCTGCCTTATCTGGTGGTTTCAGGGCTCATCGTGCTGGCGGTCTACATCGTCGTCACCCGACCGGGCCCGCCAGGACTCAGCGATGCCGATCTGGCGGACATTCGGGCACGCGCTGCGGGCATCGTGCCAGAGGACGCCCACGCGCAAATCGAAGAATGGGCCGCCAAATCGCGTTCAGAGTTGCCGAAGGAACTTTCCTTGGGCCGGGTTCTGTTCGCGTTTGATATCGACGGGCTCACCATCAACGAGAGCATCCGTCTGGCCGCAGACGAAAGCGCCGTGGACGTCGTCACCCTCGGCAAATATCTGGACGCGGCTACCGCGGAGGTTTGCCAGAACCCCAAGTTCAGGCTGTTGCTGGAAGCCGGGGTCGTCTTCATGACGAAATACGAGACAGCCGACGGCAGCTACCTGCGCTACTACCGGCTGAGCAAGGACAACTGCCGCACCGCCGGCGGCTAGGGCCGGTGCCGGAAAAGCAAGACCCCCGGCCGCGGGGCCGGGGGTCTTGAGAAACTTGGTGGAGCCGGACGGAATCGAACCGACGACCTCTACAATGCCATTGTAGCGCTCTCCCAACTGAGCTACGGCCCCATGGGAACCGCCGGAGCCGCAGAATGCGGGGCGCCCGGCGGCGTGATGCGGGAAATTAGGTATCCCGCCGGATCAAGGCAAGGAAAAATTCGTCCCTGCCTCAAGGCGCTGCCGGGCCGGTCTCTTTCCTTTCCCGGATGCCTCCCCCACGCGGGGGGACGAGTATCGGCAGGAAGGGTTACCCCAAGCCTAACAGGCGGGTCCGGTCTTCAACCGGTCCCAAGAATCGGGCGGCCCCAAGGATCGGGCGGCCCCAAGGATCGGCCAGCCCCGAGGATCAGGCCCGCCTGGCCATCACCTCAGGTTCGGCAATTCAGGCCCGACGCCTCAACTCTCGCCTCAAGTATCGTCGTCGTCGTCCTTGACGACCACGGCGACATCGTCGTCATCGCCCAGGTCGGACGTATCCTCGATGAAATCGTCGTCATCATCGTCCGACTCGCCGACCGCGGCATCGGCCTCGTCATCCTCGATATCGATCCCGTCGTCGTCCGAATCGTCATCGTCCTCGGCCGGCGCCGGCTTCGGCTTCTTCGCCTTTGCCGGGGCTTCGGGCTTTGGCGCGCTGCGCGGACGCCGGGACTTCAGCAAGGCTTCCGGGTCGAATACCGCCCCGCAGGACGGGCATACAATCGGCGACTTCTGCAGGTCGTAGAACTTCGCGCTGCAACTCTGACAGATGCGCTTGGTTCCCCACTTCGGATTTGCCACCAGCGCGGTCCTCCACAAGGTCATGCAGTTCAATGGCTGGGCGTGGCAATTGCCATGATCGTGCATCGCTGTCAAAAGGTTATTGGTGCCCGTAAGCCTACCCGTGAAAGCCCCGCTCGCAGCCGGCTGAAAAGCGCCCGGCGCGGCGACCGCGACAGAGGGCATTGCAGGCGCCCCCGCTCGCCCGGTAGAACCCTGTGCGAACATCCCATTGGTATCGCCCCAACCCAGATCGAACGAGAAAGTCCGTCCCGTGAAACCGACCACAAGCCGGCCCATGACCGGCAGGCCCAGCGCGGCGCTTTCGGGCTCTGTCCGCCTGCCCGGCGACAAGTCCATCTCGCACCGGGCGCTGATGTTCGGCGCGCTGGCGGTCGGTGAGACCACCATCGACGGCCTGCTGGAGGGCGAAGATGTGCTGCGCACCGCCGCCGCCATGCGGGCACTGGGGGCCGAGATCGAGCGTGACAAGGACGGCCGCTGGCACGTGTGGGGCCGCGGTGTCGGCGCCCTGAGCGAGCCCGAGGACGTGCTGGACATGGGCAACTCGGGCACCGGCGCGCGCCTGCTGCTGGGTATCCTGGCGAGCCACCCGCTGACCGCCGTGCTGACCGGCGACGCCTCGCTGCGCAAGCGCCCCATGGCACGGGTCACCGAGCCGCTGTCGGCCTGCGGCGCCGCCTTCATCGCCCGCGAGGGCGGCCGCCTGCCGTTGACCGTGATCGGCGCACGCGACCCGCTGCCGCTGGACTACCGCCTGCCGGTGCCCTCGGCCCAGGTGAAGTCGGCGGTGCTGCTGGCCGGCCTCAACGCGCCCGGCGAGACCCGCGTGGTAGAGCGCGAGGCGACCCGCGACCACAGCGAGCGGATGCTCGGCCACTTCGGCGCCGCGATCCGCCGCCGCGAGATCGACGACGAGGGCCACTGGGCGCAGGAGATCGTCCTGACCGGCCAGCCGGAGTTGACCGGCCAGCACGTGCAGGTGCCGGCCGATCCCTCCTCAGCGGCCTTTCCCCTGGTGGCGGCGTTGCTGCTGCCCGGCTCCGACGTGCGCCTGACCGCCGTCGGCATAAACCCGGCCCGCATCGGCCTGATCACCACGCTGCAGGACATGGGCGGCGACATCGTGATCGAGAACGCCCGCGAGGAAGGCGGCGAGCCGATCGCCGACCTGGTGGTGCGCGGCAGCCGCCTGAAGGGTGTCGAGGTGCCGGCCGAGCGCGCGCCCTCGATGATCGACGAATACCCGATCCTCGCCATGGCCGCCGCCGCCGCCGAGGGGCGCACGGTGATGCACGGCCTGGGCGAGCTGCGCGTGAAAGAGAGCGACCGCCTGGCCGCCGTCGCCCGCGGCCTGGCCCTGTGCGGCGTCGAGGTTGCCGAACAGCCGGAGACCCTGACCGTTCGGGGCTGCGGCGGTCGGCCCGCGGGCGGCAACAACCAGGCCATCGAGACCGAGCTGGACCACCGCATCGCCATGAGCTTCCTGGTCCTCGGCCTGGCCAGCGAGCGCCCGGTGCTGATCGACGACATGACGCCGGTAGCCACCTCGTTCCCGGACTTCGCCGACCTGATGACGGGCCTGGGGGCGGAGATCGCCGAACCATGATTGTCGCCGCCAAGGAGACAACGTGATTATCGCCGTCGACGGACCCGTCGCCGCCGGCAAGGGCACCCTGGCGCGCCGCCTGGCCGCCGCCCTGGACTACGCCTACCTGGACACCGGATCGATCTACCGCGCGGTGGCCGCCAAGATCCTGATTGCCGGCGGCGACCCGGAAGACCCGAAAGCCGCCGCCGCGGCGGCTCGGGCCCTGACCCCCATCGATCTGGAACGCGACGACCTGCGTCTGGAATCCGTCAGCCAGGCGGCCTCCAAGGTGGCGGCGATTCCCGCCGTGCGGGATGCCCTGCTGGACTTCCAGCGCGACTTCGCCGCCCATCCGCCGGCCGGCCCAAAAGGGCCCCGGTGCGGCGCCGTCCTGGACGGGCGCGATATCGGCACGGTAGTCTGCCCGGAGGCTGATGTGAAATTATTCCTGACCGCCTCGGTGGAGGCGCGCGCCGCCCGACGGCATAAAGAGTTGCTTGAACGGGGCGAGCAGAGTATATACGCCCGCGGTTTGCAGGACTTGCGCGAAAGGGACGCGCGCGACAGCGGGCGGGCAACCGCCCCTTTGAAGGCCGCGGAGGATGCGGTCCGGCTTGATACCAGCGGTATGGATGCCGATCAGGCCTTCGAGGTCGCCATGGCGGAGGTTGCCCGGCGACACGACCAGGAACGGTTTCAGGAAAATTAGCGGTTTCCGCGTCCCGTGAAGAGGCCGTAAGGCTCAGTTTTTTATTGCAGGTCAGCAAGACAAACCGCCCGGGATGGTCCCGGGAAGACCGGCGGCAAACCGCCCGGCCTGGATAGTGCACGAACGAAAGGACTACCGAATATGGCTGAAGCAGCCACCAGCACCGCCCCCGCAAAAGAGAGCTTTGCCGCTCTTCTCGATGAATCCCTCGGCACTGAAGACGGTCTTGAAGGCAAGGTCCTTCGCGGCATCATCATCGCCATCGACGGCGACACCGCCGTTGTCGACGTCGGCTTGAAGTCGGAAGGGCGCGTCGCCCTGAAGGAATTCGCCGAGGCCGGCCAGATGCCGGAGCTGAAGGCCGGCGACGAGGTCGAAGTCTACCTCGAGCGCATGGAGAACAAGAACGGCGAGGCGATGCTGAGCCGTGAGAAGGCCAAGCGCGAGGAAGCCTGGACGCAGCTGGCCAAGGCCTTCGCCGCCAACGAGCGCGTGACCGGCACCATCTTCGGCCGCGTGAAGGGCGGCTTCACCGTCGACCTTTCCGGCGCCGTGGCCTTCCTGCCCGGCAGCCAGGTCGACATCCGCCCGGTGCGCGACGTCAGCCCGCTGATGGGCACCCCGCAACCCTTCCAGATCCTCAAGATGGACCGCTCGCGCGGCAACATCGTGGTGTCGCGCCGCGCCGTCCTAGAGGAAACCCGCGCCGAACAGCGTTCGGAGCTGGTCGCCAATCTGAAGGAAGGCCAGGTGCTGACCGGCGTGGTGAAGAACATCACCGACTACGGCGCCTTCGTGGACCTGGGCGGCGTCGACGGCCTGCTGCACGTCACCGACATCTCGTGGAAGCGCATCAACCACCCGACCGAGGTGCTGTCCATCGGCCAGCAGGTCCAGGTGCAGGTGATCCGCTTCAACGCCGAGACCCAGCGCATCAGCCTGGGCATGAAGCAGCTGGAAGCCGATCCCTGGGAAGGCGTCGCCGCCAAGTACCCGGTCGGCACCAAGTTCACCGGCCGCGTCACCAACATCACCGACTACGGCGCCTTCGTGGAGCTGGAAGCCGGTATCGAGGGCCTGGTCCACGTCTCCGAAATGAGCTGGACCAAGAAGAACGTCCATCCGGGCAAGATCGTCTCCACCTCGCAGGAAGTCGAGGTCATGATCCTCGACGTCGACGAGCAGAAGCGGCGCATCAGCCTGGGCCTGAAGCAGTGCGGCAACAACCCCTGGGAGGCCTTCCTAGCCAACTACCCGGTCGGCAGCGAGCTGGAAGGCGAGATCAAGAACATCACCGAGTTCGGCCTGTTCGTCGGCATGCCCGGCGAGATCGACGGCATGGTCCACCTGTCCGACCTGGACTGGAACCTGTCCGGCGAGGAAGCGGCCAAGGGCTACAACAAGGGTGACATGGTCAAGGTCAAGGTGCTGGATGTCGACGTCGACAAAGAGCGCGTCAGCCTGGGCATCACGCAGCTGGGCGAGGATCCCTTCGCGGGATCGACCTCCAACCTGCACAAGGGCGATGTGGTGACCTGCACCGTCCACCAGGTGACCGAGAACGGCATCGAGGTTCAGGTCGGCGAAGGCGCCATCGGCTTCATCCGCAAGGCTGAACTGTCGCGCGACCGCAGCGAGCAGAACCCGACCCGCTTTGCCGTGGGCGAGAAGGTCGATGCCCGCAGCACCGCGATCGACCCCAAGACCCGCAAGATCAGCCTGTCGATCAAGCAGCGCGAGATCGTCGAAGAGAAGGAAGCCGTGGCCGAATACGGGTCCACGGAATCCGGCGCCAGCCTAGGCGATATCCTGGGTGCCGCCATCTCCAAGGCTCAGCGCCAGCGCGGCTCGAAGGACGACGACGGCGACGAGGGCGACGACGAAAACTAAGCCACTCGCCGGATAATCTGTGACAACGGCCCGCCGAGTTCTCGGCGGGCCGTTTTCTTTTACGCCGCCTGGGGCCCCGCCGAGTTCTCGGCGGGCCGTTTTCTTTTACGCCGCCTGGGGCCCCGCCGAATCCCCGGCGGACCGTTTTCTTTTACGCCGCCTGGGGCCCCGCCGAATTCCCGGCGAGCCGTTTTCTTTTACACCGCCTGAAGCCCCGCAGACCTTTCGACGGGCCGCTTGCTCTTGCGGCCGGGCCGATGGAAAACGCAAAGAATCCACGCCTCTCCGCCGTTTTCCTGCCCCCAGGCGTCCATTGACACATTCATCGAAAAAACGTTTGTTCTGAAAGGCTTATCCTTGACGCCCGAACGTTCCTCTGGCAACGTTTCCCACTTGCGGCAAGGGAAATGCCTTTGGCGTAATGAAAGCAGCGCGGTGCGCACGCCGGAGCGGGGGAGATACCTCAGGGGGGTCTCCGCAAAGCAATGAAAAAAAACGGCGGTAAACCGTGATCTGCGGGAGGTAAACGGGATGGGGAACTCCGACCGCTTCGCGGATCGGGAGGGGATGACGTCACTATGACAAAATCGGAACTGATCCAACACATCGCGGACCTCAATCCGCATCTCTATCATCGTGATGTGGAACGCATCGTCACGACGATCTTCGACGAAATCAGCGAAGCTCTGGCGCGCGGCGACCGGGTCGAACTGCGCGGTTTCGGCGCGTTTTCGGTGAAGCGCCGCGAGGCGCGAGTCGGTCGCAACCCGCGCACCGGTACGGCGGTCAGCGTGTCGGAGAAGCATGTTCCCTTCTTCAAGACCGGCAAGCAGCTGCGCGAGCGCCTGAACAGCCGCTGAGGCGCGCCAGCCTGACGAGACGCCCGGCTGAATGCACGACAGGCCTCGCGATGCGGCGTCTATTAGGCTAGAATCGGCGTCGATCCGCTGCAACGCAAAAGGCCGAGCAGCAAACGGCCCCGAGGCAACGGCCAAAGCAAAAGACTGGCGCACCCGTGCACTATCTCTACCTGATCGTCACCTTCCTGTTCCTCGTCGTCTTCGTGACCTTCACGGCGGTGAACCTGCAGGATGTGGCCATCGACTTCTGGCCCTTCGAGTTCCAGCTGGTGGTGCCCTTCGCACTGGTGCTGCTGGGCAGCCTGCTGACCGGCTTCGTGGTCGGCGCCTTCCTGATGTGGCTGCGCTTCGGCGTCGCCCGGGCCCGCGCCCGCCGCGCCGAGCAGCGCGCCGCCATTCTGGAGCGCGAGCTGGTCGAACTGAAGCGCGCGGCGGCCAGCCGGAGCGCTCCCGGCAACGCTCCCAGCAACGCTATGGGCAACGCTCCCGGCCAACTGACCAGACCCGCCGGCGACCTTAAAGCGATTTCCGGCGGACCCTGAGCGATGCCGGGGCGGAAGGGGCAGCGTACGGGAGCGGAGCTCTGATGCGTATCATCTCCGCTGCGGAGGTCGAGGCCGCGCTCGATTATCCTTCTCTCGTCGAACGCCTGCGCCAGGCCTTCCGCCGCGACGTCCAGGTTCCGGTGCGCCACCATCACGACGTCGCGGTGACCGGCGCCGAGACGGCGACGTTGCTGCTGATGCCGGCCTGGCAGGTCGACCGCCACATCGGCGTGAAGATGGTCACGGTATTCCCCGACAACGGCAAGCAGAGCCTGCCGGCGATCATGGGCATCTACGTGCTGATCGACGGCAACAACGGTTCGCCGCTGGCGCTGATCGACGGGCCGACCCTGACGGTCAAGCGCACCGCAGCAGCCTCGGCGCTGGCTTCCAGTTATCTCTCGCGTCCGGATGCCGAGCGCCTGCTGATGGTCGGCACCGGCGCTCTGGCGCCGCAGTTGATCACCGCCCACGCCGCCGTCCGGCCGATCTGCAACGTGCTGATCTGGGGCCGCAATCCGGAAAAGGCCAAGCGCCTGGCCAAGCGCATGAACCGGCGCGACTTCCGCGTCGACTGGACCGACGACCTGGAGGCCGCGGCGCGCGGCGCCCACATCATCTCCTGCGCCACCCTGTCTAAGGAACCGCTGATCCGCGGCGCCTGGCTGCAGCCCGGCCAGCACGTCGACCTGGTCGGCGCCTTCCGTCCGGACATGCGCGAGCCCGACGACGACGCGATGCGCAAGGCCCGCGTCTTCGTCGACACCCGCGCCGGCGCGACCAAGGAAGGCGGCGATATCGTGCAGGCCATCCAGGCCGGCGCCTTGTCGCTGGACGACATTGCCGGCGACCTGCTGGAGATCGCCCGCGGTGAGCGCAGCGGACGGCGCTACTACGACCAGATCACCCTGTTCAAGTCGGTCGGCACCGCCGTCGAAGACCTGGCGGCGGCACAACTGGTCTGCGAAAGATACTGAGATGAATATCCCCGTATGAAGAACCCCGTATGAAGATCCTGGTGGTCGGGGCCGGCGTCATGGGCTTGGCGACGGCGGAGGCCCTGTGCACTGCCGGGCACGCGGTCGCGGTCTACGAGCAGGGCACGAGCCCGCACGATCTTGCCTCCTCCACCGACGAGCACCGCCTGATCCGCTACCCCTACGGCGGCCACGACGGCTACGCCGCCCTGGTGGCGCCGGCCTACGCCGCCTGGGATCGCCTCTGGGCGCGGCTCGGCACCTGCCACTACGTGCCGACCGGCACCCTGGCGGTCAGCCGCGAAACAGCGTCGCCGGACAAGGAGATCTGGGTCGACCGCTCGGCCGAGGGTCTGGAGCGCCTCGGCGTGCCTTACGAATGGCTCGACGCACAAGCCCTCGCCGCACGCTTCCCGCTGCTGGTCCATCGCCCCGACAGCCGCGGCCTGTACCTGGACAGCGGCGGCCTGCTGCTGGCCCGCCCGATCCTGGAAAGCCTGGCGGCACGGGTGGCGGCGCTGGGGGGTGCGCTGCATCCGCGCTGCCGTGTGACGGCAATCGACCCGGCCGGCGCCGCCCTGACCCTCGCCGACGGCAGTCGGGTGTCGGCCGACCGCCTGATCGTCACCGCCGGGCCGTGGCTGCCCGATTTGCTGCCCGGTTTCGCGGACCAGGTGACCCCGTCGCGCCAGACCTACGCCTACCTGGACCCGCCGGCGGCAACGCGGGCTGCCTGGGCGCGCCATCCCATGCTGCTGGATATCGGGTCGGCCTCCGGGGGCTCCGGCGGCTCGGGCTCCGGCTTCTACCTGGTGCCGCCCGCCGCCGGCACCGGCATGAAGATCGGCGACCACGGATTCTCCCTCAACGGCCACCCCGACCGCGACCGCGCCGGGCAAACCGCCGATGTCGCCGAGGCCCTGGCCATGGCCGGCGAGCACCTGGCCGGCTTCGAGGACTATCGCGTGCAGCGGCGCGGCACCTGTTTCTATACCGTCACCGGGGACGAGCGCTTCATCGCCGCCGAGCAGGGCGCTGCCTGGATTCTGACCGGGTTTTCCGGCCACGGCTTCAAGTTCGCCCCGCTGATCGGCGCACACCTGGCCGAGGTGATCGGCGGACGCAGACCCGCATCGGATTTCCAGCACTGGATTTCGGGGCGCCCGAGCGCTATGGAAGACGCGGCGCCGGCCGGGTGAGCTTGGCCGGGTGAGCTTGGCCGGGCAGTTGGACGGACGGGTCCGGCCACAGCACCGCGGCGCAGGGCAGGAAGGTTCCAAGACCATGAAAGTCATCATCATCGGGGGCGGCATCGTCGGCCTGTCGACGGCCTGGGCCCTGGCACGCCGCGGTCACGAGGCCCTGCTGTTCGAACAGGGGCCTCTGCCGCACGAGGGCGGCGCCTCCTACGACCAGCACCGGCTGATCCGCCTGCCCTATGCCGACCAGCCCGGCTACTGTGCCATGACGGTCGACGCCCTGAAATCCTGGCAGCGGATGTGGGACGACCTCGGCGAATCCCACTATGCCGAGATCGGCAGCTTGGCGCTGTCGACGGAAGAGGGCGACTGGGCCGACCAGTCGCGTGAGACCCTGGATCACCTGGGGCTCGACTACGAGACCCTGGACCACAAGCAAATCGAGGCGCTGTGCCCCTTCATGAAGGCGCCGGAGCACGCCTGGGGCCTCTACAACGCGGCCGGCGGCGTGCTGTTCGCCGCGCGTATCGTCGACTCGCTGATCCGTGACCTCGGCCGGCGCGGCGTCACTCTGCGCGACGAGACCCGCGTGGTCGGCGTCGATCCCGCCGCCGGTTCCGTCCTTCTGGAGAACGGCAAGCGCGAGACGGCGGAGGCCATCGTCGTTGCCGCCGGCGCCTGGACCGCAAAGCTGTTCCCCGAGTTGAAACGCCGCGCGGTGCCGCATCGCCAGGTGGTCGCCTACATGCAGCCGCCCGAGGCCCACGCCGAAAGCTGGGCCAAGGCGCCGGTCATGGTACACCTGCTGAACGAGGTCGACATCTACGCCGCGCCGCCGGCCGGCGGCACCGAGTTGAAGTTCGGCTGCGGCCAGCATCGACGCCCCGGCGACCCGGACAAGCTGGACCCACTGGGCCCCAACGAAGCCGCGGAGGTCGCCGCCGCCTTCGCGCCGCTGCTGCGCGACTTCGATGACTACAAGGTTCTGCGCGGTCAGGTCTGCCCCTACGCGGTGTCCCCCGACCAACGCTTCGTCACCGAGCGCAATGGCCCGATCCTGATGATCGGCGGCTGCAGCGGCCATATGTTCAAGTTCGGTGCCCTGATGGGCGAGCAGTTGGCCAGGACGACCACCGGCGAGATCAGCTTCAAGAGCTTCCGCCTGTGGGCCGAGGGTCGGCATCAGACCCTGACAACGGAATAACCGCCGCAAGAGGAACGACCTTGGCCAAGACGCTTGCCCCCACCCTGAAACCGCACGAACGCATCTTCGTCGGCCTCGACACGCCGGATATCGACAAGGCGGCGCGCCTCGCCAAGGCCCTGGTCGGTGCCGTCGGCGGCGTGAAGATCGGCAAGGAACTGTTCACCGCACAAGGGCCGGACGGCGTGCGCCTGGCCGCCGGCGGCGCGCCGCTGTTCCTGGATCTGAAATTCCACGATATCCCCAACACCGTGGCCGGCGCCATCCGCGCCGCCGTTCATCTGCGCCCCAAGATGGTCAACGTACACGCCTCGGGTGGACGCGCGATGATGATGGCGGCCGCCGAAGCGGCGCGCGAGGCAGCCGAAGACCTGGGCGTCGAACGGCCGCAGGTGATCGGCGTCACCGTGCTGACCAGCCTGGATGAGAAAGACCTGGAAGAAGTCGGTCAAAAAGGTCCGGCGGAAGCCCAGGTGAAGCGCCTGGCGCTGCTGGCGCAGGACAGCGGCCTGGACGGCGTGGTCTGCTCGGCCAAGGAGATTGAAATGCTGCGCAAGGCCTGCGGCCCCGACTTCCTGCTGGTGGTGCCGGGCATCCGCCCGACCTGGTCGGCGGTGGGCGACCAGAAGCGCATCATGACGCCGGAAGACGCTATTGCCGCCGGTGCCGACCACCTCGTCATCGGTCGCCCGATTACCGCTGCCGACGACCCCCTGGCCGCGGCCCGGCGGAGCGCCGGTGACCTGGAAGCCGCCGGCGTGGGCGCATGACCCAGCCACGAGAGAATCTGGCCGGACCGGCCCGGGCATGACGGCATGAACGTGCAAGACCGGCCGCCGGAGCAGGCGGTGGCGCGCCTGCCCATTGTCGCGACCGTGGTCAGCGCCTTTACCGTAACCTATCGCGACCCGGTGCTGCTGCTGCGGGCCGCCGCCGGCGGGCTGATGCTGATTGCCGCCGCTTCGGCGATCTTTCTCGTCGTGCCGAACGCCGCCACCATGATGCTGGTGCTGTTCATCGCGCCGCTTGCCGCCTACAGCCACTTCGGCGTGAACTGGTACCGCATCGTGCTGCTCGGCCCGCCAGGGCTGGTGCGCCCGAGCCTGCGCTGGGACCGCCGGCATTGGCGCGTCTTCGGCTATGCCCTGGCAATCAATCTGGCTACCCTGCTGGTGCAGGTGCCCTTAACCCTGGCCCTTCCGCCCCTCGCGACCGTCATCGCGCTGGGTGTGTTCTACGTGACGGCGCGGCTCAGCTTCATCTTCCCGGCCCTGGCTGTGGAGGAAAACTACAGCCTGGCGCTGTCGTGGCGTCATACCCAGGGGCAGGGCGGATGGCGGCTCACCGTTGCGCTGCTGGCCGCGGCCATCCCCCTTTATCTTCTGCTGTCGATCGTCCTCGGCCAGATCTTCGTCATCCTGATCGGCGTGCCGGTGGCGGCCATCGCCGCAGCCGGCCCCGGCAACCCCGAGATCATCGCCCAGATCGCTGAGCAGATCTCACCGGTGGCCGTGATCGCTGTGGTGATGATCTCCTTCGCGCTGCTGATGGCCGTGCTGGCGGTGCTGTTCGCCATCGTCGCCATCGCCTTCCGCACCTGCACCGGCTGGGTCCCGGCAGGGCCACAGAATCTGCCTGACGTCTTCGAGTAAGGCGCCCAGGCCTCTTTCCCTTAGTCGAATTTACAACCGGCTGCTAACGTTGCGGTTGGATGACCGTAGCCGAGGGAAAGCTTCAGCATGACTGTCCTCGAGACCGAGCCGCCTCGCATCCTCAAGGTGCCGGTCTGGCAGGTCACCAAAGCCGCCTACCGCGACACCTTCGGGAACCTCGGTGTCTTCCTGATCGCCGCCGCACTGCCCTTCGGGCTAACGATCGGGCTCGACTTCGCGATCCACGAGGAAACCGCCGGACTCGGCCTCGGCATTCTGCATCTCGTCCTAAGCACCGTCATCGGTACGTTCTTCGAGGTTGCCTGGTACCGCCATCTGCTGTTGGACGGCGCCACCGCGCGGCCGGCTCTCGTCCCGCACCTCGACCGGCGCCTGATGCTCTTTGTCGGCTACAATCTGCTGCTGACATTCCTGTTCGTGCCCGGACTGTTCATCGAAAAGCTGCTGCCGCAGGCCGCTGCGTCGGCGCCGTTGGCGTTCGGTAGCCTGGCTTTCGTTCTCCATGCCGTTGCCGCCTATATCTCCGTCCGCTTCGCTTTCGTCTTTCCGTGGATCGCACTCGACGCGCCAGAACGGCTCGGTGAGTCCTGGCACCGCACCACAGGAAATGGCCTGCGCATCCTCATCGCCCAGGTCGTCGTCGCCGCGCCCTTCGTCCTGCTCGTCTTCGCCTTCGGCGCCGTCATCGCGATCATCGCCCCTGACCTGGGCGCGCTGTTTGAAAATGGTCGCCTGGAAGGCGGCATGCGCTGGTTTGCCCTGATCGCCGGCAACATCTTGCTCTTTCTCTATTACGCGCTGAGCTGTGCGGTGCTGGCCCGCGCCTTCTGCGCGCTGACCGGCTGGCAGCCCGACCGCCGCGAACTGCTGGAGCGTTTCGAGTGATCGATGCGGAGCCGCCAGCCGCCGCCGTCGCACCGCTGCCGGTCTGGCCGGCCGTTGCTGAAACCTACCGCCTGGTCTTCGGCAACATCGCGGTGCTGGCGAAGATCTCGGCGCTGCCTTTCGTGCTTATGGTGCTGATCGGTGCCGCGTCGACGCTGCTCGATCCCCTGTCCTACCGGCTGGCCTGGGAGTTTGGCACTGAGATTCCCTGGACGCTGATGGCTGTGGCTTGGCTGCGCCACCTGTTGCTGGCACCAGGGCCCGGGAACGTGCCCTTCTTTCCGAAGCTTCAGCGACGTCATCTGCACCTCCTCGGCTATGCGCTGTTGCTCTCCGTGGCGCATCTGCCGCTGACCCTGTTCCCCTATATTGCAGACTTCCTGTCGCTCCCAGACGGCAGCGCCGTCTACTGGGTGCTCTATCTTCCCCTGTTTTATATCGGTTTACGCTTCAGCTTCATCTACGCGGCCACTGCCGTGGACGAGAACTACAGCCTTGCCGTGGCGTGGCGCCACACCCGTGGCATCGCGCGCAACCTCTTCATCGCCGCCGCGATGACCGCCTTGGTGCCTGGGAAGATCTTCGACTATCTGCTGGGCCTTGCCCTGGCCGCAAAGTCGGATTCTGGCGTCGGCTTTGCGGTCGCCTTGCTCTGGCATGCCGGCATGTGGGTCCTGGAGGCACTCTACCTGGCCTTGTTCGCCGTCGCCTTTCGCACCTGCACCGGCTGGGTGCCGGCAGCGGACAAGGCCATCCTGGAGCGTTTCGAGTGACGCTGCCCGAAGCAGAGATCGCGGCGCTGCCGGCGAAGATTCCGATTGGTCGCACTCTGGCCGAGGCCTATCGAACGCTCCTCACCAACCTCTGGCCCTTCATGAGGATCGCGCTCTTTCCGCTCGCTCTGGGAGTGCTGCTGCCCTACGGCTGGCACGAACTCTATGGACCACTCTACGACTTCCTCGTTCCGCTGGTTGGCTCCAACATGGCGTTTTTGATCAACAGCCACGATCCGCAGTGGTTCGCTGATCGGACTGTCGACTGGTTGGTGCTCGTTCTCTTCATGAGCCACTGGCTGCAGTTCCTCGCCACCAAGGAGGCTGGCCACAAGCCAACAATTGTATGGGTGCTCTCGCGCGCCGACCTGCGCGTGCTGCGCTATGGCCTGCTGCTGGTCATTGTGCCGCTCTGCTCCATGATCGTGCGGCTGGCGGTTTTCCAGACAACCAACACGCCGGAGTTGTTCGCTCAGACGATGGGGGTCTTTGAGGCCGTCTTTGTATTGCTGGTGCCAGCCAGCGTGGCGGCCGATTGTCTTGTCGCAGGCCGCTCCGCACCCGTATTTGCCGCGGCCGCAGCCGGCCAGCCGATCACTTTGCGCCAGGCATGGCAGGCGACACGGCGCCAGACTCCGCAGTTGATGCTCATCTGGTTGGTCCTCTATTGGCTGACCCGACTGCTCGCCGGCCCGCTGCAATCGGTCGCGAACGACCTCTACGTGACTGCGGTCATCGCGCTCCATATGCCCGGAGAATACGTCGGACGGTATTACCTTCCACCTTTCGAGCAATTGGCGTATTTGCCCAGCGCGCTGGTGCACCTCATCGCCGGAGCGCTGGGCGCCTTCGTCTTTCAGCGGGTCTACCGGCGCGATGCCGCAGCCCGAGACGCCGTATTGCAGCGCTTCGAGTGATCCGGTTGACTCCGCGCGCGCCAGGCGCCCTAATCCGGCGCCCAGCAGCGAAGCGACCAAAACATGAGCGTTCAGGTGAAAATCTGCGGGATCTCGACCCCCGAGGCGATGCCCGCCGCCGTCGACGGCGGCGCAGCTTTCGTCGGGCTGGTGTTCTATCCGCCCAGCCCGCGCGCCGTCACGCCTGAACAAGCCGCGCCGCTGGCGGCCCTGGTGCCCAAGGGTGTGGTCAAAACTGCCCTGCTGGTCGACGCTGACGACGCCACCATCGAAGCGATCCTGAAGGACGTCCCCCTGGACCTGCTGCAGCTCCACGGGGCCGAGAACCCCGAGCGGGTCGCGGAGATCAAGGACCGCTTCGGCCTGCCGGTGATGAAAGTGGTGAAGCTGCGCCAGGCGGGCGACCTGGAGGCGGTCGAGCCTTTCCTGGCCGTCGCCGACCGCCTGCTGTTCGACGCCAAGCCTCCCGCCGACATGAAAGAGGCCCTGCCCGGCGGCAATGCCGTGGCCTTCGACTGGTCGATCCTGGCCGGGACGACCTGGCCGCTGCCCTGGATGCTGGCGGGCGGGCTGACCCCGCAGAACGTTGCCCGCGCGGTGGCCATTTCGGGTGCCCCGGCAGTCGACGTCTCATCCGGCGTCGAGGACGCCCCCGGCCGCAAGAGCCTGAGTAAAATCAAGGCCTTCCTGGACGCCTGCCGGGTGCTTTAGCAGGCCCTGAAACGGCGGAAATCCGACGTTCCGGGCATTGCTGACCCGGCGCTAATCGGGCAAAGTCCGCCTTTCATCAACGATAAAACGCGAACAAGGATCTCCCGTCCCCCATGGAGACGCTGAACACCTACCGCGCCGGGCCCGACGAGGCCGGACATTTCGGCATTTTCGGCGGCCGCTTCGTCGCCGAAACGCTGATGCCGCTGCTCCTCGATGTCGAGCAGGCCTATACCGCCGCCCGCAAGGACGCCAGCTTCCAGGCCGACTACGACTACTACGCCAAGCACTACGTCGGCCGGCCGAGCCCGCTGTACTTTGCCGAGCGCTGGACCGAGGAAATGCGCAAAGGGGCGCCCTCGGACAAAGGCGCCAAGGTCTACTTCAAGCGCGACGAGCTGAACCACACCGGCTCCCACAAGGCCAACAACGTGCTGGGGCAGATCCTGCTGGCGCGGCGCATGGGCAAGACCCGCATCATCGCCGAGACCGGCGCCGGCCAGCACGGCGTCGCCACCGCCACATTCTGCGCCCTGTTCAACCTGCCCTGCGTGGTCTACATGGGCGCCACCGACATCGAGCGGCAGGCCCCCAACGTCTTCCGCATGAAGCTGTTGGGCGCCGAGGTCAAGGCGGTCACCAGCGGCACCGGCACCCTGAAGGATGCCATGAACGACGCCCTGCGCGACTGGGTCGCCAACGTCGAGGACACTTTCTACATCATCGGAACCGCCGCCGGCCCGCACCCCTATCCGGCCATGGTGCGCGACTTCCAGTCGATCATCGGGCGCGAGACGCGCGAGCAGATCATGGAGGCCGAAGGCCGCCTGCCCGACGCCCTGGTCGCCTGCATCGGCGGCGGCTCCACCGCCATCGGCCTGTTCCACCCCTTCCTGGACGACAAGGAGGTGCGCATCTTCGGCGTCGAGGCGGCGGGCCACGGCATCCCCAGCGGCGAGCACGCGGCCTCGCTGACCGGCGGACGGCCCGGCGTGCTGCACGGCAACCGCACCTACCTGCTGCAGAACGACGACGGCCAGATCACCGACGCCCATTCGATCTCCGCCGGCCTCGACTATCCCGGCATCGGACCGGAGCATTCCTGGCTGCACGACATCGGCCGCGCCGAGTACGTCTCCGCCACCGACAAGGAAGCGCTGGAGGCGTTCCAACTGTGCTCGCGCATCGAGGGCATCATCCCGGCGCTGGAGCCCGCCCACGCCCTGGCCTACGTGCGCAAGCTGGCGCCGCAGATGAAGCGTGAGGAAATCATCGTCATGAACATGTGCGGGCGCGGCGACAAGGACGTCTTCACCGTCGCCAAGGCCCTGGGAGTCGAACTGTGAGCAGCCGCGTGAACAAACAGGTCGGCGCCACCAGCCGCGTCGAGCGGCGCTTTGCCGCCCAGAAGGCCGAGGGGCGCGGCGCCCTGGTCACCTTCGTCACCGCCGGCGACCCCGACCCCCAGACCGCGCTGGACCTGCTGAAGGGCCTGCCTGGCGCCGGTGCCGACCTGATCGAGCTCGGCATGCCGTTCTCCGCCCCCATGGCCGAGGGCCCGCCGATCCAGGCCTCCAGCCTGCGCGCGCTGAAGGCCGGCATGACGTTGGCCAAGACCTTGGCCGCGGTGCGCGAGTTTCGCCGCGACGACAGCGACACGCCGGTCATCCTGATGGGCTACTACAATCCGATCTACAGCTACGGCGTCGACCGCTTCGTCGCCGACGCCAAGGTGGCCGGAGTCGACGGCCTGATCATCGTCGACCTGCCGCCGGAAGAAGACGTCGAGCTGTGCCTGCCGGCGCTGAAGGCCGGGCTGCACTGGATCCGCCTGGCCACGCCGACGACCGACGACAAGCGCCTGCCGACGGTGCTGAACAACACCAGCGGCTTCGTCTATTACGTCTCCATCATGGGCATCACCGGGACTGCCGCGGTGCCCACCGACCACGTGCGCGAGGCGGTCGCCCGTCTGCGCCGCCACACCGACCTGCCGATCGCCGTCGGCTTCGGCATCCGAACACCGGACCAGGCCGCCGCGATCTCCGGCATCGCCGACGCGGCGGTGGTGGGGTCTGCCATCGTCGACGCGGTGAAGGCGGAACTGGATAGCGACGGCAAGGCCAAGCCGGGTCTGGTCGCCAAGGTGCTGGCCCTGGTAGAATCCCTGGCCAGCGGCGTCCGTGGAAGTCGCGCTGCCTAATCTCTTGGGGGACCCCCGCCGATGAACTGGATCACCAACTACGTCAGGCCGAAGATCCGGGCCCTGGTCCAGAAGCCGGACGCGCCGGACAATCTCTGGGAAAAGTGCTCCAGCTGCAGCCAGATGATCTTCCACCGAGAGCTGGAGACCAACCTCAGGGTCTGCCCGCACTGCGGCTTCCACATGCGCATCGGCGCCCGGCGGCGCCTGGAACTGCTGTTCGACGGCGGCAAGTACAAGGTCATCGAGCTGCCGGACGTGCCGCTCGACCCACTGAAGTTCCGCGACCGCAAACGCTACAGCGATCGTCTGCGCGAGGCTCAGGCCAAGAACGGCGCCGACGAGGCCATCGTGGTGGCGCACGGCGAGATGGGTGGCAAGCCGACGGTCATCGCGGTGTTCAATTTCGCCTTCATGGGCGGCTCCATGGGCGTCGCCGTCGGCGAGGGCCTGCTGGCCGCCGCCCGCCTGGCCGTGCTGCAGGAATCGCCGCTGATCGTCATTCCCGCCTCCGGCGGCGCGCGCATGCAGGAAGGCATTCTTTCACTCATGCAGATGCCGCGCTCGGTCGCCGCCGTCGACATGGTAAAGGACGCCGGCCTGCCCTACATCGTGGTGCTGACCGACCCGACCACCGGCGGCGTCTCGGCCTCCTTCGCCATGCTGGGCGATATCTCACTGGCCGAACCCGGCGCCGTCATCGGCTTCGCCGGCCAGCGGGTCATCGAGGAGACCATCCGCGAATCGCTGCCCGAGGGTTTCCAGCGCGCCGAATATCTGCTGGACCACGGCATGGTCGACATGGTGGTGCACCGCAGCGACCTGCGCGACACCCTGGTGCGGCTGATCCGCCTGCTGCGCGACAGGACGCCCACCGCCGAGGTGGTGCCGATCAAGAGCGGCAAGGGCGGCGCCCGCAAGGCGGCACCGGAAGTCGAGATCCCGCCGACCCCCAAGGCCAAGAAACCGGCCGGCGCCGCCGCCGAAATCCTCGGCAGCTCCGGGGGCGATTCCGGGGGCGAGCACGGCGGCGAAGACGGTGACGGGAGTGGCGCTCCGCGCAAGTGATGCCCTGCCGTGCGTGAAGCCTCTCCCGACGCCGGGCACAAGACCAGCGACGCGGTTCTCGACCGCCTGATGCGTCTGCACCCCAAGGTCATCGACCTGTCGCTCGGCCGTGTCGAGCGCCTGCTGGCGCTGCTCGATCATCCCGAACAACGCCTGGCGCCGGTGCTCCATGTCGCCGGTACCAACGGCAAGGGCTCGTTGCTGGCCTTCCTGCGCGCCATGCTGGAAGCGGCCGGGCAGGGTGTGCAGGTCTACACCTCGCCGCATCTTGTACGCTTCCACGAGCGCATCCGCCTGACCACGGGCCTGATCGACGAAGCCGCGCTGATCGCCCTGCTGGAACGCTGCGAGGCGATCAACGGGCCGGAGCCGATCACCTTCTTCGAGGTCACCACCGCCGCCGCCTTCCTCGCCTTCGCCGAAGAGCCGGCGGATATCCTGCTGCTGGAGACCGGCCAGGGGGGGCGGCTGGACGCCACCAACATGATTGCCCGGCCGCGGCTGACGGCGATCACCCCCATCGCCCTCGACCACCAGCAGTTTCTCGGCACCACGCTGGAAGCCATCGCCGGCGAGAAGGCCGGCATTATGAAGCCCGGCGTGACCTGCGTCGTCGGCCCGCAGGAGCCGGCCGTACTGGCGGTGCTGGACAGGCACGCGCAGGGCATCGGCGCGCCGCTGTTCGCCTGCGGGCGCGACTGGCGCTTCGCCCCGACGGCGGCAGGCTTCCGCTATGAAGATGCGAGCGGCGTTCGCGACCTGCCAAAGCCAGTGCTGCGCGGCAGCCACCAGGTCGCCAACGCGGCTTTGGCGGTCGCCTGCGCCGCGCAGTTGGGCGACTTCGGGGTCGACGGAAAAGCGATGGACGCCGGCCTGACCACGGCCAGCTGGCCGGCACGCCTGCAGCGGCTGACCCAAGGGCCGCTGGCCGAGGCTCTTCCAAAAACAACGGGGGCCGGAGGCTGGGAATTGTGGCTCGACGGCGGCCACAATCCGGCCGCCGGCGTGGCGCTGGCCGAGTCCCTGCAGGATTGGCGGGACCGGCCGCTCGACCTCATCTATGGCATGCTGGATACCAAGGTGGCCGCCGGTTACCTGGAGGCCCTGGCGCCGCTGGCGCACAGCCTGCAGGCCGTGCGCATTCCCGGCGAAGCGGCCAGCCTCTCCGCCGAAGCCGCCGCCGGCCACGCGGTCAAGGCCGGCATCGACGCCGCGCCCGCCGCATCGGTGACGGAGGCCCTGCACGCCATCGTCGCGAAAGCGAAGCGGCCCGGCCGCATTCTCATCTGCGGCTCGCTCTACCTCGCCGGCCAAGTGCTGCGCGACAACGGCTAGCCCCGAGAATCAACACGCCCCAACGCCGTACGCGCTGACGGCTCAGTAGTTGTTCGTGATTGCGACGTATTTGGGATCTTCCTGGGCGTCGCGTTCGAACTGCAGGAACTCGTAGTAGCCGCAGCGCTTGCGTCCGGGATAGTCGCGGCAGATCTCGGGGCGCGCCTCATAGATCGTGCAGCGCCGCTTGTCGGTGTCGAAGAAGTGGCAGATCGAACCGAAATGCTCATCGTCCTGGTGGCGCAGGACGCGCGGGGGCTCGTCCATGCCCTTTTCCTTGAAGCCCTTCTTGGTGAAGCGCTTGCGCGCCTGTTCCTCGGTCACCTTGAAGTGCTTGGCCAGGCGCTTGATGTCGTCCGGCTGGGCATGGATGTTCGGATAGGAACAGCAATAGCCCGGACACTTGAGACAGTCGTACTTCTCTTTTCCCACGGCTGACCTTCTCACCTGACGGATATTTTATTGATTATCTGCGAGGGCGGACCTTCGGTCACGCGGCGCCCGGCTGTCAAGAGTGGGTATCCCGCCGCGGCGGTTTTTAAGGCCCTGCAAACAAAGAAGAACCCCGCCGAATCTCTTCGGCGGGGTTATGGGCATCTTTTGGGGGGATACCGTACTTCTCGGGACTTCTCGGGGAAAACCGTATTTGGAGCTTGGAGTTTCCTCGTTACCCTTATCTACGTAGGGCCTCAGACGACCGATTCAACCCATTCGATAAGCTGACCCTTGCCAACCGCGCCGACCTTGGTCGCCGCGACCTGGCCGTCCTTGAACAGCATGAGAGTCGGAATACCACGCACGCCGTATTTCTGCGGGGTGTGCGGGTTGTCGTCGATGTTGATCTTGGCGACGGTGACGCGGCCGCCCATTTCCACGGCGATCTCTTCCAGGGCCGGTGCGATCTTCTTGCAGGGGCCGCACCATTCGGCCCAGAAATCAACGAGGACGGGACCGGAAGCCTTCAAGACGTCCTGTTCGAAGGTACCGTCGCTGGTGGCTGTTGTGCTCATGAAAACTTACCCCTGTAACGATGGCGCCCAGCGGGCCGAACCAGCCCCCGGGATCCATAGCGGTGTGTAACGATCTGGCTTCAATGTAGGGAGCGCCCCCAGCCAGCGTCAAGGCGCGTGACCCGCCAGCAGCGCATCGCTGAGTTGCATCAGACGGGGTTGATCCGTCCAAATGAGATAGCTGCGAATCGCCCGCCCCGGATAGATCCGCGACAGCAGCGCGCGGTAAGCGGCCATCTGCTTCAGGTACAGCGCCGGGACGTCCTCCGCGCGCTGGGGCGCCGGTCGCTGGCTCTTGTAATCGACCAGGGAAATCGTCCCTTCTTCTACCAGAAGGCGATCCACCTGGCCGGCAATCACCTGTGGCCCCGCCGCGGTGTCGATGAGCCCGGC
Organism: Kiloniellaceae bacterium; assembly: GCA_050043265.1. GTDB lineage: Bacteria > Pseudomonadota > Alphaproteobacteria > Kiloniellales > Kiloniellaceae > Pelagibius. Next base: position 99,347 of record JBHJIR010000010.1, read on the forward strand.
CAGCGGCACCTCGGCTCGGCTGCCAGGGCCGAACAGCGCCGCCAGGTCCGGCGCCTCCAGCACCCGCAGCACCTCGCCGAGAATGTCTTCCTGCTGGTCCTCCGCGAGATCGTTCAACGGGCTGGCCAGGAAGGTCCGGCCCGCCGCGGCCCGGTCCTGCGGCGCCAGATCCGGCAGCGACTGCAGCAGGCGATGGATGAGCAGGCCGCGGCGGAAGCGCCGGCCCGCATCGGGGCCCAGCGGCGAGCGCGACGGCGGCTCGCTCTCGGTCGGGCGCGACGG
>JBHJIR010000011.1:0-60480 GCA_050043265.1 Kiloniellaceae bacterium
CTCACCGACCGCATCGCCCTCAATGGCGCGCGCTTCGCCATCGAACAGGCGACCGCACGCTCGGCGACGACCGATGCGGAAGTCGCCCTGGTGGTCGACGGCAGCACCTTAAGCGACGGACGTTACACCCTCGCCCTGAACGATGCGGCGGTGCTCGCCGGAGAACTCGGTGTCGCCACCACCGGGAAGGTCAGCGCCAGCGGCACGCTGGCCGGCCCGTTCGACGCCCTTGAGCTCGACGGCACCATGCGGCTGGAACGGCTGACCATAGAAGAGCAGGCTCTCAGCGACCTGTCGGGGACCTATCGCCTGACGCTCAAGGGCGCCGATATCGACGGCCCGGTGAGCGTCGCGCTGAACAGTCCCTTCGGCCCCGCCGAGGCCGCCGCCGAGCTGCGGCTGCGCAGCGACGCCCTCACCCTGGCGGGTTTGCAGGCCGAGCTGCCGCAGGCCACCGTACGTGGCGCACTGAGCGTGCCGCTGGACGACCGCCCCATCACCGCCGATCTGAATGGCGACATCGCCGACCTGCGCCCCTGGCTGGAGATCGCCGGCCTGTCCGGCGGCGGCAAGGGCACAGTGACGCTGCAATGGAACGCGCCCGGCGCGGCCGCGCCGGTCGTGGCCGCGGCCAATCTTTCCGGTGTCACCCTGCTGCTGGAAGCCGACGCAGCGCCGGTCAAGGCCGACCGCCTGACCGTCACGCTGCAGGCGCAGGACCCGGCCCTGACAGAGCCAGGCGACATAAAGGTCGCCGCGGAAACGCTGCGCTGGAACCGCCTGACCCTGAAGCGGCTGGAGGCTACCGGCAAGGGCACCGCCAGCGCCCTCGACGTCACCCTGAAAGCCGACGGCGAATGGATCGACCCGCTCGCGCTGACCGCCGCCGGCCGCATCAGCCGGCAGGCCGATACGCTGACCGTCGTCCTCAGCCGGGCCGAGGGAAAACTGTTTGGCCAGCCGCTGGCCTTGCGGGACACCGCGACCCTCACCCTCGACCCGGCGGCAACGCGGCTGGACAATCTGGCGCTCGCCTCCGGCGACACCACCTTGACCGCCGATGCCCTGCTGGGCGACGGCCGCATCGCGGTGACCGCGGCACTGAATGCCCTGCCGCTGACCAGCGTCGACGCCTTCTGGGAAAGCGAACTGGACGGCGTGGTCTCCGCCGAGGTGAACCTGGACGGCCCCTTCGCCAATCCGCAGGGCAGCGCGCGACTCAATGTCAGCGGCCTGCGCCCGCGCGATGCCAAGGACACGCCGGAACTCGCGCTCGACGCCACCGCGCAGTGGCAAGACGGGCGCTTGAGCGCCAATGGCAAACTCGGCGGCGCCAAGCTCGCCGCGGCCACCTTCCAGGCCGCCGCGCCGCTGCAGCTGCCGCCCGACGGCAGCGTGTCGATGCCGCCGGATGGCCCCCTCACCGGCCGCTTCGACTGGAGCGGCGACATCACCACCCTGCTGCTCTTCGTGCCGCTGCCGCAGCACCGGCTGAACGGCGAGGCGGCCATTGCCGTCACCGTCGACGGCACGGTGGCGAACCCACATGCCGAGGGGCAGATCGCGCTGGAGAACGGCCGTTATGAAAATCTCGAAACCGGCACCGTCCTGAACGCCCTGGCCCTCACAGCAGACGTCAGCGACGACAAGGTCACCCTGGCGAACCTGAGCGCCAACGACGGCAACGGCGGCAAGGTCAGCGGCAGCGGCAGCATGGCGATCGCCCCGGAACGGCACTTCCCCTTCGACATCGCCATCGGCCTCGAGAAATTCCACGCCGTCCGCCGCGACGACGTGACGGCCGTCACCAGCGGCAAGGTGGCCCTCGACGGCGATCTCGACGCCCCTCGGATCGAAGGCCGCTTCACCACCGAGACGGTGGAAATCAGCCTGGCAACAAACCTGCCGCCCAACGTGGTCAGCCTCGACGTCGTCGAGATGAAAGACGGCGTGGTGCAGACGCCGCCGCCAGAAGAAGAAACCGCCGCGCCGTTCGACGCCACCCTCGATATCGTCATCGAAATGCCGCGGCGGGTCTTCGTGCGTGGCCGTGGCCTCGATTCCGAATGGGCCGGCAGCCTCTCGATCCAGGGACCGACAACATCGCCGACGGTAACCGGCGAGCTGAATCTGGTGCGCGGTTTCATGTCGGTGGTCGGCAAGCCCTTCGATCTCACCGCCGGCAAAGTGACGCTGCCCGAAGGTGCCGATAACGAGCCTGCCCTCGACGTAACCGCGGTGCACAAGGGCAACGAGCTAACCGTCACCGCACGTCTCAGCGGCCCGATATCACAACCTGAATTGATACTGAGCTCGGTACCCCAGGTGCCGCGCGACGAGATCGTCTCCCGCGTGCTGTTCGACAAAGGTGCCGCGCAGCTGACCGCCGCCGAAGCGGCTCAGCTCGCCATTGCCCTGCGCGACCTGACCGGCCAGGGCGGCGGGGTCGACATCCTGGGCTTTGCGCGCCGCACCCTGGGCGTCGACGTGCTGCGCGTGGAGACGGCAGAGGGCGGTGACGCCGCCGTCGAGGCGGGCAAGTACCTGACCGACGAGGTCTATCTGGGTGTCAAACAAGGGGCCAGCTCCCAGTCGAGTTCGGCCGGGGTCGAAGTCGAACTGACGCCTAACATCACGGTGGAGAGCGAAGTCACCGGCAGCGGCGCCGCCAAGTCCGGTGTGCGCTTCCATTGGGACTACTGAGCCGCTAACCCTGCGCGGGATGCTCCTGCGTCTGCACCGGGATCGGCTGGGTGACCAGCAGATGGCGGTGCGGATAGGGGAGCTCGATGCCGTGTTCCTTGAAGGCATCCCACACCGCCAGCAGCACCTCGCCCTTGATGTTGGCGACGCCATCCTGCGGATCGCGAATCCAGAAGCGCAGCACGAAATCCAGCGATGAATCACCAAAGCCCGTCAGGTGACAGACCGGCGGCGTTTCCTTGGCGATGCGTGACGGCCTGGACGCCGCCTCCCGCGCGATGCGGCGGACTTCGTGCGGGTCGCAGTCGTAGGAGACACCGAAGGTGATCTCCATGCGCACCAGTTGGTTGGTGAAGGACCAGTTGACCACCTGGTGGGTGATCAGATCCTCGTTGGGGATCAGGTATTCCTTGCCGTCGCGCGTGACCACGGAGACGTAGCGGGCGCCCAGCGAGGAAATCCAGCCGAAGGTGCTGCCCAGTTCGATGACGTCGCCCGGCTTGATCGACTTGTCGAGCAGCAGGATGACGCCGCTGATCAGGTTGGAAACCACCTTCTGCAGGCCAAAGCCGAGTCCGACGCCGACGTCGCCGGAGAAAACCGCCAATGCCGTCAGGTCGATACCGACGCTGTTGAGGGCGATCACCACGGCCAGGGTGATCAGGGTGATCTTCAACAGCTTGCCGAGCAGCACCTGGACCGAGGGCGTCAGGTCCGGAATGCCACTGATCCGGCGCTCCAGGAAGCGCGATACTGTGGCGGCCACCCACAGCAGCAGCGCCAGGGTGAGCACGCCCTTGACCACCGTCAGCAGGGAAATACGCAGGTCGCCGAAGGTAAACGCCAGGGAATCGAGCAACGTCACCGTCGGATCGAGCAGTTCGGTGATATTGAGCGCGGCGATCGCCCAGGCGCAGAAGGCCAGGGTCCGCGCCAGCGCCGGGTTGCGGACAAAGGTGGTGACCAGACGGATCACGACCCAGGCGGTGAGCAGGCTGGCGACGACACTGATCAGGTAACTGCGGCTCGGCCATGTGCTTTGCCGCATGGCAGCCAGGGCGATCCACAGGAACAGCAGATAGAGAAACGGCGAGAGGAGCGACGGCAGCACCTTCACCTGGGCGGCAAAGCGCGCGGGGACGGTACTGCGGCCGATCCAGGCGACCACCAGCGGCTGCAAGCGACGGGCCAGCAACAGCGACAGCCCGAACAAGCCGACCAACAGGGCAACCTGGATCAGGGTCCACACATTGGTGACGTTCTGCAGCAGCCAGTCGCCGGCAAACCGAAGGGTGGCCGTCATCTGATCCATATCGAACAGGTCTTCCAAGTCGGCCTACCCCCTCCGCGCTTCGTGCCGCAGCCCTTCCTGAGTAGTTCGAAGCGGCCTGCTGTTGAACCCGCCATGACGCCGCGCAACGCCGGCAGGCGCCGGACAAGGCGGACGCCACGCCCTAATAAGTATTCAACCAAAGCGGTCTTTACCATAAGAATGCAGTATATATCGGGTAATATTTTATTAATTTTGAAAATAGAAAATTTTATATAAATATATATAATATGCATCTATAGTTTTAAATGAAATAGATTGCGAATTATTACTGAACAGGTAATCTTTTAGTCACCATGATGCGAACCATTACAAAATCCATGGCCCTGTTATTGGTCTTCGTTGCGCAGGCGGCACTCTTTGGCCTCGTGGCCTGGCTGTCGTATCTTCACAACGTCGACAATGGGCCGCGCCTGGGCCGGGAGCTGTCCATCGCCGAATGGCGGATGGACCTGATGGCCCTGCTCGCCGCGCTGGCGCTGACGACTGCCGCGCTGGTTGTGCTGGTCTTGCGCCTCTATCGCCAGCAGGCGGTAACCAGCGAGAGCGAGCAACGGTTCCGCCGCCTGATCGAACAGTCAATCGACGGTGTCGTCATCCACCGGGACGGCATCGTGCTGTTCGCCAACGATGCCATGGCCGCGATCCTGGGGCTGCATAGCGGCGCCGAACTGACGGGCCGCTCGCTGTTCCAGTTCGTCCCGCAGGACCCGCGCAACCGTGGCCGCACGCGCCGCTGGAACACCGGCAGCAGCGGACAGCCGCTGGCCCGCAGCCGCCGTGAAGGCCGCACCGCCGATGCCAGGACCGTCCACCTCGACATCCTGTCCCAGCCGGTTGACTGGCGCGGCCTTCCGGCCATCCGATCCACGGTCAACGACGTCACCGATCAGGTCATCCTCGCTGAGCGGGAGCGTCGGCAAACCGCCATCCTTTCCGCCGTGAACGATGCCCACTCGATCTATCTGAACGAGACCCGGGCGGGCCTGTCTTTCGACCAGCTGCTCACCAAGATCCTGCAGATCAGCGGCTGCGAACACGGTGTGATCGCGGAGAAGGTCGACGACGCGCAAGGCAACACCACGATCCGCATCCTCGCGGCCTCCGGCACCACCGATACCGGCGGCGGCCAGGGTACCGAAGACAGCGACGGCGTGGCGAGCCATGGCCTGCAGGCCTTCCTCGGCGAGCCCACGCTGACCGGGTCGGTGACCATCATCAACCAGGTGCAGGGGCATCCCGCCGCCGGCCCGGCAGATGTTATCGGAGCAGACGTCATCGGGGCGGCGGGCGCGGCGGTCAGCAACGTCATGCTGCTGCCGCTAAAGCTGGACAAAGAAGTCCTCGGCGAGATTGCCCTGGCAAACCGCGACGGCGGTTTCAAACAGGACCTGGTCGGCGAACTGTCACCGATCCTCCAGGCGATCACCCGCATCGTCGCCGATTACCGCTCGACCCGCCTCCGCGAAGCCGCCGAGCAGGCCTCCAAGCTGAAATCGGTGTTCCTGGCGCATATGAACCATGAATTGCGCACGCCGCTGTCGGGCGTGATTGCCAACCTGGAACTGCTGCGCGACACCAGCCTCTCGACCGAACAGCACGAGCTGGTCCATGCCTCGATGAGCGCCGGCAAGGGCATGCTGAGCGTGATCGGCAACACGCTCGATCTCTCGAAGATCGAGGCAGAAGCGCTGACCCTCGATACGGCGGAATTCGATCTCGCCGCGATGCTGGAGAGCATCAGGTCGATCTATCAGGCCGCCGCCCAGGAGAAGCACACGACACTGTCGACCTCCGTCTGCGCCTCGGCACCCTGTCACGTGGTCGCCGACGAGATGCGGCTGCGCCAGATCCTCTCCAACCTGGTGAGCAACAGTGTGAAGTTCACCGCCATGGGCCGCATCCGCCTGTCGGTCCGCGCCGAGCAGACCGGCGCGCAGACCGCCTGGCTGCACTTCACGGTCGACGACACCGGCATCGGCTTCGCGCCGGAAGAGGCCGGCTTCCTGTTCAAGCCGTTCCAGCAGGCGAACCAGTCCATCACCCGTGACTTCGGCGGTACCGGCCTGGGCCTCGCCATTGCCCACAAACTGGTTGCCCTGCACGGCGGCGAAATCGCCTGCGATGCGGCACCGAGCAAGGGCTGCAGCTTCACCGTCAGCATCCCGGTCACCGTCACCGACTGGAACCGCCCGCCGGCGCCCCGCCTGGACGATTACGCCATCGTCGTGCTGGCGCCTCAGTCGCCGCCGGCGGCGGAACTGGTCGATGGTCTGCGAGCGGCCGGCGCCCTGATGCAGGTCGTCGGCGACCCCGCGAACATCCGCACGGTGGCGCCTGCTGGCAGCCAGCGCCAGCCGGTCCTCGTCGTTGACTGGGCCTGCACTGCCGAGCGGGCGGAAGCCCTGGTGGCCGACCATGGCAGCGGCTTCGCCCGCATCCTCGCCGTCGTACCGCACGGCGACGCCCGCCGCCGGCGCCGCTGGCTGAAGGCCGGCGACATCGGGGTCATCGCGCCGCCCCTCACCGCTGCCGGCCTCGCCGCCGCCCTCGGCGATACTCGCCGGGTTACGACGATCGACCGCAAGGCCGAGCGGGAGGATCCGATGGCCGGGGTCCATATCTTCACGCCCGACGGCGCGCCGCGGCTGCTGGTCGTCGAGGACCAGCCGATGAACCAGAAGGTGCTGCAGCGCCAGTTGGAGCGTCTGGGCATCGACTGCCAGCTGGCGGAGAATGGGCAGGCCGCACTCGATCTGCTGGCCCATATCCACTACGACGTCATCATCACCGACTGCTCGATGCCGGTCATGGACGGCCTGGAACTGACCCGGCGTGTGCGCGCACAGGAAGCCGAGGGGCGGCAACGCAGCACGATCATCGCGCTGACCGCCAACGCCATCACCGGCTCCGCCCAGGCCTGTTACGAAGCCGGTGCCGATGCCTATCTGTCGAAACCGCTGAAGCTTGCCGAACTGTCTGCCACGCTCATGCAGTGGCATAACGCGGCGCCCGCGACGAACGCCGGCAACGACGGCACGAACGTGGGTGACAAAGCCGACGCCACCGCCTCGCCATCTGAAGACGACGCGGCACCGGCGATCGACCGCGCTGCGTTGGCCCGGCTTATCGGCCAGGACGACCCGGCGGCGATCGACCAGATCGCCCGTGAATTCTTCTATAGCTGGCAGGACTCGCTCTCCGCCCTCGACCACCTGCTGAAACAGCAGGACGCCGAGGGGCTTGCCGAGGCGGCCCATGCCGCCAAGGGCACCGCGCACTACGGCGCGGCGGAGCGCCTTGCCACGGTCTGCGCCTCCCTGGAGGCCCTGGCCAGATCGGAACGCTGGACGGAAGCGGCGGCGGCCGTCCAGGACTTGAAATGTGAGACTCGCCGCTTGCAGACTTCTTTGACTACATCGGGACTGATTCAACATGAGCAACTCCGGAGCGCCTAAGGTCGTCCTTATTGCCGACGACCAAGCCTTCATCCGCTCGCTGCTGGTTTCGATGCTGCGAGATCTCGGATACAAGACGCTGGAAGCCTCTGACGGCAACCACGCGATGCAACAACTCGGCCTGCGGCCGCACGCCGCTATCCTGGACCACCGCATGGCCGGCCTGACGGGATTGGAAATCCTGCAAGCGGTCCGCTGCGGCAGCACCGGCTCACCGCGCGCGCTGCCGATCCTCATGCTGACAGGCAACGCCGACGAACACATCGTCCGGGTCGCTGCCGACCTGGATGTCTCGGCCCTGCTGTCCAAACCGGTGTCGAAGGTCCAGATGCGCGCAAGGCTGGACAGCGCCTGCAAGATGCCCACCCGGCTGAAGCCGATGGCTCACTACGCGGGCGTGAACGTCCTGCCCGCCGAGTGCAACCCGACGCCGCAGAAGACGAGCAATGCCTGGATCCTGCGGGACACGATCTTCCCCCGCGAAGAACCCTTCGCACCGCACCAGAGACCGCCCAAACAAAAGGGCAGCAGCATGAGCGGCGAGGAAATGCACTACAGCCGGATCGAACCCGGCATGGTCCTCTCCAAGGACGTCCACAACACCAGCGGCCGCCTGTTGCTCGCCGCCGGCACCGAGCTGTCGGAGGACACGGTCAAGCGCCTGAGGGGTATCTGCGAGGACAATCCGACGCTGCGTTATCTGAGCGTCCAGCCGGCCCGCAAGGCGGAGATTTACGCTGCCGTCAGCGGCCAGGACGCCAAAAGCAGATGACGGCGGCCCCGGACCCTGCGGTCAGACGATCGGCGCCTCACCGGCGAGCTCCGAGGTAAGGCCTCTTTCATAGGCCGCCTCCGGCTCGAAATCGTCGAGCGAGCGGGCAACGATCTGGGTGCCTTCGTGGCGCGCGATGTGGAACAGGGCATCGCCCTCGTGCACCAGCGGAATGTTGCTGCGCCCGATGATCACGCCGCTGGCGCTGGCCCGAACCTCCGCCTCGTTCTCCCCGAAGGGGTCGGAGATCACGCCGAGCAGTTGCCCCTCGCTGACCGCGCTGCCCAGCGCCGCGGCCGCGCGCAGCAGACCGCTGTGCGGCGCGCGCACCCATTTGCTGGAACGGATGACCAGCGATTTGATCCCCCTGGACCGGCGCGACGTCGGCGGCAACATCTCCAACAGACGCATGGCCCGCACCACGCCCTTCACGCCCGCGCGAATGCAATTCTCATCAAAGCGCAGGGCCTCGCCCGCTTCGTAGACGACGACCGGCACCGAAAGCCCGGCAGCCGCCTCGCGCAGACTGCCTTCACGAAAGCCGGTATTGATGATGAAGGGCACGCCGAAGGCCTGGGCCAGCCGCGCGGTCTCCGGATCATCCAGGTTGGCACGCACCTGAGGGAAGTTGTCGCGGTGGATCGCCGCGGTATGCAGGTCGATGCCATGGGTCGAATTGGCGACGATCTCGTCGAGAAAGATGCGGGCCAGACGCCCGGCCAGTGAGCCCTGTGCCGAGCCTGGGAAACTGCGGTTGAGGTCGCGCCGGTCCGGCAGGTAGCGCGACTGCGAGACGAAGCCCAGCACGTTCACGATCGGCACGGCGATCAGGGTGCCCTGCAGGCGTTTCAGCGCCGTCAGCCGCAGCAGCCGCCGAATGACTTCGACGCCGTTGATCTCGTCGCCGTGCAGCGCCGCGCAGACGAACAGGGTCGGCCCCGTACGGCGCCCGCAGATTACCTGGATCGGCATGGTGATCGGCGTGTGGGTGGACAGGTCGGTGACCGGCAGATCGATGGTCCGCCGCTCGCCGGGCATCACCTCGATACCGCCGATGGTGATGGATTTCTTGGACTCCCGCCCCGTGGGACTCTGCCCCTCGGACGTCCCATCCTTGGTTTTGCCGCCTTTAGGCTTTCGACTGGGCCGCTTCGGCGCGACGGGCATCGTCTCCAATTTGCTCATCTTGCGCTCACTGCCGGCGGCCAGCGGGCACCCCATGCACCAGCGGCGGTCGCCACCGGGAGTCTCGCCATTTACAGCATGGACATCAACAGGGTTGCGATGCCAAGGAAGGAGAAGAACCCGGCGATATCCGTCACCGTGGTCAGGACGATCGACGAGGACTGGGCGGGATCCTGCCCCAGCCGCTTCAGGACAATAGGCACCACGGCGCCGGCAAAGCCGGCTGCCACCATGGCCAGCACCATCGACAGGGCGATCACGATCACCAGGCCGGCAGAGCCGCTCCACAGGTAAACGCCCAGGCCGCAGGTCACGGCGATTGCCAAACCGTTGACCAGACCGACCTGCACTTCCTTGACTGTGACGCGGAGCCAGTCGCGCAGGGTGATCTCGCGCAGAGCCAGGCCGCGCATGGTGACCGCGAGCGCCTGCGCCCCGGCGTTGCCGGACTGCCCCGCGACCACCGGCAGCAGCACCGCCAGAGCTGTCACCTGGGCAATGGTATCCTCAAAGAGGCCGACCACCGCAGCGGCCAGGAACGCGGTCAGCAGGTTCACCTGCAACCAGGGGAGCCGCTTGCGAACGGCGAACATGGCCTTGGACAGGGCACGTTCGTCCTTGCTGGCGCCGACCATGGTCTGCAAGTCATCACTGGCGACTTCCTGCAAAGCCTTGATCAGACTGGTATAGCGCACCACGCCAAGCAGCCTCCCCTGGAAGTCCGTCACCGGAACGCCCGGCTGGCGCGACCGCTCCAGGATGTCGACCACCTCGTCGCGCGGCGCGATCGCCTGCACCACGAGTGTCACCGGTTCGGCGATGTCGCGCAGATATTGCGCCGGTTCCGCAATGGCCAGGTCGTGCAAGGCCACCCGGGAGGTAAGGCATTGCTGGTCGTCGACCAGATAGATCGCCTGCAAGCCGCGTAGCTTCGAGCGTCGCAGCCGCTCCAGGGCCTGCGCCACGGTGAATTCCGGCCGGAACACGCCGATCCGCGTCTCCATCAGGCGCCCGGCGCTGTCGTCGGGAAACCGCATCAGTTCCTGCAGTTCGCGCTGCAGAGCCGGATCGAGCGCGGCGATGCGCCGCTGGCGCTCGCCGTCGTCGAACTGGCCCAGGATGGTCAGTGCAATGTTCGGGATGATCGCGGAAAGGACCGCGGTCACCAGCGTATCCGGCAGATGGGCCAGCACGGCCGCTGCAACGTCGGGCGCCATGGTCTCGATGAGAGAGGCGATGGCACCCGCCGGCTGGCCGGCCAGCGCCTGGGCGACTTCGCCCGGCGGCATCGCCTCGACCTGCTTGGCCGCGCCAAGCGGGAAGTCACGCAGGTAGACACGGTTCAGTTCAGCGACCGCGTTGTCGAGATGACCGTTCATGGCGCCGCCCCCTAGCGCTCTTCCGGCTCATTCGACAGGCGCGACAAACCCGGTTCGGTCGCCGCCACCTGCAGAAGGCCGGAAAGACTGATCAGGAAGGCCTGCGCCATATGCATGACGACCATGTTGATCCGAAGCTCGCCGCCGGCACCGTGCTGGATATCCAACCCCTCGCGCAGGCTTTCAAAGCGCAGGCTGCCGACAAGACGGCGGCGATGATCGGTAACCGGTAGGGCGAGCGTGCTGTCCCAGGCCTCCAAGGCGACAATCGAACCGAGACTCGCCTGTGGGGCGATGCTCACCACGTCGCGCCGCATGACCTCGCTGAGCAAGGCCGTGTCGGCGGCGGCCAGCAGAGCATCGAGTTCGGCCGCGCCGAGCAGCCGGTGATCGTCATCGATCACGAAAACACTGGAGGACAGGCGGCCCCCCAGCCCGCGCAGCTGGCGCAGGCAGTCGCCGATGCGGGTATGCGGCGGGAACGTTGCGTGGGGAGCCTCCATCCAGGCCCCCACCGTCGACGGGTCATACGAGAGATAACGCGAGAGCACGGCCGCCTGGCGGCGTGGCGCCGCCTTGAGAACCGCCTGTTGGGCGGGCGGCGACAGCGCCCGCATCAGTAAGGAGCGCGCGTAGGCCGGCGCGTGGTTCAGCAAGGCGACGGCCTTCGCCGGTGCCAACTGCTCCAGCACGGCCGCGGCGTGCAACGGCTGCATCAGGGCCATGACCTGCGCAACTTCTTCTTCCTCGAGATTGATCACGAAGGCCGCGACATCGGCGGAAGAGATCTGGTCCAGGGCATGGGCCGCACTGGCCGGCTGGTCCCTGACAAAGGCCCTGCTGAGTTCGACGGCCCTATTCATGGGCAGGGACCTCCGCCAGCAGCGTCGTCGGCTGGTCGTTAAAGACCTTTGCCGGGATCGTTACCCGGCCCTTCGCGGTCGCCAAGACGACGCTGATCGGTGTCAGCTCGATGATGTCGCCTTCGATCTCGCCGATGATCGCCCGCTGTCCCGGCGCATAGTGCTGCTGCAGGTAGTGTGCGGCAATGAGGTTGCTGACGAAGCTGCGTGCGCCCAGCGCGAAGGCCAGCGCCAGGGCCCCGGTAATCGCCGCCGCCAGAATGGCGATGAGGGCGACCAGCAGCGTGACGTCAACGCCGATCTGGTTGATGCCGAGCACCAGCGCCATGACCAGGATCGCCGCCTGCACGCCGCGGGCAAAAACCTCCGCATGGGCAAGCCGGGCCGAGGCGATTGTCGCCGCGGTAAGGTCACGCGCAAGCACCGAGATGACCAGCCCGGCCAGGATAATGAGACCGCCGGCCAGCAAGGTCGGCAGGTAGGCGACCACCCGGTCGAGCCAGGCCGAAAAGGCGATGAGCCCGAGGATCCGCGTGGCCAGCGTCACCGCAAAGAGAATGAGCAGCCAGAAGGTGATGTTGCCGAGCAGCTGGATGGCGGCCTGGGAAAGGCGCAGGGCACGCGCTCTTTCTGGGCCCATACGGCGGTCGAGGAAGCCGTTCAGCCAGCGCGCGCAGCGCCGTACGGCCGACCGCAGCATCCGGGCGATCAGCCAGCCCAGTACCAGGACGACAATGGCACCGAGCAACGTCGGCAGGAATTCGATGAACTGGGCCAGCAGCCGCGATGCCGCGCTGCTGACCGTATTAATCCAAAGTGACACCTCGTCCATGGCCTAATCTCCGTCAACAACGTTGCGGGAGGCCCCGGGAGTCTAAAGGGGGCCCAGGCGAGTCACCGGGTCATGCAGCTTCCTGCCGTACGTCGCGGCCATCCTTTTGAACTATCGTCAGCCTCTGCGGAATCAAGGCCCCGCCTGAACAGGGCGCCGTCCTCATCCCCGCCCGCGAGTTCGCGTCTTGCCCGGCTTGGCGTTCTTTTCCAGAAAGGCGATGATCGCCCCGGCGACATCCTTGCCGGTCGCTTTTTCGAGGCCCTCCAGGCCCGGCGAGGAGTTCACCTCCATGACCACTGGGCCGTGGTTGGAGCGCAGCATGTCCACGCCGCAGACGTTGAGGCCCATGACCTTGGCCGCGCGGACCGCCGTCGAGCGCTCCTCGGGCGTGATCTTGACGGTCAGCGCGGATCCGCCGCGGTGCAGATTGGAGCGGAAGTCCCCCTCGGCGCCCTGGCGCTTCATCGCCGCAACGACCTTGTCGCCCACCACCAGGCAGCGGATGTCGGAGCTGCCGGCCTCCTTGATGAACTCCTGCACCAGAATATTCGCCTTCAGCCCGCCGAAGGCCTGGATCATGCTCTTGGCCGCGCCAGGGGTCTCACCAAGGACCACGCCGATACCCTGGGTGCCCTCCAGCAGCTTGATAATGACCGGTGCGCCGCCCAGCATCTCCACGATATCGTCGGCACGGCTGGTCGAATGGGCAAACACCGTGACCGGCAGGCCGATCCCCTTGCGCGCCAGCAACTGGTGGCTGCGCAGCTTGTCGCGGGACCGGCCGATCGCCACCGATTCGTTCAACGGATAGACGCCCATCATCTCGAACTGGCGCAGCACCGCGGTACCGAAGAAGGTCACCGAGGCGCCGATACGCGGGATCACCGCGTCGAAGCCCTCGACCTTCTCGCCGCGGTAGTACATCTCCGGACGGTGGGACGCGATGTGGACATAGACCCGCATGGTGTCGATCACCTCGATCTCGTGACCGCGGTCTTCCGCTGCCTCGATCAATCTTTGATGGGAATAAAGATTCGGGTTGCGTGCCATAAGCGCGATTCTCATGCCGGCCTCGCTTTCTTTCTCAATGTCGTTTTTCCCGATTCTGACTTTCGGGATGTCTTGCCGCCGGCATAATTGCCGGAGCGCTTATAGGAGCCGCCCGGATCGACCACGAAGCGCCTCTTAAGCGCCCGGCGACCCAGTAGCATGCGAAAGCCCATCTCATCCCGGTTGGTCAAGGTCAGCTCGATTGGCCAAGCATCGTCGCCCAGCTTCACCGCCGTCTCAATGACATAGCGACTCTCACGCTCACCGTTTGAGGACGTCACGATGCGCTCATCGACAACCGGCGCCTCGCAGCGCACCACCGGCTGACGGCGGTGCTGGACCGGATGCAATGAAAAGCTAACGCACTTCTCACCATTCCGTTCAAAGAGGCGGATCTCGAAGGCATGAATCGCCGAGGTACGGGCGCCGGTATCGATCTTCGCCTTGATCTTGTCAACACCGAGTCCCGGCAAGCCGATCCACTCGCGCCAACCGACCACGGCAAGCTCCCGCTTTGCCCGCTTGACGCGCTTCATCGCTTCATCCCACCCCCATATTCACCCACAGCATCCGAACCGGCGCTCGCATTCGCCGCGAAATCACCGCTTCCTGTCGGGAGAGTAAGCCTGCTTCCTCGTGGCATGTCAAAAATCACTTTTGCCAGGCGCAGTCTCCCTGTGCCAGCCTGTGCCGCGGAAAAAGGGCCCGGCGATATTCCGCCGGGCCCTTTCAGGCAGTCCGTTTGGGTCTTCCACCTAGTGGCGCAGCACCTTCCAGCCGTCGGCGGTCTTCATCCAGATCCCGGCCTGGCTCAACGCGTCGCTCGGTCCGCCGCTGTCGCCGGGCGTGGTGAACTGCAGCGGCGGCTTTCCCGCGGAATCGGTGACCTGATAGGCGCGGCCGCCGAGGACCGGCGCCACTGTCAGCGCACCGGGATCGACAACCTCGAAGGGGCCGCCGATCACGTAGGTCGCCGTTTCGCGCAGCATCTCCGGCGCCTGCGGATCGTCCAAGGCAAAGTCGTGGAGCATCGGGTCCAGATAAGCGAGGTAGCCTTCGACGTCCCTGTTCCGGGCGGTATCGATGAAGGCGGCAATCGCTTCGCGCAGTCCGGCATCGTCGGCCGGCTCGGCGGCGATATAGCTGTATGCCGGCAGGCCGGACTGCGCGAAGGTGACGGTCTTGCTGCCCGCGGCGGTCAGTGCCACCGACACCAGCACGTTGTCGTTCTCGCCGGGGTCCTTCGGGAATTCACCCATGCAGCCCTTGAAGACCTCGGCCTTCGCGCCGCCAGCGCCGGTGAACTGGACCGTCACGGTGTTGTCACCTTCCAGCAGCAGGTTGGGTGGCACGAAGCCGGCCATGCCGCCAACGTGGTCGCGCAGCAGGGTGACCTCGTTGACGCTCAGGGTCAGTTTGCCGTCTTCGCCCGAAGCGTAGGCGACAGCGATCATCTCGACACAGGCTTCGGCAGGGTTGGGGGACATGAAACCGGCTCCAAAGGTTGTAAGAATACCAACGGCGAGACAAAGGCGCTTGGAAGACTTCGACATGACGGGGCTCCAGGGTTGCCACCGCGCCCACGGCACGGCGGAAGTAAACGCGTTCGGGTTTGGGATTGAGGGTGGCAGGAACCCGTCCCGCTAGTTGGCGACGGGGATTTCCCGCTCACCGACGAAGACGCTGCCGCCCTTGACCACGATCGGTGCCTCGGCCGCCTCGCCGAGGTTCAGCTTGCCGAGGGAGGTGAGTTGCACCTGCTGGTGCCAGCCCGTGCCGTCAAACATCGCGGCACGCCGGTATTTGAGGAACAGAAGCGACGAGAAGGTTGCGGTACCGCCGCTGCGCTCCCAGGTCTGCACGACCGCAACGCCGCCGTCGGTGCTGCCCTGGAAACGGTAAGCGAACCAGCAGCCCTCGGGGCAGTCTTCTTTCGGCACCTGAGCGGCGGAGAAGGTGTCGACCAGGTCGATGGTCGCGCCGATGTGCCCGGCTTCGTCGAGCGAGATCTCGAAGCTGTCGGAACAGCAGAACTGGTTGGCGTCTTGCGCCGCCTCCAGGTCGACGGCGGTGATCACCGCCCGGCCGTCCGACGGCAGGCCGGCCAGAGCCCGGACGGCCAGCGGGTGAATGGCCGCGCCGTCGAAGACAAAAGCCTCCACCAGACAGGCCCGCGGCGAGGTGCAGCTTTTGGCCAATTTCTGGAGGACCGCCGCATCATCCTGCGCCAAAGCCGTCGGCAGACCGGCCGGAAAGCCAAATAGAAACACCATCACCGCCACCAGGAACCCTGGAAAGCGTATGACTTTCTCGTGTGTGACCATCTCTCCCTCCACCCCGAAAGACATCCGTTGATCATGGGTCGGCGTCGGCACCCGTGCGGTTCAATAGAACATATTCCCATATCGCCGAACCTCCGCGGAACTCCGGGACGGCTGGACCGTTGTCTTCGTAAGACCCGGGAAACCCGTGCGGGGCCTATCCGCGCGGGCCCCGCGCGACTGCAGGAAAAGGAGACACCATGACTCCGCAAGCGAAACTGAAAAACAACGATGTGGAAGAAGCCGTGGCCCGACCGTGGGCCGCGTACCAGACGCCCGAAGCGGTCCTGAACGACGACGCGACGACCGCTGCGCAGAAGCGCCGCATTTTGGAAAGTTGGGAGCGCGATTCGCGCGAACTGGCGGTCGCCGAAGAAGAAAACATGGGCGGCGGCGAATCCAACATGCTCGGCCGGGTGTTGGAAGCGCTGGCAACCCTGCCGGCGCCGGACGAACGTCAGCGCGGCCCGGCGACCAAACACGGGTCTCAGCCAACCCCCACCGACAGCCCGTCCCCCTCAGAAAAGGCGCCGAGGCTGAGCGGCGAAGAGGCCCGACAGGGCGAAGTCATTCTAAGAACGCCCGCGCGTAAGGCGGTGTTCATCGGAGCCATCGTCATCTCGGCACTGGTCGCCGATGCGCTGTTCTATCAGGCGGTGCCGTAAGTGGGGACTAGCCGTCCCCGCTATGGCGCGTGAGGTACGCTTCCAGCTTACCGAGCAGATAGAGCACGGTAAGCGCCAGCACGGTGCCAATCACTGCAATGGCATAGAAGCCGCCGCCGCAAGCCAGCCCGACGGCCCCCGCGAGCCACATGCTGGCCCCCGTCGTCAAGCCCTGCACGGCCCCGCCCGACTGGATGATGGTTCCTGCGGCCAGGAAGGCGACGCCGGCGGTCACCGCCTCGATAATGCGGATGGCATCGCTGTTCGGCGACTCCATGACTTCGTTCATCTCGAAGAAGATTTCGAAGGTGATGAGGGTGAAGATCGCCGCAGCCAGCGACACCAGGATGTGGGTGCGCAAGCCGGCCGCTTTCTGGCGGAATTCCCGATCTATGCCGATGGCTCCGCCGAAAACGATCGCCAGCGCGAGACGGCTGGCGATTTCCAACAATGGTGTCGAAGTTTGAAAGGGATCGAAGGACAGATTTTCGATCATAGAGCGCCGGCAGCCTCCCCGCAGGTAAACACTACGGGATGAACGCCTCAAGGCGACGCAGAGTTCCAAGCCTGCTCCGGCCGGCCCCGCTACGTGGCAACTACCAGCGCAGCAGTGCCGCCGACATAGATCAGCAGAATCAGTAGGCTTTCGAAGCCGATGTTGGCGAAACCGTATTTCTCACGCCGCAGCAGGCCCAGCAACAGCACCGCCGCCATCATCACGGTCAGTACGATGACGAAGTCCGGTCGGCCCGAACCGGCGTGGTAGATCGAGCCCGGCCGGTAGGCGATATCGGAAGCCGCGACCAGGATGACATCGAAGGTATTGCCGCCGATGATACCGCCCACCGCCAGGGTCAGCGCCCCCCGGCGCACCGCCGCCAGGGTCGTCACCAGTTCAGGCAGCGAGGTGGAGACCGCGGTCAGCAGGGTGCCGACCAGGGTCTGCGAGAAACCGGTCTTTTGCGAAATGGCGATACCGGCCTGGCCCAGGGCATAGCCGGCGAAACCGACGACCACCAGCAGCAGCGCGAAACGCAGCAGCAGCATCTGCAGCGTGCGGCCGCCACCTTGCGGCTCCGCCGGCACGTCGGCGCGGGGCTCCTCGGTCTGCGTGGCCCCCCACAAAGGCTCCCTGTGGGTCTGCGAGGCAAGTCGCACGCCGAAAATGTAGGCGATGAGAATGACGAAGCTGGCCGGGTGGCAACCAAGGATGGTCCAGGCCGGCATTTGGCCAGCGAGGAGCGGAATGCTGAGCAGGGCGATCAGCAGCGCCCCCTGCGTCAGGTTCGTCAGCGAAGCGGCGGCGTGTTCCAGGTTGGCCCGCCGATAGGTGATGTCGGCAACGGCCAGAAAGGCGGTCTGTACAGCGATGCCACCCACAGCGTTGCTGAGGGCAAGGTCCGGGAAGCCTTGCGCCGCCGTCGAGACCGAGGTGATGAAGCCGGACAGCGAAGTGCTGGCGCCCAGCAGCACGCCCCCGGTGATCGCCTCGCCCAAGCCCGTGCGGTCGGCCAGGCGGTCGGCAACCTGGGCCATGACCGTGCCGGCCGCGGCAATGACCACGGCCGCGACGGCGAAGATCGTAACGGCGGCCCACAACGGTTCATCGATCAGATCCACGGAAACTCCCTGCCCGGCCCCTGCGCAGCCCGCCCTATGCGCACAGGGCCTATACGCGCGGAGGAACTCTCAAAAAATGCCAAGCCGGCGGCATCAAGCAAAGGATCAATTCGGAACCCTGCAACGACCGGCACGTTAACCCAGCAAGCCAACCCTCGAGCAACAGCGAGGACGACGATCATGACAATGATATATCACAGCCAAGGGCACAGCGCGGGCGACGCACCGACCGTGCGCCCGCCCGATGCCCGTATGAACCAGGCCTTGCGCAACAAGTGGCGCCAGCGCCTGTTCGCCTTCTGGATCGGCGGATCGGCACTGGTGGCACTCTATCTGGTCATCGCCGGCCCCCTGACGGCCTTCACCGGTTTGGAGAAGCCCCATGTGGCGCTGGTGGTGGTGCCTTTCATGTTCCTGATGCTCGCCAGCGGCTTGGCCTGGCTGGTGCTGCTGGTCCGCTCCCGGCGCTAGCGTACCCCACTGCATCCTGCCTCAACTCTGCATGACGGCGATGCTGGCGCGGAAGCGGAAGGCAGCGAAGGCAAAGAACAGCGCACCCATACCGGCCACCAGGGCGAACTCCGGCCATACGATGGCGAATCCGGCATCGCGGAACAGGATCGCCTGGGCAAAGGCCACGAAATGCGTGGAGGGAACCAGTTGCATGATGGATTGCAGCCAGTCCGGCTGACTCTCCACCGGCATTTCACCACCCGACAGCAGCATCATCGGCAGCGCCACCAGCATGAACAGCAGGCCGAACTGCGGCATGGAGCGGGCCAGGGTGGCAAGAAAAATGCCCAGCGCCGTCGCGAAGAACAGGTAGATGGTGAGCCCCGAGAAAAACAGCGCGCGGGATCCCGCGATCGGCACCTGCAGCAGAGTTTCGATGACGAACCCCAGGCAGAACGCCGAGGCAACCAGAATCACCAGGCCGTTGGCCCAGACCTTGGCCATCATGATCTCGAAGGGGGTCAGCGGCATGACCAGCAGGTGCTCGATGGTGCCGTGTTCGCGCTCGCGGATCAGCGCCGCCCCAGTGAGCACGATCGACAGCATGGTGATGCTGTTGACCATTTGGCCGACACTGGTGAACCAGGCACTCTCACCGTTCTGGTTGAAGGCATAGCGCGTCTCCAGCACGACCGGAGAATCCTCTGCTTCCCGCCCGCGCCCGACGAAGCGGGCGATTTCCTGGGAGATGATGGTCGATATATAGCCATCGCCGATACCTGCCTGCATCATCGCGGTGGCATCGATATTGACCTGCAGTGCCGGTTGCCGCCCCGCCAGCACGTCCGCCTCGAACCGCGGCGGAATGACCAAGACGAAGGTATAGTCGCCGAAGTCCATGCCGGGGTCGATCTCGCTGAATGTGATCATCTGCGGCGTGCTGAAAAAGGGCGGCAGAAACGCGTCGGTGATGCGCCGCGAAAGTTGGGAGCGGTCCTCGTCCACAATGGCGATCGACGCGTTGTTCAGGTCGTGCTTCATACCGGTCGCCGCCGTATAGACCGACAGTGAGAATGCCCAGGCCACCAGGGCCAGCAGAACCGGATCGCGGCGTAGGCTGAACAGCTCCTTCACGCCCAGATAGTAGATGTTCTTCAGGCTTTCCATGGGCTAGCGCTCCTGCTTTCTCAACAGCATCATCGACAGCAGGGTCAACGCCGGAAAGAACAGGGCGAGATATATAAACTCATCGGTCAGCGCGGCGAAGCCCAGCGCCTTGGTAAATGTCCCGACGCTGATGGTCATGAAGTACCCGGCCGGATAGATCTTGCCGATCACCGCCGCGGCGCCGGCCAGCGAGGACACCGGCTGCATCATGCCGGAAAAAAGCACGGTCGGGACCATGGTGCCGATGGCGGTGCCGAACAGCGCCGCGATCTGCGTGCGGGTGAAGGAGGAGACCAGCTGGCCGATCCCCGTGGTGGCGAGCACGTAGAGGAAGGCGCCGATACTGAGGGCCAGGAAGCTGCCTTTCAGGTCGACATCGAAGAGGGTCACCGCCAGAATCGTCATCAGCAGGAAATTGACCATGCCGATCGCGACGTAGGGAAGCTGCTTGCCCAGCAGGAATTCCAGACGGCTGACCGGCGTCACGTAGAGATTGGTGATGGATCCCAGCTCCTTCTCACGCACCACGCCCAGCGCCATCAGCACCGCGGGAATGAAAATCAGCAGGATAACGATCACCGCCGGCACCATGGCGTTGACGCTCTGGAAACTCTGGTTGTAGCGATAACGGGATTCGATATCGGCCGGCAGGGTTGCGACCTTCTCCCCCAAATCGCGCACGACCACATCGCTGATGTAGCCGCCGTGCAGCCCCTTCACGTAACCCCGTACGGTTTCCGCCCGGAACGGCATGGAGCCGTCGATCCAGGCCGCCACGACCGGCTGCCGGCCGCTTAGGAGGTCTTTCCCGAAGTTTGGCGGAATTTCCAGCGCCAGGGTGATGTCGCCGCTTTTCATGCGGCGGTCCATGTCGGCGTCGCTGGTGATAGGCGGCTGCTCGTCGAAATAGCGCGAGCCGGAAAAATTCTCCAGGTAGCGGCGGCTTTGCGGCGTCTGGTCGCGGTCGAAGGCCGCATAGGTCAGGTCTTCCACGTCGAAGCTGATACCGAAACCGAATACCAGCATGAGCAGAATCGTGCCGCCAAGCGCAAAGGCCAGCCGGATCGGATCGCGCAGAATCTCCATGGCCTCGCGCAGGCTGTAGGCGCCGAGGCGGCGCGGGCTGAGCCAGCCGCCCCGTCTGGTGCCGTTATTCCCGGCCTCCTGCACCAGGGGCGCACTGTCATTTTCCTGAACGGCGCCCTTGGCGGCGTCATCCTGGGTGGCATCCACCAGGTAGGCGATAAAGGCATCTTCCAGGGTCTCGACACCGCGTGCCTCGACCAGGGCCGCCGGCGTATCGCTGGCCAGCACCTTGCCCGCGTGCATCAGCGAAATGCGGTCGCAGCGCACCGCCTCGGTCATGAAGTGGGTGGAGATGAAGATGGTGACACCCTGGTTACGAGACAGGTCGACCAGCAGTTCCCAAAAGCCGTCACGCGCCACCGGGTCGACGCCCGAGGTCGGCTCGTCGAGAATGAGGATCTCCGGCTCGTGGATGACCGCCACGGCCAGCGACAGACGCTGGCGCACGCCCAGCGGCAGGTCGCCGGACAGCGCGTCGGCGTAATGCTGCAGGTCGAAACGGTCCATCAGTTCGGCGACGCGGGGTACCTGGCGGTCCTTGGGCAGATGGAACAGGCGGGCGTGCAGCATCAGGTTCTGATTTACCGTCAGCTCGCCGTACAGCGAGAAAGCCTGCGACATGTAGCCGACGCGCTTGCGCTGCTCGATACCGTAGGAGCGGGTCCTCTCGCCGAACAGCCAGGCTTCCCCTTCCGAGGGCGGCAGCAGGCCGGTCAGCATCTTCATGGTGGTGGTCTTGCCGCAGCCGTTGGAGCCAAGGAACCCGAAGATTTCGCCGCGGGGAATCTCGAAGCTGACGTTATCGACGGCGGTGAAGTCGCCGAAACGCCGGGTCAGCCCTTCCGCCTTGATCGCCGGCGCCCCGTCGTGATGCGGCGGCGGCGGAATTTCCAGCTTGCGGTGGCCCTTGCGTTTTTCTTCCGGCAGCAGCGTGATATAGGCCTCCTCCAGCGATTCGGCACCCTGACGTTGCTTGATCTCCGACGGCGTGCCGGTGGCCAGCACCACCCCGTCGTTGATCACCACCAGATTGTCGAAGGCTTCCGCCTCGTCCATGTAGGCGGTGGCGACCAAGACGGCCATGCCGGGACGCTCGGCACGGATGCGCCCGATCAGTTCCCAGAACTGGCGGCGCGACAGCGGATCGACGCCGGTGGTCGGCTCGTCGAGGATCAGCAGGTCGGGATCGTGGATGAGCGCGCAGCAGAGGCCGAGCTTCTGCTTCATGCCGCCGGACAGCTTGCCGGCGCGGCGGTTCGGGAAAGGATCGAGGCCGGTACTCTTCAGCAGGGAATCGATGCGCCGGCGCCGCTCCTTCGCCCCCTGACCGAACAGCCGGCCGAAAAAGTGAAGGTTCTCGGCAACCGTCAGGTCCATGTAGAGATTTTTGCCGAGGCCCTGGGGCATATAGGCGATGCGCGGCTGCACCGTGTTGCGGTGCCGGCGCGCGCCCATGTCGCCGCCCAGCACCTCGACTTTGCCTTCCTGGATCTGGCGTGCGCCCGCGATGAGCGCCAGCAGGGTGGACTTGCCGACACCGTCGGGACCGACGAAGCCGGTGGTGCCGCCGCGCAGTTCCAGAGAAACGGACTCCAGCGCGACCGTGCGGCCGTAGCGATGAGTGACCGCCTCCAGCCTTGCGGCCAGCGCGCCCTCGGAAGTCATTGCCCGGCGGCCGGCGGCAGGTTCACGGCGAAGCGTTCCGGCCAGCTCCCATCCCCTGCGGCGCCCCCACTGCCCCCGCCCAGCATGACGTAGGCTTCCCCGGGGAGACCGGTGCGCACCTGGTCGATGTGTTCCTTCAGCAGCTCCGGTGCGACCTTGACCTTCACGCGGAACATCAGCTTCTCGCGCTCACTACGGGTTTCCACCTCGCGCGGCGTGAACTGAGCCTCGGCGGATATGAACGACACCTTGGCCGGAATAACATACTGCGGCACGGCATCCAGGATGATGCGGCCTTCGTTACCGACCAGCAGGCGGCCGATATCCGCCGTCGACAGAAAGATCGTCATGTAGACATCGGTCAGGTCGAGCAGCGTCACCACGCGTCCGCCGCTGGCCAGCACCTCGCCCGGTTCGGCCAGGCGGTACTGCACGCGTCCGGCGCGGGGCGCGGTGAGGGTCGAATCCGCGATCTGGGCTTCGATGAGGTCGGCTTGCGCCCGGGCGGCCTCGACCGCGGCCAGGGTGCTGGCCAGCCGCGACCGGGCGGCATCCAGCACGGCCATTGCCGTGTCGCGGTCGGTCCGCTTATCATCGGCCTGCTGCTGGGAGATGTGGCCTTTCTTCACCAGGGTTTCGGCACGGGTCAGTTCCTGCTCGGCGAACTTCAGCTCGCTTTCGCGCTGGATGATCTGGGCGCGCGCCTCGACGACGTTCTCGTTCGCCTGGGCAATGCTCGCCTTGGCGGCAGCGAGGCTGGCGCGCAGCTCCGCGGTATCCATGCGGGCCAGAACCTGGCCGGCCTCCACCATATCGCCCTCGTGCACCGACACCTCGGCAACCCGGCCGGCGTACTTGGTGGCGACCTGGACTTCCTCGGCTTCGACGCGGCCATTGCCGCTGGCGATATAATCCGGCAGGTCGTTCCGATGGTTCTGCCACCAGACATAACCAGCCGCCGCCGCGGCCACCAGGGCAACGGCAAGCAGCAACACAATCGAACGCTTCTTCATTCTGGAACCTTCAGGCCAGCGGCAACAATCCACTCCCGCAGGCGATGCCTGCGGACGCCAGATTACCGCTTAGGCCACAACATGAAAGCCACCATCGACATAGACCACGTTGCCGGTAATCATCTTCGCATAGTCGGTCGCCAGATAGGCGGTCGTCAAACCCACATCCTCGATGCTGGCCAGACGGTGGGCCGGCGCCCGGTCGGTGGCTTTTTGGATCAGTTCGTCGAAGCGGGCGATGCCGGAGGCGGCACGGGTCTTCATCGGACCGGGCGAGATGGCGTGGACGCGAATCCCCTTCTCGCCCAGTTCCACCGACATATAGCGCACGGCGGCCTCCAAGGCGGCCTTCACCGGGCCCATCAGGTTGTAGTTCTCGACCACACGCTCGGCGCCATAGTAGCTCATGGTGAACAGCGCACCGCCGTCGGTCATCAGCGGCTCGGCCAGCCGCGCCATGCGGATGAAGGAATGGCAGGAAACGTCCATCGCCAGGGCGAAGCCCGCCTGGGAACAGTCGACGACCCGGCCGTGGAGATCTTCCTTCGGTGCGAAAGCGATCGAGTGCAGGGCGAAGTCGAGACGCCCCCAGCGGCGCTCGATCTCGGCGAACAGCGCCTCCATCTGCCCCGGCTCGCGCACATCGCAGGGCATGAAGAGCTCGGCGCCGAGGCGGTCGGCCAGCGGCGCCACGTAGGGCTTGGACTTTTCGTTGAGATAGCTGACCGCAAGGTCGGCGCCCAGCGCCCGAAAAGCTTCGCCGCAGCCGTAGGCGATCGACTGATCGTTGGCGATGCCGAGCACCAGGCCCTTCTTGCCGGCCAACGGCTGGGCGGGAATTTCCATCATGCCTGCAGATCCTCTTGCCGGGGCCGGCCTTGGCCTCTGATGTTGCACTGCACCCTAGGCTGTAGGGCGACAATACCAATGCTTCGAGGGGACCGGCAACGTTTCATGCTGCAATGCAATATTACAAATTCAAGGCAGGAGGCGGATCGGCGAGCGTCTTTTCACATGTGTGACTATATCACCGACTGAATATTAGAATCATTCTAATTTACTGCCACTATCGACCCCCGTTCAGCAAGGAGAACGACCGAATGGACAGTGAAACCATGCAGCCGCGGATGCCGCAGTTGAACAAGCCTGCACCGGCCTTTGAGGCCAAGACCACCGCCGGTATGAAAAACCTGGAAGACTACAAGGGCCGCTGGCTGGTGCTGTTCTCGCACCCGGCGGACTTCACGCCGGTCTGCACCACAGAATTCATGGCCTTCGCCAAGGCGCACGACAAGTTTCAGGCGCTCAACTGCGACCTCCTCGGCCTGTCGATCGACAGCAACTTTGCCCACATCGCCTGGGTCCGAAACATCAAGGAGAAGTTCGGCGTCGAGATCCCCTTCCCCGTCATCGAGGACCTGTCGATGAAGGTGGCCGGCGCCTACGGCATGATCCAGCCCGGGGCCAGCGACACCTCGGCGGTGCGCGCGACCTTCTTCATCGATCCCGAGGGCGTGCTGCGCGCCATGGTCTACTACCCGATGAGCAACGGCCGCTCGGTCGACGAGTTTCTGCGCCTGCTGGAAGCCCTGCAGATCAGTGACGCCAACGGAGTCGCCACGCCGGAAAACTGGCGCAAAGGCGACAAGGTCATCGTGCCGCCGCCGGCGACCGCCGAAGCCGCCGAGAAGCGGGCCGGCGAAGGTTACGACTACGTCGACTGGTACTTCAGCAAGAAGGACCTGGTGGCCTAGTTTCGCCAGGTCGCCGTAAGGAAAAGGGTTGGCGGCTCGGCCGCCAACCCTTCTCGCCGCGACAGCACCGGCGGCTTGCTCAGAACGTCAGCAGCCGCGTGTCGTCGGCCAGCAGGTGTCCGGCCATCTCCGACGGGCTGGCCGCCTTGACACCCTCGATCAGCGCCTCCGGACCGACCCCCTTGTTCGGCAGGTAGATGGCGCAAACCTCGACCGGTGTACCCGCCTCCATGATCTTCATCATCAGTCCCTTGGGGCTCATGCCCTTGGGCTGCTGCGGCGCGGTGGCGGCGGCCGGCGCCTCCTTCAGCGCGATATCGGCGGCAGGACCGCACAGCAGGATGCGCGCCTTCGCGCCCTTCTGCATCGACTGCATCGTCAGCACCATCGCCATCAACTGGGTCTGCGGCTCCGGCGCCGTCACGATGGTGCCCAGGCCGTCGGGTTCGTCGGCACGCAATGGCAGCGCGGCGGCCAGGACCGAAACGGCAGCCGCAAGGGAAAGCAGAAGCTTGAGCATGGGGTAGACTCCTTTGTCGCAATCGGACTTCAAACAGAAAACGCTGCGGTATGGGAGCCCCACCTCCCCCGCCCCCGCCGCCCCGACTATCCGGGACTCAGGACCAGTTTGATCGCGTAGCCGACCGCGCCGACCGTCACCACCCCGGCGGCCCACAGCGCGATGAACCACAGCCACCGGCGCCAGCGCGCTTCTCGCGCGCCGGCCATCAGTGATAGCCCTCGTTGGGATCGACCTTGCCGCGGAACACCCAGTAGGCATAGGCGGTGTAAGCCAGGATGATCGGGATCAGCACGACCGCGCCGACCAGCAGGAACCCGAGACTCTCGTCGGGTCCGGCCGCCTGCCAGATGGTGATGCTGGGCGGCACCATGTAGGGATAGAAGCTGATGCCGATACCGGCGTAGCACAACACGAAGAGGGCCAGCGCCGCCAGGAAGGGCTGCGCCGGACGGTGATCGATCAGGCCGCGGAACAGCAGCAATGCGCAAAGCGCCACCAGGGCCGGCACCACGAAGCTGAAGATCAGCGTCGGCCAGGCAAACCAACGGTCGAGGAAGACCGCGTTGAGGAAGGGGGTTGCCAGACTGACCACGCCGATGAGAACCAGGGTACCGATGCCGCTGATCCAGGCGAAGCGCTGGGCGCGATTGTACAGATGCCCCTCGGTCTTCATCACCAGCCAGGTGGCGCCGAGCAGCGCGTAGCCGACCACCAGCGCAACGCCGGTCAGCAGGCTGAAGGGCGTCAGCCAGTCCCACCAGCCGCCGGCATAGGCCCGGTTGGCGACCTCGATGCCCTGCACCAGGGCACCGAGGGTGATGCCCTGGGCGAAGGCGGCGAGGATCGAACCGCCGGCGAAACCCCAGTCCCACAGAAATTTGGCGCGCGTCGTGCGGTGGCGGAACTCGAAGGAGACGCCGCGGAAGATGAGCCCGATCAGCATGGCGATGAGCGGCGCATAGAGCGCCGGCAGAATGGTCGCATAGGCCAGCGGGAAGACGGCGAACAGGCCGCCGCCGCCCAGCACCAGCCATGTCTCGTTGCCATCCCACACCGGCGCCACGGAATTCATCGCGATGTCGCGGTCGCGGCCCTTGTCGAGCAGCGGAAACAGCACACCGATGCCAAGATCGAAGCCGTCGAGCACCACGTAGGCCAGCACGGCAAACGCGATCAGCGCCGCCCAGATGAAAGGAAGATCCAATTCCATCATGCGATCCTTTTCATTCCGCCGGACGCGAGCCGCGACGCGACTCGAGTGCGTAGGCCGGGGTGATGCCGGCGGCATGCGACGGCGCGGTGTCATCCTCGGCCTTTGCCCGCGGCGAGCGGTTCATCAGGCGCAGGACATAGAAGGTGCCAGAACCGAAGACGGCAAAGTAGACCAGGATGAAGGCGACCAGCGAAGCGCCGACCGCCGGCGCCTCCAGCGGCGAGGCGGACTGCACCGTGGTCAGCAGGCCATAGACGGTGTAGGGCTGGCGCCCGACCTCGGTAGTGACCCAGCCGGCCAGCACGGCGGCAAACCCCGCGGGCCCCATCGCCACCGCGCAGCGCTGCAGCCAGGTCGCGTCGTAGAGCCGGCCGCGCAGGCGCATGAGCAGGCTCCACAGGCCGATGCCGACCATGGCAAAACCAAGCGCCACCATGATGCGGAAGGTCCAGAACACGATGGCCGAGGGCGGCCGCTGATCCTTGGGCCAGGCCTTCAGGCCTTGCAGCGTGCCATCCCATTCGTGGGTCAGGATCAGCGATCCGAGATGCGGAATCTCGATCTTGTAGTCGGTGGTTTCGGTGTCGTCATTGGGCAGGCCGAAGAGGATCAGCGGTGCGCCGGTGATGGACTCGTCCCAGTGCCCCTCCATGGCGGCGATCTTGGCCGGCTGGTGTTCCAAGGTGTTGAGGCCATGGAAGTCGCCGGCGACGACCTGCAGGGGTGCCACGATCAGCGCCATCCACATGGCCATGGAGAACATGATGCGCGCGCCCGGATCGGTTCTGTCGCGCAGCAGGTGCCAGGCGCCGCCGCCGCCCACCACGAAGGCGGTGGTCAGGTAGGCGGCCATCACCATGTGCACGAAGCGGTAGGGGAAGGAAGGATTGAAGATCACCGCCCACCAGTCGGTCGGCACGAACTGCCCAGCCTCGTTGATCCCATAGCCCGCCGGCGTATGCATCCAGGAATTCGCCGACAGGATCCAGAAGGCCGAGAACAGCGTGCCGACGGCGACCATCAGCGTCGCGAAGAAATGCAGCCTGGGCCCGACACGCTTCAGGCCGAACAGCATGATGCCGAGGAAGCCCGCTTCCAGGAAGAAGGCGCTCAAGACCTCATAGCCCAACAGCGGCCCCAGGACCGGCCCGGTCTTGTCGGAAAAGACGCTCCAGTTGGTGCCGAACTGGTAGCTCATCACGATGCCCGAGACGACGCCCATGCCGAACACCACGGCGAAGATGGTCTTCCAGTAGTCGAAGACCCTCATGTAGCGCTCGTCGCCGCGCCACAGCCATAGCCCCTCCAACACCGCGAGGTAGCTGGCCAGGCCGATGGTGAAGGCCGGGAAGATAATGTGGGCGGAAACGGTGAAGGCGAACTGGAAGCGCGCCAGGTTAATCGCGGGATCGATCACTGCAAAGTCAGTCATATCAGAGTCGCTTTCGCGTGGTCAGAGTCGCTTTCGCGTGGCGTTCGCCGCAAAGCCTCCAGGAGGCTAGCTCGGGGCCGGACGTTCGCCTTACTGTGTAACCTGCCCGGACCCTTCTTTCTGTAACTAGGTCACAGTCTCAGCCGTTCCATCAAGAGGTTCCCTCAGCGCGGCGTTATGCCGCGCCTGCCGCCTCCCTACGGCAGAACCTCGCCCTTGTGGGCGATGATGAACTGGCGCAGTACCTCGGCCGCCTTGGTCAGTTCGCGGTCGCTGCGGTGGATGAGGAACCACTGGCGCACCAGCGGCAACCCCTCGGCCTGCAGCGTCGCCAGCTTACCCTCCGCCAGTTCGCTGTGACAGGTGTGCGCCGAGATGATGGCAATGCCAAGACCGGCCATGACCGCCTGCTTGATGGTCTCGTTGGTGCCCATCTCGACCATGTTGAACGAGCGCCCGCCACCAATGCGATCGAGGAAGCGGCTCATCAGCAGGCGCGTGCCGGAGCCTTCCTCGCGGGCCAGGAAGGTCTCGCGCAGCAGATCCTCCGGCAGAACTTCCGGATCGCCGACCAGCGGGTGATCCGGCGCCGCCACCAGCACATGGGGATGGTCGCCCAGCACCTCGCGCTCCACCGCCACATGGGCCGGCGGCCGGCCCATGATCAGCAGGTCATACTCGCGCCGCTCCAGCCCCTTGATGATCTCCGTCCTGTTGCCGATGGCCAGGCGCACGCGGATTTCCGGGTGGAGCTGGCGGAAACGGGCCACGATCCCGGGGGAGAAGTACTTGCCGGTGCTGACCACGCCCAGGATGACCGAGCCGGTGGCGCCGCTGGCCAGCGCCTCGATGCGCCCGCGGGTGCGCTCGATGACCTTTTCAATCTCGTCGGCGGCTTCCAGCAGTTCGCGGCCCACCTCGGTCGGCTCGGGACCATCCGGATTCTTTTCGTAGATCGCTTGCCCGACGGTTTTCTCCAGCGATTTCAAATGGGTGGTGACTGCAGGCGGGGTCACGAAGAGGGCCTGCGCGGCCTGGGTCACCGAACCCGTGCGGATCGTCGCGGCGAAAGCGCGAAGCTGCTTCAGGGACAGGCTGCGAAGATCGACCATAGTTTTCCTTAAGAGCTCTTCCATTTTATTAAATTTTCTTTTGGTGAATTTTCCCTGAGCATGGGCCTCCGGACAACAAAAAAGTCCAGCACTCGCGGTCGCGCCGCTCGTCACGACCGCGAGCGTCCCGGCAGAAGGTCCGGAAATAAGGCTGCCAAAGGCGGCGAACAAAGCGCCCTGAAAGGCAGCTTGGGAGGAAAGTAGAATGGTCGCCGTTGCGCGCCGTACCCTGTCCCCGATCGGTCAAACCCTCGCGGCCTACATCGCCGAGGCCGCTGCGGCCGCCGGCACGCCTCAGCAAAAAGCCGCCGCCGAGGCCGTCGCCGCCCTCGCCGCCGCCGCGGTGAAGATTTCCCGCCTCATCGCCGAGGGACCCTACGGCGGCGCCCACGGCGAGGCCAGCGGCAGCGCCAACGCCGACGGCGACGTCCAGGTCGCCCTCGACCTGCGCGCCAACGAATTCGTGCTGGCCGCCCTGCGCCAGGCGCCGGTCGCCTATTTTGCCTCGGAGGAAGAGGACGTCATCCTCACCCTGGCACCCGAGATGCCGGAATCGCGGGTCGCGGTGGCAGTCGATCCGCTCGACGGTTCCTCCAACGTCGATGTGAACGTCTCCATCGGCACCATCTTCTCGATCTTCGGCGCCTCGCCGGACGGCGCGACCGCCTCGTTCTTCCGGCCCGGCAAGGAGCAGCTCGCCGCGGGCTATTTCATCTACGGTCCGCACACCGACCTGGTGCTGACCCTGGGCGATGGCGTCGACCTCTTCGTGCTCGATCCGGCGAGCGGCGACTTTCATCTGGCGCGCAGTGGCCTCACCATTCCCCTTGCGGCCAAGGAGTTCGCCATCAACGCCTCCAACTACCGTCACTGGTTCCCGCCGATCCGCACCTTCATCGACGACTGCCTGGAAGGCGCCGAAGGGCCACGCGGCAAGAACTTCAACATGCGCTGGGTCGCCTCACTGGTCGCCGAAACGCACCGCATCTTCTCGCGCGGCGGGGTTTTCCTCTATCCGGCCGACCGCCGCCCCGGCTACGAAAAGGGCCGCCTGCGGCTGATCTACGAAGCCGCACCCATCGCCTTCCTGGCAGAACAGGCCGGCGGTGGCGCCACCGACGGCATCGAGCAGATCCTCGACAAGGTGCCCGCGGAACTGCACCAGCGCACCCCGCTGATCTTCGGGTCGGCCCGGAAGATCGAACGGATCGCCGGCTACCACGTCGACCCCAGCCTGGTCCGCGACGTCCCGCCGCTGTTTCGCGAGCGCGGCCTTTTCAGTTCTTGAACGAATTAGATCTTCCAGAGAGTAGCCAGGTCCCATGTCCGTCAAGCACCCGATCATCTCCGTCGTCGGTTCCTCAGGGGCCGGCACCTCCACCGTGAAGCACACCTTCGACCAGATCTTCCGGCGCGAAGAAATAACCGCCGCCGCCATCGAGGGCGATGCCTTCCACCGCTACGACCGCGCCGAGATGAAGGCCGAGCTGACGCGCCGCTATGCCGAAGGCGACCAGACCTTCAGCCACTTCTCCATCGAGGCCAACATCCTCGACGAACTGGAAAATACCTTTCGCCAGTACGGCGAGACCGGTAAGGGCCGCACCCGCCACTACGTCCACAACAACGAGGAAGCCGACCGCTTCGGCGTGCCGCCGGGCCACTTCACCGACTGGCACGACTTCGGCGAGGGCTCCGACCTGTTGTTCTACGAGGGCCTGCACGGCGCGGTGAAGACACCGGAGAACGACATCGCCGGCAAAGCCGACCTGAAGATCGGCGTGGTACCGGTGATCAATCTGGAATGGATTCAGAAAATCCATCGCGACCGCGCCTCGCGCGGCTACACCACCGAAGCGGTGACCGACACCATCCTGCGCCGCATGCATTCCTACGTGCACGTGATCTGCCCACAGTTCACCGAGACCGACATCAACTTCCAGCGCGTGCCGGTGGTCGATACCTCGAACCCCTTCATCGCCCGCTGGATTCCGACCGCCGGCGAGTCGCTGGTGGTGATCCGTTTCAAGAGCCCGCGCGGCATCGACTTCCCCTACTTGGTATCGATGATCCAAGGCAGCTGGATGAGCCGTGCCAATTCCATCGTCATCCCCGGCGACAAGATGGACCTCGCCATGCAGCTGGTCCTCACGCCAATGATCATCCGCCTCGTCGAGCGCGGCCGCCGCGCCAAGTGAGTCAAAGGAGCCCCCTGATGTCCCCCGCCCAGACCGCGGCAGCAGCCGACGCGACGCAGCACCCCTCGCCCGCCACCGCCGAGATGGCCAAGGCCATCCGCGCGCTGGCCATGGACGCCGTGCAGAAGGCCAACTCCGGCCATCCCGGCATGCCGATGGGCATGGCCGACGTCGCCACCGTGCTGTTCACTGAATTCCTGAAGTTCGACCCCCAGGATCCGAAGTGGCCGGATCGCGACCGCTTTGTGCTGTCGGCCGGCCACGGCTCGATGCTGCTCTACGCCCTGCTGCATCTGCCCGGCTACGCCGACATGACGCTGGAGGAGCTGAAGAACTTCCGCCAGCTCGGCGCGCGCACGGCGGGACATCCGGAATACGGCCACGCCGCCGGCATCGAGGTGACCACCGGGCCGCTGGGCCAGGGCATCGCCACGTCGGTCGGCCTGGCGCTGGGCGAGCGCATGATGGCGGCGCAGTTCGGCGACGACCTGGTCGACCACCACACCTACGTCCTGGCCGGCGACGGCTGCCTGATGGAAGGCATCAGCCACGAGGCCATCGACCTTGCCGGGCACCTGAAGCTCAACAAGTTGATCGTCCTCTTCGACGACAACGCGATCTCGATCGACGGGCCGACCTCCCTGGCCACGTCTATGGACCAGCTCGCCCGCTTCACGGCGGCGGGCTGGTCCGTTTTTCGCGTCGACGGGCACGAGCCGGGGGCAATCTACGATGCCATCGCCGCCGCCAAACGCAGTGACAAGCCGAGCCTGATCGCCTGCAAGACCATCATCGGCTATGGCGCGCCCAACAAGCAGGGCAGTGCCGTCACCCACGGCGCGCCGCTGGGCGAAGAAGAGATCGCCGCCGCCCGAGAAAAACTCGGCTGGTGCCACGCGCCCTTCGAGATCCCGGCCGACCTCCGCAGCGCCTGGCTGGAAGCCGGCAGGCGCGGCCAGCGGGATCGCGCGGCCTGGAGCCAACGCCTGGAAGCCAGTCCGCAGCGCGGCGCCTTCGTCACCCGCGTGGCCGGCGACCTACCCGCGACCTTCACCAAGCTGATCGACAGCCTGAAGCAGAAATTCACCGCCGAGCAGCCGAAGCTCGCCACCCGGCAGTCCTCGCAGAAGGTGCTGGAAGCCCTGGTGCCCGCCGTCCCCGGCCTGAGCGGCGGCTCGGCCGACCTGACGGGCTCGGTCGGCACCAAGACCGCCGCCTACAAGCCGGGCACCGCTGGGGACTGCGCCGGCAGCTACATCCACAACGGCGTGCGCGAGCACGGCATGGCCGCCGCCATGAACGGCTTGGCCCTGCACGGCGGCTTCATGCCCTTCGGCGGCACCTTCCTGGCCTTCGCCGACTACTGCCGCCCGGCCATCCGCCTCGCCGCCCTGATGGGTATCCGCGTCATCCACGTGATGACCCACGACTCCATCGGCCTGGGCGAGGATGGCCCAACCCACCAGCCGGTCGAACAGATCGCCAGCCTGCGCGCCATGCCGAACCTGAAGGTCTTCCGCCCCTGCGATGCGGTGGAGATGGTGGAGACCTGGGCCTGCGCCCTTGAAAACGACAACGGCCCCTCGGTGCTGTGCCTGACCCGCCAGGGCCTGCCGACCCTGCACATCCGGCATGTCGAGGAGAACCTCACCGCCCGCGGCGCCTACGTGCTGCGCGAGGTGGCCGATGCACGCGACGTCACCCTGCTGGCCACCGGGTCGGAGGTCTCGCTCGCCGTGGAGGCCGCCGACGCGCTGGCCCTGGAGGGTATTCGGGCCGCCGTGGTGTCGATGCCCTGCTGGGAACTGTTCAAGCAGCAGCCCGCCGCCTACCGCGCCGCCGTGCTGGGCGACGCGCCGCGCGTGGCCGTCGAGGCCGCCACCCGCAACGACTGGGACCAGTGGATCACGCCGGAGGGCGGCTTCGTCGGCATGACCGGATTCGGCGCTTCCGCGCCCGCCGAACAGCTCTACGAACACTTCGGAATCACTGCGGCCGCCGTGGCCGCCGCTGCGCGCGACCTCGTCCGCTAGCACATTCAAGCGAAAGGAGACCTTCGATGGCACGGATCACCCTGCGGCAGCTTCTCGACCACGCCGCCGAGCGCGGCTACGGCCTGCCTGCCTTCAACGTGAACAACATGGAACAGATCCTGGCGATCATGAACGCTGCCGCCGCGGTCGACGCGCCGGTCATCCTGCAGGCCAGCCGCGGCGCCCGCAGCTACGCCGGCGACGTCATGATCCGCAAGATGGTCGAGGCGGTCGAGGAGATGCACCCGCGCATCCCCGTCTGCCTGCACCAGGATCACGGCAACAGCGAGGCGACCTGCTATTCCGCCATGCAGCAGGGCTTCACCTCGGTGATGATGGACGGTTCCCTGGAAGCCGATGGCAAGACACCGGCCAGCTACGATTACAACGTCGCCATCACCCGCAAAGTGACCGAGACCGCCCACGCCATCGGCGTCTCGGTGGAAGGCGAACTCGGCGTGCTCGGCTCGCTGGAAACCGGCGAAGGCGAGAAGGAGGACGGCCACGGCGCTGAAGGCAAGCTCAGCCGCGAGCAGCTGCTGACCGACCCGGACCAGGCGGTCGATTTCGTCGCCAAGACCAAGGTCGATGCCCTGGCCATCGCCATGGGCACCTCGCACGGCGCCTACAAGTTCTCGCGCCAGCCGGACGGCGAGATCCTGGCCATGGGCGTGGTGCAGGCAATTCACGAGCGCCTGCCCAACATCCACCTGGTGATGCATGGATCGTCTTCTGTGCCGCAGGAACTGCAGGAGATCTTCAACAGCTTCGGCGGCGCCATGCCGCAGACCTGGGGCGTGCCGGTCGAGGAGATCCAGCGCGGTATCAAGTACGGCGTGCGCAAGGTGAACATCGACACCGACTGCCGCCTCGCCATCGCCGGCCAGTTCCGACGCATCGCCAGCGAGAACAAGGCGGAATTCGATCCACGCAAGTTCCTGAAACCCTCCCTCGATGCCATGCAGGCGCTCTGCAAAGACCGCTTCGAGCAGTTCGGCGCGGCCGGCCAGGCCTCCCGCATCGTCCCCCTGCCGCTCTCGGCCATGGCCGAGCGCTACCGTAACGGCGCCCTGGATCCGCAGATCGCCGCCGCCACCAAGGCCGCCTGACGGCGTCCCCCCGATCATTTCCGCGCAAGGAGAGAGAGATGACCTCCATGGACACGAAATCCGAGACCGTCACCGGCAAGGCCCGCTACAAGTCGGGCGTGATGGCCTACAAGAAGATGGGCTATTGGGAGCCCGACTACGAGCCGAAAGACACTGACGTCATCGCGCTGTTCCGCATCACCCCGCAGGACGGTGTCGACCCGATCGAAGCCGCCGCGGCGGTGGCCGGGGAAAGTTCCACCGCGACATGGACGGTGGTGTGGACCGACCGCCTGACGGCGGCGGAAAAGTACCGTGCCAAGGCCTACCGCGTCGATCCGGTGCCCAATGCCGAGGGTCAGTACTTCGCCTATATCGCCTACGACCTCGACCTTTTCGAGTCCGGCTCCATCGCCAACCTGACAGCCTCGATCATCGGCAACGTTTTCGGCTTCAAGCCGCTGAAGGGCCTGCGCCTGGAGGACATGCGCTTCCCGGTCGCCTACGTGAAGACCTTTCAGGGGCCGGCCACCGGCAGCGTGGTGGAGCGCGAGCGGCTCGACAAGTTCGGCCGGCCCCTTCTGGGCGCTACGGTGAAGCCGAAGCTCGGGCTCTCGGGTCGCAACTACGGCCGGGTGGTCTACGAGGCGCTGAAGGGCGGCCTGGACTTCACCAAAGACGACGAGAACATCAACTCGCAACCCTTCATGCACTGGCGCGAGCGCTTCCTCTACTGCATGGAGGCGGTGAACAAGGCCCAGGCGGCGACCGGCGAGATGAAGGGCACCTACCTGAACGTCACCGCCGCCACCATGGAGGACATGTACGAGCGCGCCGAGTTCGCCAAGGAACTGGGCTCCTGCATCGTCATGATCGACCTGGTGATCGGCTACACCGCGATCCAGTCGATGGCCAAATGGGCGCGGGCCAACGACATGATCCTGCACCTGCACCGCGCCGGCCACTCGACCTATACCCGGCAGAAGACCCACGGCGTGTCGTTCCGCGTCATCGCCAAGTGGATGCGTCTGGCCGGTGTCGACCACATCCACGCCGGCACCGTGGTCGGCAAGCTGGAAGGCGATCCCGCCACCACCAAGGGCTACTACGACATCTGCCGTGAGGAATTCAACCCGATGCAGTTGGAGAACGGCATCTTCTTCGACCAGCACTGGGCCAGTCTCAACAAGATGATGCCGGTGGCTTCCGGCGGCATTCATGCCGGCCAGATGCACCAGTTGCTCGACCTGCTGGGCGAGGACGTGGTGCTGCAGTTCGGCGGCGGCACCATCGGCCATCCGATGGGCATTGCCGCCGGCGCCACCGCCAACCGTGTCGCCCTGGAGTGCATGGTTCTGGCGCGCAACGAGGGCCGCGATATCGTCAACGAGGGCCCCGACATCCTGGCCGCCGCCGCCAAGACCTGCAGCCCGCTGCAGCAGGCGCTGGAGACCTGGAAGAACGTCACCTTCGATTATGCCTCCACCGACTCGCCGGACTTCGTGCCGAGCGTCACGGCTGCTGAATAAGGAGCACCATCATGCGTATCACCCAAGGAGCCTTCTCCTACCTGCCGGACCTGACCGACGAGCAGATCGCCAAGCAGGTGCAGTACTGCATCGACAACGGCTGGGCAGTGAACCTGGAGTTCACCGACGACCCGCACCCGCGCAACACCTATTGGGACATGTGGGGCCACCCGATGTTCGACGTCGCCGACGCGGCCGGCGTGATGTACGAGTTGAACGAATGCCGCAAGGTCTGCGGCGACAGTCACTACATCCGCCTGTCGGCTTTCGACTCCACCCATGGCTGGGAGTCGGTGAAGCTGTCCTTCATCGTCAACCGGCCGAAGTCGGAGGAAGCCGGGTTCTGGCTGCAGCGAACCGAGGCGGAGGGCCGCAACATCCGCTACACCACGCATCCCTATGCCACCCGCAAACCCGAAGGCGAACGCTACACCTGAGGTTCTCCCTAGGGACCTCGGGCCGCCGGCGGGCGGCGGCGATACCCTGCTGCCGCCGCCCGTCACTTCCCTTCAATGAGAAACGAGCCATGACCAGCAGCGATCCTCTCGAAGCACCGGTCGAAACCGAAGCACCGGAAACGGCCGTCGACTTGAGGGCGGAGTACGAGTCCTCCGGCGTCAAGGAGGTGCTGGACGAACTCGACCGCGACCTCATCGGCCTGGCGCCGGTGAAGAAACGCATCCGCGAGACCGCGGCGCTGCTATTGGTCGACCGCGCAAGGAAACGCCTCGGTCTCGCGCAGCAGACGCCGACGCTGCACATGTCCTTCACCGGCAACCCCGGCACCGGCAAGACCACGGTGGCGATGAAGATGGCTGACCTGCTGCACCGCCTGGGCTACGTACGCAAGGGCCATCTGGTGACGGTGACCCGCGACGACCTGGTCGGTCAGTACATCGGCCACACCGCGCCGAAGACCAAGGAGATTCTGAAAAAGGCGATGGGTGGCGTGCTGTTCATCGATGAGGCCTACTACCTCTACCGACCGGAGAACGAGCGCGACTACGGCCAGGAGGCCATCGAAATTCTCCTGCAGGTGATGGAGAATCAGCGCGACGACCTGGTGGTGATCCTGGCTGGCTATGCCGACCGCATGGACCGCTTCTTCGAGAGCAACCCCGGCTTCCGCTCGCGCATTGCCCACCACATCGACTTCCCGGACTATTCCGACGACGAGCTGTTCCGCATCGCCGGCCACATGCTGGCCGAGCAGAACTACAGTCTGACGCCGGCCGCCGAGGCGGCGCTGAAGGACTACGTCCACGCGCGCCGCCAGCAACCGCACTTCGCCAACGCGCGCTCCATCCGCAACGCCCTGGACCGCGCCCGGCTGCGCCAGGCCAACCGCCTGTTCGAGAGCGACCAGGGTCCGCTCGACGCCGCCGCCCTCTCGGCCATCGATGCCGAGGACATCCGCGCCAGCCGGGTCTTTTCCGGCGGCCTCAACGGATCAAAGAAAGGCAACAGCGCATGAAAGCGGTGATCTTCGACCTGGACGGCACCCTGGTGGACAGTGCTGCGGACCTGCAGGCTGCCGCCAACCGGCTGATGCGGCAGAACGGCCTGGCGGAGCTGGACCGTGCCACGGTGACCACCTTCATCGGCAACGGCATCGCCCGCCTCGTCGAGCGTTGCTTCCAACACAACGGTGTCTTTCCCGGCGACCTGCCCAGCCAGATCGCCCGCTTCAAGCAGTACTACGCCGAAGAGGAGCACCGCCGCACCCGCTTCATGCCCGGTGCCGAGGCGGCTTTGCGCCGCTTGGCGGCAAGCGGCCTGATCCTCGGCCTCTGCACTAACAAGGACACCGGGCCGACCCTGGCGATCCTGCGCCGGCTGCGGGCCGAGGGCCTGTTCACCGCGGTAGTGGGCGGCGACAGCGGCCTGGCCAAGAAGCCCGACCCGGCGCCGCTGCTGGCCTGCGTCTCGTCCTGCGGCGCCAAGCCGGAAGAAGCCGTCTACGTCGGCGACAGCGAGACCGACGCCCAGACCGCCGGCTTCGCCAAGGTGCCGTTCCTGCTGTTTACCGAGGGCTACCGCTTGAGCCCCTGCGCCGCGCTGCGCCACGATGCCAGCTTCGCGCACTTCGCCCTGCTGTCGCAGATCCTCGCCGCCTTCTCGGCCCAAAAGGAGCCGGCCCGGCGGGCGCCGGCCGCCGTCATCCCCTTCCCGCGGCCGGCCGAGAAAGCCGTTTAGAGCACCCCCGCGCCGGCCAGGCCGCCGGAGAGGCCGTCGTAGACCAGCTTCACGCCGGTCAGCGCCAGGAAGACGTAGCAGGCGGCGTAGAACAGGCCCGCCGGCACCCGGTTGTGCAGCCAGATGCCGGCCACGATGCCGGCGATGGCGACGGGAAACAGCGCCGCGGATGTCGCCAGGTTCTCCGTCGTGAACAGGCCGAGCGCCGTGTAAGGCACCAGCTTCACGTAGTTCACCAGCAGGAAGAAGCCGACGGTGGTCGCCTGGTACCGGGTCTTCGGCAGGCCGAGCGGCAGCAGGTAGACGTTCACCGGCGGCCCGCCGGCATGGGCGGTGAAAGAGGTGAAGCCGGAGACGGCGCCCCAGAACCAGCCGCTGGCCGGACCGGGCCGGCGCGGCGCCGCGCCGCTGTCCTCGCGCCCCTTCGAGACCAGCCGCTTCACCACGTAGTTGGCGGTGAAGCCGAGGGCGATGAGGCCGACCAGCAGCCGGATCGACCAGGGCGCCAGCAGGTGGAAGGTCAACGCACCGACGGCGATGCCGATGACGCCGGCCAGCGCCAGGCGCGTCAGTACCCGGCCGTCCCACTTGCGCCAGTAGGCCCAGACGCCGACCAGGTCCATCAGGCAGAGGATCGGCAGCATGATGGCGGCGACCTGCACCGGCGGCAGCACCAGCGCCATCATCGGCACCGCCAGCATGCCCAGGCCGGCGCCGAAGCCGCCCTTGGAGACGCCGGCGATCAGCACCGCGGGCACCGCGGCAAGGTAGAACCAGGGGTCGGAGATCATAAGCGGACGGTCTAAAGATAACGGCGGGAGCGCCACAGTGGCGCAGTTCGCCTATCGCGGCAATGGGATGGCGGTGTCTCGATGCAGGAGCCGCGGCGTCCGCCGACGTGATCCTCACCCCCTGGACCCTGCCGACGGCCGGTGTCATGGTGGTGTGGTCGATCACCCCTTTATGGTTCCCTGCTTTGGGATTTCCGGCGGCGCGAAGAGGGAGGTGTTGATGGTACGAAGAAGAGGCTTGCCGCTGGCGGCGCTGCTGCTGGCCATCGCTGTCCTCACGCCGCTGCTGCCCGCTGCGCCCGCGGCAGCCCAGCAGAACCCGGCGCAACGGCAGACCGTCGCCGTCGACCTGGAACTGGTGCTGGCGGTCGACGTGTCTCTGTCCATCGACAGCGGCGAGGCGCGGCTGCAACGCCAGGGCTATGTCGCCGCCTTCCGCGACCCGCAGGTGATCGAGGCCATCCAGTCGGGTATCCTGGGGCGCATCGCCGTCACCTATTTCGAGTGGGCCAATTCGGCGCACACCCAGTTGATCGTCGACTGGACGCTGATCGACTCGCCGGCCAGCGCCGAGGCCTTCGCGCTGGCCCGGGCCGCGCGCCGTCCCGGCCCGGCGCACTACACTTCGATCAGCGGCGCCATCGACTTCGGCATGCGGTTGTTCGAGGACAGCGGCTCCGGAAGCGGCTCTGGGGGTGGCTCTGGGGGTGGCTCCGGGGTCGATTACGAGGGCACGCGCCGGGTGATCGACATCTCCGGTGACGGGCCGAACAACTGGGGCGAACTGGTGGTGCCCGCACGCGACCGCGCAGTGGCCGCGGGGGTGACCATCAACGGCCTGCCGATCCTGGACGACGGCCCCGGCCCCTTCGCGCGCTACAACATTCCCAACCTGGACCTCTACTACCGCGACTGCGTGATCGGCGGCCCCGCCGCCTTCATCGTAGTCGCCGAAAATTTCGACGCCTTCGCCAGCGCCATCCGCCGCAAGCTGATCCTGGAGATCGCCGGCGTGAGCCCGCGCAGGCAAGCGCCCTCCGGTCTCCAGCCAGCCCAGCTCGGCGCCGACGACCGCGTCAGCCCGCCCTGCGACATCGGCGAGCAGCTGCTGCGGGCCAGGAACGAGGATTTTTGAGAAGACCTGCACGGCGCCTCAGGCCGCCGGCAGCTCCAAACTGCGAGAACACGTGGTGATCCAGTCCGCCACGGCGCGTACCGACGGGTTCCGCGACAAATCCGGGTGGATGACCGTCCAGTAGTCGGCCTGCAAGGCTTCGATCTGCGCCGACAGCCGGGAAAGCCCGGCAGCTTCATCACCCAGGAAGCACGGCAGCACGGCAACGCCGACCCCGGCGGCGGCCGCAGCGGCCATCAGATCCGTATTCATCAGGCGGGCGGCCGGCGCGCGGTCGCGCATCGGCGCGCGCAGCCAGCGCATCGTCACGTAATGCTCCTGCTCTTCGACAAAGCCGAGCCAGGGCAGGGTCGCCAGGTCGGCCTCCGAGACCAGAACGACATGACCGCCATTACCTTCCTGCCACCGCTGGGTATGCTGCGGGAACAGATCGCCCACGCCAGCGACCTGAATGCCGTCTCCCGCTTCGGCACCGAGGCCCTGCTCCTCGGCCTCGACGTCGTCACCGGCACGCTCCTCGTTCTCGCCGCGCGCGCCTGGCCGATGCAGCCAACGGCGCGGCGCGGCGCAGCCGACGCGGTGGCACCGAAAAACGCGTCAGCCCGTCCGGCGACAAAGCCGGGCAGTTGCTGCCCGCCCGCAGGGAGGATTTGCAAATACGGGTGCGGGATGTGCGCGCTGAACCGCGCGGCGGCTTGCTCAGATCTTCAATCGAAGATTGGCGTCCCCTAGGGGAGTCGAACCCCTGTTTTCGCCGTGAGAGGGCGACGTCCTAGGCCACTAGACGAAGGGGACCAATGGCCGGAAGGCCGGTTGTGTAGCCCATGTTCCGGCGCGGTGCAAGCCCTCAAAGCAGGGGCGGTTTTGCCGGCCCCGGCCCTTCCGCCCAGCCCTTCCCCCGCGGCCCTTCCCCCCGGTCCTGCCGGGCCCTATTGAACCTCGGGCACGGCCTTCACCCGGCCGAGCAGGCGGCCGCTGGCGAGGTCGACCACCAGGACCTGCTGGCAGTCGCCCTCGGTGCCCTGCCGGGCCAGGCCGTCCAGGCGGATGACCAGACGCTCGCCGGCCAGTTCGGTGCCGGCAATGGTGCAGCCCTCGGGCACCGGCAGGGCCAGATCGGCGAAGGGGGTGCCCGCCCCCTGCTGCCCCAGCAGGTCCCCGATGCCGCTGCCGCTTGCTCCCGCCCCCTCTGCGCCCTCCCCGCCGCCGGTGCGGGTGATCAGGCCGTAGACCAGCAGCGCCATGCCGGCGACGATCAGCACGGCCATGAAGATGACGAGGGCTTTGAGCGCTTGCATCGGGTAGAACCCCTTACTAATCACGAGACTAATCACGGCTGGCCCGTGGCGGCGGCCCCCGGGCGAGGGCCCCAGGGTGGGGCCCCCAGGGCGGGGCACGCGGTTCGGGCGACGGGAGCGAGGAAG
Organism: Kiloniellaceae bacterium; assembly: GCA_050043265.1. Classification (GTDB taxonomy): domain Bacteria; phylum Pseudomonadota; class Alphaproteobacteria; order Kiloniellales; family Kiloniellaceae; genus Pelagibius. The sequence goes on from JBHJIR010000011.1 coordinate 41,994, forward strand.
CATGACCGACCAGAACGGTCAAGAGGGTAAGGCTCAAGAAGAAGCGGGCCGGGCCGCGCCCGGCGCCCGGCACCACGCGGTGACCGTCGACGCCGCGGCGGCCGGCGGGCGGCTGGACCGGCTCTTGGCCGAGGCGCTGCCGCAGCTCTCGCGCAGCCGCCTGAACGGCCTCATCGAGGCCGGCCAGGTGACCTGTGACGGCCAAGCGGTCACCAGCCCCGCGGCCAAGGTCAGGGACGGCCAAACTTTTGCCATCATTGTCCCCGAAGCTAAGCCTGTCGCCCTGGAAGCCCAGGCGATTCCGCTGGATATCCTCTACGAGGACCGCGACCTGATCGTGCTCGATAAACCCGCCGGCCTGGTCGTCCACCCCGCCGCCGGCAACCCGGATATGACCCTGGTGAACGCCCTGATGGCCCATTGCGGCGCGTCGCTGAGCGGCATCGGCGGCGAACTGCGCCCGGGCATCGTCCACCGCCTGGACAAAGACACCTCCGGCGTCATGGTGGCGGCCAAGAGCGAGGCGGCCCACAAGGGCCTTGTCGAGCTGTTCGCCGCCCATGATATGGAGCGCGCCTATTGGGCGCTGGTCTGGGGCCTGCCCAGCCCCTCGGAGGGCACCGTTACCGGCAACATCGGCCGCAGCCCCCGCAACCGCAAGAAAATGGCGGTCCTGCAGCACGGCGGCCGGCCATCGGAGACCGGCTACAGGGTGATACGAACGTTCCAGAGCGGCCGAGTCAGCCTGATAGAATGCCGCCTCAGGACGGGGCGCACCCACCAGATCCGCGTCCACATGGCCGAAATCGGTCACCCCGTGCTGGGCGACCCGCTGTATGGCCGGGCCGGAACCGCGACACGGCGGGCGCGTTTACTTTCCAAGGCGGCGCAAGCCGCCCTGGCCGCCCTCGGGCGCCAGGCGCTGCACGCCAAAACCCTGGGATTCCGCCATCCCGTGAGTGGGGATGACTTGCAATTCGAGAGCGTATTACCATCTGACATAAGTGCCTTGATCCGTTCCTTGGAATGATTTTAAATATACCTGACCAATGCGGTCGGATTTGGCACCAGGCAGGGGATCTCCATTAAAGTTTCACTGGGCCGAAGGGTTGCCGGAAACGGCAGTTTCTTTGGCTCCGTCTGGCAGGCCCGCCCCCAGGGATGTTGCCCCAAGAGGCCCCAAGAGTCTGACTCAGGGGCATCCCAAGGGCCGATAAGGAGTTCGGTTTATGGCAGCAAAAGTTCCGGTTCTCGTTCCCGAAGGTAACCTCAGCGGATACCTGCAGGAGATCCGCAAGTTCCCCATGCTGGAACAGGATCAGGAGTACATGCTCGCCAAGTCCTGGCGTGAGCGCGGCGATACCGAGGCGGCCCACAAGCTGGTCACCTCGCACCTGCGCCTGGTCGCCAAGATCGCCATGGGCTACCGCGGCTACGGCCTGCCGCTGTCCGAGCTGATCTCCGAGGGCAACGTCGGCATGATGCAGGCAGTCAAGCGCTTCGATCCGGAACGCGGCTTCCGCCTGGCCACCTATGCCATGTGGTGGATCCGCGCCTCGATCCAGGAGTACATCCTGCATTCCTGGTCGCTGGTGAAGATGGGCACCACCGCCTCGCAGAAGAAGCTGTTCTTCAACCTGCGCAAGCTGAAGGGCCAGTTGAAGGCGATGGAGGAAGGCGACCTGCATCCGGAGAACGTCTCCAAGATCGCCGAGACCCTCGGCGTGCCGGAGCAGGACGTGGTCTCCATGAACCGCCGCCTCGCCGCGCCGGACCATTCGCTGAACGCACCGCTGCGCATCGACGGCGACGGCGAGTGGCAGGATTGGCTGGTCGACGATACCGAAGACCAGGAATCGATGCTGGCGGAGTCCGAGGAACTGGGTCAGCGCCGCGCGCTGTTGACCGCGGCAATGGCCAACCTCAACGAGCGCGAGCGCCACATCCTGGAAGAACGCCGCCTGAAGGACGACCCGACGACGCTGGAAGATCTGTCGCAGGAGTACGGCATCAGCCGCGAGCGCGTGCGCCAGATCGAGGTGCGTGCCTTCGAGAAGCTGCAGAAGGCGATCCGCAACGCGGCCATCGAGGAGCGGCTCGCCGTCAGCTGAGGGCCATCACCTAAGGACCATTAGCTAAGGACCATTAGCGAAAAGGACCGCCCCGGCAGGCCGGCCGTCAGCGCGCCGTGCCCGGCTGCACCAGTTCGGCCTCGGTGACGTCCACGTCGTCCTCGGTTTCCTCGCCGTCTTCTTCGGCGTCCTCGTCGCCCGGCTGCGGCGCCATGGCGATCCCCTCGGCCACGGCGTAACCCCATTCGGCGATCAGCGCCTTCTGCTGCTTGCCCAGGGTGCGGATACGATTATCCGTGGTCATGCGGAAGTAGCTGCCCACCAGCGTCGGCATAAAACCGAAGATCAGCCAGCCGCCTGCGGCCGCGCCATAGGCGACGACCCAGACGAAGACATCGCCGATCATCTCCATCGCCACATGGTGGCTCTGGCCGCGGGCCCACAGCGTGATGATCGCCGGCAGGGTGCCGGCGAAGTTCATCATCCCCACAGTGGCCGCCAGGTACTTTTCCTTCGAGCGGTCGGTAATGTAGGCGACCCAGGTCGGCGCCATCATGGTGAAGAACATCAGGGTGGTCGGCAGCAGCACTGCGCCGAAGGGATACAGGATGACCAGGGCGAGAATCTTCGTCCAGGTCTTGGTCCCGCGCTGGCGCGGCTTGCCCTTCGCCCCTGCTTTTCCTCCGGGGGCTTTTCCCGCGGGAGCCTTGCCCTTGCTCTTCGCCACCGCCTGTGCCATCCGGGCCGCCCCCTAGAGAACCGAGTTCAAGGTGATCAGCAGCACCGCCACGGCAGCGATCACGCCGGAGACGACGCTGGAGGCCTGGCGGGCGCTGGCGCGCACCACCGCCGGCTTGGTCAGGCCGCCGTTGCGCAGCCAGTTCATCTGTTCGACCAGGGCGGCGAACTCGGCACGCGCACGCAGGAAACCCTGTTCGTCGGCGGCGCGCCGGTCGGGATTGTCGATCAGCCTCACCAGCGCGACGAGGTTGCCCTTGGCGGCCAGCTGCTGCAGCAACTCGGTCATCTGTTCGCGGCGGGTCTTGTTGCGAAACTTGTCGATCACCGGCTTCAGCATCGTCACGCACCAGGCTGCCAGATGCGGCAGCCGGTCGGGCCCGACGGAATCCTGTACCTCCGCCAGCAGCCGCACGAGGCCGAGATTGAAGACCTCCGGCCGCTCGTCATCCGACAGTTCGCCGAAGGCACGGTCGATCGACATCTTGGTGCGCGCCGAGATAAAGCCGGCAATGTGCCAGTCGATCGGCAAACGCTCGGTCTTGCCTTGCTGGGCCAGCCGTTCCAGCGCCGGCAGCAGTTCGCCAAGGTCGGCGACGTAATCGTTCTGCAGTAGCGGGCTCTGGCACGGCCAGGCGGGATTGAGCGCGTAGAGCGCCCGTTCCAGGCCATAGCCGATGCGCGGCTTGACCAGATTCATGCCGACCAGATCGAAGGTGCGGGCAAAGGCCACGAAGTCGGGGCGCACGACGGGCTGCATTTCCAGCCACATCTGTGGCAGCTTGTGCGCGAACATCTCGGCGAAAATCTGGCGCCGCTCATCGCTGGGGTAGTTCACCGCAAAAGCGGCGGCGAGCCCCTGAATACGGGTGGCGACCTGCTTGTAGCGCAACGGGGCCTGGCTATCCAAGGCCATCAGCACGCGCGACAGCAGGCGGTCTTCCACCGAGGTGCCGCCGCCGCTGACCCCGATAACCGCCTGTGTCGCGGCACCGACGGCGTTGGCCCGGCTGTCGTCGGACAGGGAGCGGCGGATCCAGCGCTCCAGTTCCGGCGACGTGATGACCTGCAGCGCCGCCGGCCAGTTGCGGCCCATCGCATAGGACAGCGCCGCGGCATTGTTGAATTCGACGCCCTCGAAAGGGAACAGCCGCGCCGCCTTGGGCGGCAGCAAGGCCTGCTTCGGGCTGAGGTGACGCCCATTCAGCCAGAGCTGCAGGTCGTCGTGGCGCCAGCGTTCTTCCGGATCGTCGCACAACAGACCGCGCAGAACCTCCACCATCGGCAGCGACAAGCGCGCATCGCCGATCAAGGTCGCGTAGGAGCCCTTGCTGATCTTGGACTCGACGATTTCCTCTTCGCTGAGGTCCGGCACCGGATTGCCGCCGCACAGCAGCACCAGCGCGAGCACGCCCAGCGCGTAGTAGTCATCGGCCGGTTCGCCGTGGCCACGTCCTTCCGGCATCGCCATGGCACCGTCGATGGGCTCGTAGATCGAGGGCTGCGCCATGGCCGCCGGCAGCGAGAAGCACTCGCCCAGCATCACCGCCTCGCGCGTGCCGTCGGAAAAGAACAGGTTGTCGGCGCGGATCGCCCGGTGCGTCAGGTTGCGCCCGCCGAGCTCCTTGAACACCGGCATCAGCGGGTTCAACACCAGACGGACCACCCGGTCCTCGCGCCACGGGTCCATGGTGGCGTCGGCCGACGGCAGGATGCGATCGCCGCCGGGTTGGGTCAGGATGATGACGAAGCAGCGTGCCTTTTCCGGTGGCCAATAGACCACCCCCCAACGCAGCGGCGTGACCAGGGGCAGACGGTTGAAACGGGCGAATTGGGTCAGGACATCGGTGCGCGGGGCAACATCGCGGCGACACACCAGGGCGAAGAGCGCCTTCGGCGAACCGCGCTCGTCGGTGGTCAGGTAGGCCTTCACGCCCCCCGGTGCGTTGAGGTCGGGAAGCGGCTGTTCGGGATGGACGCGATAGCGCTCGGCCACCGTGACCACACCGCCATCATCCCCCGCTGCCCGTTGCTGACTGCTCATGGCCGTTTCTACGATCTGAATTTGGCCGAATTGGCTTTGCCCCGGACCGGCGGATCAACCGTCCCGGGAGCCAGCAGTTAATCGCAATAAGGCAAACAGATCGTTAAAGCCGCCGGCAGCCGGTCGCCGTTTTTCGCACTTTTCCGCCGCCCCCGGTTACCGGAGGGCGAGGGCCGGCGCGGCCCCTTCGCTCAATCGGCGAAGGGATCGCGAACCAGAATCGTGTCGTCGCGCTCCGGCGAGGTCGACAGCAGAGCCACCGGAACCTCGATCAGCTCCTCCAGGCGGCGGATGTATTTCACCGCGGCGGCCGGCAGCTCGGCCCAGGAGCGCGCGCCCATGGTGCTCTCCGACCAGCCGGGGATGGTCTCGTAGACCGGCACCGCCTTGGCCTGGCGCGACGGCTGCGCCGGCAGGTAGTCCAGGCGCTCACCCTCGACATCGTAGCCGATGCAGACCTTGATCGCCTCCAGGCCGTCCAGCACGTCGAGCTTGGTCAGCGCGATGCCCTTGATGCCGGCCACCTTGGCGGCCTGGCGCACCATCACCGAATCGAACCAGCCGCAGCGCCGCTTCCGGCCCGTCACCACACCGAACTCGCGCCCGCGCGCGCCCAGCAGCTCGCCGGTCTCGTCGGTCAGCTCGGTCGGGAACGGCCCGCTGCCGACGCGGGTGGTGTAGGCCTTGGTGATGCCCAGCACGAAGTCCAGCGCTCCGGGCCCGACACCAGAGCCGGCGGCCGCGCTGCCGCCCACGGTGTTGGACGATGTCACGTAGGGGTAGGTGCCGTGGTCGACATCCAGCATGACGCCCTGCGCGCCTTCGAAGAGGATGCGTTGGCGGCTGCGGCGGGCCTGATCCAGGCTCTGCCAGACGCGGTCGGCGAAGGGCAGGATGCGCGGCGCCAGCGCCAGCAGGCTGGCGACGATCTCGTCCGCCGTGAACTCCGGCTGACCGAGGCCACGCAACAGCGCATTGTTGTGCACCAACAGGCCATCGACCCGCTGACGCAGCAGTTCCGGATCGGCGAGGTCGCAGAGCCGCACCGCACGGCGGCCGATCTTGTCCTCGTAGGCCGGGCCGATGCCGCGCCCGGTGGTGCCGATCTTGCCGTCGCCCTTGGCCACCTCGCGGGCGCGGTCGACCGCCCCATGCATCGGCAGGATGAGAGCGACGCTCTCGGCGATGCGCAGGCGCTCCGGCGTCACGTCGACGCCTTGCGCGCGGATACGGTCGATCTCCTCGATCAGCGCCCAGGGATCGACCACCACGCCATTGCCGATGACGGAAAGCTTGTCCGGGCGCACCACGCCTGATGGCAGCAGCGACAGCTTGAAGACCTCGCCGCCGATGACCAGGGTGTGGCCGGCATTGTGGCCACCCTGGTAGCGCACCACCACATCGGCGCGCTCCGACAGCCAGTCGACGATCTTACCCTTGCCCTCGTCCCCCCACTGGGACCCGACGACGACCACATTAGCCATAATGGTTCAGTCCTTTATCTCTGAAATCTCTCCGTCGGCGAGCCAATGGCTGCAACCGAGGCGGCGCGCTTCGGCGAGCGGCTCACGTTCCGGCTCCAAGCCGGCGACAGTCACCCAGCCCTCGTCCCGCAGACGCCGCCCCTCCTCCGGAGCGGTGCCGGTGGCGAGGAAGAGGCGCCGCGCCGGGGTGGGGGCCGGTAAAGCCCGCAATACGGTGTCCATGAACAGGGTGAAGCCGGTCGAGGATTCCCGCGTCCCGCCCGGGCCGTCGGGACCATCGGCCTCGTAACGCCCGCCGCGGCCGAGCTCGCCGCGCACGCCCTTGGCAAAGAGGATGAAGCTGCTGCCGGTCTGATATTCGAAACCGCGGTGCTCGACCGGATCGACGGTGAGCCGTGCCTGCGGCGCCGCGCGCTGGATCAAGGCGACGACGTCGGCGAGGCGTCGCAGTTCGCGCGCCGCCGCCGCCGGCAAGTCCAGTTCGGCCAGCACCGCGAGCGCCTTGTCGGCGGGCCCGGCGGTGCGCAGCAGCGCCTGGAACAGCGTATCGTGGACACCGGCGAGCGCGCCGACCGCCGCCGCGTCCTTGTGGTCGAGCGCGTGGCGCAGTTCGGCCGCCTGCTCGGCGGCGAGGCCGAGGTCGTCGGCCAGCGCGCCCACCAGCGGCGGCAGATTGAGGGCGACGGAAAGGGCCTGCACCCCGACGGCGCTAAGCGCTTCGATGGCCAGCAGGATCACCTCGGCATCGCCGGATTGTTCGGGCGCGCCGATCAGTTCGACGCCGGCCTGGGCGAACTGGCGTTCCGGGCGCAGCTGGCTGCCGCGCACCTGCAGCACCTGCCCGGCATAGCTGAGACGCAGCGGCCGGGGCGCCTTCTTCAGGCGCGTGGCGGCGATGCGCGCGACCTGCGGCGTCATGTCGGCGCGCAGGCCCATCATGCGCTGGCTCACCGGGTCCATCAGCCGGAAGGTCTGGCCGGCCACCGCCGCGCCGGCGCCGGTCAGCAGCGCCTCCTCGAACTCCAGCAGCGGCGGCTTCACGCGGTCGTAGCCCTGCGACTGGAAGGCGGCAATCAGCCGCGCGACCACCGCCGATTCGTGTGCGGCAAGCGGCGGCAGGACATCCTGCAGGCCGGCCGGTAAGAGGCCCTTTTCGGGGTGATCGGTCATGTCAGCTGATCGGCGGAGAAAGTGCGGTCCGGTTCCATGGGCCCAGGTTCCTGGGCAGGGCATGGAAGCGGGCGGGCGCCGCTTCCGCCCTCTGTTAGCAGCCTTCTCCGGCAGGGGCAAACAGAAATCGCCCGGGCGTCAGCGCCCCCGTCTTGGAAACTCAGGGATATCAGTCTCTTGAAGCCGGTTGCCGGGGGCGGACAGCGGTGTAGACTGCGCCATCCCCGCCCGCAGCAAAGCCAGAGCCCACCCGCCCCTTGCGCCTGAAATTTCCCCTCTTCGCCCCGCCCGGCACCCTGGCCGCAGAGAGTCGCGGACTGGACCGCTTTTTGGGCCTGTTGCTGATCGCGGCGGCGGCGGCATTGATCGCCGGCTGGATGTTGCCGGTGATGACGGTACGCACCCTGCTGGTGTTCTACGACGAGGTGTCGATCCTGACCGGCGCCTTCCGCCTGCTGGAAAGCGGCGACGTCGCGCTCTTTATCCTCATCGTGCTGTTCACCGTGGTGCTGCCGGTCGCCAAGCTGGTCTTCGCCTGGCTGGCCTGGAGCCGCCTGCACGTCGACGACCCGAAGGTGCGCCGCCTGCTCGGCTGGGTCGAAGCCGCCGGGCGCTGGTCCATGCTGGACGTCTTCGTCATCGCCATGCTGGTGGTGGTGATCAAACTGTCGCTGGTCTCCGACGTGGCAATCCACGCCGGACTCTATGTCTTCGTCGCCGCGGTGATCCTCTCGATGATCGCGGTGCGCCGGATCGCGGTGCTGGCGCAGCGCCGGCTGCGGGCCGCCCCCTGAACACCCGTTCAGGGTATCGGCGGAGCCACACCGGATCGCCCGGCCCCGGCCACTTCGCAAAAAACTTCGCCGATGACGCGGCGCGCGTTCTTTTTCGACATATCGGCGCGAGACAGCAGGCCGACCGTGCGATGGATCGGCGGTGTCCCGAAGTCGAGGGTTCGCAGAGGCGAATGTATGAAACTGTCGGGGCTTACGTCCGGCAGCACAGAGACGCCGAACCCGAGACCGACCATGACGTGAATGGCTTCGATTGACTGAATCTCGGCGCTGGTGTTGGGGACGATGCCCAGTGATTCAAAGCGTGCCTCGATCAATGGCGCCACCCAGGCGGCGCGATTGAAGCGGATGTAGGGATAGACCGCGAAGATCTCCGCCGCCTCTTCTTCGACGGAGTCCGGCGGCGCGACAATGACGACACGCTGGCGCGCGATGTCCTGCCAGGCAAAGCCGTCGGCGATTTCCGGCGGCTTGTGCATAACCGCGGCATCGAGTTCGCGCCGCTCGATCATACGCTCCATCTCACCGGAAAGCTCCGAGGTGACCTTCACGGTCAGCCCGGGCTCCTTGTCGCGCAGCGCCATCAGCGCCGCCGGCAGCAGGTTGGTCAACGACGTCGGGATCGCTCCCAGACTGAAAGTTCCGCGGTAGGGCCGCGCGGTCGACAGGGCATCAAAAATGTCATCGTATTGCGTCAAGATGGCCCGGGCCCGCGCCAGCGCGATTTCGCCGGCCGGGGTCAGGCGGGGCGGCCGGTGGCTGCGGTCGAACAGCTTGGCGCCGAGCGTCTGCTCCAGCGCGGCCACCTGCATGCTGACGGCTGATTGCGTCAGGTTGAGTGCTTTGGCGGCTGCGGCGAAGGAGCCGTACTCGCTGGTCGCCAGCAGCGACCTGAACTGTCGGATCGACATGGCAGCCTATAAGTTCAATATTTTTGATATTATAGCGAACAATACACGCTTTGCAGCAGTTCTTCTTGTGATATCAAGGATGATCACTAGCAAAATAAGGCGCGCGACCGCCTCTAGGCGGGCAACCGGGCGCCAGGGAGGAAACATGAACCCGATTTGCAAGATCGCCGTAGCCGGCGGATTCGCAGCGGCGATGGTCGCCGCTTCCACCGCCGGCGCGGCCCAGCTCGATAAGCCTGCCGGCTTCGGCAACCGTCCCCTCACCATGATCGTACCCTTCGGCGCCGGCGGCGGTTCCGACCAGCTTGCCCGTGCGATGGCCAAAGCGATGGAGGAAGTCGCCGGCCTCTCCTTCCAGGTGGTGAACAAGCCTGGCGGCGGCGGCACCGCGGCAATTCCGGATTTCATGCTGGCACCGGCCGACGGTTACACCGTGCTTGAGCACATCGACAATGCGATCACGTCCTACGCCGCCGGCGATATCCGGGAAAACCCGGCCGAGGATTGGCTGCCGCTGTGCATGACCCAGATTACCTTCAGCCAGATCTACATCCGCCCCGACGAAGACCGCTTCACCGATTGGGACAGCTTCGCCGCCTATGCGAAGGCCAATCCCGGCAAGGTCACCATGGCCAATCTCGGCACTGTCGGCTCCATGGAACTGGTTACCATGGACCAGCTTTCAGAGGCGCTCGGGCTCGATATCAAACAGATCGCGTTCGACAAGCCCGCCGAACGCTACGGCGCGCTGATCGGCGGCCACGTCGATTTGCTCTTCGAGCAACCCGGCGACGTGCGCAACTTTCTCGAAGCCGGCCAGATGAAGCCGATCCTCACCTTCCTCGACCATCGTCCTTCTGTGTTCGCCGACGTGCCGACCCAGAAGGAAATCGGTGCGGACTTCGACGCACTGACACGATTTCGCGGCTTTTATGTGAAGAAGGGCGTGCCGCAGCAGGTCGCCGGTTTCCTGTCGGATGCCTGCGCCGCCGCCTTCAAGACGTCCGACTATCAGGCGTTCAACAAGAAGAGCTACATGCACGTGATCGACAGCTATCGCGATACCGACGGATCGATCAAGCTGATCAACGGTGCGGTGCAGACTTACAAGGGTATCTACCAGAAGCTCGGCATCGGAAAGTAGCCGGCGGCACTCCGAGTCTCGCCAAGGGCACGGCGCCACGGTCGCGCCGTGCCCTTCGGCCGGAGACTTGACGTTACGTTACCGATGAATCCCGTGCAGCGGAGTGCGGCCGTGACCCCTTCCCATACAGACGACGCTTATCCGAAATCCCGCTCGCTGCCGCTCGAAGCGATCGCGCGGCCGGCCGTCGAGTGGTTCATATGGATCGCCTTTGCCGCGGCGGTCTATTCCCAAACCGGCCGCTTCGACAAGGAGATTGCGGCCTATGCCTTCGGCGCCACCGGCTGGCCGCGCACGCTCTGCATCGCCCTGGCCGTCGGCGCGACATGCCAGTTTTGCAGCCAGTTTCTGCAGATCGCCCGCAGCGGCGGCGGCGGCCGGACGGCCGCGGCACCAGCGGCCGAGCGACGCGGCAGCGGCTGGCGGCTGATCCAGAAAGCGGGGATCTTCGTCTTTCCCCTGCTCTATCTCTACCTCATGCCGAGCATCGGATTCTACTTTGCGACCCCGTTCTTCGTGCTCGGCATGCTGCTGCTGCTTGAGGTCATCTCACCCGTCGCACTCGCTTGCGTCACTGCCGTCGTCTACGGGCTGGTGCTGATTCTCTTCACACGCCTCTTCTTCGTCGCCCTGCCGGTCGGCAACGTAGATTGGTTCTACAACATCAACAACGCGATCATCACGATCGCGCGTGCTGGACTTTAGGGAGATCACCATGGAGCTTTTCCTGCACGGCACCATGATGCTCTTCGGCGACCCCCAGGCGATCCTGATCTTCTTCCTCGGGCTGATCGGCGGCATGCTGTTCGGCGCCATACCGGGCGTGAACATGCTGACGCTCGGCGCCGTGCTGCTGCCCTTCACCATCAATATGGATGCGTCCCATGCGGTGATGCTGTTTTCGGTGATCTACTGCGCCGGCGTGTTCGGCGGCGCCATCACCGCCATCCTCTTCAATATTCCCGGCGCGCCGGAGAACGCCCCGACCTGCTTCGACGGCTATCCGATGACGCTGAAGGGACAGTCCGGCAAGGCGATCGGCGCGGCGGTCAGCTGCTCGGCACTGGGCGGTCTGGCTTCGGCAATACTGATGATGACGGCCACCGGCGCGGTCGCCGGCTGGGCGGTGCGTGCCTTCGGCCCGCAGGAGATCTTCTCGCTGATCTTCTTCGGCCTGGCCGTTTCCGCCTCGATCGGCGCCGAGACCCTGTGGAAGGGCTGGCTCTCCGTCTTCGTCGGCCTGATCATCGCGACCATCGGCACCGACCCGGTCGGCGGAGTCCCCCGCTTCAACGAAGGCTCGATCTTCGGCTGGGAATTCCATTCCTACTACCTCTCCGCCGGCATCCACTTCATCCCGATGATCCTGGGCTTCTTCGCGGTCTCCGAGGTGATCAGCCAGGCCATCAACATCGCCCAGGGAACCCGCGAGCGGCCGAAGGCGGGACTCGAGTTCCCGACCCTCGCCGAGTTCTGGAGCGTGCGCGTCACCATGGTCCGCTCGATCTTCATCGGCTTCTTTGCCGGCATTCTGCCGGGCATCGGTGCGACCCTGGCCGCGTTCCTCGGCTACAGCCAGGCCCAGCGCTGGTCGAAGAACCGCCGCAACTTCGGCAAAGGTGAACTGGAAGGCGTCGTCGCGTCAGAAACGGCGAATAACGCGGCGACCGGCGCGGCGATGATCCCCCTGCTGGCGCTCGGCCTGCCCGGTGGCGCCCTGACGGCCATGATCATGGGCATCTTCCAGATCCACGGCATGGAGCCCGGACCGCTCATCTTCGTTAATTCCAGCGACCTCGTGTGGGTGACCTTCGCGGCGATGTTCTGGGCCAACCTCATGATTGTCTTCCTCGGCTGGCTGCAGACCAAGACGGTGGTGCATATCCTGCGCGTGCCGTTCCGCTGGATGGCGCCGGGCATCCTGCTGCTGGCGACCATCGGTGCCTATGCCCTGCGCAACCTGGTGATCGATATCTGGGTGATGTTCCTGGCCGGCATCATCGGCTACCTGCTGCGCCGCACGGGCTATTCGGCGGCCGGCATCGTGCTGGGCCTGATTCTCGGCGAACTCGGCGAGTCGGCCTTTTCCAAGTCGATGCAACTGATGGATTACGACTTCCTGGGGTTCTTCTCACGACCGATTTCCGCCGGCCTTCTGCTGCTCGGCGCTTTTACGATTATCACCAGCGTGATCAGCGAGATCCGCGGCCAGCCCGCCCCCAAGGCCCTGATGGACTGAGATGGACTGACCGCTCCCGCCATCGCGCGGCGAGACAATAAGGAGAAAGCATGTCTGCAACTGCTGAAAAAACGCGGCCCGAAGCGGGCGGCGAGGCCGCGCAGGTGGCCGCTCTGGTCGCCCGGGCCCGCGCCGCGATGGACGCCTACGAGAACCATGACCAGTCACGCGTCGACGAAGCGGTCACGGCCCTGGCCTGGGCGATCTACAAGCCGGCGCACGCGCGCATGCTCGCGGAGCTGGCGGTCAAAGACACCGGCCTCGGCACCGTCGACTCGAAGATCGTCAAGAACACGCGCAAGACCTTCGGCACGCTGCGCGACCTGCTGCGCGCCAGGACCGTCGGCGTCATCGCGGAGGAACCGGAACGCGGCCTCGTGAAATACGGCAAGCCGGTGGGCGTTGTCGGCGCCGTCTGTCCCTCGACCAACCCCGCGGCAACCCCGGTGAACAAGGCAATGATGGCCCTGAAAGGCGGCAATGCCGTCATCATTGCCCCCTCGCCCGCCGGCTACGACACGACGGCGCGCACGGTCGAGTTGATGCGCGCCGAACTGCGCAAGTGCGGCCATCCGGAGGACCTGGTGCAGATTCTGCCGCCGCCGGTCTCCAAGGAGCTGCCGCAGCAGCTCATGAATCAGGTCGACCTGGCCGTCGTCACCGGTTCCCAGAACAACGTGAAGCGGGCGATGCAATCAGGCACCGTGACCATCGGCGTCGGCGCCGGCAATGTGCCGGTGATTGTCGATTCCACCGCCGATCTCGCCGATGCGGCTGAGAAGATCTGCGCCTCGAAGATCTTCGACAATTCGACCTCCTGCTCCTCCGAGAACGCGGTGGTGATCCTGGACGACGTCTACGACGCGGCCCTCGAAGCGCTGAAGAACGCCGGCGGCTGGCTGTGCAGCCCGGCCGAGCGCGAGGCGGTGAGCCGGACGCTGTGGATCGACGGCAAGCTGAACCGCAAGATCATCGCCAAGGATGCCGATGTCAGCGCCGAGGCCATGGGCCTGCCGGCGGCGGCACGGGACGCGAAGTTCTTTATGGTCGAGGAAGCCGAAATCGGCGGCAAGCACAGCTTCGCCGACGAGAAGCTCTCCCTTGTCCTCACCGTCTATCGCGCCAGGGATTTCCAGGATGCCAAGCGCATCGTGCGCCAGGTGCTGGATGTCACCGGCAAGGGACATTCCGCCGGCATCCACACCGCGGAGATGGATCATGCCCGCGAACTGGCCGAGGAGACCGACGTGGTGCGCGTGCTGGTGAATCAGGCGCACACCTTCGGCAACGGCGGCAGCTTCAACAACTGCCTGCCTTTCACCCTGTCGATGGGGGGCGGCACCTGGGCCGGCAACACCATCTCGGAGAACCTCAATTATCGTCACTTCATCAACATCACTCACTTGGTGACGACGATTCCCGAAGACCGCCCCTCCGAGGAAGCATTGTTCGGCGGCTACTGGGCGAAATACGGCAAAGACGACTGAGCGGGGAAGCAAGCAGATGAACTTCGAGGAATACGTCGCCAAGCCCTTACTGGCGGAAGCGGGAATCGCCGTGCCGCCCGGCCGCCTGGCGCGGACCCCGCAGGAAGCCGCCGAGGCCGCCGATGCCATCGGTCCCTGCGTGGTGAAAGCCCAGGTGCCCACCGGCAAGCGCGGCAAGGCCGGCGGCATCCAGCTGGCATCCGACGCCGCTCAGGCGCGGCACCACGCCGAAGCGATCCTCGGCATGGAGATCGCCGGGCACCGCGTCGAGAAGGTGCTGGTCGAAGCTCAGGTGCCGATCGCCCGCGAGTTCTATGCCGCGGTGCTGAACGACTCGGCCAGCTGGGGCCCCATGGTGCTGTTCTCCACCCTCGGCGGCATGGACGTCGAGGAAGCCACCGCGCGCGCCCCCGCCGCCATGCGCCGCCTCCCCGTCGACATCGCCGAGGGCTTGACCCCGGCGCTGGCCGCGACGGCGCTGGAGGGACTGGATCTGGACGGTCACACGGCGGCCGTGGCCGAGACGCTGGCGAAACTCTACGCCGCCTACCGCGCCAATGATGCCGAGCTGCTGGAAATCAATCCGCTGACGCTCACGTCCGACGGGCGCATCCTGGCCCTCGACTGCAAGTTCGTGCTCGACGACTCCTCGGCGCCGCGCCATCCGGCGCTCGCCGCCACGGCGGCGCCCGAGGAACTCACCGCCCTGGAGGCCGAGGCCAAGGACGCCGGCCTCAAGTACATCGAGCTTGGCGGTTCGGTCGGCGTGCTGGCCAACGGCGCCGGCCTTACCATGACCACCATGGATGCCGTCACCCACTTCGGCGGCACGCCCGCCAACTTCCTGGAGATCGGCGGCGAGGCCTACACCAAGGCGACGACGGCGCTGGAGATCCTGCTGAAAAACCCGAACGTGAAAAGCCTGCTGGTGAACTTCTGCGGTGCTTTTGCGCGGACCGACGTGATGGCCGGCGGCGTGGTGCAGGCGTGGCAGGCGCTGAAACCCACGGTGCCGGTGTTCTTCACCATCCACGGCACCGGCGAAGAGGAGGCCGTCGCCCTGGTGCGGCGCGAACTCGGCATCGAACCCTATGATCTGATGGACGACGCGGTGAAAGCGGCCGTCGAAGCGGCACGGAGGCACGCGGCATGATCCTGCGCAAGCATCATCGAATCCTGGTCCAGGGCATCACCGGCAAGCAGGGCACCTTCTGGACCGAGGCGATGTGCGCCTACGGCGCCACGGTGGTCGGCGGCGTAAACCCCAGGAAAGCGGGCACCACCCATCTCGACCGCCCGGTCTACGCCACCGCGGTCGAAGCGGCCAAGGAAGCGCCCTTCGACGTCGCCCTCATGTTCATCCCGCCGCTGGCCGCCAAGGCGGCGGCCATCGACGCCTGCGAGGCCGGCGCCAAGATGCTGGTCTGCCTGACCGAGCACATCCCCGCCCACGACGTGATGGAGATGCATGCTGCCGCGCGCGCCAGCGGCACCCGTATCGTCGGGCCCAATACGGCCGGTCTGGTAACGCCCGGCGAGACTTTCGCGGGCATCATGCCGGCCTTCAATCCGAAGGTCTTCCCGCCGGGCGATGTCGGCGTCATCTCGCGCTCTGGCAGCCTGGGTACGCTGGTCAGTCTGATTCTCACCCAGAGCGGCCTTGGTCAGTCGGCCTTCTACGGCGTCGGCGGCGATCCGATGATCGGCACCACGCCGCGCGAAGCCCTGGAGTTCCTCGACGCCGACGACCGCACCCGCGCGGTGGTCCTCTGCGGCGAGATCGGCGGCTCGGCGGAAGAGGACGCGGCCGCCTATGCCGCGACCATGAAAAAGCCGGTGGTCGCCTTCGTCGCCGGACGCACCTCGCCGCCGGGCAAGAAGATGGGACACGCCGGCGCCATCGTCGATGGCGGCAAGGGCGACTACGCCTCCAAGAGCCGCGCGCTGACCGCCGCCGGCGTGGCGGTGGCGGAGGTCCCGAGCCACATCCCCGCGCTGCTGAAGGACGGGCTGGCCGCCGCCTAGAGCGGACCTAGCGGTACAGACGCACTTCCAGGCCGTCGTCGAGCTGGAAGATCACCTCGTCCATGCCGTTGCCGTCCAGGTCTTCCAGGCGGAAGTCGCCGACGATCTGCGCGTCGTAGAAGTCGCGCCCGATCAGCGTGAGCTCGCCGTCCTTGTAGCGCAGCACGCGCAGGGCGCGGCGTCGCGCCGAGGGCAGGAAGATTTCCGGCAGACCATCCTCGTCGAAATCGAGAATGGCGGAGAGGCCGAGTTCCCTGGTCCCGATGACGTGGTTGGAAAACCCGGCCCAGGAAGCCTCCTCGACCAGCTTGCCGTTCTGCAGGGAGAGGATGCGCAGGATTCCGCCGATGTGCGGTGTCTCCACGTAGGCGATCTCGACCACGCCGTCGCCGTCGAAGTCCGCCATGCCGACGGGATTGAGCCAGCGGTGCCGGGCCAGGTTCTGCGGACCTTCGGCGATGAGGCGCAGATTGTCGCCGACCAGACCGTAGACCGTCAGCACGGCGCCGCCGTCCAGCGATGAGCGCACCACGACGATCTCGTCGCTGCCATCGCCGTTCAGATCGGCCAGGCGCGGGTGCAGGTCCTCGAAAACCTGATCCTCCGGCAACAGCAAGCGGCGTTCGCCGCCATCCTTCAGGCGCACCAGCAGGCCGCCGGCTTCGATGGCGTCGCCCAGCACGCCGTGGTCGTAGCGTTCGGTCGGCGCGATCAGCCAGGCCTCGGCGATGATCCCGGAGCCAAAAGCCGGCTGGCCGTCGGGCAGCGCATCGGCGGGGCGCACCACCGGATGCACCTGAATTTTGATGGCCGGGGAGGGTTCGGCGAAGAACGGCCGGAAGCCGAGCGATTCCAGGCTCTGCCCCCAAGCGGCCGGCGGCGCCGTCCCGCAGAGGACGGCGCCGAACAGCGCAAGGCTTACCAGTCGGGCTCTAGAACCGTAGGGCTTCCGCCTGCTTGGTATGGGGCAGTGCACGCACCTTCTCCAGCGTCTGGGCGTCGAGCGGCGCGTCCAGTTCCAGCAGGGCGATGGCATCCGTCCCCTGCGCCGCGCGGCCCAGGTGGAAGGTGGCGATGTTCACGCCGGCATCGCCCAGGGTGGTGCCCAACGCGCCGATGAAACCCGGCTTGTCCTCGTTGGTAATGTAAAGCATATGCGGCGTCAGGGCAGCCTCCACCGAGATACCCTTGATCTCCACCAGGCGCGGCTTGTCGCTGCCGAACAGCGTGCCGGAGACGCTGCGCGACCCGCGCTCGGTCGTCACCGTCAGGCGGATCAGCGTCTGGTAGTCGCAGTCGCGTTCGTGCTTCACCTCGGAGACGTCGATGTCGCGCTCGCGCGCCACCAGCGGCGCATTGACCATGTTCACCGTATCGAGCATCGGCGACAGCAGACCGCAGAGCGCCACCTGGGTCAGCGGGCGGGTGTTGAAGTCCGCCACGTGGCCCTCGTACTCGATGGTGACCGAGGTAATCCCGGTGTGGGTGAGCTGCCCGGCGAAGCTGCCCAGTTCCTCGGCCAGCTGCATGTAGGGCTTCAGGCGCTTGGCCTCCTCGGCGGTGAGGGAGGGCATGTTCAGCGCATTGGTGATCGCCCCGGTCATCAGGTAGGCCGACATCTGCTCGGCGATCTGCAGTGCCACCTTCTCCTGCGCCTCTGTCGTCGAGGCGCCCAGGTGCGGCGTCGCGACGAGCTGGTCCAGGCCGAACAGTACGTTCTCCTTGGCCGGCTCGACCGTGAAGACGTCCAGCGCGGCGCCGGCGACGTGGCCGGATTCGATGGCCGCCTTCAGGTCCTCTTCCACCACCAGGCCGCCGCGCGCGCAGTTCACGATGCGCACGCCCGGCTTGGTCTTGGCCAGCGCCTTGGCGTCGATGATGCCACGGGTCTGGTCGGTCATCGGCACATGCAGGGTGATGATGTCGGCACGCTTCAACAGGGCGTCCAGCTCCACCTTTTCGACATCGAGATCGCGGGCACGGTCCGGCGACAGGAAGGGATCGTAGGCGATGACCCGCATCTTCAGGCCCTGGGCACGGTCGGCGACGATGGCGCCGATGTTGCCGCAGCCGATGATGCCCAGCGTTTTGCCGGTCAACTCGGTGCCCATGAAGCGCGACTTCTCCCACTTGCCGTCCTGGGTCGAACGGTTGGCAGCGGGAATTTCGCGGGCCAGCGCGAAGATCATCGCGATGGTGTGTTCGGCGGTGGTGATGGAGTTGCCGTCCGGTGTGTTCATCACCACGATACCGCGCCCGGTGGCCGCCGGAATATCGACGTTGTCGACGCCGATGCCGGCGCGGCCGACGACCATCAGGTTGTAGGCCGCGGCGATGAAGTACGCCATTACCATGGTGGCCGAGCGGATCGCCCGGCCG
>JBHJIR010000012.1:0-22077 GCA_050043265.1 Kiloniellaceae bacterium
TCACCTTTCCCGACCTGCTGACACAGCTGGGCATCGGCCCGGCGACCACCGACGACGAGATCCGCGTGCACTTCGGCGGCCCGGTCGAATCGGGCCGCGGCTTCGTGCTGCATTCCGGCGAGTACCGCCAGGACAGCACCCTGCAGGTCGACGGCGCCATGGCGCTGACGGCAACCATCGATATCCTGCGCGACATCGCCGCCGGCAGCGGCCCGCGCCGCAAGCTGCTGGCGCTCGGCTATGCCGGCTGGGGTCCCGGGCAGCTCGACTCGGAGATCCAGGCCAATGGCTGGCTGCACGTGGCGCCCGACGAGGACCTGGTGTTCGACGACGCCCTGGACAGCAAGTGGGAGCGCGCGATCGGCAAGCTGGGCGTCGACGTCTCCATGCTCTCCGGCGACGCAGGACACGCTTAAAGCCCTCCGCCTTTGCCAAAGACCGGACGTCTATCCGGATCACCCACATGAAGGTCAATAGAGCCTGGGAACAAGCCCCGGGACGACAGCCGTGCATTTTCAAGACAGCCGTGCCTGAACGGCACAAGGAGAGACTTACAAGCGCGGATCGTCGCGCAGCATTTCGAACAGCAGATGGTCCTGCCACTTGCCGTTGATGCGCAGATACTGGCGGGCATAACCCTCCTGCCGGAATCCGACCTTCAGCAGCAGGCTGCGGCTGGCGTCGTTGCTCGGCAGGCAGGCGGCCTCGACTCGGTGCAGCGCCAGTTCCTCGAAGGCGAATTCGACCACCGCCGAGACCGCTTCGCTCATGAAGCCCTGGCGCGCGTAGCGCTCGCCGATCCAGTAGCCGATGCTGGCGGCCTGCGCCACGCCACGGCGCACGTTGGAGATCGTCACGCCGCCCATCATCGCCTGATCGGACAGGCGGTGGACCAGGAAGCTGAACCCGGTGCCGCGCCGCCATTCGTAGTTATAGGCCCGAAGGCGGCGGCGGAAGGCGTGGCGCGTCAGCGCATCGTGCGGCCAGGTCGGCTCCCAGGGGATGAGGAAATCGCGGCTCTCGTCGCGCAGGCCGGACCAGGTTTTCCAATCGACCATCCGCGGCGGCAGCAGGAAGACCCGCGGCCCTTCCAACCGGATGGACTGGGGGCTGTCACCGCGAAAGACCGTGAACAGCATCCCCCGTCTCCCCGTCTCAGCTCAGGCGCGCGGCGATCTGCTGGGCGCTTTCCAGCTGCGCCAGCGGCCCGATCGCCGTCACCGTCGGTGCCGAAACCAGCAGGCGGGCGGCGACGCGCTGGACATCCGCCGGCGTCAGCGCGGCGATCTTCGCCAGCGTTTCTTCCACCGGGATCGGGCGTCCGTAAATCAGCAACTGCTGGGCCAACTGCTCGGCGCGCGAGCTGGACTTCTCGCGGCTCATCAGCAGCGAGGCCCGCAACTGAGCCTGCGCCCGCGCCAACTCCTCTTCGCTGACACCCAGCGTCAGTTTCATCAGCTCGTCGCAGACCACCGGCAGCAACTCGCTTACTTCCTTCTCACCGGTGCCGGCGTAGAGGCCGAAGAGGCCGCCGTCCATGAAGGCCGAATGGAAGGAATAGATCGAGTAGACCAGGCCGCGCTTTTCGCGCACTTCCTGGAACAGCCGTGACGACATGCCGCCGCCGAACAGAGTGGAGAGCGCCGAGAGCGCATAGTAGTCGTCGTCCAGGTAGCCGACGCCGTCGAAACCGAGCAGCAGGTGGACCTGTTCCAGGTCGCGCTGCTCGCGGCGGTCGCCGCCACGGTAGGCGGCCGGATCGGTCGTGCCGTTGCAGCCGAAACCATCGTGAGTAAAGGCCTTGGCCACCATGTCGGCGAAGCGCGCGTGCTCGACGTCGCCGGCCGCGGCCACCACCATCTGCTGCGGGCCGTAGTGGCCGCGCAGGTAGTCCCACAGCGCGTCGCGGCTGAGGGCGCCGACGGTATCGCTTTCGCCGAGCACCGGACGACCGAGCGCCTGGTCCGGATAGGCGGTTTCCTGGAAATGGTCGAAGACGATGTCGTCGGGCGTGTCGTAGGCCTGGCCGATCTCCTGCAGCACCACGGCGCGTTCGCGCTCCAGTTCGTCTTCCAGGAAGGTCGAACGCTGCAGGATGTCGGCGACGATGTCGCGCGCCAGCGGCGCGTCCTCCGACAACACCTTGGCGTAGAACGCCGTGTGCTCGCGGCTGGTGTAGGCGTTCAGGTGGCCGCCGACGGCCTCGATCTCTTCGGCGATGTCCTGGGCCGCGCGACGCTCGGTGCCCTTGAACACCATGTGCTCCAGCAGGTGGGCGATGCCGTTCAGCGGCGCCGTTTCCTGGCGCGTGCCGGCGCCGATCCAGGCCCCGAGGGAGACCGTGGCGACGCCCGGCATGCTGTCGGTGGCGACCGTCAGGCCGGACGGCAGGCGGGTGACCTGAATGGTCATGCGGCGCCCTTTGCCGTCCGCTGCGCGTGCTGGGGCGGATCCTGCCGCTGGCTGCGGATGTAGTCCTGCAAGGCGACGAGATCGTTGGGCAAAGGGGTGTAGCGCTCCTCACGCTCGTAAAGGTCGGCAAGACGCGCCGGCAGTTCGGGACGCAGGCCACAGGCCCGCTCCACCGCGTCGGGGAACTTGGCCGGATGGGCGGTGGCCAAGGCCACCACCGCGGAAATTTCCGGCCGCACCTCAGCCCGCGCCGCGGCGGTGGCAATGGCACTGTGCGGATCGAGCAGCTCACCGCTTTCCTGCAGGCGCACCGCGATCTCCGCCGAGGTCTCGGCATCGTCGAAGCGGTGGGCGTCGAACAGACGGCGCAAGCGCTGGTGCTGTTCGGCGCTGACCGAGAATTCACCCGATTGGCGGAAGCTCTGAAGCACCCGGCGCACCTGGGCGCCGTCGCGGTCGAAGACGTCGAACAGCAGGCGCTCGAAGTTGGACGAGATCTGAATGTCCATTGACGGCGAGATGGTCGGGCTGACGCCGGTCACCGCCATGGTGCCGCTGTCGAAAAAGCGGGTCAGGATGTCGTTGCTGTTGGAGCCGACGATGAGCTGCGCCACCGGCAGCCCCATGCGCCCGGCACCGTAGGCGGCAAAGACGTTGCCGAAGTTGCCGGTCGGCACCGAAAAGGCGATGGCGCGATCGGGCGCGCCCAGCGCCACACCGGCGACGAAGTAATAGACGACCTGGGCCATGATGCGGGCCCAGTTGATCGAATTCACCGCCGAGAGGTTCATGGCGTCGCGGAACGCAAGGTCGTTGAACATCGCCTTCACCTGGTCCTGGCAGTCGTCGAAAGTGCCTTCCAGGGCGATGTTGTGGATGTTGGGCGCCAGCACGGTGGTCATCTGGCGGCGCTGCACCTCGGACACCCGGCCCTGGGGGTGCAGCATGAAGACGTCGACCTGGGCGCGGTCACGCAGGGCCTCGATGGCGGCCGAGCCGGTGTCGCCCGAGGTCGCGCCGATGACCGTGACGCGCTCACCGCGCCGGGCCAGCACGTGGTCGAACAAACGGCCGAGCAGCTGCAGGGCATAGTCCTTGAAGGCCAGGGTCGGTCCGTGGAACAGCTCCATCAGCCAGGTGCGGGAATCGAGCTGCTTCAGGGGCGCCACTGCCTCGTGGCCGAAGCCGGCATAGGTCTCGTCCAGGATACGCTTCAAGTCGGCCTCGGCGATGCTGTCGCCGACGAAGGGTTTCAGCACCGCGAAGGCGATCTCGGCATAGGGCTTTCCAGCCAGGGCGCGGATTTCCCCGGCCGAGAACTGCGGCCAGCTTTCCGGCAGGTAGAGCCCGCCGTCGCGGGCCAGGCCGGCCAGCAGCACCTCGTCAAAGGAAAGCACCGGGGCATCGCCCCGGGTCGACAGATAACGCATGCGCGTCCCAGACCCCTAGAATTCGGTAGAAGCCGACAATCTAGACGTAAGGCCCCTGCCGCCGCAACCCGCCGCGCCCCCCTCTCCTCGCCCCAATCTTAACCATACCGCGGGGACCGTACTGCAGCCGCCACGAACGGCGAAGGCCCGCCGGGAGGCGGGCCTTCTGCTTTTCTGCGATGTATCTGGCAGTTGGCGCTCAGTCGACCGCGCCAGGGGTCCCGCCGCCGGAGCCCGATGATCCCCGGCCACTCCCGCGGCCGCCGTTGTCGTCGCGGCCACCCCGGTCCCGGCCGCCGTCGTTGCCGTCGCGCTGATCCTCGTCGGCCGCGACGGCGCGCTGCTCGACGATATCCTCCACGGTGCAGGTGACGCTCAGACCGTCAAAGGCCGAGACCACCTCGTTCGGCGCCACCACACGGACCCGGAAGCTCTGCTGGCGCAGGCCCTCGGCGGCCTCGTCCGCCGCCGTCTGGTCGGTCCCGAAGAGGCGCTCGAAGAAGCCCGGCTCTTCCTGCGGCTCGCCCTGGGCGCCATCCTGCGGCGCAGTGGACGCCGGGGCGCTGAACACGACGCGGGACAGGTCCGCCTCGGCCTCTTCGCTTTTCACCAGATCGACCTCATGCGCCGCCCGGGCGGCAAAGCTGCCATCCGCCTGCGCCTCGGTGCGGGCCCGGAAGACCTGCGATACGCGGCCGTCGAGGGGTTCGATCTGATAGCTGAGCGTGCCCGGCGACTGGGCGCCAAGGGCAACCTTCAGCATGTAGCTGCGCGGGCAGGAGCCGGCCATATTCATCGGCAGCACCTTCAGGCCCGCCGCCGAGGCGGCAAAAACATCGCTCCGCGCGGCCACTTGGGTCGCCACCGCATCGACCAGACCCGTTCCAGCCTGGGCAGCCGCGGCAGTGCCGCCGAGGCTGCCGGCCACAACCAGGGCCAGGGGGAGGGCAAGACTGGAAACCCGCCGCCCGCTCGCAATCCGCTTGTTGAACATAACGCTCTCCGCAATCCTCTATGAGTCGGTTGCCCATAGGTCGCGGTACGCCGGCGAGCGGTTCATAGGAACTTAGGCCTATGAAAAAGCCCGAAAGGTCAGGCTGTTACGGCAGGTAGCGGGCCTTCAGGTGGGATTTGAAGACCTCGGGATTGAGCGGTTCGCCGGTCGCCTTCTCGACGATCTGCTCGAAGCCGGCGGAGGAGGCCTGGGCATGGACGTGCTCGGCCAGCCAGCCCATCAGCGGGGCGAAGTCGCCGCGCCCCAGGGCCTCGGGGATTTCGGGCCGCGCCTTCTTGGCGGCGGCGAAGAGTTGCGCCGCGGTCATCGCCCCCAGGGTATAGGTCGGGAAGTAGCCCCAGGCACCGTCGTACCAGTGGATGTCCTGCAGGCAGCCCAGGCGGTCGTCCGGCGGGGTGATGCCGAGCAGTTCCTTCAGGCCCTTATTCCATTCGCTGGGCAGGGCCTCCAGTTCCATCTCGCCGGCGATAAGGGCCTTTTCCAGGCGATAGCGCAGGATGACGTGGGCCGGATAGGTCACCTCGTCGGCATCGACGCGGATGAAGTCCGGCTTCACTTCGTTGTAATGGCGCAGCAGGTTGCCGGCCTCCCAGGCCGGGCCGCTGCCGCCGAAGGCCTCGCGGGCCAGCGGTGCCAGGTAGCTGACGAACTCGGCACTGCGGCAGGCCTGCATCTCCACCATCAGGGACTGGCTTTCGTGCATCGCCATGCCGCGCGCCGTACCGACCGGCTGCAGGCGCCAGTCCTTGGGCAGGCCGCGCTCGTACATGGCGTGGCCGGTCTCGTGCAGCACGCCCATCAGGGCGATGGTGAAGTCGTCCTCGTTGTAGCGGGTGGTGATGCGCACATCGTCGGGCACGCCGCCGCAGAAGGGATGCAGCGAGGTGTCGAGGCGGCCGTGCTCGAAATCGAAGCCGACGGCGGCCATCAACTTGCGCGCCAGGACCTCCTGCTTGTCGCGCGGGAACGGCCCTTGCAGCGGCAGGATCGCCGGTTGCGCCGCCTGGCGGCTCAGCACAGCGTCGAGGAAACCGGGCAGGAAGTCGGCGAGATCGGCAAAGACCGGATCGATGCGTGCCGACTGGCCACCCGGCTCGTACTCGTCCAGCAGGGCATCGTAGAGCGAGCAGCCCAGGCGCTCTGCCTTGGCGGCGGCAGCCTGGCGGGTCAGGTTCAGCACTTCCTTCATGGCCGGCAGCACGGCGGCGAAGTCCGCCGCCGGCCGCGCCTTGCGCCAGATCATCTCGGAGCGCTTGCAGGCCTTGGAGAGCGCTTCGACCAGATCGCTTTCCAGCGCCGTGGCGTGCAGCCAGCGCCGGCGCATCTCGAAGAGGTTCGCCTGGGTCCAGGCATCCAACCCCTTGGCTTCGGCCGAGGCCTTGTCGAATAACTCGTCCAGGGAAGGGTCGGTCAGGATTTCGTGGCAGACCACGCTGAGGGTCGCCAGCTGCTCGGTCCGCGCCTCGGCGCCGCCGGCCGGCATCACCGCCGACATGTCCCAGCCGAGCACCCCTTGCGCCTCCTGGAGGGCACTCAAGCGCTTGAATTTCTTGGACAGCTCTTCGTAGGCGGTCATGGAGAGCCCTTCCGGCACAGCAGGAAATCGATCGCCTTTACTTGGCGCGTTCGGGCCCGGGCATCAAGCCGTTAGTCGGCGCCCGCGTCCCGCTCGTCCTCGCGGCGGTAGTGGAAGAGGACGTAGATCACCATCAGAATGACGGCGAAGGAGTACCAGGTGATGGCGTATTCCAGATGGTCGTTCTTCAGGTGGATGCGGGTCTGGCCACCGATGGGGTAGCCACCGGGAATGTCCGAGGCCACGGCGTCGGCATAGACGTCGGTGATGATCGGCCGGTCGACGCCCGCCGCCATGACCGGCAGGTCGAGCCAGAAGTAGAAGCGGTCTTCCGGCTTGTTGGGCGGCTTGGCGAAATCGAAGCCCTTCCAGCCGCCGGTGCGCAGCAGCGCCTCGATGGTGACTTCACCCTGCAACTGCCCCTCGGCGCGGGCCGCCGGGTCGCGCTTTTCCTCCGGCACCCAGCCACGGTTGACCAGGATGGTGCGGCCGTCGTCCAGAGCGAAGGGCGTCACCACGTTGAGGCCAACGCGCCCGCTCTCGGTGCGGGCGCCGAGATAGAATTCCTGGCCATGCAGGAACTGCCCGTCGAGCGTCACCCGGGTGAACTCGACGGCGGCAGGCTCGGGGAAGCTGTCGGGCAGCGGGATCGCGGGACCCTCGGCGCGCTCTTGGCGCAGCACGATCTGATCCTGTTTCCAGAACAGCCGCTGCACCTGCCAGCTACCCAGACCGACCAGGATGACCAGCGCGGCCAGGGTGAAGACGGAAGCCCAGAAGGTCGGGCGGAAATGCCGCCGCCCGGTTCCAGTCGTTTCAGGGGCGCTCATTTCGTTTCGCTGTCGCTTGGGGGTTCGTTGCCGCCGGGGTGATCGCCGTCATTGTAGTCGACGCTGCCGCTGTCGCTGGCCTGGTGGCGGAATTGCAGGGCGATCAGCAGACCCTTCATCGGCCGCAGAAAAGCCAGCGCGACGATCACCACCAATGGCGTCCACAGAACCATGTGGACCCACCACGGCGGATTGAAGGTGAATTCCAGCCAGAACACCAACGGCATGAAGATGATGCCGAGGAAGAAGATAACGAAGACCGCCGGGCCGTCACCGGCATCCTGCTTCCTGAAGTCGAAGCCGCAGACCTTGCAGCGCTCGGCCACCGTCAGCACGCCGGCGAAGATCTTCCCCTTACCGCAGCGCGGGCAGCGGCACAGCAGGCCGGTGACGATGGCGTTGGGGGGCTCCGGCGGAATAGGGCCGGAAGGGGAAAACCCCGGCGGGGACGCCGTCATCGCGGCGTCCCCCGGCCGGGGCTTTCGGACCGGACGATCTGGTTCCGGTGGGTGATCAGTTGCCTCCCCACCAGTAGACGCAGATGAACAGGAACAGCCACACCACGTCGACGAAGTGCCAGTACCAGGCCGCCGCCTCGAAGCCGAAATGCTGTTCCGGCTTGAAGTGGCCGGCATAGGCCCGGAAGAAGCAGACGACCAGGAAGATGGTGCCGACGATGACGTGGAAGCCGTGGAAACCGGTCGCCATGTAGAAGGTCGAGGCGTAAATGCCGTCGGTGAAACCGAAGGCGGCATGGCTGTACTCGTAGGCCTGGATGCAGGTGAACAGCATGCCCAGCACGACGGTCAGCGCCAGCCCCTGCAGCAGGCCCTGGCGGTCGCCGTGGATCAGCGCGTGATGCGCCCAGGTCACGGTGCAGCCCGACAGCAGCAGGATCATGGTGTTGAGGAACGGCAGGTGGAAGGCATCGAAAACCTCGACGCCGACCGGCGGCCAGACACCGCCGGTGAACTCGGTGCGCGCGACCTGGTTTTCCGACCCAGGGAACAGGCTGGCGTCGAAGAAGGCCCAGAAGAAAGCGGCGAAGAACATCACCTCTGAGGCGATGAACAGGATCATGCCGTAGCGCAGGCCGAGCTGAACCACCTTGGTGTGGTGGCCCTGGTGGACGGCTTCCTTGATGACGTCGCGCCACCAGAAAAACATGGTGGCCAGCACCATCAGCAGGCCCAGCGGCAACACCCAAGGCGTCACCTCGTGCATGAAGAGGACCATCCCTGTGGCCAGCACGCCGCCGGAGACCGCCCCGGCAAACGGCCAGGGGCTGGGGTCCACCAGGTGGTAGGGATGGTTCGGTTGGTCGTGGCCTGCACTCATGGTCATTCCCCGCTCTTAATCGCCGGTTCTTCCCGGCCCGCGTCCCCGGACACCGCCGGGGACACCCTTTGTCAATTCCCTTCGCCCCCGGCAAGCCCGGAAAGGCGTTCGTTCAGTCCTGGCCCGGTGGTCCGGACAGGGCGATCAGTTTACCGTCCGCCCCGCGCCTTCCACGGCACCGGGCGCCACCCCTTCCAAGGCGCCGAGCTGCTGCTCGGCGTCTTCGTCCTCGAAGAAGGTGTAGGACAGGGTAATGGTCTTCACTTCCTGCAGGTTCGGATCTTCGTCGATCGCCGGATCGACGAAGAAACTGACCGGCATGTCGGCCTCGGCACCGCCGGCGAGCTGCTGCTCGGTGAAGCAGAAGCACTGGACCTTGTTGAAATACTGGCCCGCCTTCAACGGCGTCACGTTGAACGCCGCGGTGCCGACCACCGTGCGGCCGGACAGGTTGCGCGCATGAAACAGCGCCAGGCCGGTCTCGCCGACCCGTACCGTCATCTCGCGCTGAACCGGCTGGAACGCCCAAGGCAGGTTCGGATCGACGTCGGCGTTGAAGCGGATCTTGAAGCCCCGCTCGCCGACGGTCACCGGCGCCGCCTCGGCCACCTGCGTGGTGCCGCCGTAGCCGGTCACCCGGCAGAACAGCTCGTACAGCGGCACAGAAGCATAAGCCGCGCCGATCATCGCCTTGGCGACGCCGATCAACGCCACACCAAGCCGCCTGTTCGCGCCGCCTTTACCGTTACCGTGCCGTTGCGTCATGGCTCAGTGCCCACCCATGCGGATGATGGAGACAAAATAGACCACCGCAACGAAGGCCAGCAGGGCCGTCAGAAGGGCCCAGTTCTTGAATTTCTGCCGCCGCTTGCGGTCGTCGTCGTTTTCGCCGTTCATCGCCATCAGCCCCATCAGCCCCATCAGCCTGCGAGTCCGAAGAGTGCGGCGCCCGGCAGCTCCCCGGCTTGGATCATACCCGAGAGCACGCCCGACAGCATACCGGGCGCGCGGTCGACGATCAGCAGCGTGAACAGCACGAAGAGATAGAGAATCGAAAAGCCGAACAGCTGGCGCGCGGCCCGGTCGCTCGCCGCCTCACTCGGCGCGCGCGATACCGCGGCGGCCAGGAGCACGAAACAGAGGCCCATCACCGCAGCCACCGCGCCGTACAGCACCCCGGCGGTGCCGAGCAGCGCCGGCATGATACCCAGCGGCGCCAGCAGCAGGCTGTAGAGCATGATCTGCCGCTTGGTCGCGGCGCGGCCGGCGACCACCGGCAGCATCGGCACCCTGGCCTTGGCATAATCGATGTCGCGGTAGCGCGCCAGCGCCCAGAAATGCGGCGGCGTCCAGATGAAGATCAGCGCGAACAGCATGAAGGAGTGGATATCCACCCCGCCGGTCACCGCCGCCCAGCCGATCATCGGGGGGAAGGCGCCGGCAGCGCCGCCGATAACGATGTTCTGCGGCGTGCGGCGCTTCAGCCAGATGGTGTAGACGAAGACGTAGAAGCCGTTGGCCAGCGCCAACAGCCCGGCCGCGGTCCAGTTCAGCGCCATGCCCATCAGCATGATGGAGAACAGACTGAGCACCACGCCGAAGGCCAGCGCCTCCTGCGGCGCCATCTTGCCGCGCGGCAACGGGCGCCCGCGGGTGCGGTCCATCAACGCGTCGATGTCACGCTCGTACCACATGTTGATGGCACCGGCGGCACCGGCATTCACCGCGATGCACAGCACCGCGACGGCCGCCAGGAAAGGATGCAGGGTACCCGGCGCGGCATAGAGTCCGGCAAAGCCGCTGAACACCACCAGGCTCATGACCCGTGGCTTCAGCAGTGCCAGATAGTCGGAAACCTGACCGGCGCCGCGAGGCGCGGCCCCGGCATCGCTGCCGGCGAAAGCCGCGCCGTCGGCGCCCAGCGCACCCGATCCCAGTCCAACCGAAAGGTCGCTCACTCAACCGTCCTTCGTGGTTGTCTCAGACCCGGAAAGTCCGGATCTAGTGGCCGCCGCCGCCGCTGATCCGCGGCAGCTCGTTGAAGGTATGGAACGGCGGCGGCGAAGACACCGTCCACTCCAGAGTCGTCGCGCCTTCGCCCCAGGGATTGGCGGCAGCCTTGCGGCCGGCGGCCAGGGAATAGATCGTCATGATCACGAAGAACACCGTCGCCGCGAGGGAGATGTAGGAGCCGTAGGACGACACCGCATTCCAGCCGGCGAAAGCATCGGGATAGTCGATGTAACGGCGCGGCATGCCCGACAGGCCGAGGAAGTGCTGCGGGAAGAACGTCGGGTTGACGCCGATGAAGGTCACCCAGAAGTGCAGCTTGCCCGCCCATTCCGGGAACTCGCGGCCGCTCATCTTACCGAACCAGTAATAGAAGGCGGCGAAGATGCCGAACACCGCCCCCAGGCTCAGCACGTAGTGGAAGTGCGCCACCACGTAGTAGGTGTCGTGCATGGCGATGTCCATGCCGGCGTTGGCCAGCACCACGCCGGTGACGCCGCCGACGGTGAACAGGAAGATGAAGCCGATCGCCCAGACCATCGGCGTGGTGAAGCGGATCGAACCGCCCCACATCGTCGCGATCCAGGAGAAGATCTTCACGCCGGTCGGCACCGCGATGACCATGGTGGCCGCGGTGAAGTAGGCCTTGGTATCGACGTCCAGGCCGACGGCGTACATGTGGTGGGCCCACACGATGAAGCCGACGAAGCCGATGGAAACCATCGCGTAGGCCATGCCGAGATAGCCGAACACCGGCTTGCGCGAGAAGGTCGACACGATGTGGCTGACGATACCGAAAGCCGGCAGGATCATGATGTAGACTTCGGGGTGGCCGAAGAACCAGAACAGGTGCTGGAACAGCACCGGATCGCCACCGCCGGCCGGTTCGAAGAAGTGGGTGCCGAAGTTGCGGTCGGTCAGCAGCATGGTGATGGCACCGCCCAGCACCGGCAGCGACAACAGCAGCAGGAAGGCGGTAATCAGCATCGACCACACGAACAGCGGCTTCTTGTGCAGTGTCATGCCCGGCGCTCGCATGTTGAAAATGGTGGTGATAAAGTTCACCGCACCCAGGATCGACGAAGCACCGGCAAGGTGCAGCGCGAAGATCGCCATGTCGACCGACATGCCGCTGTGGCCCAGCGCACTGGAGAGCGGCGGATAGATCGTCCAGCCGGTACCGGCGCCGGTGCCGACGAAGGCCGAGGCCAGCAGCAGCAGGAAGGCCGGCACGATCAGCCAGAACGAGATGTTGTTCATGCGCGGGAAGGCCATGTCCGGCGCGCCGATCATCAGCGGCACGAACCAGTTGCCGAAGCCGCCGATCAGCGCCGGCATGACCACGAAGAACACCATGATCAGGCCGTGGGCCGTGATGATCACGTTCCACAACTGGCCGTCGGGCGCACCGTCGGTCAGCAGGTACTGCACGCCGGGGTCCTGCAGCTCCATGCGCATGATCAGCGAGAAGAAGCCGCCGACCAGACCGGCGATGATGGCAAACAGAAGATAAAGAGTGCCGATGTCCTTGTGGTTCGTCGAGCAGACCCAGCGCAGGAAGAAGCCGGGCTTGTGATCGTGATGCGCGTGCGCGTCGCTGGTGTGAGCCATATCAGCCTCTTCCCTTACTTGGATTGCGCGGTATCGGCGGAAACCGCGGCGATCTTGACGGTCCCAGTGACGGGAACGGTCCCCGTAACCGGTTCGGCCGCGGCGACCCCCGTCGGCGTCTGGTCCGGCGCCGGGGACACCGGCGCGTCGATCCGGGCGTACTCTTCGCGGGCCTTCTCGGTCCAGATCGCGAACTCCTCCTTACTGACCATGTGGATCATGATCGGCATGAAGGCGTGGCCCTGGCCGCAAAGCTCCGAGCACTGGCCATAGAAGGTCTGGCCGGCGTATTCGGCGGGCACGTAGGTCCAGGTCTCGTTGATGCGTCCCGGCACCGCGTCTGTTTTCACGCCGAACTGCGGCATGGCGAAGTTGTGCAGCACGTCGCTGGCGGTCACCAGAATACGGATGTTGGTGTCGACCGGCAGGACCAGCGCGGTGTCGGCCGTCAGCAGGCGCGGCTGGCCGGGCTGCAGGTCCTCGTCGGCAACCCGGAAGGAGTCGAAGGTGAAGTTGCCGTGGTCGGGGTACTCGTAGGACCAGTACCACTGGCGCCCGATAGCCTTGATGGTGATGTCGGCGTCTTCGACCCGGTCGGCGAAGTAGAGCAGCCGGAACGACGGGAAGGCGATGCCGATGAGGATCAGCACCGGGATCACCGTCCAGGCCAGCTCCAGCACCACGTTGTGCGTCGTCTTGGAGGGGGTCGGGTTGCGCTTTTCGCTGTAGCGGAACATCACCCACAGCAGCAGCAGCAGCACGAAGATCGTGATGGCGATGATCAGCACCAGCAGGATGTTGTGGAAGGAGTGGATGCGCTCCATGACCGGCGTCACGGCGGGCTGCAAATTCAGTTCGTAATTCTGCGGGGCGGCAACGGCGTGGCCGAGCAGCCCGGGGCCGAAGACCGCGGCGCCGAACGTGAACACGAACGCGGCGGCAAGGGTGCCGAGCCGGCTAAGGAAGGTCATAGCTGCATTTCCCATCTTTCCTGCAAATCCCAGTGTCCCCGCCGCTCTGTTTCGCGCTGAAGCGCAGTCCCCATTGGCAGCTGGGTTCACCAAGGCGAGCGAAAACTATACTAAGGCCGTAGGCTTAACAAGGGCACGCAAAGCCCCGCAAAGCGCCTGATGGCAAAGGGATTCGTCCGTCTTAGGCACACCTATGATAGATCAATCGCCGCGCCCTTGTGGCGGCCGTTGCCCGGGGTGCGACCGAATGACGCAACCCCCACCAGGCGGGAATAAGTGCAAACCGCCCTATCCGTCCCTATGGCCCATCCCGATGGCCACACCGCCTCGACCTGTCGGCCTCAACCTACCGGGTCAGTCCTTGCTCTGGTCTTCGCGCTTCAGGCGATGGTGCAGCCGGCGCAGGCCGATCCAGATGGCCAGGGCGAGCAGCGGAATCGACGCGGCGGTGGCCAGTTCCGGGCTGACCGGCAGGCCGGCGGCCTTCGCGCCCTTGGCAATGTAGCCGACCAGGCTGGCCAGGTAATAGGTGATGGCGGCGACCGACAGGCCCTCCACCGTCTGCTGCAGGCGCAGCTGCAGGCGGACGCGGCGGTTCATCGACTCCAGCAGGTCGCGGTTCTGCGACTCCAGCTGGACATCGACGCGGGCGCGCAGCAGCTGGCTGGCCCGCGCCACCCGGCGCGACAGGGTCTCCAGGCGTTCGGACACCGCCTCGCAGGTGCGCATCGCGGGCGCCAGGCGGCGGTCGACGAACTCGCTGAGCGTCTGCAGGCCCTCGACGCGCTGTTCGCGTAGTTCCTCGACCCGGCGCAGCACCAGGGCGTAATAGGCGCGCGCCGCGCTGAAGCGGTAGGTGGTCGCCGCCGCGACGTCCTCGATCTCCGACGACAGCGTCATCAGCTCGCCAAGCAACTCGCGCTCCGCGTCCATGTCCTCGATCTCGGTCAGCCGCCCGGTAATCCCGGTCAGCCGGTCGCCGATGGCGGCCAGGCCGGCGCTGTGGCGCTTGGCCGCCGGGAAGGCGAGCAGCGCCATCATGCGGTAGGTCTCGATCTCCAGCAGGCGCTGCACCAGCCGCCCGGCCTGGCGCGGGCGGAGGCTGGCATCACGCAGCAGGATGCGGGCAAAGCCGTCCTTCTGGACCCGGAAATCCATCCACACCGCCGCCGATCCGCCCGATACCAGGCTGCCGAGGATGCTGTCGTGGCCGAAGACCTCCTGCAGCGAGGCGGCATCGGGTTCCGGCGACGCGGCGGCCAGCAGTTCCAGATGTACGCCGACCAGCATGTCGCCCGGCAGGGCGGCAATCCAGTCGAGCGGCACCAGATCTATGGCGCGCCCGGCGAAGGGGGCGTCGCTGAACGGACCGTTGCGGAAGAACGTGTAGGTCGAAAACTCGGTGTGGCGTTCCCACTTCAGGCGGAACGCGCCGAGGTCGCAGGTGAAGTGGTTGGTATTTTCCGGCGGCCCGGCAAGCCCGCGGCTTTCGCACAGCGCGGCGACATGGCGGCGGTCGCGCGCCGCCGCCCCCTCGCCCGACAGCAGCGCCAGGTGGGTGATGCGCACGGGCGCCTGCAAGCTGGCGAAGGGGCGCGAATGCACCTCGGCGTTCAGCGTCCCGCGCAGGGGATGGTCCCGCAAACCCTCGATCATCGGACAGTTTTTCCCCTCAAATGCGCGCTCAATTCCCGCTCTATTCCTGGGGCCCGAGGTCCCGGGCGGCCTCAAAGGATGTTATCCTGGCCGCGACACCCCATATTAAGGCAAGCTGGCTGCAACTCGACCGAATAAGCCAAAACCCAAATAGACTAACATCTTGAACGCTTTGGGCCCGGAGGCCTCCTCATGACACATCTCGCCGCCACCGACGAGCTTTTCTACGCACGCGCGGGACTGGACCGCAACCGCCTGGAAACCATGGTGAACGACGCCCTGACCGGCGCCGACGACGGGGAGTTGTTCCTGGAATACCGCCAGTCGGAGGCGCTGGCCTTCGACGACGGCCGCCTCAAGGCGGCCAGCTTCGACACCATGCAGGGCTTTGGTCTGCGCGCCATCGCGGGCGAGGCCGCCGGCTATGCCCACGCCAGCGACCTCTCCGAAGCCGCCATCGCCCGTGCCGCGGACACCGTAAAGGCCGTGCAACTGGGCTATTCCGGCACTATGGCCGACGGTCCGGCGCGCACCAACCGCACCCTCTATGCCGACGACAACCCGATCGGCACGGTGCCCTTCGAGGTCAAGGTGAAGCTGCTGGCGGAAATCGACGCCTACGCCCGCGCCAAGGATCCCCGCGTGAAGCAGGTCAGCGCCTCGCTGGCCGGCGAATGGCAGGCGGTGCAGATCCTGCGCGCCGGCGGCGAGCGGGCCGCCGACATCCGCCCGCTGGTCCGCCTCAACGTCTCGGTCGTGGTCGGCGACGGCGACCGCATGGAATCCGGCAGCCACGGCGGCGGCGGGCGCATCGCCTACGAAACACTGCTGGACCCGGCGCACTGGCAGGCCGGCGGCGACGAGGCGCTGCGCCAGGCGCTGGTGAACCTTGCCTCGGTCGATACCCCCGCCGGCGAGATGCCGGTGGTGCTGGGCGCCGGCTGGCCCGGCATCCTGCTGCACGAGGCGGTCGGCCACGGCCTGGAAGGCGACTTCAACCGCAAGAAAACCTCGGCCTTCTCCGGTCTGCTGGGCGAGCGCGTGGCGTCGCCCGGCGTCACCGTGCTGGACGACGGTACCCTGCAGGACCGCCGCGGCTCGCTGACCATCGACGACGAGGGCACGCCCAGCCAGGCCACCGTCCTCATCGAGGACGGCATCCTGCGCGGCTACATGCAGGACCGCCAGAACGCGCGCCTGATGGGCATGCAGCCGACCGGCAACGGCCGGCGCCAGAGCTACGCCCACATCCCCATGCCGCGCATGACCAACACCGTGATGCAGGCCGGCGACAAGGACCCGCAGGAGATCATCTCCTCGGTGAAGAAGGGCCTCTACGCCGTCAACTTCGGCGGCGGTCAGGTCGACATCACCTCCGGCAAGTTCGTGTTCTCCTGCACCGAGGCCTACCTGATCGAGGACGGCAAGATCGGCCAGCCGGTGAAGGGCGCGACCCTGATCGGCAACGGCCCCGACGTGATGACCAAGGTGAAGATGATCGGCAACGACATGAAGCTGGACGACGGCATCGGCACCTGCGGCAAGGAAGGCCAGGGTGTGCCGGTCGGCGTCGGCCAGCCGACCATGCTGATCGATGCCATCACCGTGGGGGGCACGGCCGCGTAGGCGGCCAAACGACACCCCCAGCGCAGGCGGCCAAAAAATGGCCACCGCGGCGGCTACTTCGCCGCCACCGCCTCGATCTCGACCAGCCAGTCGGGGCTGGCGAGGCCGGCGACAAACAGCAGGCTGGAAGCCGGCCGGGCATCGCCCAGCATGGCGTCGCGCACCTCGCGGGAAACCCCCAGATCTTCTCGCCGGGTGAGGAAGGCGGTGACCTTCACCAGGGCGCCGGCCTCCATCTCGGCGGCGGCCAGCACCGCGAAGATATTGCGCCAGGTCTGCTCCATCTGGGCCATGGCCCCGTCGGCCAGCCCACCGTCGGGGAAGACCCCGACCTGTCCGGAGATGGTCAGCCAGCGCGCCGGCGCCGCAACTTCGACGGCATGGCTGTAGCGCGAAAACGGCGGCGCCACCGTGGCGGGCGCGTATTGCTTCGACATGACTTTCCCTTCCCTCCCGTCGCTCGATTGCCCTCGTCGCGCTGGCGGGACCATTTCTACCGGCCCCGCCCGTAAAACAGCCGTGACGCCCGTCCCGGCCTGAAGCCTGCCCAGCTTAACATCTGTTAAGGCCTGCAAAACCTCTCCGTGCGACGATGGCTCCAGGAACGACCCGCTCTTGGAACGACCGAGCCCCCCACAACGACCGGCCACACTGACCGCCCATGAATTATACGCCCCAGCTTCTGCTGACCGCCGTTGTCGCCACACTGCTGCTCGGCGCGCCGGCGCCGGCGCAGGCCTGCCAAAGCACCGGCGACACGGCCGCCGACAGCGCCACCCACGGCGAAACCTGCGACAGCCGGCGCGAGCCGCCGCGCATCATTTTCGGCGAGTCGGAGCCGATGGACTTCGAGTTTCGCGAATTTCGCCCGCTGCGCCGCTCCGACGCCTCCACCCGGCAGGCCTACTTCGGCAGCGGCGATGACTACAGGTCGACCCTCACCGCGCTGCAGGGCCGCATGGAGTCCATCGTGGCGCGCGACCGGCTGGAAGCCCTGCCGCTGACACCGGCCCAGGAGGCCGCCAAGCGCGACATGACACCGGCCCTGATGCGCGCCCTCACGCTCGCCAAAAAGTCGCGCGAGAGCACCGCCGAGTGAAAACTCCGCCTCAGCGCTTGCGCAGGTACAGCATGACGCCCAGGACCCCCAGGGTGCCGATCGCCGCCGGCACGATGGCCAAGACCACCGCCCGCGACAGGCTTTCCATGCTGCCGGGCTGGGGATGGCCCGCCATGAAGGCGAAGACGAACAGCAGATAGGCGGTGGCGCCGATCTTCACGGCCCAGTCCTTGAGAAAGCGTCGGGTCTCGGGGTCGAGGGACATGGGATTTCGCCTTTCCTGCCGCACGATGCCTGCCTTGGGCCTGCTTTAGAGCCGGCCCGGGGGCCTGCCTTGGGCGCGGAGTTTAGCCGCTCCCCGGGCCGGCCGCAAAAGGCACTGCGCCTGACCTTGCGGGTCCTTGTTGCGGCCCCGTCCGATTCGCAATCCGGCGCCGTTGTACCCATTTATAGGGTGAAGCCGCTTGCCTGGAAAAACCGTATCTCCTGTTATCGGATGCAAACGGAAGGCCACTGAAGTGACCCAGAAACCTCTCCGACCTGCCGTCCCGGGATTTGTCGTGATGGCCCTGGCCGCCATACTATTGCTGGGCGGCGCCCTATTCCGGGCCGACGCCGCTGCTGCCCAGTCGTGCACCACCATCGGCGCCTCGACTTTCTGCGGGGCCCGCGGGTCCCACAACACCGTCGGCAACACCATGATCTTCAACACCGGGCCGGCCGGACAACGCGTCGGCGACTACGCGGTGACCGGCACGCCGCCGCGCACCTCGGTCATCCGCGGCGCCCGGCAGAGCCCGCTGGCCGCGCCGCGCACCTTCGCCGGCGTCGGCACCGCCAGACAATTCGGCAGCCAGACCGGGCAATTGGGCGGCAGCGGTGGTATCTACGAAGCCCGCATTGCCGCCCTTCGCGCAGAGATCCTGGCCATCGAAGCTCAACACCAACTGGAACAGATGGACCTGACGCCCGCCCAGCAGGCCGCCGGGAATTCCATGCCCCCGGCCCTGGTGCGCGCCCTCGCCCTGGCCAAGCAGGCTCGCGAGAACGCCGCGTCGGCGGCCCAAAACGGGTCGCCCGCCGACTAACGGCTCGTCCTGCGCGCGAAAGCACTTTATCCTGCGCAGCCACTCAACCTGCAGACGAAAGAGTTGCGACAAGCACGCCTAAACGCTTGTTCATTACTAACTGGCCGGTAGAGACTAGTTGTCGTGGCAAGAACTGGGGGAGCCCGCACCACGTTATGCTCGGACCGACCTTCGGGCGCATTGCCGTCGACGACATCGAACCGGAGAGCTACCGCACCATCGTGCGCGCCTGGAACGAGCAGCGCGGCGACGCCCTGTTTCCGCCGAAAGAGAAAATCGACCCCTTCGTGGTCCCGGCCCTGGCGTCCCACCTGATCCTCTATGAGGTCGCGGGGAAAGACCTCATCTACCGCATCGTCGGCGAGAAGGTCATGACCGCCGTCGGCACCAGGCTACGCGGCCGCAGCCTGCGCGAAGCCTTCGGCGATACCCCCTATGTCGACATGATCGAGCGCCAGTTGCAGGAATGCGCGGCAAGCGGGGTGCCGCTGTATTCACGCCACGACTTCGAGCTGACACCGGCGGCGGCCTTTGCGGTGTCCCACACCCGCAAGGCCTGGCGTATCGCCCTGCCCTACGGCGAAGCCCCAGGAGAGAACCCGGGAGAGAACCCGGGAGAGAAGAAGGGTGTGACGCGGCTGTTGTGCTACCAGCTGTTCAGCCAGACCATCGAAGCGGCCTTCCAAAAGGAAGTCGACTTCGCTGGGCTGATGCCGGAATCCGTGTTCAAGATCCAGATTTAGTAGGCGCACTCGGTGAAGACCGGATCGATCGAGCCCTTCCAGCGGCCGTGGAAGTCGTCGAGCAGATATTCGGCGGGACACTTCTCACGCTCGACGCGGCTGCGCAGCAGGGCGAGGAAGTGGCTTTCATTGTCGCCCTGGCCATCCAGGCGGTTGCGCGCCTTCAGACCGGCGGCGGCGATCTCCACCGCCCGGTTGGCGACGGCATTCAGCGTACGCCCGCGAAACGGCGTGTGCAGCGCCTGCTTGGGCACCTCGTCACGCAGGTACTGATGCTCCTCCAGCGTCCAGTCCTTCACCAGGTCCCAGGCGGCATCCAGCGCGCTGTCATCATAAAGCAGGCCGACCCAGAAGGCCGGCAGGGCGCAGAGCGACTTCCACGGACCGCCATCGGCGCCTCGCATCTCCAGGAACTTCTTCAGGCGCACCTCGGGAAACAACGTCGAGAGGTGGTCGGCCCAGTCACCCATGCCCGGCTTCTCGCCCGGCAACGCCGGCAGTCTGCCGTCCAGGAAGTCGCGGAACGACTGGCCGGCGGCGTCGATGTACTTGCCGTCGCGGTAGACGAAGTACATCGGCACGTCCAGTACGTGGTCGACGTAGCGCTCGAAACCCATGCCGTCCTCGAAGACGAAAGGCAGGATGCCGCAGCGGTCGGGATCGGTGTCGGTCCAGATGTGGCTGCGGTAGCTGAGAAAACCGTTCGGCCGCCCCTCGGTGAAGGGCGAGTTGGCGAACAGCGCCGTCGCCACCGGCTGCAGCGCCAGGCTGGTGCGGAACTTCTTCACCATGTCGGCTTCGGAGGCGAAGTCCAGGTTCACCTGTACGGTGCAGGTCCTGAGCATCATGTCGAGGCCGAGGCTGCCGACCTTGGGCATGTAGTCGCCCATGATCTTGTAGCGGCCCTTGGGCATCCAGGGGATATCGGCGCGCGCCCATTTCGGCTGGAAACCGAGGCCCATGGCCGCCACGTTCAGCGGCCCGGCGACCTGGCGGATCTGGTCGAGGTGGGTGTGCACCTCGCTGCAGGTGTCGTGGATGGTTTTCAGCGGCGCGCCCGACAGCTCGAACTGGCCGCCCGGCTCCAACGAGACGCCGGCGCCGTTCTTGGACAGGGCGATGACGTTGCCGTCTTCCGTGACCGGCATCCAGCCGAAGCGCTGCAGGCCCTCCAGCAGGGCCTGGATGCCGCGCTCGCCGCTATAGGGCAGCGGCCGGAAATCGTCGAGGGAATAGCAGAACTTCTCGTGCTCGGTGCCGATACGCCAAGCCTCGGGCGGCTTGCAGCCGGACTCCAGGTAGGCGATCAGCTGCGCCTTGTCGGTAATGAGGTCGCCCTGGCTTTGCGGCGGAGCGGACATACGCAGTTCCCCTTGATCCCAATAGCAGTGCGATATGCCGCAGCCCTGTTCCGGGCCGACCGGTCGATCGCCTTCTTGTGGATGAAGTCGGCGCCCGCCCCCGAACGCCAGATGATTTCTCTAATCCTCGTTGTACGCGACAGCGGCGGCCCTCTTGATGGAGCCTGCCGTTAGATAAGGGGAGGCCGCAGCCGCCCTTCAAGTCCGCCCGGCCTCGCGGCCTTGAGCCGGGTCCGCCGGGCCCTTCAGTCCTGTTCCGGCGCCGGAAAACCCGCCAAGGCTGCCGGCGGCCGGTCCGCCCCGTCGCCAAGGATCGCCTGCCAGCAGGCGATGGCCGCCAGGGCCGCCGTGTCGGCGCGGAGAATCCGGGGCCCCAGGCCGACCGGCGTAACAAAAGGCAGTTTGCGAAGGGCGTCAAGTTCGCTCTCGGCAAAGCCGCCCTCCGGTCCGGTCATGACGGCCCAGGGACCGGCCTCTCCCTTTGTTTCAGTGCGAATAGTTTGCAGCGCACCAGCGATCGGCCTGGCCTCGCCCCACTCGGCACAGACCAGCAGGCGACGCTCCGCCGACCAGCCGTCGATCAGTTGGCCGAAGCTGATGGTTTCGCGGACTTCCGGCACGCTCAGGCGCTCGCACTGCTCGGCGGCCTCGCGGGCGTTGGCGGCCAGGCGCTCCTCGTTCACCCGGCTGACCGCGGTGAAGCGGGTCATCACCGGCTGCAGCACCGTGCAGCCCAGTTCGGTGGCTTTTTCCGCCATGAAGTCGATGCGGGCGCGCTTGATCGGGGCGAAGACCAGCCAGAGATCCGGTTCCGGCGCCGGCACGCGGCGCTGTTCGCGCAACAGAAGCGAGCACCAGCCCTTGCCGAGCCCCTCGATCTCGGCCAGCCATTCGCCGTCCGTCGCATTGAACACGGCAAGCGGCGCGCCCGGCCCGAGCCGCAGCACCGAGCGCAGAAAGTGCGCCTGGGCGTGGTCGCGGCCGACCACCAGGCCCGCCGCCAGATCGGCATCGACATAAAGGCGCGTGCCGGTTATCGCTGGCGCAGGATCAAACTCCACACGCGAGGCGATTGAACTCATTCAGCACGCCAAAAACGTCGGCGCGGACGCCGCTCTGGTGATTTGCCCGTACTATAACAAGCCGGACCAAGCCGGTCTCGAAGCACATTTTCGAGCGATCAATGACGCCGTGCCACTGCCCATCGTGCTCTACAATGTCCCATCACGAACCGCGTGTGACCTCCTGCCCGAAACCGTGGCGAAACTTGCGCCCCTGCCAAATGTGATAGGGATCAAGGACGCCAGCAATGATCTGGGGCGTGTCTCGATGCATGCCGCACTGACCGCT
>JBHJIR010000013.1:0-63166 GCA_050043265.1 Kiloniellaceae bacterium
CCAGGCATCGCTGAGCTTCACCGCGCCCGCTTCGATGCGCGAGATGTCCAGCAGATCGTTGATCAGTGCCAGCAGGTGGCGCGCGCTGACCCGGATGTCCTGCAGGTATTCGGTATAGCGGTCCGAATTGATCTTGCCGAAGGTCTCCGCCAGGATCACCTCGGAGAATCCGAGGATGGCATTCAGCGGCGTGCGCAGTTCGTGGCTCATATTGGCGAGGAAGGCCGACTTGGAGCGATTGGCCTCCTCCGCACGCAGCCGCGCCTCGTGCTCGTCACGTTTGGAGCGCTCCATCGCCTCGGCCATCACGTTGAACGAGGTCTGCAGGTCGCGAACCTCATCCGGCACCAGCAGCCCGCTGCTGACCCGGGTGCGCGCTTCGGCATTACCCGCCGCCATGCGCCGCGCCGCCCGGGATACCGCGCGCAGCGGCCG
The DNA here is from genome assembly GCA_050043265.1 of Kiloniellaceae bacterium. GTDB lineage: Bacteria > Pseudomonadota > Alphaproteobacteria > Kiloniellales > Kiloniellaceae > Pelagibius. The sequence goes on from JBHJIR010000013.1 coordinate 436, forward strand.
GGTCATGTAGAAAGCGACGAGGTAGCCGATCAGCAGGGCGGCCAGCATGCCGACGCCCACCACGACGAGGGCGGATCTGCCGACCCGCGCGGCGCGGTCGCGCAACTCCTCGACCGGCTGGGCCACCATGACGCCCCAACCGACCCCTTCCACCGGGGTGAAACCGGCGATCATCTCCATCTGCATGAAGGGCGCCGCGAAGATCGCGACGCCGGCCTGCCCCGCGAGAACCTGTTGGACCGGCAAGACCACCATGGGGCGGCGCTCCTGCAACCAATCGGCGTTGGGATGCCCCAGCACCTGCCCGGTCTGGTCGAAGATGATCGCATGGCCCTTCTGGCCGAAGGCGATGGAAGCGGCGAGATTGACGAAGAAGTCGGTATAGAGCGCGCCGACGGCGAGCCAGCCATCGCCCGCCTCGGCGAGATAAAGCGTCGGTTCGCCGCCGGGGCCGGCCATCACCGGGCTGGTGGTGACGCCGTCGGGCTCCGCAACGCCCCCAAACAGCGCGGCCTGCGTCTCGCCAAGGGTCTCCGGACAGCGGTTATCGAAGCTGTCGACACGCAGCCTCAGCCGGCGGCTGGTGCTGTCGAACACGCAGATGTTGCGGAAATGGAGATCCTGCAGCAGGTCGCCGGCCCCTTCGACCTCGCCTTGGCCGATCAGGTTGGTATGGATCAGCCGGAAGGTCGCGGTGACGTCGCGGTGATAGTTTGCCAGTGCCATGGCGAGGGTTTCGGCGATCAGCAGGTGGCGTTCGCGCACGTCCTCCAGCTCGTTGGTCATCGACTGGGAGTGCGGCCAAACCCAGAACAGCATCAAGGGCACGGCCGTAACCAGGCCGAAGATGGCCAGCAAAAGATAGCGCAGCTTCATGCCGGCGCCTCCAGCATAGCAGCCGACCCGGCTGCGCCGCAGCCCTCCCAGGCGCCGGTTTTTCCCAGTCTTTGAGCCAACTTTCGCCGTTCCGGATTCTTCCCTTCAGCCACTATAGAAGCCTTTTTCGGGAACTTCTTCCTTTCGTGACACCCCGGCGGCGATAATTCGGCCTCCAGAACGGGCCGGCCGCATGGGGCGCGGACGGGCTGGAAAAGGTCGCTCGGCAGGCTTGTGGGCCCGCGGGGGGCAAGGCTATGCTCCCGCCCGCTTACCCGCAGACCCTATTTTCGTTAGATGGAGGACCCGCCAAATGGCAGGAGAAGTGGACGCCCGGCTCGCGAAGCTCGGTATCGATGTACCGCAGGCCGCCGCCCCCGTGGCCAACTATGTCGGCTTTGTGCAGAGCGGCAATCTGGTCTTCGTTTCCGGCCAGGTTCCCATGAAGGACGGCAAGTTCCAGTTCCAGGGCAAGCTCGGCGACGGCATGTCGGTCGAGGACGGCCAGGCAGCCGCCCGGCTCTGTGCCATCAACGTCATCGCCCAGGTGAAGGCCGCCTGCGGCGGCGATCTGGACCGTGTCCAGCGGGTGGTCAAGCTGACCGGCTTCGTCAACTCCACCGGCGACTTCACCGACCAGCCGAAAATCGTTAACGGCGCCTCCGATCTGATGGTCGAGGTCTTCGCCGAGAAGGGCAAGCACTCCCGCGCTGCCGTTTCCGCCGCCTCCCTGCCCGCCGGCGTCGCCGTCGAGGTCGAGGCCGTGGTGGAAATCGGATAACCCAGAGAGGCAGAAACCGCCCGGATGCCGGCCCCCTTGACCGGGGAACCGGCCGCCGGGCCAAATGAACATCATGCCAGACACAACCAACAAGCTGCCCTCCGAGGCAGCCGAGTTCATGCGTCGCTATCCCGATACGGGCTCGCTCGACGCCATCTTCCCCGACCTTTCCGGTGTCATCCGCGGCAAACGCTACCCCATCGCCGAGCTGGGTCAGGTCATGGGGCCCGGTTTCGCCATTCCCGGCTCGGTCTTCATGCTCGATACCATGGGCGAGAGCCACGACCCCGACGGCATCGGGTTTTCCGACGGCGATCCCGACTACCAGGCCAAGGCGATCCCCGGCACGCTGCTGCCGGTGCCCTGGGCCCAGCGCCCCCTGGCGCAGGTCATGGTCACCCTGATCGACGACGACGGCTCGCCCTACTACTACGAGCCGCGCAACGTGCTGCGCCGGGTGGTCCAGCGCCTCGACGACCTGGGCCTGACGCCGGTCGTCGCCTTCGAATTGGAGTTCTACCTGATCGATCGCGAGCGCACGCCGGACGGCTCACCGCAGCCGCCGAGCTCGCCGGCGACCGGGCGGCGCGACTTCGGCACCCAGGTCTACGGCATGAAGACCCTGGACGCCTACGACGCGATGCTGGACGACATCACCAAGGCCTGCGCCATTCAGGAGGTGCCGACCGGCGCGGTGACGGCGGAATACGCCGCCGGCCAGTTCGAAATCAACCTGGAGCACGTCGACGACCCGGTCCAGGCCGCCGACGACTGCGTGCTGTTCAAGCGCATCGTCCAGGGCGTCGCCCTGAAGCACGGCTTCCAGGCGACCTTCATGGCCAAACCCTACGTGGAGCGTGCCGGCAACGGCATGCACATGCACGTCAGCCTGGTGGACAAAGACGGCCGCAACGTCTTCGACGGCGGCGAGCAGATCGCCAGCGACACCCTGCGCCACGCCATCGGCGGCGTGCTGGAGGTGCTGCCGGAGGCGATGGCCTTCCTGGCGCCCAACATCAATTCCTACCGCCGCTATCTGCCCGACATCTTCGTGCCGACGCAGCGCAGTTGGGGCTTCGAAAACCGCTCGGTCGCCCTGCGCATCCCGGCCGGCGGCGGCGACGCCCGGCGCATCGAGCACCGCGTCGCCGGTGCCGACGCCAATCCCTACCTGGCGCTGGCGACCTTCCTGGCCGGCATCCACAAGGGCATCGTCGGCCAGACCGACCCGGGCGCCCCCTGGGACGGCAACGCCGCGATGGAGTTCGACGAGGGCCTGCCGTTCCGCCCGGCCCGCGCCTACGAGATGCTGACCGCAACCTGCGGCCTGGCCGACCACTTCGGCGTCGATTATTTGCGTGCCTATTCCGCCTGCAAGCTCGCCGAGCTCGAAAGCTTCGAGCTGCAGATCTCACCATTGGAATACACCTGGTTCCTGCAAGCCGACTGAAAGCGCCCTCTCTCTGCACCCCTTGTCTCTGCGGCAAACGGGCTCATCTCATAGGGTACGCTTGTGGTGACACGGGTGAGAGAACACGGGAACGCGGGAACAGCCGGATGCCGGACGGAAGCGACAGCCTCGCCGTGAAGGTCGTCAGCCGCATCGCCGAGGTGCCGGCCGCCGACTGGGATGCCTGCGCCGGCGGCAATCCCTTCGTCAGCCATGCCTTCCTGGATGCGCTGGAGCAGAGCGGCTCGGCCACCGCGGAGACCGGATGGCTGCCGCAGCACCTGGTACTGGAGAACCCCAAGACCGGGCCACACGGCGGCCTGCTGGGCTGCGCGCCGCTGTACCTGAAGAGCCATTCCTACGGCGAGTATGTCTTCGACTGGAACTGGGCCGACGCCTACGAGCGCGCCGGCGGACGCTATTACCCGAAGCTGCAGTGTTCGGTGCCCTTCACGCCGGCAACCGGTCCGCGCCTGCTGGTCAACCCTGCCGCCGACCGGGCGGAGGTCGAAGCCGGTCTGGTTGCGGCCATGCTGGAACTGGCGCGGCGCCACAAGGCCTCGTCGCTGCACATCACCTTTCCGCCCAAGGCGCAGTACGACACCCTGGGCGAGTACGGCCTGCTGCAACGCCTTGGCGTGCAGTACCACTGGCAGAACCGCGGCTATGCCGACTTCGATGCTTTCCTTGCCGAGCTGGCCTCGCGCAAACGCAAGGCGATCAAGAAGGAGCGTCGCAAGGTGGCCGAAAGCGGCATCCGCCTGCGTCCCTTAAGCGGCGGCGAGATCGAACCGCGCCATTGGGATGCCTTCCACGACTTCTACATGGCAACGGCCGACCGCAAATGGGGCCAGCCCTATCTGACGCGCGACTTCTTCCATCTGCTGGGCGAGCGCCTGGCCGACAAGGTGGTGCTGGTCATGGCGGACTACGACGACAAACTGGTCGCCGGCGCCCTGAACCTGAAGTCGGACGACACCCTGTACGGGCGCAACTGGGGCAGCCTGGGCGAGTTCCGTTTCCTGCACTTCGAGACCTGCTACTACCAGGCCATCGACTACGCCATCGCCCACGGGCTGAAATATGTCGAGGCCGGCGCCCAGGGCGAGCATAAGATCCAGCGCGGCTACCTGCCGACGCCGACCTACAGTGCCCACTGGATCGCCGACCCCGGGCTCAGTCACGCGGTGGAGGAATTCCTGGGACGCGAACGCCGCGCCATGCAGCGTGAGATCGACGCGCTGGGCGATTGGAGCCCCTTCAAGCAGGAAGACGGGCCAGGCTGCGAAAACGCCTGACGTTGCACGGCAAGGGGTTCAGTGCGCGGTGAGTTGCGCCGCGGCGGCATGACCGCTGGTCCAGCCGGCACGGAAGTCTTTTTGCTTGACGATGCGCTCGTAGTTGTCGAGCAGCGCCTCGGCCTCCTTGCCGGCCAGGAAACCGCTCTTGAGGATGAGGTTGCGCAGGAAGCGCTTGAAGCCGCTTTGGGAGTCAGCCACGACCGGCGCGGCGGCGGTAACCAGACCGACCAGATAGCCGAAGCGGTAGAAGCCCTCGTCGTCCGCTTCGCCGACATCTTCTTCGTTCTCGGCGAGGAAGGCCGTGAGCTGCTCCAGGCGGTTCTGGATATCGAAGCCCAGCGCGGGATCCGCCGACGCGCCGTTGCCGGATTCCGCCATGATCTCCTCCAACTCCCTGATGGCGAGCTGGCGCCGTCGGGCGATGTCGTCGAAGGAACCCTTTCGCGCCCAGTACTGCACGCGCTCCAGGAACTCCGGAATGGGCGCCGATTTCATAAGATAGTCGTCGCCGCCCGCGCGCAGACAATCGAGCAGCGTCTCGGGGTGATCCAGGGAGGTCAGGAAGCCCAGGGGGCACTGAGCCGCCCCCTGCAGCTTGCGGATGCGGCTGCAGGTCTCGATACCGTCCATCCTCGGCATCATCACGTCGAGGATGATGAGCTGCGGATTGGCGACCTTGTGCATCAGCTCGATCGCCTTCTCACCGTCGGGCGCGCGCATAACGGTATATCCGACGGCCTCCAGCGGCTCCGCGTACATGCGGCGCAGCTTGTCGTTGTCTTCCACAAGGATGATCGGCTTATCTGTCATTCGCCAACCTCTTGACCCGTGCATCCAGCTGCAAGCGGTTCCATCCGACGGCCGACGCGCCACCCAGCACCTCGGCGGGGTTCAGGCCGGCAGCCTTGAGCCGGGATTCCGCCATGCGCCACACCAAGTTGCGCCCTTCCTTGGCGTCCCGCGCATCCGGTACCGGCTGCGGCAGGGGCACCGTCACCCTGGTGCCCTGGCCCGGCGCCGTATCGAAGACGAGGCTGCCGTCGTGCAGTTCAACGAAGCGTTTCACCAGCGCCAGACCCAGGCCGACACCATCATGGTCCCGCGACAAGCCGGAATCGATCTGTACGAAAGGCTGCACGGCCCGTTCGACGTCCCGTGGATCCATGCCGATGCCCTCGTCGCTGATCTCAACGACAGTGGCGAAGGGCTCCGCCCGCGCGGCGATGTATACCTGCGTCCCCGGGTGCGAGAACTTCACTGCATTGCCGATCAGGTTGATGAGAATCTGACGCAGCCGCTGCGGATCGGCGATCACCGGCGGGAAGTCCAGCGGGATGCGGTTCATCAAGACGATGTCGCCTTCCTTGGCCCGTGGTCGTACCAGACGCACACAGAGCTGCGCGAGTTCATAGAGGTCCACCACCTGCGGACGCATGGTCACCTTGCCGGAATCCAGCCGCGTGAGGTCGAGTACGCCGTTGACCAGTTCCATCAGGTGTTCGCCGCTTTCGCGGATGTCCTTGGCATAGCTGGCGTAACGCGCATCGATCGGGCCCATGAAACCGGATTCGATCAAATGGGCGTAGCCGTTGACGGCACTGCTCGGCGTCTTCAGCTCGTGGCTGAGGTTGGCGAGGAATACCGACTTCGCCGCGTCGGCCACCGTCGCCGCCTCCAGAGCCCGGGCCAGATCCGCCGTCAGCTCCTGGATCTCCCGCTTATCGCGCATTTCCACCGACCAGCGGCGCACCAGGAAGGCGATGGCCGTGATGATGAAACAGCAGAGGGTGACGATGAACTCGTCGAGCTCCCAGCGATTGTGGTTGCGCGAATAGGTGTGCAACGCTTCATAGGCATAGAACTGGCGGGCCGCCGCCAAGAGAGCGAGCAGGAACACGCCAAAAGCCAGCAGCTCGACAATCGGACTGCGGGCATAGGGCGAACGCGCTTTCAGCCCCTTGGACGCGCAGGGTGAATTGACCATTGATGACAAATCCAGCCCGAACCGACACGGGGGCAGGCTTTCCTAAGCTGATTGCAGCGATTCGATTGAGACTTATGTCTAGCCGTAAAGATTAGATTGCCACTCATTAACGAGCTCTGAAATTCGGCTTTTTAGACAAGTCGGCAGGCCCAACGCAGCGCCGCCCCCGCGCGGCACGCGAGGATTCCGGCTGCCGCGTTCATCCGGAGTGCCCCACCGTCCCAACCGGCGATTTCATGATATGACGACGGCACCCCCCATCAGCGCGGGGGCCGGCTGGACGCTGGTAAGATTCATTCGTCGGGCGCGTCCGCTTTTTCCAGATTTTCCGCCAACAGTACCGTTAGGATAGGATCGGACGCCCCACTCATCCGCAGGCTGCGGCGTCACCCGAAATGTTGGAGATCCGGTCCATGCGATTGAAGTTCCCGCTTTTCCTGCCCGTTGTCCTGGCTGCCGTTCTTTGCGGCATTCTGTCGTCCGGCCCCGCCCGGGCGGTCGATCTGGCCCTTGTGCTGCTGAACGACGTTTCCCAGAGCATGGACGATGGCGAATTCGCCCTGGTGAAAGACGGCTATCGCGCGGCCTTCGCCGATCCGGAGGTAATCGCCGCCCTGATCGCCAACGGCAGCGGCGTGGCCGTCGCCTATGTCGAATTTTCCGGCAAGGACGATGTCAAACGGGTGTTGGACTGGCAGGTTCTGACCGACGCCGCCTCGGCGCGGGCCTTCGGAGAAGCCGTCGCCGCCGCACCGCGCTCCAGCGCCGGCAACACCGCCCTTTCCGCCGGGCTTGCCGCCGCCATCCGGATGCTGCTGGACAGCGACTTCGACGCCGCCCGGCAAGTCGGCGACATCGCCAGCGACCATCCCCATGACGGCGGGCGCTGCGAACCGATCCGCGATGCCGCCGTCGCCGCCGGCATCACCATCTACGCCCTGCCGATCATCGATGAGCGGCAGATCGGCACCATCGACGGCCGACTCGCCTATACCGAATCCCGCTGGGGAAGCGAGAGCATTGTCGACTTCTACCTGCGCACCGTGGTCGGCGGGCCCGGCAGCTTCGTGGTCGAGGCGCGCGACTACAGGGTCTTCGGCGAGGCCCTGAAACGCAAGCTGCTGCTGGAATTCATTGCGTCGCCGGAGCGCGACCGCGCCGCCTTCACCGTCGCGGCGGCGGACGACTAGGGCTCTTTTCGAGACGCCGACAGAAAAAAGGCCCGGCGCAAGCCGGGCCTTTCGCTTTCCGAGATGGAGCGAAGCTCCCTATACCCCGTGGTGGGCGAGGCCCCTATACCAGGGCCTGCTCGTCCTTCTTCTTGCCGCCACCCTTCTTCTTGGGGCCGCCCTTGCCTTTCGGCGGGACGCTGCCTTCCGGGTAGGTGAAGACGGGCAGGCCATCCTCGACATCGACGCGGACGACGCCACCCTTGGAGAGCTTGCCGAACAGCAGTTCCTCGGCCAGCGGCTTCTTGATGTGCTCCTGGATCACGCGGGCCAGCGGGCGGGCGCCGAACTGCTTGTCGTAGCCCTTGCCGGCCAGCCATTCGCGGGCCGCGTCGGTCAGCTCGATGGTCACCTGACGGTCGGCGAGCTGCGCCTCCAGCTGCATGACGAACTTGTCGACAACGCGGGAGATCACCTCCGGCTGCAGATGCGTGAAGGGGATGATCGCATCCAGGCGGTTGCGGAATTCCGGCGTGAACAGCTTGTTGATCGCCTCGGTATCGTCACCGGTGCGCACGTCGCGGGCAAAGCCGATGGCGGCCTTGGCCATGTCGGCGGCGCCGGCATTGGTGGTCATGATCAGGATCACGTTGCGGAAGGCGACCGTCTTGCCGTTGTGGTCGGTCATCTTGCCGTAGTCCATGACCTGCAACAGGATGTTGAACAGGTCCGGATGCGCCTTCTCGATCTCATCGAGCAGCAGCACGCAATGCGGATGCTGGTCGACGGCGTCGGTCAGCAGGCCGCCCTGGTCGAAGCCGACATAGCCCGGCGGGGCACCGATCAGGCGCGAGACCGAGTGGCGCTCCATGTATTCGGACACGTCGAAGCGGGTCAACTCGATGCCAAGGGACAGGGCGAGCTGGCGCGCCACCTCGGTCTTGCCGACGCCGGTCGGGCCGGAGAACAGATAGCTGCCGATCGGCTTTTCCGGCTCGCGCAGGCCGGCGCGGGCCAGCTTGATGGCGGCCGACAGCGCGGTGATCGCCTGGTCCTGGCCGAACACCATGGTCCTGAGATCGCGCTCCAGGTTCTGCAAGGCGGCGCGGTCGTCCTTGGAGACGCTCTTTGGCGGGATGCGGGCGATCTTCGCCACCACCGCCTCAACGTCCTTCACGCCGATGGTCTTTTTGCGTTTGGATTCCGGCAGCAGGCGTTGCGAGGCGCCGACCTCGTCGATCACGTCGATTGCCTTGTCCGGCAGCTTGCGGTCGCCGATGTAGCGTGCCGAGAGCTCCACGGCCGTGCGGATCGCCTCGTTGGTGAAGCGCACGTTATGGTGATCCTCGTAGTAGGGCTTCAGGCCGCGCAGAATCTTCACCGTGTCCTCAATGGAGGGCTCGACGATGTCGATCTTCTGGAAGCGGCGCACCAGCGCGCGGTCCTTCTCGAAGTAGCTGCGGTATTCCTTGTACGTGGTCGAGCCGATGCAGCGCAGCAGGCCGCTCTGCAGGGCCGGCTTCAGCAGGTTGGAGGCATCCATGGCGCCGCCGGAGGTGGCGCCGGCGCCGATCACCGTGTGGATCTCGTCGATGAAGAGGATGGCGTTGTCCTGCGCCTCGATCTCCGACACCACCGCCTTCAGGCGCTCTTCGAAGTCGCCGCGGTAGCGGGTGCCGGCCAGCAGCGCGCCCATGTCGAGCGCAAAGATGGTGGCATCGTGCAGCACCTCCGGCACGTCGCCGTCGACGATGCGCCGGGCCAGGCCTTCGGCGATTGCGGTCTTGCCGACGCCGGGATCGCCGACGTAGAGCGGGTTGTTCTTGGTGCGCCGGCACAGCACCTGGATGGTGCGTTCGATCTCGCTGGCGCGGCCGATCAGCGGGTCGATGCGCCCGTCGCGCGCCTTGCGGTTCAAGTCGACACAGTAGGCGTCCAGCGCCTCGCGGCCCTTGCGCACCACCTTCTCCGCCTCGACGTCGTCGTCGGCGCCCTCCACGGTGCGGCTCTCCTCGTGGCCCTTGGCCTTGGCGATGCCGTGAGAGATGTAGTTCACCGCGTCGAGGCGGCTCATCTCCTGTTCCTGCAGGTAGTAGACCGCGTGGCTCTCACGCTCGGAGAACATGGCGACCAGCACGTTGGCACCGGTCACTTCCTCGCGGCCGGAGGACTGCACGTGGATGGCGGCACGCTGCAGCACCCGCTGGAAACCGGCGGTCGGCTTCGCATCGCCGAGCTGCGAGGTGATCAGGCTGGACAGCTCGTTGTCGATGTAGTCCAGGATATCGGCGCGTAGACGTTCCAGGTCGACGCTGCAGGCGCGCAATACCGCCATGGCGTCAGGATCGTCGATCAGCGCCAGGAGCAGGTGTTCTAGCGTTGCGTACTCGTGGCGCCGTTCGTTGGCGCCGGCAAGTGCACGGTGAAGCGACTGCTCTAGGTTGGCCGATAGCATCCGAGCTCTATTCCTTTTCCAGAGTACATTGAAGAGGGTGCTGATGCTGGCGCGCATAGTCAATGACTTGCGTGACCTTTGTCTCGGCAACCTCATAGGTGAAGACGCCACATACGCCGACGCCACGCTGGTGGACGAGCAACATGATGCGGGTCGCCTCCTCACGGTTCTTGCTGAAAAACTGCTCAAGCACGTGCACGACGAACTCCATAGGAGTGTAGTCGTCGTTCAGCATCAGAACTTTGTACATCGAGGGCTTTTTCGTCTTCGGCTTGCTTTTGACGATAATGCCGGTCGATGTGCCGCCGTCGTTCTGCTTATCTTCGCTCATACTACGGTGTCAGACCCAAGACTTGGTTACCAACTCACGACAATCATATTGGATGCTTTCCCGGCGGAAAAAGGCCAGAGGGTCTTTAGTCGCCGAAATTCACCCCGGCGGCTGCCCGCTTCCCCCGCCTTGCCGCTCCGGGACGCCGCCCGGAGAAGGCCGCACGAATCGCTTTAGGGCAATCGCCACTCAATAATATCAATAGTATGGCATGACCCAAGGCCGCATCGAAGGAGTCAGTTGCGCATAGGCCTTTAATCCCATGCTGCCAGGGCATACCCAGCCCGCGCCAACAAAAAGAGGGCCCGGTGCCGCAGCGCCCGAGCCCCCATCTCCTGTGCCGGCGGCGCCGCCGGAAGGCTGCCGTCAGGCGGCCAGCGGCTTCATCATCTTCTCAACCGTGGCGTTGACGCTCACCTGGATGGGCTCCATCGCGTCATTCGCCAGGGCCATGGAAAGCTCGGTCATCTTGGCGCTCTCGGACACCAGGCTGTCGAAGCGGCTGCGCGAGAATTCGGTATGCAGGTCGATCAACTCCCGCAGGGTCCTGGCGCCGAACAGCGCCTTGGTGGTCGCGACGTTGGCCTCGATGGCGCTGTGGGCAATGCCCATCAGTTCCTTGCCCATGGTCTCGAAACCTTGGGCAAAGACCGTGGTCGAGCGGACGTAGGCGTCGACGTTGTCCTTGCTCAGGCTGGCGGCCTCGTCATAGCGCTTGAAGATCGTCTCGGAGGCCTTGTCGACCTGTTCCTGGGCGATCGCAATGGCCTGCTCATAGCCCTTGGTGGCGGCCTGGGTGCCGGCCTGCATCACCGTCTCGATGGTTTCCTTGCTGGCCGCCATGGCGTCTTCCGCGGGCTCCATGGCCTCGGCAGGTGTGGCGGCAGGCATGGCGGCCGGGGCGGCAACAGCAGCCGGAGCGGCCTTCTTGACGGGAGTCTTGGTGGTGGTCTTGGCAGAGGTCTTGGCGGTGGTCTTCTTGGTGGGCATCGAAAATCTCCCGGACTGGGGGTGACGAAAGGGTGGTCTAAAAGGTTGGGACGTATCCTCCGCGCCCCCTTCCCGGGGGGCGCCGGCGCCTGTCGGCGGCCCTACGTGCCCGCCTGGACCTTTCCGGGGGGCACCGCGCTCAACCGGCGCGTCATGCTGCACTGCAACATAGCTGAGGATGTATTAACTATCATTCGTAAGTCAAGGGATTTTTGTGCACTGCAGCATAAGCGTCATAAAGATTCTCTCCCGGCAGAACCGTCAACCTGCCGTGGACGTTCCGCGCTGCGGCGAAAGCTCGCTTGCTGGCCGAAAAGGCCTCTGTCAGTATCCGTACGGCCATGGGCGACATGGCTTTCGGGATTCGCATGGGACACCGCATGACCTATTGCCTGGGTATCAAAGTTGCCGACGGACTGATTTGCCTGGCCGACGGCCGCATCACCAGCGGCAACCAGGTGACCAATGCCCAGAAGCTGTCCATGCATGGCAGCGGCAACGCCCAGTTCTCGATCATGACCTCCGGCCTGCGTTCGGTGCGCGACAAGACCCTGGCCTACCTCGAACGCGACATGCGCAAGGATCATCCAACCGGCTTCCGGACCCTGTTGGATGCGGTGACCGTCTATTGCCACTGCCTGCGCGAGGTCGCCAAGGAAGACCGCGAGCAGATCGAAGGCTCCGATCTCACCTTCAATCTCCACAGCCTGGTCGCCGGCGCCCTGCCCGACGACAGCGAGCCCAGCATTTTCCTGGTCTACCCGGAAGGGAACTGGATCGAGGTCGACCACCGCACGCCCTACCTCTCGATCGGCGCCACGGCCTACGGCAAGCCGATCCTGGACCGGGCGTTGACCTACGACACCTCGGTGACCACAGCGCTGAAGCTGGCCTATCTGTCGTTCGATTCCTCGCGGTTTTCCTCCGCCGACGTCGGCTTCCCGATCGACCTGGCGACCTACAGCCGCGTCGAAAGGCGCTGGCGCAGAGCGCACTACGACTACGACGACCTGCGCGAACAGCGCATCTGGTGGAACGAGCACATCAAGAAGCTGGCCATCGAGATGCCCGACGGCCCCTGGAGCAGCGAGTTGCGGCCCGGCGCCAACAATGCCCACCTGACCATTGTCTCGGAAGACAAGGGTTAGCTAGCGCAGCCTCTCCAAGCCTCCGTCCAGGCCTCCCGCCCAGCTCCAGCTCCCGAACGACTTCTCAAACGGCCAAGCGCCAAAAGGCCCGCGTCAAAAGGCCAGGTGGCCGACCAGGCCGTTTTCCCCGACCTTCACGTTGAAGAAATTGCCGCGCGCGTCGGCGGCATCCTGCTGCCGCGGTGAGCGCAACTTCGCCGCGGTGCCGAGCGGCACCGCCACCGGCGCGCGCACCGGAACCCCGGTCTCGTCGAAGGCGAACAACAGCTCGTCGAAGCTGATCGCGTCATAGCGGTCGGAGGGGAAGCGCCAGGCGTTGAACGAATAGACGCCGTCCCGGCACAGGTTGGTTATCCAGTAGGTCTCCTTGGAAAACAGCTGCAGCCCCTCGGGTGCCGGGGCGAAGGCGCCGCTGGCCGCCAGCGCAGCGTCGAGGCGCTCCACCACCGAGGCGCCGAGCGGCGCCGCGCTCCTGGTCCAGCGCGCAAAAGCCATCGGGTCGTCGAATTTCAGCTTGGTCACATCCAGCCCGCTCTCGCCGAGCACCCGGCCGGTCAGCCTGGCACCGCCACCCCCGGCTCCACCGCCCCCTGGGGCATCGCCAACCACCTCGTAGCTGCGCAGCTGCTTATCGTAATCGGCATTGTAGATCAGGCGGTAATGCAGCGGTGCGCCCTCGACGCAGCCGGCGCGCATGTCGTCGCCGTTCAGGTAGCTGAACCAGGTCGCCTTGATGGTCGCCGGATTGTCGATGTCACCCTGGTAGCTGCAGCCGGCCAGCGCCGCGGCGAGCAGCAGTCCGCCCACCAGCCCGCCCGCCGTCCCACGCGTCAACCCAGGGGGACGGTGATGCAAAATTCGAAATTTCACCAGCTTCGGGCTCCTTCGTTTGGCCGCAAGTGGTTAGCAACAGGTTGGCGGCAGGTTAACCACGGGCCTTTCGCGATTGAGCCACCGCCGCGCCCTTTCCACCTTTCGGGCAAAGGTTGCCGCGAAAAGGGACGGGCACGCTTCGCCTTTGCTGAATCTGGGTCCTCAAGCCCCTGAATAGAAGGGATTTTAACTTCATTGTAATCGGTGCGGCATTACACTGGACAGGAAATCGGGTGATGCCTTAGAATCAGTAAGCTTTTCGGGGGATTACCGAAATTAGTTAATGTGAGTTCGGCGCCGATGCCCGCGCCACGTCACAACCACGTTTTTCGACTGCAAAGCGAGTGTTGATGTTCCGAAAGATCGCACTGTTGCTCACGATGCTCGTGGCCCTCACCGGCGGCGTCGCCCTGTCATCTTCTGACGCGAGCGCGCGCTATGCGTCGATCGTGGTCGATGCCGACTCGGGACAGGTGCTGCACGCGGTGAACGCCGACACGCGCAACTTCCCGGCCTCGCTGACCAAGATGATGACCCTCTATCTGCTGTTCGAGGCGTTGGAGAAGGGCAAGCTGAAGCTGGACGACAAGCTGACGGCCTCCAAGCGGGCGGTCGGCATGCCGCCGTCCAAGTTGGGCCTGAAGCAGGGCGAGACCATCAAGGTGGAAGACGCCATCATGGCGCTGACCACTAAGTCGGCCAACGACGTCGCCGTGGTGATCGCCGAAGCGCTGGCGGGCAAGGAAACCACCTTCGCCAAGCTGATGACCGAGCGGGCGCAGGAAATCGGCATGAGCCGGACCACTTTCCGCAACGCCTCCGGTCTGCCCAACCGAGCCCAGAAGAGCACGGCGCGCGACATGGTGCGGCTGGCCAAGGCGCTGATGGAAGATTTCCCGCAGTATTATCACTACTTCTCCGAGACCAGCTTCAGCTATCACGGCCGCAGCTACCGCAACCACAACCGGCTGCTGAAGGCCTACAACGGCACCGACGGCATCAAGACCGGCTACACCCGCGCCTCCGGCTTCAACCTGGTGAGCTCGGTGGAGCGTAGCGGTCGCCGCATCATCGCCGTCGTGTTCGGCGGCAAGACCGCCAAGTCGCGCGACAACCACATGGTCAAGCTGCTCGACCGCGGCTTCACCAAGATGGCGTCGATGGGCGTCCAGACCATCCCCCCTGTGCCCGTCGCCAACCCTTTCCAGAACCCGGAAGCGACCGGTGTGGAAGTTGCCGCCGCCGAACCGGTCCCGGCACCGCTGCGCACCCGGCCGGTGAAGCCGGTAGCGGCGTCGTCGCAAATCGCCGCCATCGATACCTCCGACATGCTGGCCGACGCCGAAGAGATGACCAACGACTGGACCGTGCAGGTCGGCGCCTTCACCCGCTTCAAGGCGGCCCACGTCAGTGCCAAGGCGGCGCTGAGCACGGCGCCGCGGGCCCTGGAAGGCGCCAAGGTGACGATCGAAAAGATCGAATCGACCTCCGTCGGCGTGCTTTACCGCTCGCAGTTGACCGGGCTTTACGAGCAGCAGGCCCGCGACGCCTGCCAGGAGCTGATCGCCGCCGACCTGAGCTGTGTAGTGGTCCAGCCCCTCGCCCAAGGCTCCAACTAAAGCTTTTTCCTGTAAGAACGCCTGGGACTAGAACGCCTGGGACTAGACCGGGAGTTAGAACGCCGGGGGTTCCAGGCCGCTGGCCTTCAGCTGGGCGGCGAGCCGGTCCGTCAGGGCCTTCAGGCCCGCCGCGTCCGGCGCCTCGCAGCGCAGGGTGAGCGCCGCCTCGGTATTGGAGGCACGCAGCAGCCACCAGCCGCCCTTCTCGCGCACCCGCACCCCGTCGATGGCGGTGACCTTGACTTCCCCGTTGGCGCCCCCGGCCGCCCCCTCGGCGGCCCCCTCCGCGGCAAGGCGCGCCTTGACCTCCTCGACCACCGCCGCCTTGCGGTCTTCCGGGCAGGGCACCCGCAGCTCCGGCGTGTTCATCGGCTCCGGCAGCCCGTCGCGGAAGCCGGCCAGAGTCTCGGTCGAGGATTGCAGGATGGAGAGCACCCGGATTGCCGCGTAGAGCCCGTCGTCATAGCCGTAGAAGCCATCGGCGAAGACGAAATGGGCCGCCATCTCGCCGGCGAAAGGCGCGCCCAGTTCCTTCATCTTGGCCTTGATGACCGAGTGTCCGGTCTTCCACATCAGCGGCTTGCCGCCGGCCGCGGCGATGCCGTCGAACAGCACCTCGCTGCACTTCACATCGCCGATGATGGTGGCGCCGGGATGGCGCTTCAGGATGTCGCGGGCGAGGAACAGCAAGATCTGATCTCCCCAGACGATGCGCGCCTGGGAATCGACCAGGCCCAGGCGGTCGCCGTCACCGTCGAAGGCGATGCCCAGGTCACAGCCCTCCCGCAGCACGGTTTCCTGCAACTGGTGCAGGTTCTCCGCCACCGTGGGGTCGGGGTGATGGTTGGGAAACGTGCCGTCGATCTCCGCATTCAGCAGGATGTGTTCGCCTGGCAGGCGGGCGGTCACAGCGGCCATGGCTTCGCCCATGGCGCCGTTGCCGGCATCCCAGGCCACCTTCAGCCGGCGGCTGCCCTTCACGTCTTCCAGCAGGCGCGCGACGTAGGCCTGGAAGACCGCGAGTTCCGCGATGCGGCCGGTGCCATGCTCGTAGTCGGCGTCGGCGGCCAGGCGGCCCACTTCCTGGATGTCCGGACCGAACACCGAGGCCTTGTGCAGCACAAGCTTGAAGCCGTTGAAGTCGGGGGGATTGTGCGACCCGGTGACCATCACGCCGCCGTCCAGCGGCATACCGTCGAAATCCATGGTATAGGCGGCGAAATACAGCATCGGCGTCGGCCCGCGGCCGATGACCGCCACCGCGAGGCCGCAGGCCGCCAGGCCCGCCGCAAGCGCCGCGGCCAGGGCCGGCGAGGAATGGCGCCCGTCGTAACCGACCGCCAGCGCCCGGGCGCCCCGCCGCCAGGCCAGGCTGCCGAAGGCCCGACCCAGAGCATAAGCATCGGCGGCGTCGATCGTCGTCCCGACAATGCCGCGGAGGGCGTATTCGCGCAGCACCGTAGGGTCGAAGCGGTGCGCCGCGCCCGGATCGAACGCTGCGGGATCGAACGGCGCGGCGGAGGTCACGTCTATCTTTCCGGGATCGAGAGCGGGCGGCCGACGGAGCTGTAGCGGAAGCCTGCCGCCGTCATATCGGCGGGATTGTAGATATTGCGCAGGTCCACCATCACCGGTGCCTTCATGATGTCCTTGATGCGTTCGACGTCCAGACCGCGGAATTCGTTCCACTCCGTCAGGATGGCGACGGCGTCGGCGCCGGACATGGCATCGTAGGCATTCTTGCACCAGGAAACGCCGGGCAGCAACGCCTCGGCAGGGCCCATGCCCTCGGGGTCGTAGGCCTGAACCGTGGCACCGGCCTCCAGCAGGGCCGGCAGGATATCCAGGCTGGGCGCGTCGCGCATGGCGTCGGTGGTCGGCTGGACGGTGACGCCGAGGATCGCCACGGTCTTGTCCGCCACCGTGCCGCCACAGGCCTCGACGATACGCGCGGCCATGGCTCTCTTGCGCTTGTCGTTGATGTCGGCGTCCGTCTCGATGATGCGGACCGGCGATCCGGACTTCTGCGCCGTGTGGATCAGCGCCAGGGTGTCCTTGGGGAAGCAGGAACCGCCATAGCCCGGCCCGGGGTGCAGGAACTTGCGCCCGATGCGCCCGTCCAGGCCGATGCCGCGGGCGACGTCGTGCACGTCGGCACCGACCTTCTCGCAGAGATCCGCGATCTCGTTGATGAAGGTAATCTTCATCGCCAGGAAGGCATTGCCGGCGTATTTGGTCAGCTCCGCCGTCTCAAGGGTGGTGAAAAGGATCGGCGTCTCGATCAGATAGAGCGGCCGGTAGAGCGCGCGCATGACTTCCTGGGCCCGATCGGTCTCGGCGCCGATGATGACGCGGTCGGGACGCATGAAGTCGTTGATCGCCGCGCCCTCGCGCAGAAACTCCGGATTGGACACCACATCGAACTCGGCCGCCGGGTTGACCTCGCGGATGATGCGCGCGACCTCGCGACCAGTGCCGACCGGCACCGTCGACTTGTTCACCACCACGGTATAGCCCTTCAGGGCACGGGCGACCTCGCGCACCGCGTCGTAGACGTAGCTGAGGTCCGCTTCGCCGCCGGTGCGTCCGGTCGGTGTGCCAACGGCGATGAAGACCGCATCGGCGGCGGCCACCGTCGCGGCCAGTTCGGTGGTGAAGGTCAGGCGGCCGGCGGCGCGATTGTTGGCCACCAGCACGTCCAGGCCGGGCTCGAAGATCGGGATCTCGCCGTTTTCAAGACGCTGGATCTTGCCGGCGTCGTTGTCGATGCAGACAACCTCGGTGCCGAACTCGGAAAAGCAGGCACCCGAGACGAGACCGACATAGCCGGTGCCAACCATTGCAATACGCATACTGCGTTCTCCAGCAGGACTAAGGCTGTATCAGGAATCGGCGCCGTAACGCCGGATGATGTCGCGGGCCGTCTCGCGCAGGTCGTCGCGGTCCAGGGCGTAGGCAATGTTGGCTTCCAGGAAGCCGGCCTTGTTGCCGCAGTCGAAGCGCTTGCCCTCGAACCGCAGGCCGTGAAACGCCTGGCTGCCGATGGTGCGCGCCATGGCGTCGGTGAGCTGAATCTCGCCGCCGGCACCCTTGTCCTGACGGTCGAGCTCATCGAAGATTTCCGGCTGCAGGATGTAGCGGCCGATGATCGACAGCGTCGACGGGGCGTCCTTCGGATCGGGCTTTTCGACCAGGCCCTTGGCCTTGGCCAGGCGGCCGTCGTCTTCGACCACATCCAGAATGCCGTAACGCATGGTCTGCTCGCGCGGCACGTCCTCGACGGCGACCAGATTGCCACCGACCTTTTCGTAGGCGGCAACGAGCTGGGCCAGGCAGCCCTCAGGGTGCAGGACCAGATCGTCCGGCAGGATCACCGCGAAGGGCTCGCGCCCGACCAGATGGCGCGCGCACCACACCGCGTGGCCGAGGCCGAGGGCCTGCGGCTGGCGGGTGTAGCTGATCTTGCCGGCAACCGGCGTCATGGCGCTGGCCAGTTCCAGTTCCGCCGTCTTGCCGCGCGCCTCCAGGGTCTGCATCAGCTCGAAATGATAATCGAAATGGTCCTCGAGAGAGGCCTTGCCGCGGCTGGTGACGAAGATGATCTCCTCGATACCGGCCTTGTGGGCCTCCTCGACACCGTACTGAATGAGCGGCTTGTCGACGACGGGCAGCATTTCCTTGGGAATCGCCTTGGTCGCCGGCAGAAAGCGCGTGCCAAGTCCGCCGACGGGCAGGACCGCCTTGCGTATGGGGCCTGTCATGTAACGAGTTACCTCACGGTGTGGGGATCAGGTGGGACGAGGTTGTATTGCCACAGCGGAGCCCCGGGCGACAAGTGACACTAATGGCGCGCCGGGGTTGGCAACGTTTGCAGTTTAATGACGCAGCAGTAGATCTTTCGCCTCGTTCAGCTTGGCGGCCAGATAGTTCGAGCCACCGTGATCGGGATGCAGCTTCTGCATCAGGCGGCGGTGCGCCTCGCGGATCGCCTCGGCATCGGCGCCCTCTTCGAGGTCGAGAATCTCCAGGGCTTCGGCGCGCGTCATGCCGCCGCTCTGTGCTCCGCGACCGGCGGTGCCGCCTTCGTCCCGGGCCGTACCGCCGCTTTCGGCTCCGGCCGCGCGCCAGTCTTCTGTCTGTGTACGGTCGAGATAGGCTTCCAGGATCGAGGCGGACTGCGCATCGGCAAGACTGTAGTCCTGCAGGAGCTGCAGCAGCGCCGGCAGATCGAGCTGCGACAGGTTCTGTCCCTCGTAGCGGCCATCCAGAATGCGGCCGTCCAAGGTGCCGCTGTCGTGGTCCAGGCTCATCTGCAGGAAGCGGGTGCGCACCTCCGACGATCCGCCGGCACTAGGCCCCCGCGCCGCCTTGGCGCGCTGATACGTCCGGAACAGCCAGACCAGCACCGGCGCCGCGAAGAAAAGCAACCCCAGGCGTCCGCCGACGGCCAGCAGCAGGATCACCACCGCCGCCACGGCGATACCGCCCCATTTCAGCGTGCGGGCGACCTTGCGCGGATCGGCATCGACGAACCAGCGGCCGACGAACAGCAGCGCCACCATCAGGGCGATACCAAGAATAAAATACTGCATCTGGGGTTATTTGACCTGGTGGGTCAGCTGTGGCACCAGGCCGCCGGTCTTCTTGCTGTAATCGGCCAGCGCGCGGCGCCCGCCAGCGGCAAAGACGGCGACGGCGGAAAGCAACTCGCGCAGCTGCCGGGCGCTGGCGGAGTCGAAGGTGCAGAAGGCACCGCCGCTCAAGCGCGCGATCTGCTGGAAGGCCTTGCGCGATACGGGGTCGCTGCCCTCGTGGAACATGAAGCACGGCACGCCGAGCAGCCCGAGCTCGCCGGCCATATGGCCCAGGTGGTCGATATCCTCCTCCATCGCATCGCCGACGAAGACCAGCGCCGAGACTTTCTTCTGACGGGTCTCCTTGATCGCGCGCTTCAGCACCTTGCCGAGCTGGGTGCGCCCGGCGAGGCAGAACACGCCGGTCATGAAGCGCAGCAGCTTGTCGGCCTCGGCGACCCAGGGGCTCGCCTTGCACTCGCCGAAGCCGCGATAATAGATCAGTTGCACCTCCAGCCCGCCGAGCGCCTCGGTCTCCTTGAACATCTCCGCCTGCAGGTGCGAGGCGCGGTCCCAGGTCGGCCCCCGGCTGGCAGTGGCATCCATGGCGAAGATCAGGCGCCCACGCGCATTTCCCGCCGCCCCCGGGCTGGGTGCCGGCGTGACCGCCAGCTTGTTCAGGAAGGCGTCAACCTCCGAAGAGGCGGACGCCTGCGGGAGCTTCGGATTCTTGGCCATGCACCCCTTGACGTGATTGTTCGTACAGCTTCTAACGTAGTGTTCCGCCAGAACAATTCCAACGCAAGAGGCGGCTGGTCCAGCCTGTCCCTCAGGCTGCCCCTCGGGCCGCCCCTTCCCTCAGGCCGCCTTGACCCAGACCGCCGTGTCGTGGAACACCGCCCCGCCGGCCGGCCGGCCCGGATCGGCGCTGATCAGCAGGTTGATGCCCCGGCCCTCCTCGAAGGCGCTGTTGGGCCAGATGCTCTCGACCACCACCACATCGGGCTGCAATCCGTCGAAGAGCGCCGCATGGATGACCAGCGAACCCTGCCGGTTGCCGAGGCGGACCCGGTCGCCCTCCGCGATGCCCAGCCCAGCGGCGGCCTGCGGATGGATCAGCAGGGTCGGGCGCTGCTCGCGCTTCAGCGAGCCCGGCGTCTCGGTGAAGGTGGTATTGAGGAAACTGCGCGCCGGCGCCGCCACCAGGCGGAAGGGGCGTTCGGCGTCGGCCCGGTCATAGCCCTCGTTGTGACCCGGCAGCGCCGGCATTTCGGCGAAATCCGGCCCGTAGGCGGCCCAGTCGGCACGGAAGTGGAAGCGCTTGTCGGCGTGGCCGAAGCCCTCCAGGAAGTGCATCTCCTCGAAGGATTTTACGCAGTCGTGCCAGTGCGCGTCATAGACCGTCTGGGCATCGGGCAGGCCGGAGGCCTTCAAGGTGGCGTCGATGATTTCCCAGGTGCTCATACCGAAACCGGGGTGTTCGGCGCCGAGGCGACCGGCGAGGCCGCAGAGGACCTCGTGATTGCTGCGGCAATCCGCCAGCGGTTCGATCACCGCCCTGGTCACCTGCAGGTAGGTGTGGCCGCCGGCGACGTAGATGTCGTCGTGTTCCAGGAAGGTGGTCGCCGGCAGCACGATGTCGGCCATCGCCGCAGTCTCGGTCATGAACTGCTCGTGCACGCAGGTGAAGAGGTCGGGGCGGGCAAAGCCCTCGGCCACCTTGGCGCTCTCCGGGCAGACCACCAAGGGGTTGGTGTTCTGGATGAACAGCGCCGTCACCGGCGGCCCCTCCCCCAGGTCGCGCCTGTCGCCGGTCAGCACCGGGCCCATGCGCGACTGGTCGAGCAGGCGCGTTTCTGGATCGCAGACGTCGAGGCCCTGGATCAGCGTCTCGTCCAGGCCGTAGACCGCCGACTGGCCCTGCATGGCGCCGCCGCCGGGATACTGCCAGGCCCCGGTCACCGTCGGCAGGCAGGCGACCGCATGGACCGAAGAAGCACCGTTGCGGGCCCGCGAAAAGCCGTAGCCGACGCGGATGTAGCTGCGCTGCGTCTGGCCGTAGAGCCGCGCAAAGGCCAGGATCTCGTCTTCCGTCAGACCGGTGATCGCCGCAGCCCCCGCCGGCGTGCAGGCGGTGAAGTGGGCCTCCAGCTCGGCCGTCCAGTCGCTGTATTTTTCCAGATAGGCGCGGTCGGCAAAGCCCTCGGCCAGCAGCACGCAGATCACCGCCGCCGCCAGGGCACCATCGGTGCCCGGCTTCAGCGCCAGATGCAGATCGGCCTGCTCGGCTGTTCCCGTGCGGTAGGGATCGCCCACCACCAGCTTGGCGCCGCGCGCCTTACGCGCCTTGGCGACGTGGGTCATCACGTTGACCTGGGGCGAGACCGGATTGCCGCCCCACACCACGATGAGGTCGGACTGCTGCATCTCGCGTGCGTCGGGGCCCATGCGCTTGCCGACCGCGGCGTTCCAGCCGGTCGCCACCAGCTTGGTGCAGATCGTCGAATACTGGCGGGAGTAGCGCTTGGCGTGGCGCAGGCGCTCGATGCCGTCGCGCTGCACCAGCCCCATGGTGCCGGCGTAGAAATAGGGCCATACCGTGTCGCTGCCGTGACGCTGCTCGGCCTTCAGCAGGCCCTCGGCAACCGCATCCAGGGCCTGGTCCCAGGTGATCTCCTCGAAAGCGTCGCGGCCCCGCCCCCGTTCGCCGACCCGGCGCAGCGGTGCGGTCAGACGGTCCGGGTGGTGCACCCGCTCGGCATAGCGCGAGACCTTGGCGCAGACCACGCCGGCGGTGTACTCGTTGCCACGGGCCCCACGCACCTTGCCGATCCGGGTTTCGGACAGCTTTTCCACCTCCAGCGCGCAGACACTGGGGCAGTCGTGCGGGCAGGTCGAGTGGACGAAAACCGGCCCGGAAGCGGGCGAAACGGAGCGGGCGAGAGGCATACCTGGGCGCTTTCGCTGGAGTGCGGCGCGATCACTCTACCCCGACAGCCTGCGGCGCCTCAATGCGCCCTTCTCCGGGGATTTTTATCAATTAATAAGAGTAAAAACTCTCCTTCACAGCCGCTATAGGGGAAACCCTCCAAAACCTCGGAACCCATTTATCAGGGCCACGGCAGAGAGCGCGAGGGTGGATCAGGCGGAGGCCCAGGCGTTGCCCCTCAAAGGGCGCAAGGACGGCACAGCGGGCCAGCATCAGGCTCGCCGGGATAATTATCCTCGCCGGGACCGCCCGCGGCCGCCGTACAGCCACAGCAAGCAGCCGGGCAATCCGGCCACCAGCAGGCCGCTGCCGAAGAGCACCGAGATCGCCCGCGCCTGGTCGGCGCCGCTGCCCGCGATACCGAGCATGATCACGCTGGCGCCCTCGCGCACCCCCCAGCCGGCAAAGGACAGCGGGAAGAAGGTGATCAGGATGATGGCCGGCACCAGAGCCAGGCTGTCGGCAAATCCCAGCGGCAGGCCGAGGTCCTGAGCGAGGACGAAGACCGCCACCACGCTCAGCATCTGAGATGCGAAAGAAAGCCCGAGCAGGGCCAGGGAGGCCAGGGGCGCCAGCATCACCTTGCGGGCGTCGCCGGCCAGCGCGAAGAACGGCCGCGCGAGGCGGGCCAGCGCCGCCGGCAGCGGCAGGGAATCGAGACAACACAGCAGCCCGAGAATCACCAGCAGTCCGGGCAGCGATGCCAGCAGGACGAGGCGCAGCCCCGGCAGTTCGATGCGGTCGCCGAGCCACAGCGCCCCGCCGGCGACCAACAGGACCAGGGACAGCAGGCCGCTGGCGCGTTCCAGCATCACCCCACTGAAGGCGCGCCCGTAGGGCAGTCCGCGCCGCCCGGCGAGCAGGATGCGCACCGCATCGCCGCCGATCGAGGTCGGCAGCACCTGGGTGAAGAAGCTGCCGATGAACATCAGGGAAATGCAGTCGCGCAGGGACAGCGGCGCGGCGATAACACGTCCGACCAGCCACCAGCGCAGACCGGAAACCGCGGCGATCCCCATCAGGCTAGCCACGGCCAGCAGGGCGGCCCCCGGCTGCAGCCGTCCCAGCAGCACCGCCAGGGTGCCGAGATCGCTGGCTGCGATCACCGCCGCCAGCAGTCCGGCGGAAACCAGGACCTTGGCGGCGATGAGCATATGTCGAGCCGCACCACCCCGCGTGCCCACGACGGCAGTGGCGCCTAAGCTGTCATCGCGGCAGCGGCTGGTGGGGCCTCGGGTCGGAGAGGGCAAATGAGGGATTCCCAGGTTCGCATGGCGGATCGCTGCCACCCGGTCATCCTGCCGGGCGAAAGTAAGGAGACGGTAAACGAAGACTTAAATGCCCGGCCCTGTCAAAGAAACCACCCACGACCGGCGGCACTCCCTGGCCGGACACCGCTAAAGACCCTATCTAGGGGATCTTATGAACGACAGGCCTGACAGAGAGAGGAATGAGTTTATATGCACTTGAACATTATCATAGCCAGCACGCGCCCCGGCCGCGTCGGTCCAGCGGTCGCCCACTGGTTCCACGAATTCGCCAAGGCCGAAGGCAGCTTCGATGTGGAACTGGTCGATCTCGCCGACTTTGCGTTGCCGGTCTATGACGAACCGAACCACCCACGAATGCAGAAGTACGAGCACGCACACACAAAAAAATGGAGTGCCTGCGTCGCCAAGGCCGACGCCTACATCTTTGTCACGCCTGAATACAACTACGGCCCGACGCCGGCGCTTCTGAACGCGCTCAACTACGTCTACACCGAGTGGAACTACAAGCCGGCGGCCTTCGTCAGCTATGGCGGAATCTCCGGCGGCATGCGCGCGGTCGAGATGACCAAGTCGACACTCACGACGTTGAAGCTGGTTCCTCTGATGGAACAGGTGCTGGTTCCGATGGTCGGCCAACACATCGAGGACGGTGTGTTTCAGCCCAAGGAACCGCACATCGAGAGCGCGAAAGCGCTGTTGCCCGAGTTAAAGCGCTGGGCCGAAGCGCTGAAGCCGCTGCGCAAGGCTGCCTGACGTCAGGACGGGGAGCCCGCCGCCGGGCTCCCCGTCTTTGCTCACACCAGACCGCCGTTGACGCGCAGCGTCTGACCGTTGACCCAAGCGCCATCGGGCCCGGCGAGGAAGGCCACCGCCCCGGCGATGTCATCCGGTGCACCGAGGCGTTCCAGGGGCGCTGCCTTGGCCAGCATCGCCACCTGCTCGTCGGTCTTGCCGTCCAGGAACATCTCGGTCTCGGTCGGGCCGGGCGCGACGGCATTCACCGTGATCTCCCGCCCGCGCAGTTCCTTGGAGAGTATCCCGGTCAGGGCTTCCACTGCCGCCTTGGTCGCCGTGTAGACGCCATAAGCCGGCAGCTTCGTTCCCACCACCGAAGTCGAGAGGTTGACGATGCGCCCGCCCGCGCCCATCCGCCGCGCGGCCTCGCGCAGGGTGTTGAAGGTCCCCTTCAGGTTCACCGCCACGATGCGGTCGAACGCCGCGTCCTCGCACTGGGCAAGCGGCGCCAGCGACATGACGCCGGCCGAGTTCACCACCACGTCGGGAACGCCGAAGACGGCTTCCGTCTTGTCGAACAGAAAAGCCACCGCCGCCGGATCGGCGACGTCGGCCTGGGCGGCGACGGCGCGGCCACCCGCGGCCTCGATCCCGGCCACCACGGCGGCGGCTGCCGTTTCGTTTCCGGCGTAGTTCACCACCACGGCAAAGCCATCGGCCGCCAGGCGCCTGGCGATGGCGGCACCGATGCCGCGGGAAGCGCCGGTAACGAGCGCCGTCTTCTGGGTCTTATGGATCTGCTGGGACACGGCCTTCTCCTCTATGCCGCCGGCACTGGATCGCGCCGACGCCTCAACACCTAATCCCTTGCTATAAACCGAACAATATGGCCATAATCGATTACATAATTCGGAAATTACGAACTATGGATCGAATCGACGAGATGCGGGTCTTCGCCCGCGTCGCCGAGACCCGGAGCTTCAAGCGGGCGGCCGGCGATCTCGGCCTGCCGCGCTCGACGGTGACCGAGGCGGTGAAGCGCCTGGAAGCCCGCCTGGGGGTCCGGCTGCTGGACCGCACCACCCGGGTGGTGGTGCCGACCCTGGACGGCGAGGTCTTCCATCGCCGTTGCCTGCTCATCATCGCCGAAGTCGAGGACGCCGAAGCCGCCTTCCGCGGCGGCCGGCCCGAAGGACGCCTCCATGTGAACATGCACGGCACGGTGGCGAACCGGCTCATCCTGCCGCGGCTTGCCGACTTCCTGGAACGCTATCCGCGGATCGAACTGACCCTGTCGGACAGCGACCGGCTGGTCGACCTGCTGCGCGAGGGCGTCGACTGCGCGATCCGTGCCGGCGTTCCCGCCGACAGCGATCTCATCGTCCGCCGCCTCGGGTCGTTCGCCGAAATCACCTGCGCCTCGCCCGACTACCTCGCCCGGCATGGCCAACCGGAAAGCGTGGAAGAACTCCACGGCCACGTCATGATCGGCTTCTTTTCCACCGCGACCCACGCGCTGCTGCCGCTGGAGTTCGTCGTCGACGGACTTATCGTCGAAAAGCGCCTGCCGACGGCGGTTACCGTCACCGGCGGCGCCACGCTGGTACAGGCCGGGCGCCTCGGCTTCGGCCTGTTCCAGGCACCGCGTTATCATCTGGAATCCGACCTCGCCGCCGGACGCCTCGTCGAGGTACTGCCGGAAACGCCGCCCAGCCCGACTCCGGTCTCAGCCCTTTACCCGCGCGACCGCCAGCTCTCGCCCCGCCTGCGGGTCTGGCTCGACTGGTTGCAGGGGATCGAGTTCCGGTGAGCGTTCAGGCGTTCCCGACGCGCTGTCGCGAAAAGCTCAAATGCCATGCTCGACGCGTTTGCGGGACTTGGAGAATTTCATGCCCGGCTCCAAGAGCCTTTCGCCCGGGCCGACCCAGGCGTAGGCGCGCAGGCAGGGATCCAACTGGCCGGTGGTGATCCGGTGCTCCTCGCCAGACTTGTTGAGGATCAGCGAGCCAGGCGCATAGACCGCGAGTTCGTTCTCCGACCAGGCGCCGGCAATCGAGATATAGCTTTCCTCGATCTCCCGGTGGCTGTGCTGGGGATAGGTCGTATTCGGCGCGAAAAGGACGAAACCCAGGATCAGGCGGTCCGACTTCACGGGCCCTTGGGGACCGAGAATCTCACAGTAGGCGTACTTGCGGGCCAGGCTCTTGGGCACGCGCTGATAGCCGTACTCCCAGGTGAGCTGGTGGGCGACCCGTTCCAGTGCCCGGCTCATCCCCGCCAAGGCGCTGCGCGCGCCAAGATCGAAGGCACGCGCCAGGTGAGCCGTCACGGGCTTTTCAGCCGGCAACCGTTCGTTCAGTTCGGGATTGGCGTTGATGATCGCGGAGAGGGTATCGCGCACGCGCTTGCGATGGCTGCGGATGGCCTTGCTGCCGCCCGCGGAGCCGTGGCGATAGAGCGATTCGAACTCGCGGAGCAGATAGGCCCAGTTCGGATGATCCTGCAGATGCAGGGGAGTCATGTCCCCCTCCTGCTCCACAGAGGCTTCCTGCGGTGACGTCATGCCGATACCCTTTTGTCTTGTTCACGGCCTGCGCCGGCTCTCTTCCGGCCGGCGGGCAAGATGGCCCCAGGGCCATGTGTGCCTGCACCATTGCAGCGCACTAGACCCAGCGGGATCAAGGGGAGCACGAACGATGGTGCTCGACTCCGGCTGCCGTACCTAGCGCCCTTTCATCGCCGCCCAGTCGTCGTCGCTGAGGGCTTCCATGAGGGAGAACTGCCCGGCGCCCTTCAGCCATTCGCCGCCGTCGATGGTGACCACCTCGCCGTTGATGTAGGCCGAGCCGTCGGCCAGCAGGAAGACGGCGAGGTCGGCCAGTTCGCGGTGCTCGCCGACGCGGCCCAGCGGAATCTTGTTCATCCAGGCCTTGTCCATCGCCTCGTTGGGTACCAGCCGGGCCCAGGCGCCCTCGGTCGGGAAGGGTCCCGGCGCGATGGCGTTGAGGCGGACGCCGCGCCCGCCCCACTCCACCGCCAGGGAACGGGTCATCGCCAGCACCCCCGCCTTGGCCATCGCCGAAGGCACCACAAAGGGCGAGCCGGTCTCGGCGTAGGTGGCGACGATGGAGAGCACATTGCCGGGATGGCTCTCGGCCAGCCAGCGCTTGCCGCAGGCCAGCGTCACATAGGCGGTGCCGTGCATGACGATGGCCAGCACCGCGTCCAGGGCGCGCGGAGAGAGAGTTTCTGTGCGTGCCAGGAAGTTGCCGGCGGCATTGTTCACCAGGGCATCCAGCGGGCCCTCCGCCCAGATCGCGTCGACCATCGCCTCGACCTGGGCGGCATCGCGCAGGTCGCAGGGGATCGCCCGGGTGCGGCCGGGAAAGTCGGCGTCGAATTCCGCCGCCGTTTCCGCCAGCACCGCCTCGCGGCGGCCGCAGATGACCAGGCGGGCACCGAGTTCCAGCACCCGCCGGCCCATGGACTTACCCAGACCGCTGCCGCCGCCGGTGATGAGGATGCACTTGTCGTGCAGCAGATCGCTCTGGAACATGCCGGTCCGTGCCCTTTTTAGTGTGCCTGAGTCACGACCAATGGACCGCGCCGGGTCGTAACCACCGTGTGTTCGTATTGAACGGTCGGCGCGCAGGGCCGGCTGACCAGTGTCCAGGGATCGCCCGCCATGTCGGCCCACTCCGCGCCGAGCGACAGGAAGGGTTCGATGGTGAAGACGAGACCGTCGTGCATCTTGCGCCGCTCGCTGCGGTCAGGCCAGGTCGCGATCGCCTTCGGCTCTTCGTGCAACGAATGCCCGACGCCGTGGCTGGCCAGGTTGCGCACCAGGCTGTAGCCGTTCTTCTTGGCGAAGCGGCCGATGGCGAAGCCGCTGCTGGCCAGCGGCTGCCCGGCCTTGACCCGGCGCAGGCCCGTCCACATCGCCCGATGGCCGTCGCGGCACAGCCTTTCGATCGTCGGGGCAACCGGCGGCACGGCAAAAGAGCCGCCTGTATCGGCAAAGATGCCGTCCTTCTCCGCCGATACGTCGATATTCACCAGATCGCCGGCTTGTATGCGGCGCGCACCCGGAATGCCGTGAGCGATTTCCTCGTTCACGCTGATGCAGGTGGCACCGGGAAAACCGTAGCAGAGTTCGGGTGCCGAGCGGGCGCCCTGCTGCTCCAGGAGACCGCGGCCCATATCGTCCAATTCGGCCGTGCTCATGCCCGGCTCCAACGCCGCGCCCATGGCCTGGAGCACCTCGGCCACAATCCTGCCGATTTCCCGCAGCCGCTCCAGATCATCTTCATTTGAAATCGTCATGCCCGGTGTCCCCGCGTCCGATGGAACAGGCGGCAAACTTGGCACGCTGCACAGGCGATGACAACAAGGCCCACCGGGGAAGCATTGGCGAGCTGCGGCGCAAAGGCTAGACTGGCCGGAAAATAACGGGTGACCAGGGAGGCCCTATGCTGCCCACGGCGGCGACCTACGAAGAGCTGACGGCAACGTTCCGCTGGCAGATCCCCGAACATTACAACATCGGCGTGGATGCCTGCGACAAGTGGGCGGCCGGAACGGACGGGGGCGACCGCCTTGCGCTCATCCACCTCACCGACGACGGCACGGAGACGCGCTACAGCTTCAAGGACCTGAAGCGCCTGTCCAACCGCTGCGCCAACGTGCTGGAGGCTCAGGGCATTGAGGAAGGCGACCGCGTCGCGATCCTGCTGGCCCAGGGGCCGGAGACGGCCATCGCCCATCTGGCGGTCTACAAGCTGGGTGCCATCGCGGTGCCGCTGTTCACCCTGTTCGGTGAAGAGGCGCTGGAATACCGCCTCGCCAATGCCGGCGCCCGCATCGTCATCACCGATCAGACGGGCGTGGCCAAGATCGCGGCGATCCGCGACCGCTTGCCGGCGCTGGAGAGCGTCATCTCCATCGATGGCCCTGGTGACGGCGGCCATGCCCTGGACTGGCACCGGCTGCTGGAGCGCGCCTCCGACGGCTTTCTGCCGGTCGACACCCTGGCCAACGATCCGGCGCTGATCATCTACACCTCCGGCACCACCGGACCGCCCAAGGGCGCGCTGCACGCCCACCGCGTGCTGCTGGGCCACCTGCCGGGGGTCGAGATGCCGCAGAACTTCCTGCCGCAGCCGGGGGATCTCATCTGGACGCCGGCGGACTGGGCCTGGATCGGCGGCCTGCTGGACGTTCTGCTGCCCGCGTGGCACCACGGCGTGCCGGTGCTGGCCCATCGCTTCGCCAAGTTCGATCCGGAAAAGGCTTTTCAGTTGCTGGCCGACTATGGCGTGCGCAACAGCTTCCTGCCGCCGACGGCGCTGAAGATCATGCGCACGGTCGAACGCCCCGCCGAGCGCTGGAACCTGACGCTGCGTTCCATCGGCAGCGGCGGCGAGACCCTGGGCGCCGGCATGCTCGACTGGGCCGAGGAAACGTTCGGCGTCACCGTGAACGAGTTCTACGGCCAGACCGAGTGCAACCTGGTGGTCTCCAACTGCGCGGAGATCATGCCGGCAAAGCCCGGCTCCATGGGCCGCCCGGTGCCCGGCCACCGCGTCGCCATCGTCGACGACGACGGCAACGAAGTTCCCACAGGCGCGGCCGGCACCATCGCCGTGCGCCGGCCCGACCCGGTGATGTTCCTGGAGTACTGGCGCAACCCGGAAGCCACCAAGGCGAAGTTCCGCGGCGACTTCCTGATGACCGGCGACCAGGGCGTCATGGACGACGACGGCTACCTGCGCTTCGTCGGGCGCGACGACGACGTCATCACCTCGGGCGGCTACCGCATCGGCCCGGGTGAGATCGAGGACTGCCTGATCAAACATCCCGCCATCGCCATGGCTGCCGCCGTCGGGGTGCCCGACCCGGTCCGCACCGAGCGGGTGAAAGCCTTCATCGTCCTGAAGGAAGGCCATCAAGGCGACGATGCCCTGGTGCGCGAGATCCAGGACTTCGTGAAAACCCGCCTCGCCGCCCACGAATACCCGCGCGACGTCGCCTTCGTCGGCGCCCTGCCGATGACCGCCACCGGCAAGATCATCCGCAAGGCGCTGCGCGAGGAAGGAGCGTCCGTCACGGAAGTGTCACGCAAGACTGGGATTTCTTGATGCAGCTCAACGACTTCCTCTCGTCGTGGTGCGAGGTTTCACGCCCCCCACCGCCATAAGAGGATCCCCCATGGCCCAGAAGATGAAAGCCGCCCTGTTCGTCGAAGCGAACCGCATCGTCCTGGACGAAAAGCCGATCCCCGACGTCGGGCCGCTGGACGCGCTGATCCGCATCACCACCACCACCATCTGCGGCACCGACGTGCACATCCTGAAGGGCGAGTATCCCGTCGAACGCGGCCTGACCATCGGCCACGAGCCGGTCGGCATCATCGAAAAGCTCGGCTCGGCGGTCGAAGGCTATGCCGAAGGCCAGCGCGTCATCGTCGGCGCCATCACGCCCAGCGGCCACAGCATGGCCTGTCTCTGTGGCTGCCATTCCCAGGACGGCGCCGGCACCAAGCATGGCTTCAAAGCAATGGGCGGCTGGCGCTTCGGCAACACCATCGACGGCGCCCAGGCCGAATACCTGCTGGTGCCGGACGCCATGACCAACCTGGCGCCGATCCCCGAGGGCCTCACCGACGAACAGGTCCTGATGTGCCCGGACATCATGTCCACGGGCTTTTCCGGCGCCGAAAGCGGCAAGGTTCGCATCGGCGACACCGTGGCCGTCTTCGCGCAGGGACCCATCGGCCTCTGCGCCACCGCCGGCGCCCGGCTGATGGGCGCGACCACCATCATCGGCGTCGACGCGGTGCCGGCCCGCATGGCGATCGCCCGCAAGATGGGCGCCGACCATGTGGTCGACTTCTCCAAGACCGATCCGGTCGAGGAGATCCTGCGCCTCACCGACGGGCGCGGCGTCGATGTCGCCATCGAAGCGCTGGGCCGACAGCAGACCTTCGAGTCCGCCCTGCGCGTGTTGCGACCGGGCGGCACGCTCTCCTCGCTCGGGGTCTATTCCAGCGACCTGACGATTCCGCTCGACGCCTTCAGCGCCGGCCTCGGCGACAACAAGATCGTCACCACGCTCTGCCCGGGCGGCAAGGAGCGCATGTACCGACTGATGCAGGTCATCGCCGCGGGCCGGCTGGACACCAAGGCCCTGGTCACCCACCGCTTCAAGCTGGACGATATCGAGGCGGCCTACGACCTCTTCGCCAACCAGCGCGATGGTGTACTGAAGGTCGCGATCACGCCCTGATCGCACCGCCTAAGGCTTGACCTGTTAAGGCTTGGTGGGCCGCAACACGCCGTTGGCGTCGCGCTTCAGCGGGTAGTCCTGCTTGGGCAGCGGCGCCCCCGGCGCATCGATCACCGAGACGCCGTATTCCCAGTCCGCCGGTGCGATAGCGATGTAGCGGGCATAGCCGCCGACGCCGCCCAGCGGCTTGGCGAAGCCGATGGCGATGAGCGCGCCGGCCTCCGGCACTTTGTCCAGGTTGGCGACACCCTCGGCCTGGGCGAAGTGGTTGTGCATCAGCCAGTACTCGCCCTCCAGGTCCGGCGTGGTGTCGGTGTCCAGCGCTTCGTGGCCGTGGAACAGGATCTTGCGCTCCAGGTGCAGGTATTTCAGCGCATCGAGACGCACGCCCGGGAAGGGTGCGTTCGCAAAATTCTCGCGGTCCTCCCAGTTCTTGTACCAGTCGGAGCGGAAC
Organism: Kiloniellaceae bacterium; assembly: GCA_050043265.1. Taxonomy (GTDB): domain Bacteria; phylum Pseudomonadota; class Alphaproteobacteria; order Kiloniellales; family Kiloniellaceae; genus Pelagibius. Next base: position 32,720 of record JBHJIR010000013.1, read on the forward strand.
ATCACGACCGAGCCTTCCGGAATGGTGCCGTGCGTGGCCTCCCAAGCCTTCACGTCGTCGACCGTTGCCTGGTAGCCGGGGTCGGCAATCGACTTTTCATGTACGTCGACCACCACCAGCGGCCGCAGGGTGAAGGAGGCCGGCAGGTCGCTGATGGTCGCGCCGAATTCGTCCCAGTGCGCCGGCGGATCGAGCTGGGTGCCGTACTGGTCGGTGGTGAGATTGTAGGCGGTGGCGATGAAGCCGTGCTGCGCGTAGGTAAACTCGTCGCCCTTCTTGGCGTAGTCACCGAGGTCCCGCCCCGCCGTCGCCGGCTTGAACTCGGCGGCGCCAAAGCCCGGCCAGACCGGCTGCACCGGCTCGAAGGCATGGGTCAGGTCGATGTACTTGGCGGTCTTGAAGGTGTTTTCGTAAAGCTGCCAGAGCGGCAGGTCCTCGGCCAGGGCGGGTTGCCCGGCGAGACAAACGACGGCGGCGACGATGGCGCTGCTTTGGAAGCGGTTCATTTGCTGAATCTCCCTGTTCTATCGTGATCACACGAACGGTTTTGACCGCCGTGCGGATCTACGATAGCGCAGAGGAGCGAAGTCGGTGAAGGGCTTCGCTTAGCGGTTCGGTCGCGTGGTGAGGATCGCTTGCGCGTCGGCGCGCGGCGACTTGGAGGTGATCAGCACGACTTCGTACATGGTGTGCCCGGATCTGGAGCGGTAGGTTTCCTCGCGCTCGTCGATGCCGCGGACATACTCCTTGCGGTCGCCGATCTTGTCGAGCGGCAGGCCCTTGCGGCGGACGTACTCGGAGAACACCAGAGAGACCTGATCCGCGCTGGCCTGCTGCGCGATCACTGTGCAGGTATTGTCGGCGAAGACCACCAGCGCGAAAAGGCCGGCGTCGTTCTCCGCCGACCAGACATCGCCGCGCTTGCCTTCCAGAAAGGACTGCGCCTGCTTCGGCGGAAACTGGCGCAGCTGCGGCGTGGCGGCGATCCAATCGCGCAGGTCGGCCGAGTCCTCGACGTGCTTCAGGCAGGACTGCACGAACAGCCCCACCGCCTCGCGCGCCTGGTCGGCGGCTTGAGCCGTCCGCACCGGCAGCGCCGCCAGGCAGCCGCACAGCAGCAGGGCCAACCCCGTTCCCCCTCTCACACTCGTGAAGCGCATCTGCAAATTCCACTCTTATGATCGCTGCGTCGCCGCGACCCTAGCAAATCAGCCCGGCAGGGGCGAGAGGCATTGCCCGGAACGTTTATGCGGGTGCGCTGGACGGGGCGCGGCGGGCGGGTTAATCAAGGAAGGCGGGGCCGCAGAGCATCCGCTCGACCGACACACAAAAATGGGGAAGCGTCCGCGCCATGAGTAAAGTGATCGACTACTATCTCACCCTCATCTCGCCCTGGGCCTACCTCGGCAGCCAGCGTTTCGCCGAGATCGCCCAGCGCCACGGCGCCGATGTCCGGGTGAAGCCGGTGAATTTCGGCGAGATCTTCCCGCGTACCGGCGGCCTGCCGCTGGCCAAGCGAGCGCCGGAGCGCCAAGCCTACCGCATGATGGAGCTGAAGCGCTGGAGTGCGCACCTGGGCATTCCGATCAAGCTGCAGCCGGCGCACTTTCCGGCGCAGGAGCAGCTCGCCGCGCGCCTGGTCATCGCCGCCGGCGAGACCGGCGGCAAGCCGCTGGCCCTGGCCCAGGCCTTCGGCCGCGCGGTATGGGAAGAAGAGCGCGACATCGCCGACGAGGCCACCTGCGAAGCCATCGCCCAGGAGACCGGCCACCCTGCCGCCGACCTGCTGGCCAAGGCGCGGGAAGCCGAAACCCAGGCGCGCTACGAGGCCCTGACCGGCGAAGCCCTGTCGCGCGGCGTCTTCGGTGCGCCGAGCTACGTCTATCGCGATGAAATCTTCTGGGGCCAGGACCGCCTCGACTTCCTCGACCGCGCCCTGGCGAAGGGCTAACGGCCGTCACAAGCCGGCGCACGCCGCCCTCACCTTCCCCCCTTCATGTCACCCTCGGGCTTGTCCCGAGGCTCCAGGGTCGATGGCTGAGCGCTTGCCCTGGATGCTCCGAACAAGTCCGACCATGACGGTCGGTTGCGGGATGAAGGGGCGCCTGCCGCTCCCACAATTGAAAAGGGGCCTCGAAGAGGCCCCTTTTCCTGCGTGCGGCTCTCGCGGCCTTTAGGCCGTGAGATTGAGGCTTTCCGCCTCCTCCTGAGCCGTTGCATTGGTTCCCTGGGCATTGGTTCCCTGAGCATCGGCTCCCCGGGCATTGTTAGCCAGGCCGGCGATGTTCAGCTGCGCGTCGAGCAGCAGCTTGGTGATCGTCTCGCCCTTGTCGTTCTGGTAGGTGCTGACGGAGTAGATCGTCAGGCGGGTCTGCAACTGCACGGCACTCTCCGCCAGCCTGTCGCGCACCTCGGCCAGGGTCTGGTCGAGATTCTCGGTGGCGTCCTCGCCCCCGACGGTCTCTTCGGCGGCTTCCTCGGCAGCGGCGGCCGCCTCTTCGGTGCTTGCGGCGGGTTCGGCCAGCGGGCTGGTGCCGCCCTGCAGGATCTTGGCGGCCAGTTCCTGCGGAGTCAGCAGATCGTCGGGGTCGATCACCAGCAGCGGGGCGTCACCATTGCCGGTCGACGACTGGATCTGCTGGTCGAAGGACAGTTTGGCGACACTGACGTTGACCTCTCCGGTATCCTGGTTGACCTCGATCGACAGCGACTGAGCAACCAGCGAGGTTGCCTGGCTGACGCCGCCGGCGGAGACCGCGGTCACCTGGCTGAAGGCGGCGAAGGACAGCTCGGCGGTGAAGTTCACACCTTCCTTGAGGGCGGTCAGCACCGGCTCGACGAAGGCCTGGGTGAAGTTCTCAATCGCCGCGCTGTCGAAGCCGAAAGCCTTCAGCGCCTCGCCGAGATCGGCGCGGATGGTCTCCAACGCCTGGCGCACGAAGCTGCCGGCCTGGCCCAGCAGCGACTGGCCCTCCGTTTCCGCGGCCACCGCGTCACCGACGGAGTCCGTATCCTCGGCGGCATCGGCCGCCTGCTGAACGGCCTCGGCCTCGCGCGACAGGCTCACCCGATCGCGGCCATGGTGGCCGTGATCGACGTGCTGGCGGTGGCCCCTGCCATGGCCCTGCCCGAGACCGCGGGCGGCCTGTTCCGAGGCGGCCTTGTCCGCTGCGGCGCCTTCACCGCGCTGGAAAAGGCCGGGGAACAGCCCTGAAATGTCTTGCAGTGAGGAAAGCATCAAAATCCTCCTCCTGAGGTGGCGCGCCGAGCCTCGTGCCGCCATTTTGCGGCCGGCCTGGACCGGGAGAGGCTGCCTGCCCTGCGCTGCGCCGCGTTAAACCAAGTGGAGTCAAACCGGCTGGGGTGATCCAATTAGCTTGGATTTTAGGGAGCGAGGGTGAAGGAATTCTTAGCCCGCCGGGAATCGCGAATTTTCGGCCCCTTTTTTCGCGGCCGGCGGGCCCGCGGCCCACGATCCGGCCCCCCGGCAACCCCAGGCTGCTACCGCCGGGCCACCCTATCGCCAGACGGCGGCTGGGGGCCCGGGGCGGTCCTTGGGGGGGCCTGGCTGCGTCAGGGAAATTGATCGGCCTCCGCGGGGCGCCTAAGATGACGGCAATCCGGGGGCAGAATCCCCGCCACCCAGGCCGCCGGCCGGGGTGCGGAAACCAGAGGCGGGGAACGGCTAACTGGGGGAAGTCAGACCGACAGGCAGCGAGCCGGGCACGCGGGAGACGCGCGAGCCCAGGCTGTGTCGGTTCGTTGCGACCGCCCTTGCCGTCCAGGGAACAGCCCTTACGCAGTGACCCGAGTGGGCCCCATCGACGCCGAGGGCCCACGCCGGCCGGTACTTGTTTCCGCGCAAGCGGCCGCGGCCGGACGAAACCGAGCGAACAGGAAGCAGACGTTGCGACAGTTCTTTAAGGCCTACGTCACCGCCGTCGACGAGTTCAACCGCGTCGTCGGCCGCATCACGATGTACATGATCTTTGCGATGATGGGGGTGCTGCTGTGGTCCTCCTTCAATAAAGTGACGACCGGTATCAGGGCACCGCTGTGGTGGCCGTGGGACTGGTGGCCGGTCATGCAGCCCTCCTGGTGGCCCCTGGAAGTCTCGCAGTTCATGATGGTCGCCTACTTCCTGCTGGGCGGCGCCTACTCGATGCAACTGGGCGACCATGTGCGCATGGACCTGCTGTACGGCGCGTGGTCGGACCGCACCAAGGCCTGCGTGGATATCATCACGATCTGCTTCCTGATCTTCTACCTCGTCATTCTGCTGGACGGCGGCATTGCCAGCACCCTGTACGCCCTGCAATACAACGAGATCAATCCGTCGCTGTGGCGGCCCAAGATGGCGCCGATCAAGATCATTATGTGCATCGGTATTTTCCTGATGCTGCTGCAGGCCGTCTCGACCCTGATCAAGGACTTCGCCAAGCTGAAGGGAGAGCAGTGGGGAAGGCCTGAACAACCAAGCAGCGACGCCGCCGATGTCGAAGCCCAGAACAAGGCCGCGAACGGGGAGCTGAGCGCATGAGCTACGAACTCATCGCCCTCCTGATGTTCTCCTCGATGATGCTGATGCTGCTGACCGGACAGCGTGTGTTCGGCGCCATCGGCTTCGTCGCGGTGATCGCCGCCATCGCGCTGTGGGGCACCGGCGGCACCGAACTCGCCTTCGCCGCCTCCATGAAGCTGATGAAGTGGTATCCGCTGCTGACGCTGCCACTGTTCATCTACATGGGCTACATGCTGTCGGAATCCGGCATCGCCAACGACCTCTACAAGATGTTCCACGTCTGGTTCGGCGGCCTAAACGGCGGGCTGGCGGTCGGTACCATCGGCCTGATGGTGGCGATCTCCGCGATGAACGGCCTCAGCGTCGCCGGCATGGCGATCGGGGCCTCCATCGCCCTGCCCGAACTGCTGCGCCGCGGCTACGACAAGATCATGGTGACCGGCGTCATCCAGGCGGGATCGTCCCTGGGCATCCTGGTGCCGCCCAGCGTGGTGCTGGTGCTCTATGGCATGATCGCGCGACAGCCGGTCGGCCAGCTGTGGCTGGCCGGCGTGCTGCCCGGCCTGATGATGGCCGGCCTCTTCATCCTCTACATCGTGGTGCGCTGCCAGTTCCAGCCGCAGCTCGGGCCGGTGCTGCCCAAGGAGGAGCGCGACCTGCCCTGGGGCGAGAAGATCGGCCTGCTGCGCGCCGGCCTGTTGCCGCTGTTCATCTTCTTCTCGATGACCGGCCTGTTCCTGCTCGGCTACACCAACCTGACCGAGAGCTCGGCGGTCGGCGCCCTGGCGGCGACCCTCGCCGCGATCTTCAAGCGGCGCCTGACCTTCAAGGTGCTGGAGGAGACCCTGCGCAAAACGCTGGGCATCTCCTGCATGTTCATGTGGATCATCCTGGCGGCGCGCTGCTTCGGCGCGGTCTTCGACGGTCTTGGCGCGGTGAAGGCCATCGAGGGTTTCTTCGTCGACCGCCTGGGGCTGCCGCCCTGGGAGATCCTCATCCTGATGCAGCTCTCCTACCTGATCATGGGGACCTTCCTGGACGACACCGCCATGCTGGTCATCGTCGCACCGCTCTATGTGCCCCTGGTCGGCCTGCTCGGCTTCGATCTCATCTGGTACGGCATCCTCTACACCATCACCTGCCAGATCGCCTACATGACGCCGCCCTTCGGCTACAACCTGTTCCTGATGCGCGCCATGGCACCCAAGGAGGTGACGCTGATCGACATCTACCGCTCGATCATCCCCTTCGTCATCGTGATGCTGTTCGGCCTGATCCTCGTCATGGCCTTCCCGCAGATCGCCCTCTGGCTGCCGCAGCTCTACCGGCTGAACGGCTGAGGTTGCTGCTTCTGCACACAGCCCTGTCGTCCCGGGGCTCGACCCCGGGACCGCTCGGCTACGGCCAGATCAAGGTCCAGAGGAAGTTCCGCTTTGGAGTGCAGACATCCGAAACGGGATTCGCGAGAAGCCGTTGCCGTTCCTGACTGATGGGATCGAATCTCATCCGCGTGGCTGACCAGTTCCAGCGCGTACTTACCGGATTGCCGGGAACCGCCAGGATGGCGTGATAGGACCAATGCAGGGAACCTGAAACACCGTCCGTTCTGGAAACCACCAGGTCGATGCCGCGCAGGTCGAACAGCGAGTCGAGCTCGCCGTACCAGAGACCGGGATGCCTGGTATCCCCGATACAATAGGGCTTGCCGTTCGCGTGAAACACCGCCTGGGCGCCGGCGGCCACCCCGGCGGCAAGCGACCAGAAACTTACGGCCAGAATCGGAATGGCGAGGATGCTCCGATGCCATCTCCGCTCTAGGGGATCCTCATTGAGGTTGAGTAGCAGCTGACAACACAATAGACCCTGAAGGGCGATGGTCATCATGCGCGCCACGTGGACCGGAAACCCGGGCGTATCGATGAAGATGATCGCCGGAACGATCCCCAGCAGCGCAATCCCGGAGAGTACCAGGATGATCACTCTGGCAAGGCGCCCGAACCCGACGGACTCGCGGATCGGCGAATAGAGCGCAGCGGCCATGACGATACCTGGAGGGGCGAAAGCTCCGGTGATGTAGAGCACGGCCGCGACCTGAAAGGGGCGGAAGCCCGATGACAGGAAATCACCCGGCCAGGTAAAGGTGCCCAGCGCCACAAACACAAAGACGGCCGAAAGCGATACCAACTTGCCGGCGCCGGGATTCCTCCGGTGCATACAAATCCCCCACTTGCCTGAAACGTCCCTCCAGGAGACCCGTGAAAGGCGGTGGCAATGAGGCGTTGGCGGGATCGATTGCGGCGGCCGGCCGCTTTCCGATCTTATTCCGGCAGGTGGCAGACGACCTCGATGTTGTGGCCATCGGGGTCCAGCACGAAGGCGCCGTAGTAGTGGGGGTGGTAGTGGGGCCGCACGCCCGGCGCGCCGTTGTCCTTGCCGCCGGCCGCCAGTGCCGCCTGGTAGAAGGCATCCACCGTCTTGCGGTCGAAGGCGGTGAAGGCGACGTGCAGCACGCCGTTCAGGCGCCGTCCGGTGCCGATCCAGAATTCGGGATGGTCGCGCCCGAAGCCGCAATGGGCCTCGCCACCGGTCTGCTCGGCCGTCACCTCGAACAGCGGCCGGATGCCCAGCGGTGCCAGGGCCTGCTCGTAGAAGGCCTTGGAGCGCACGACGTCGGTCACGGCAAAGCCGATGTGATCGAGGATTCCCATACTCTACCTCTTGCTCCGGAAAGCGTTGGATGCCGCCGCCAACACTATCCGCAAGCGGGGCGGCCGCAAAGGGCCGCCGTGACGTGATGGGCGCATCGCGCATACCAGCTATCCAGCCCGCCCCGGCGGCGTTTCGCCCATTGACCGCCTGCCGGTTTTTTGCCTCACTGCGCCTGCGATTTTCCTGCCCGGCGGCCCCGTTTGCACGCGTTCAGGTCCGGGGCGCCCCTCTATCCCATTCATCGAGGTTTTCCACTCATGCCTTCCGACAGCTCGCTCGACAAAGCCCAGACCCTGCCCGAGAACCTGAAGGGTAACTGGAACTATCCGACCCAGATGATCTTCGGGCCCGGCCGCATCAAGAACCTGGCCCAGGCCTGCAAAGCGCTGGGCATGACGCGCCCGCTGCTGGTGACCGATCCGGGCCTGGCCGGCCTGCCGATGGTGAAGGATGCCCTGGACGCCAACGCAGCCGAGGGCCTGCCGACCGGCCTGTTCTCCGCGGTAAAGCCGAACCCGGTGGGCAAGAACGTCGACGAGGGCGTTGCCGCCTACAAGGCAGGCGGCCATGACGGCGTCATCGCCTTCGGCGGCGGCTCCGGTCTGGACTGCGCCAAGGCGGTCGCCCTGATGGTCGGCCAGAGCCGCCCGCTGTGGGACTTCGAGGACAAGGGCGACAACTGGAAGCGTGTCGATCCGGCGGGCGTGGCCCCCATCGTCGCCGTGCCGACCACGGCCGGCACCGGTTCCGAAGTCGGCCGCGCCTCGGTCATCGTCGACGAGGCGACCCACACCAAGAAAATCATCTTCCACCCGAAGATGCTGCCGGCGACGGTGATCTCCGATCCGGAGCTGACCATCGGCCTGCCGGCGCACATCACCGCGGCGACCGGCATGGACGCCCTGGCCCACTGCCTGGAAGCCTACTGCGCCCCGGGCTACCACCCGATGGCCGAGGGCATCGCCGTGGAGGGCATGCGCCTGGTGAAGGACTGGCTGCCGGCGGCGGTGAAGGACGGCAAGGACCTCGCTGCCCGCGCCCACATGCTGGCGGCGGCCTCCATGGGCGCCACCGCCTTCCAGAAGGGCCTCGGCGCCATCCACTCCCTGAGCCACCCGGTGGGCGCGCTCTACGACACCCACCACGGCCTGACCAACGCCGTCTTCATGCCCTACGTGCTGGCCTTCAACCGCCCGGCCATCGAGGACCGGATGACCCGCCTGGCCGCCTACCTGGGCCTCAAGAACCCCTCCTTCGACGCCGTTCAGGCGTGGATCCTTGCGTTGCGGGAAGAGCTGAAGATTCCGGCGACCCTGGAAGGCCTCGGCGTCGACGGCGCGCGCATCGACGAAATCGCCCAGATGGCGGCGGACGACCCGACGGCGCCGACCAACCCGATCCCGGCCGGCGCGGCGGAGATGCGCCAGATGTTCGAAGCGGCCCTGGAGGGCCGGGTCTAGCCCCGGCCCAGCTGCCCTTATACCGTCACCCTCGGGCTTGTCCCGAGGGTCCAGAGCAACCGCGCGTACGCTGGCCCCTGGATGCTCGGAACAAGTCCGAGCATGACAATTGAGAGGACACGAAGACCTCTCTCCAACGCCAACCGTAACCCGCCGGCCCGTTCCCACCGGCCGGCGGGAGTGCTCCGTCCCCTCTGCGGGCGGGCAATAATCTTGCCGGAAGACACGACGAGGGCGCCCGTTCCTGATCCGAACGGGCGCCCTGGTTTTATGGATCGGTCTATTTTGACCACACCTGAATCTTCTTATTGAATACTTAAGCCTAACAGCCAACCCTTAGTAACAGAACAAGATTTGCCGCTGCAGGTAAGCACCGGAGAACGGGGCACTTTGCACGAGGTTGTCATGTCTGTTTTTGAGCATCGCGAATTCGACGGCCACGAACAGGTCGTCTTCTGTCACGACCCCGCCAGTGGCCTGAAGGCCATCATCGCCATCCACAATACCAACCGCGGGCCGTCGCTCGGCGGCTGCCGCCTGTGGCCCTACGCCGACAGCGGCGAGGCGCTGACCGATGCGTTGCGCCTGTCGCGCGGCATGACCTACAAGTCGGCCCTGGCCGGCCTCGACTACGGCGGCGGCAAGGCGGTCATCATCGGCGACCCCAGGAACGACAAGTCGGAAGCGCTGTTCCGCGCCATGGGCCGTTTCGTCGACAGCCTGGGCGGGCGCTACACCGTAGCCGAGGACGTCGGCATTTCGGTACCCGACGTGGAGATCATGGCGAAAGAGACCACGCACGTCGCCGGCGTGACCAGCGGCGGCGTCGGCGACCCCTCGCCCGCCACCGCCTATGGCGTCTATATGGGCATCAAGGCCGCCGCCCGACATCGCCTTGGCGTCGATACGCTGAACGGCCTGCGTGTCGCCGTGCAGGGCGTCGGCCATGTCGGCTACTACCTCTGCCGTCATCTGGCCGCCGAGGGTGCCGAACTGATAGTCGCCGATATCGCACAAGAATCGGTGGACCGCGTCGTGCGCGAGTTCGGCGCCAAAGTCATCGCGCCCGATGGCATTGCCGGCGCGGCGGTCGACATCTACGCGCCCTGCGCCCTGGGCGCCACGATCAACGACGATAGCCTGAAGCAGTTAAAGGCCAAGATCATCGCCGGCTCGGCCAACAACCAGCTTGCCGAGGCGCGCCACGGCGAAGCGCTGCGCCAGCGCGGCATCCTCTATGCCCCCGACTACGTGATCAACGCCGGCGGCGTCATCGTCATCAGCCACGAAGGCCCGGCCTACGACGAGGCGAAAGCTTTCACCCACGTGGCGCAGATCCACGACACCCTGCTGGAAATCTTCCGCCGCGCCGACGCGCAGAAGATGGCAACTTCCGAAGCCGCCGACCGCCTGGCCGAGGAACGCTTCCGCAAGCCCACGGCGAAGGCCACGCAGGCGGCGTAAAGCCCCCTCACCCTAACCCTCTCCCCGTTGGGGAGAGGGAGCGCCACGGAAAGCCCTCGCCCCTCCGGGGGGAGGTTGCGAAGGCTTAGCGAGGCAACGCCGAGCTTAGACGAAGCTGGGTGAGGGGGCAGCGGCGCAGGCGGCATAGCATGATTTAGCTCCCTCGCCGCCACTGCTCATCTGTCATTGCCGGGCTTGACCCGGCAACCAATCGCGTAACCGGCTCAATGTGGAATTGGCGGAGAAATAGACCCGCGGATCAAGTCGGCGGGTGACCTCTCAAGAAGCGACGCACTGCCTCACCTCATCCACAAGGTCGTCCCGGGGCTTGCCCCCGGGACCCATTGGCCTGGCCGCTTGATCGGTCGTGGAGACCTTCCCCCCGACAATTGCCACACGCTGCAGTTCATGGGTCCCGGCAACAAGTGCCGGGACGACAGTGGTGTGGCTCATTGGCTTTAGCCCTACCGCGACAAACCCTCTTGCAGCGACATCAGTGACGCGTTGCCGCCGGCTGCGGTGGTGTCGATGGAAAGGCTCTTCTCCGTCGCGAAGCGGTAGAGGTAGCGCGGGCCGCCGGCCTTGGGGCCCGTGCCTGACAGGCCCTGGCCGCCGAAGGGCTGCACGCCGACGACGGCACCGATCATGTTGCGGTTCACGTAGGTGTTGCCGACCGGCAGGCGGCGGTAGACCTGTTCCACCGTTGAGTCGATGCGGCTGGGCACGCCCAGGGTCAGGCCGGAGCCGGTGTTGGCGATGCTGTCCAGCACCTGGTCCAGGCGGGCGGCGCGGTAGCGCACCACGTGGAGGATGGGGCCGAAGACCTCCCGCTCCAGCTTATCGATGCTCTCGATCTCGTAGGCCGCGGGCGCGACGAAGGTGCCGTGTTCGCACTCTTTCGGCAGCGACACCTCGTGGACCAGTTTCGCCTCGCGCGCCATCCTGGCCTTGTGCTCGGCGAGCATTTTCCTCGCGTCCTCGTCGATCACCGGGCCGACGTCCGTTGACAGCAAGGCCGGATCGCCGACGATAAGCTCTTCCATGGCGCCCTTCAGCATCTTCAGCATCTTGCCGGCCACGTCGGACTGCACGAAGAGCACGCGCAGGGCCGAGCAGCGCTGCCCGGCGCTCTGGAACGACGACGTCAGTATGTCTTCGACGACCTGCTCGGGCAGCGCGGTGGAATCGACCAACATGGCGTTCTGGCCGCCGGTCTCGGCGATCAGCGGCACGATGGGGCCCTCGCGCCGGGCCAGCGCCTGGTTGATCAGGCGCGCGGTCTCCGTGGAGCCGGTGAAGGCCACGCCCGCAACGCGGCGGTCGCCGACCAGCGGCGCGGCGATGGTCGGCCCGTCGCCGGGCAGCAGGTGCAGCACCTCGCCGGGCACGCCGGCCTGATGCAGGATCTTCACCGCCTCGGCGGCGACGAGGCCGGTCTGTTCGGCCGGCTTGGCGATGACGGCGTTGCCGGCCGCCAGCGCCGCGGCGACCTGGCCGGTGAAGATCGCCAGCGGAAAGTTCCACGGCGAAATGCAGAGGAAAACGCCGCGCCCGTGCAGCGACAGCTCGTTGCGCTCCCCCGTCGGTCCGGGCAACGATAGCGCCGGACCGAAGTCGGCGCGGGCGCGGGCGGCGTAATAGCGCAGGAAGTCCACCGCCTCGCGCACCTCGGCGACGCCGTCGGCCAGCGACTTGCCGGCCTCGCGCTGGCAAAAGGCGATGAGGCGCGGCATCTGCGCCGTCATCAGATCGGCTGCGCGCTCCAGGCTGGCGGCACGCTGGGCCGCGGGCGTGCGGTCCCAGGCCGGCGCCGCGCGCTGGGCACGGGCCAGGGCATCCTCGGCCTGGCTCGGATCGGCCCAGGCGACATGGCCGACGACCTCGCGGCGGTCGGCCGGGTTGGTGACCTCGCGCCAGCTGCCCTTCAGCGGCGCACCGCCGACCAGCGGCCCGGCCTCCCAGGGCTCGGCACGGGCAGAGTCGATGGCCTGCTGCAGGTCGTCCAGGCTGCGCGGGTCGTTCAGGTCGATGCCCGCCGAGTTCCGGCGCTCCGGCTGGAACAGGTCGGCGGGCAGCGGGATGCCCGGGTGCGGGACCTGCGTGACGCTGCGCAGCTTGGCCGCCGGGTCGGCGACGATCTCGTCGATCGGCAGCTTCTCGTCCTGGATACGGTTCACGAAGGAGGAGTTGGCGCCGTTCTCCAACAGGCGGCGCACCAGATAGGCCAGCAGATCCTCGTGGCTGCCGACCGGCGCGTAGATGCGGCAGGGCAGGTTCAGCTTCTCCGGGCCGACGATCTGCTGGTAGAGCGCCTCACCCATGCCGTGAAGGCGCTGAAACTCGAAATCCTGCCGGTTGCCGGCGGCTTCCAGGATCCAGGCCACCGAATGGGCGTTGTGGGTGGCGAACTGCGGATAGAACGCCTCCGGATCGGCCAGCAGCCGCTTCACGCAGGCGAGGTAGGAGAGATCGGTGGAGGCCTTGCGGGTGAATACCGGATAGCCGTCCAGGCCCAGTTCCTGCGCCAGCTTCACTTCGCTGTCCCAGTAGGCGCCCTTCACCAGGCGGACCATGAGGCGGCGCTTGTGGCGCTTGGCCATGGCGGCCAGCCAGTCGAGCAGCGGCAGGGCGCGCTTCTGGTAGGCCTGCACCGCCAGGCCGAAGCCGTTCCAGCCGGCGATGTCGGGATCGCCGGAGACCGCCTCGATCACATCGAGGGAGATTTCCAGACGGTCGACCTCCTCGGCATCGACCGTCAGGCCGATGTCCGCCGTCTTGGCCGCCAGCGCCAGCGCTTTCAGCTGCGGCACCAGCTCGGCCATCACCCGGTCGCGCTGGGCGAAGGCATAACGCGGATGCAGCGCCGAAAGTTTGATGGAGATACCCGGCGCGCCCGCCGGCCCTCTTCCGTCGGCGACCTTGCCCAGGGCGACAATAGCTTTGCGGTAGGCCTCGAAGTAGCGCTCCGCATCGGCTTGCGTGTGCGCCGCCTCGCCCAGCATGTCGTAGGAGTAGCGGTAGCCCTTCTTCTCGTTCGTCTTGGCGCGGTCCAGGGCCTCCTCGATGCTGCGGCCCATGACGAACTGCTTACCGAGAATGCGCATCGCCTGGGTGACGGCGCGGCGGATCACCGGCTCACCGGATTTCTGCACCATGCCGCGCAGGGTCGCGGCGAAGTCGCGCTCGTCGTCGCGGCGCAGCTTCACCACCCGCCCGGTCAGCATCAGGGCCCAGGTCGAGGCATTCACGAACAGCGATTCGGAATGACCGAGGTGGGCCTCCCAGTCCGCGTCGGCGATCTTGTCCTTGATCAGCTTATCGACGGTCAACGCGTCGGGCACCCGCAGCAGCGCCTCGGCAAGGCACATGAGAACGACGCCCTCGCGGCTCGACAGCTCGAACTCGTGCAGGAAGGCGTCCAGGCCGCCGAGGCCGACCCGTTCCCGGCGCACCGCGGCAACCAGCCGGCGCGCCTGCTCGGCGACCCGGTCCTGGGCGTCGTGGGGCAGCGCGGCGGCGTCCAGCAGCCCGCGCACCACGGCAGCCTCGTCCTTGCGCAGGTGGTCGCGCAGCGCCTGGCGCAGCGGATCGACCGCTGAGGGTTGTTTGTCGATGATCATCTCCGACTTCTCCATTGCCCTGCTTCCTGCCCGCTGTAGGGCCCGACTGTCCCGCCGATTCCCGGAAGGGTCAAGAAAAGCGGCGCCCTTCGGAGGCTGGCCCCGACCCTGCCCCGGACTCTGGCCCAGAGTCCGCCCCGGGAGTCCGACCGCCTTTGTTAGCATGCCCGGCGGCAGGGTTGCAGCACCGCAGCGGCTTTCAACCGGCCGGCCGCGCCATCCATGGACAGTCCCGCCCCGCCGCTCTAGTCTTAGCCCCACACCAGGAGGGGAAGTCCGCTTCCCGCCGCGTCTTTTTGCGTTTTCGGGCGCAAGGGACCTCTGCGGCGGCAGGTTTCTGTTTTGCAATCGGGGCTTTTCCGCTTTCCTGGCCGATACCGACCGACAGGTCACAGGGAACATTACGGCACGTATGAAAGGGAGACTCATGGCAAGGTGGATGAAGACTTTGGCGCTGGCGACGGGCATCGCGGCGCTGGCGACGACGGCGACCGTTTCGGCGGCCTCCGCCGATGCGATCACCGACATCCGGCAGCGCGGCAAGCTGATCGTCGGCGTGAAAGCGGACTACGCGCCCTACGGCTTCCTGAACAGCGACGGCAAGATCGTCGGGTTGGAGCCGGACCTGGCGCAGGCCGTCGCCGACGTGCTGGGCGTCGAGCTGGAACTGGTGCCGGTGGTCTCGTCCAACCGCATGCAGTTCCTGGAACAGTGCAAGATCGACCTGATGATCGCCACCATGACCGATCGCACGGACCGGCGCGAGGTGGTGGATATTATCGATCCGAACTACTACTCCTCGGGCACCAACGTCCTGACCAAGGGTAACTTCACCAAGTGGGAAGACCTGAAAGGAGCGCCGGTCTGCGGCATCCAGGGCGCTTTCTACAACCGCAAGACCTCGGAGGAGTTCGGCGCCGAGATCGTCGCCTTCAAGGGTACCGCGGAGGCCCTGACCGCGCTGAAGCAGAACCGCTGCGTCGCCTTCGTCTATGACGATTCCTTCCTGGTATCGCGCCTGGCCGAGGCCGACTGGGCCGGCTGGAAAATGCCGCTGCCGACCATCGACGACGCCCCCTGGGGCCTGGCGGTGATGAAGGGCGAGGACGCCTTCGCGGCGCTGATGTCCGGCATGATCGTGAAGTGGCACACCTCCGGCCGCATCCTCGACCTGGAGACCAAGTACGGCCTGGAGCAGACGCCCTTCGCCAAGAAGATGCACGAGATGTTCCTGGCGGTGAATCCCTCGATCCAGCGCTAACGCAGGAACCCCCTCACCCTCCCGCTTACGCGGGCCCCTCCCTCTTTCCAAAGGGGCGAGGGAACGATACCGGCCCCCTCTCCCCCACGGGGAGAGGGCTAGGGTGAGGGGGGCTTCACGCGCTAGACTGACGCCGAACGACACACACACCGGGGGCACGGCGCAACAGTGGAAGCTTTCTACGAGTGGTTCCGGGTGTTCTACCAGGACACCGGCATCAACCTCACCTTCATCTACGATTCCTATGACCGCAACCGGCTGATCGACGGTTTCTGGATGACCGTCTGGCTGTCGGTGATCTGTCTGGTGCTGTCGATGGTCATCGGCGTGATCGGCGCCTGGGTCCAGGGCGCGCGCTCCAAGACCCTGCGCTGGCTGGTCGCGGCCTATATCGAGTTCTTCCGCAACACCCCGCCGCTGGTGCAGCTGTATTTCTTCTATTTCGCCATCGGCTCGATCCTGCCGACCACCGAGAACCGCTTCGGCTTTCAAGAGCCGATCCTCGACAACTTCGCCTGGGCGGTGATCTCGCTGTCGTTCTTTGCCGGCGCCTTCAATGTGGAGATCTTCCGCTCCGGCGTTGAAGCCGTGCCGGAATCGACCAAGGAGGCCGCCGAGGCGCTGGGCTATACCCGCCTGCAGATCTATCTCTGGATCGTGCTGCCGCTGGCCTTCCGGGTCTGCCTGCCGTCGCTGAACAACAATCTGGTGAACCTGGTCAAGACCACCACCCTGGCCTACGCCATCGCCGTGCCGGAAATGCTCTACGAGGCCAACCAGATCTGGTCCGACTCGGTGAACGTGCCGGAGATGATGACCTTCCTGCTGGTCGCCTATGTCTTCCTGGTCGGCGTGCTGGTGTGGGCCATGAACAGGTGGGAGCGCACCCTGCGCCTGCCCGGTTTTGGATGAGGGGAACGCGATGATGAAACGTCCTCCTCTCCCGCAAAAAAGCACCGGCCCGCAAAAAAGCACCCGCCTGCAAGGCACCACCGACCTGCCCGTCCTGCTGCCCGCCGCCGCCCGCCTGCAGGCCGGCGCGGCACGC
This sequence comes from Kiloniellaceae bacterium, assembly GCA_050043265.1. Taxonomy (GTDB): domain Bacteria; phylum Pseudomonadota; class Alphaproteobacteria; order Kiloniellales; family Kiloniellaceae; genus Pelagibius. The sequence goes on from JBHJIR010000013.1 coordinate 48,804, forward strand.
GAACGCCTCACGGGCGGCCCGCTGCTGCGGCTGAAGGCGCGTCACGGCCTCTGGCTGGCCGGCTTCTGCCTGCTCTCCGCCGGCCTCGCCCAGGCGCAGGCGGACGGCGAGATGAAGCGCAGCGCCCTTGCCGCCCTGGTGGACTGGATGCCGGTGCTGCTGCAAGGCTTCCTGTTCAACATCCTGATCTCCTTCATGGCCATGGCGTTCGGCACCCTGATCGGCGCGGTGCTGGGCCTGCTGCAGATCTCGCTGCTGCCGCCGGTGCGCTTCGGCTCCTGGTTCGTCACCCAGTTCTTCCGCAACGCGCCCTGGCTGGTGCTGCTGTTCTTCTGCATGTTCCTGCTGCCCTTCGAATTCGACCTGGGCTTCGTCGTCATCCCCTTCCCCGACTGGGTGAAGGCGACCATCGGCCTGGCCCTGCCGGTGATGGCCAACGTGTCGGAGATCGTGCGCGGCGCCGTGATATCGCTGCCGTCGGGCCAGTGGGAAGCCGCCGAGTCCCTCGCCTTCTCGCGGCGTCAGACTTTGTGGGAGATCATCCTGCCCCAGTGCGTGAAGCGCATGCTGCCCCCGTGGATGAACCTCTACGCCATCCTCACCATGGCGACGGTGCTGGCCTCCATCGTCGGCGTCTCCGAGATGATGACCCAAGCCGGCCGCGCGCTGGCCGCCGAGAACCGGCCGGAACTGCTGATCCCGTTCTACAGCTTCGTGCTGCTGTGCTTCTTCGCCTACTGCTACCCCATCGCCGTCGCCACCCGCCGCCTGGAGCGGCGCTACCACGTGAAGCTGTGATGGGAGACGCTCCGCTTCCCCAACCGTCATGCTCGGGCTTGACCCGAGCATCCATGGAGGAGGCCGGGCGCCAAGCCGCACCATGGACCCTCGGGTCAAGCCCGAGGGTGACATTCAGAAAAAGCGATGAGTGAGAGCCAAGTCATGGCCACCACCGCCTGGACACCCGACCAGCCCATCGTCTCCTGCCACGACGTGCACAAGTCCTTCGGGTCGCTGGAGGTGCTGAAGGGCATTTCCATGGACCTGATGAAGGGCGATGTCGTCTGCATCATCGGGCCGTCGGGCTCGGGCAAGTCGACCTTCATCCGCTGCATCACCGCGCTGACGCCGGAGGACAAGGGCTCCATCAAGGTGGAGGGGCAGGAGGTCAACGCCCCCAAACTCGACAAGCTGGCACTGCGCCGCAAGGTCGGCATGGTGTTCCAGCAGTACAACCTCTTCCCGCACAAGACGGCGCTGGAAAACGTGATGATGGCACCGGTGAAGGTGCTGAAGGAAGACAAGGCCGAGGTCGAGGACCGCGCCCGCGCCCTCATCGCCAAGGTTCGCCTGGAGGGCAAGGAGGGCGCCTACCCCGGCGAACTCTCCGGCGGCCAGCAGCAGCGCGTCGCCATCGCCCGCTCGCTGGCCATGCGCCCCGACATCATGCTGTTCGACGAGGTGACCGCGGCGCTGGACCCGGAGACGGTGAAGGAGGTGCTGGTCACCATCCGCCAGCTCGCCGAGGAAGGCATGACCTGCATCCTCGTCACCCACGAAATGGGTTTCGCCCGCGAACTGGCCGACCACATCTACTTCACCGACCGCGGCGTGATCGTCGAGCACGGCCCGCCGGCGACCTTCTTCAAGGAAGCCAAGGACCCACGGACCCGGGAGTTTCTGAGCCAGATTTTGTGAAGAACCCTGAAACCCAATCGTTCAATCGATAGACTTCAGAGGCGTGATAGGTGCAAAGCCTTTTGATTTCTTAAATGACATCACGTGATTGAAGTTCGCCATTGAATCTGAAGGATCGAGGTTCTCGAGACTAAGGCGAGCAAAAGTCGACCTTACGAATTGGGCCGACAGTATTGGCATAAGCTCTTGATGCCCGGTCTTCGAGTTCAGCATCCTCGCTAGACATGTCACATATATCTCATCAAGCGGAACGATGTTGAAAAGATCACCAGCAGTTTTCAGCGCAACGCTTCCAACGTAGTCTTGATAGAGTTCATTGAACTGCCCAACTGGCATCTTCGATTCAGACAGCCTCCCACTGGCAAGCTGCTTGCGTCGGAAATTTGGCACGATCTCGTCCGAGTGAACTTCCGGCTTCGCGTGGAGAAAGTTCTCACCTATCGCGAACGTCACTGCCGATCCGATCAGGTCCTCGTTTGTTAACGATTGCATCTCCGTTATCACAGTCTTGATTGCCGAAGACTCTCCGGCAAGCAACTGCCTCGCCAGCGACGTATCTGCCTCCCATTCCTGCAACTCTCTGCGATAGTCTCGCATCGCATTCTCATAGTCCGCTTGGTCGCGTTTGCCGGCAACAGCCAGATCGGCCTCAAGCAAAGAACGACGCTTTTCTGATCCGCCACGAAAAATATCGAAAATAGTCGGTTTGAAAGCGACCAGCGCTGCTTTGGCTTTTTGTTGGTGAGTATTCGAAAACTGCGGTGCCGTTGGCTCTGGGAGCGCTGCAATGCGGTGCCAATTGATCGAATCGGCCAGATCCGTGTGTACCGAGGTGAGTCCGTGAACGTAGGCCTCCCAGGTATCTACCGCCGCGGCCGCGTCCTGGATTGTTTGCGCCTTTAGCGCTGCCTTGTGTCGCCTCTGAGCGTCCCGCTCTGCTGCCCGAAGCATGGCAGAAACGGACCTCACAGTACCCCTCCAACCCATGGCCAAACTCCTCTTTTGGTTGATAATACCAATGGAAATACCAACCAGAGTCAATAGCTATGCGCCACGGCTAATGTTGCGGAATTTCAAGCTTGCCTGCTATTGGTCGTCCCGCTCGGTCCGATGACTGTGAAGGAGGTGCTGGTGACCATCCGCCAGCGCGCCGAGGAAGGCATGACCTGTATCTTCGTCACCCAGGAAATGGGTTTTGCCCGCGAAGTCGCCAACCACATCTACTTCACCGACCGCGGGGTGATCGTGGAGCGGGGCCCGTCCGCGAACTTCTTCAAGGAAGCCAAGAACCCAAGAATGCTGGAGTTTCTCAGCCAGACCCTGTGACCGATCAGGCAGACACACTGAATGAACGAGTGCGCTTGAGCTAGGGGCGCACCAATTACCTACCCGTCCTGACACGCGCACCGATCAAAATTACTTCATCTCTGAACCCTTATAGGTATAGCATTGTCAAATAGACCTCAATTATTCCTTAGCGAGGCGCAATCCAATGCCACCAGACGGGAAGCCAATTCCTAGAGAGATCGAAAAGTTTGACGCTGAAACGATTTACAATTTGTTCGGATCATTCGACGCCGAAACGGAAGCTCCTGAGAAATTTCAAGACTATTTCGTAAACAACAGCTTCTATGAGAAGTTCTCTGCAGATTTTCCTTTGCGAATCGCAGTAGGGAACAAGGGTACTGGAAAGAGCGCCATACTCAGGGCGGCATTACTCGATGAGAAAAAACGTGGCAGTGACGTTTGCGTTTCCTTGACAGTGTCTGACCTAATGTTCCGAACACAGGAACTTCCAACGAATGAAATAAAGGCGATCAATCATTGGAAATCGGTGTTCGCAGCAGAAGCCGCGAGTCACCTCCTTACGTCACGATGGTTTGGTGATTCGGACGCCGACGCCTCCGCAGCGATGAGGAGTCTAAGTGAACTGCTGTCCTGGATCGCTCGTTTAGCTTCTTCAAAATCTGGAGGAGCGACCGATGTTGGAATTAAGGCAGGCTTAGATATCAATAAAATTCGACGAATAACCTTCTATATAGATGACCTTGATAAAGGATGGGATGGGCGACGAGAAGGCGCTAGGTTTGTAAATTCCATTTTGAATGCTTGCTACGAAATGGCGAAGAATGAGAAAAATATACGCTTTAAGATCGCAATCAGATGGGATCTATGGGACGCGATCTCCAGCATCAATTCTGACATCGATAAAATCAGGCAAAACGTTGTATTCCTTCGATGGACGAACCATCAGATATATGTGGTCGTCGCGAATCGGATTGCAAAGTACTTAGGCATTAATTTCGACTACAACTTGTACCTTGGAGAAGAACGAACTCAAAGCGAGATAGAACGAATTTTCGATCCAATATTGGAGAGAACTTTCTACGGTTATGGAAAATGGGATAAATCTCCCACACGAAGAGTCATACTGTCGATGACTCGGAATCGCCCCAGAGATCTCATTAGCTTGTTGACCCTTGCTGCGAACGCCGCATCTGATAACAAGCGTTCAACAATCAACCACACAGATCTTCAGAACATCTTCCCTAATTACTCTGAAGAGCGACTAGGTGATTTGATAGTTGAGTACGGGACGCGACTGGATGGACTCAAAGCCTTACTTCTAAGCTTCAAGCCGTCTAATGCATCTGGCCCGGCAATTGAAAAATTTCGATTCACAAACGACCGAATAACGAAGCACCTCAAGCAATTCATATCTCAATATAGCGCTACAGTGCGTTTCCGAACAGAGAAGCAGCCTCCTGAATTCAGAAGTCTTCTAGATTTTCTTTATAGGATAGACTTTCTACAAGCATGGTATCGTGAACCTGATGGAACCATCAGGCGGGTGAACTTTCAGGACCGACAGCTTGCAGTCGTCGATTCTACAGAGTTCGGATATTCATGGGAGGTACTCCCCGCCTATCGATGGGCAATTCAACCAACAAAGATACACGACGTGATCGCTTCATTGGAGACTCCGGTTTGACGAGAGCGGTGCAACCATCCCGCATCCAAACTTCTTAGAGAAAACCAGTGCGCTAGTGACCCGGGAGTTCCTAGGCGAGATTTGGTGAGGGGCCCGCATGATCACCGCTTTCATCCAGTTCAAGTTGCCTGCGGGTACCACGCGCGACGCCATCCTGCAGGCCTTCCGCACCAGCGTCGAGCAGTTGCGCGGCCAGCCCGGCCTGATCCGCAAGCACTACCTCTACAACGAAGCCGACGGTATCGCCGCCGGCGCCTACCTCTGGGAAAGCCGCGCGGCGGCGGACGCACTCTACACGGCCGAATGGCGCAAGATGATCGTCGCGCGCTACGGCAGCGAACCGGTCATCACCTGGTTCGACACACCCTTCGTCCTCGACAACACGACCGGCGAGGTGATCGGGGAAGCGGCCGAATAGGGCCTCGGCTCACATCCCCAGAATCTCCGGCACCCCGGTCAGGTCGGGCAGTTCCTCATAGGGCGCATAGGCCGCGTCGCCGGGCTTGCCCGTGCGGTTGATCCAGATGCGGCGCAGGCCCAGGGCGTGGCCGGGCATGATGTCGTGGTAGAAGCCCTGCGCCACGTGGACGATCTCGTCCTTCGCGCAGCCGCAGCGCGCCAGCAACGCCGCGAACATCCGATGGTCCGGCTTGTAGGCACCGACCTCGGCGGCCAGCACGACCTGGTCGAAGGGCACGCCGAGGCGGGCGAGATTCTCCGCCATCACGGCCGGCTCGCTGTTGGAGAGGATTGCCGTCTTGTAGCGGGTGCGCAGGCGGGTCAGCACCGGTGCCACGTCATCGAAGGGCCGGGCGTCGCGCACGGCCTGGAGCACGCGCGCGCCGTCGGCCGCGGCATAGGCGAAACCGTTCTCGTTCAATGCCGCCGCCAGGCTTTCGTTCAGCACGGCATGCAGGACCTTGAAATCCGGCGCGGCCTGCAGCGCCCTTTCGCGCGCCTCGGCGGCCGCGAGCACCCGGTCCGCGGCCATAGCGTCGCCGCCCTTGTCCATCACCACGGCGCGGATCGCCGCCGCCTTGCCGGCGCTGTAGGCGACCAGAGTGTCGTAACAGTCGAAGGTGATGAACCTGATACCGGTGCCAGTTCTGGTCGGGGCCATGGGTGAACTCCTGGGGCAGGAACCTGGATTGGGTCTTGGGGCGGGGCTGCCGCAAAGAACGCAGGGGATGAAGGGTAGCTTACCGGCCCCATCGTCCGGTTGAAAGAGCAGCCGCGCGGCCGGATACCCCCCGCGCAGTCTTCTCACCTTCCCGCCCCCTTTCGCGCACGAGGCGGACCGCCGGCAAGGCGCTTCGCGCAGGAGGGTTAACGGTGCATTTCTTCACGAAAACCTGCTCGGATTCGTTGTCAAAAAGGAGGCCGCATGCTACCTGCAGCGCCTCGCTGGAGGTGCGCCGCTATCGCTGAAATCGGCCGGCCCTTCACGGTGGCTTAACGTAAAGAATGCGAGATTGCCGCGACCCGACAGCCGCTTTACCGGGCGGAAGGGTGCGCGGGCGATAGCGCCGTTTTTCCAACGCGAGACACAGCCCAAAGCATGCTACTGCGTCGCCTTCCCTCCGAACCGCCGTCACCTGACCCTGCGGGCGACAGCCCCGCCCCGCTGCGCTCGAAACTGCGCAGCCTGCTGTGGCCGCTGGGACTGCAGACCGAGGGTCTGGAGGGCATCATTCTGGTGCTGCTGGTCTTCGCCGCGCGCGAGCAGGACCAGCTTGCGCTGGAGGCTTCCGAACATCTGGCGCGTAGCGCGCTGCAGAACGAAATCAACGAGATCAAAAGCGAGGCCCGCGACTACGCGACCTGGGACGCGACGCTCGATAACCTCGTGCTGACGTTGAACGAAAGCTGGGCCGATGAAAACATCGGCACCTGGGCGCACGACGGCCTGGAGATGGATGCCACTCTGGTGGTCGATGGGCAGGACCGGGCGCGCTACGCGATGATCGCCGGTGAGCGCCTCGGTGACGAGGCCCTGACGCGGATTACCGACGGCCTCGCCCCGCTGGTCGGCGCCGCCCGTGCGGCGCCGCCGTCCGACCTCGGCATCGCGCTGTCGGGTCACCTCGTACTGGACGGCCAGATCGCGATTGCCGCCGCGTCGCCGATCGTCCGGACCGACGGCACCGTGGCGACGAAGCCCGACGGCGCCAGCGTCCTGGTCTATATCCGCACCCTCGATGCCGCGGCACTGAAGGAGATGGAGGAAAACTACCTGTAGCCCGACCTGCGGATAGTCGCCGGCGACGCCCTCCCGCAAGTCGGCCCCATTGCGCTGACGACCATCTCCGGCACAGTTCTCGGCCGGCTCGCCTGGACGGCGGAGCAACCCGGCCTCTTCATGCTGCAGCCGCTGATGGTGCCGGGGGCCATCGCCGGCACCATCGGCCTGTTCCTGCTGTGGGTCGTCATCCGCCGTGCGTCGCGGACCATGCGTGAGCTGGAGGCCAGCCACACGGCCTTGCAGGAGCAAGCCACGGAACTGGCTGCCGCGCGCGACCGGGCGGAACTGCAGACCAAGACCGAAGTCGAGCTGCGGTGCAAAGCGGTCGATGCCAGCCGGGCGAAGTCCGAGTTCCTGGCGCTGGTCAGCCACGAGCTGCGCACACCGCTGAATGCCATCCTCGGGTTTTCGGAAACCATCGCCACCCAGGCCTTCGGCAGCGGGGCGACGGAACGCTACCGCGAGTACGCGGCCGATATTCACGAAAGCGGCAGCCACCTGCTGTCGATCATCAACGACATCCTCGACCTGACCAAGGTGGAGGCCGGCCGCTATGAGCTGCACGAGGAAGAGGTCGATCTGGACGGCCTGCTGCGGCGCTGCGTGGCGCTGCTGCGCGAACGTGCCGGCGAGAAAGGGCTCGTCCTCGCCTGCCAGAACAGCGATATCCGCCTCCGCGCCGATGCGCGGGCGCTGAAGCAGATCGTCATCAACCTGCTGTCCAACGCCATCAAGTTCACCGGACAAGGCGGGCGCGTCGAACTGCGTGCGGCGGCCGGCCCCCAGGGCCCGGAGATCGCCGTTATCGACAGCGGCATCGGCATGTCCCCGGACGACCTCAGCCGCGCCCTGCAGCCCTTCGGCCAGGCCGCCTCGGCCCTTACCCGCTCGGTCGAAGGCAGCGGCCTGGGCCTTAACGTGACCCAGGCGCTGACCCGGCTGCACGGCGGCCACCTGGCGATCCAGTCGACGCCGGGCCGCGGCACGACCGTGGTCGTCCACCTGCCGGGCAGCCGCCTGATTTCCCCAGCCCCCCGGGTTCCCTCGGGCGCCGCCGCCTAGCGCTCCCTGGGTCTCCGGCCGCCGGCCCCAAAAACCCGATGGAACGCGCCCGCGGTTGACGCAGGGCTTGGTGTTGCCGATGACGGCGCCTTCACGGAAAGGATTCCCGTAGGCGGAGGACCACCCTTTTGCGCCCAAGCGGGTGGCTTTCACGGCAGGGAACGGCATGGCATTCTGGGGTTATGCTTGCGGCAGCGCAGGGGTATTCCGTAAAATCCGCCCCGGCGCCCGCAAGCCGCAAACACGTCACCCTACCCGCTCATGAGAACTGCCACCCATGACCTTCGACCTCGCATCCATCCTGGCGGAACGGCAGGGCGAGAAGTACGCGCTGAACGAGAAGTACCTCAACGCCCAGCTGGTGCGGGTGTTGAAGACCCTCGGCTACGACGTGAACTTCGCCCGCGGCGAAGGTCCGCACCTTTATGACATCGCGGGGCGGCGCTACCTCGACCTGCTGAGCGGCTTCGGTGTCTTCGCCCTGGGGCGCAACCACCCCGCCATCGCCGCCGCGCTGCGCCAGGTGCTGGACGCCCAGCTGCCCGGCCTGGTGCAACTGGATGTGTCGCTGCTGGCCGGGGTGCTGGCCGAGAAGCTGCTGGCCAGGATGCCGGGGCTGGAGCGCGTGTTCTTCTGCAACTCCGGCACCGAGGCGGTCGAGGCCGCCATCAAGTTCGCCCGCATGGCGACCGGCAAGCCGCGCATCGTCTATTGCGACTACGCCTACCACGGGCTCAGCTACGGCGCCCTGTCGCTGAACGGCACCGAGGTGTTCCGCAAGGGCTTCGGCCCGCTGCTGCCGGAATGCGTGAAGGTCCCCTTCAACGACCTGCCGGCGCTGGAAGCGGCGCTGAAGGCGGGACAGGTCGCCGCCTTCATCGTCGAGCCGATCCAGGGCAAAGGCGTCTACATGCCCGACGATACCTATCTGGCCGAAGCGGCACGCCTGTGCAAACGCCATGGCGCGCTGTTCATCGCCGACGAAATCCAGACCGGCCTGGGGCGCACCGGCCGGTTCCTGGCCTGCGAACACTATGGTGTCGAGCCCGACATGGTGCTGCTCGCCAAGGCCCTATCCGGCGGCTACATACCGGTCGGCGCCGTCGCCATGAAAAACTGGATCTTCGCCAAGCTGTTCGACCGCATGGACCGCGCCCTGGTGCACGGCTCCACCTTCGGCAAGAACGACATGGCCATGGCCGCCGGCATCGCGACGCTGGAGGTCATGGACGAGGAAAAGCTGATCGAGAAAGCCGACGCCACCGGCACGGCGCTGATCGCCGAACTGCGGGCCCTGGCCGAAAAGCACGAGCTGCTGAAGACCGTGCGCGGCAAGGGCCTGATGATCGGCCTGGAATTCGGACCGCCCAAGGGCCTGAAGCTGAAAGCTGCCTGGCACCTGCTGGACGCCGCAAGGCGCGGCCTGTTCTGCCAGATGATCCTGATCCCGCTGCTGCGCGACCACCAGGTGCTGTGCCAGGTTTCCGGCGACGACAACTACATCATCAAGCTGTTGCCGTCGCTGACCATCGACGACGCCGATCGGCAGTGGATCGTCGAGGCCTTCGACGACGTGATCGGCGACTGCCACCAGATCGGCGGCGCCGTGTGGGACCTCGGGCGCTCGCTGGCCAAGCACGGCCTGAAGGCGAAAGCCGGCGCGGCCTGAGGGAGCGCGCGGCTCGCAGGGGTATCAAGCAGCGGTCAGGTTCTACCTGCGGTGGGGAAAACCTCTTCTTCGCCATGGTTGCGCCAAAGATTCGCCGCAACCGGTAGCGAAGTTTAAGCGTTACGGTGTTAGAGCTTTCAGCCAGACGTTACTCAGGGCAAAGACGTGGCGACAACCGCTGCCTTCACCCTGCCGAAGGGGGCCGCGCCCAAAATCAAGGCGCTGTTCGACTATTGGCAGTCCATCCACCCGGCCGCCCGACCCGGCGGCAGCGGGGATGAGGCCAGCTTGCCCGGGCGCCAGCATCTCGACCCCATCGACATCCCGGAACTGTTGCCCAACATCTGGATGATCGACGTGACGCACGAGGCCCCTGTGTATGATGCCGCTGGGGCCAATGCCCCTGGGACCAATGCCCCCGGGACCAATGCTCTGGCGGACAATGTCCTGGGGGGCATCGGCCCCAGCCGCGATACCTTGCGTTTTCGCTTTCGCCTGGTCGGCACGGAGATCGTGAAGTTCACCGGGCGCGACGCCACCGGCTGCTGGCTCGACGAGATCTATCCCGACTACCTGAACACCGAGGCTTTCCGCGCCCACTGCGCGGTCGCCGAAAGCGGCCAGCCCGGCTATCGAAAAAGCGGCGTGCTGTCCAACCCCGGACGCAACTTCGTCGAAGCCGAACGGCTCTACCTGCCGCTGGCCGAGGACGGCCGGCATGTCGACATCGTGCTGGTGATGACCGTCTACAAAGGCGATCCACCGCGGCGCTGACGCCGGCCCGCTCTCAATGGAAGTCGCGCGACTTGGGCATCGGGTTCACGTCGCGCGGGTGGCGCCGGATATCGGGGCGCTGGTCGCGGGTCGGGCGCCTCACCGCGTCGGCGCGCGCGGGATCGCCGGCCAGAACCGGGCCCGGCTTCAGCGTGGCGAGACGACCGGTCATGTCGGTCAATTCCTCCGCCACCACATGGATCACCAGGCCCTCGCGCTGCAGCTTGCCGCGCACGGCCAGCAGCGAGGCCTTGAGCACCGTGGAGCGGTACTGTTCGAATACCGCCGGCCAGATGATGACGTTGGCCACGCCGGTTTCGTCCTCCAGGGTCGCGAAGATGACGCCGCTGGCGCTGCCCGGGCGCTGGCGCACCAGCACCAGGCCGGCCACCGTCACGGTACTCCCGGGCTTCAACTCGGCGAGCTGCATGGCCTCGACAGTGCCCTCCTTCGCCAAGCCCTCGCGCAGGAACGCCAGAGGATGCGCCTTCAGCGAAAGGCGCAACGACAGATAGTCGTCGACCACATGCTCGCTCAAGGCCATCTGCGGCAGAGAGACTTCCGGCTCGGCGCCGCGGTCCTCGATGCCGGCGGCGGCGAACAGCGGCAGGGGTTCGCTCTTCTTGCGCTCGCCCGGCAGGCGCTTCACCGCCCACAGGGCCTCGCGCCGCGCCAGACCCTGAGAGCGGTAGGCATCGGCGCGCGCCAGGGCCTCAAGCGCCAGCGGCTTCAGGCCGGCGCGGCGCCAGACCGCCAGCGGATCGGGATAACCGCTCCCGCGGGCGGCGACCAGCGCGTCTGCGTCTTCCTCGGCCAGGCCCTTCACCTGCCTGAGGCCGAGACGCAGGGCATAGCCCCCTCCCTCGCTCGCTTGTTCAAGGGTGCAGTCCCAGTCGCTGACGTTCACGTCGGGCGCGCGGATCTCGACGCCGTGCTCGCGGGCATCGCGGATCAGCTGTGCCGGTGCGTAGAAGCCCATCGGCTGGCTGTTCAGCAGCGCCGCGGCAAAGACCGCCGGGTAGTGGTGCTTCATCCAGGCCGAGACGTAGACCAGCAGGGCGAAGCTCGCCGCGTGGCTTTCCGGAAAGCCGTAGGTGCCGAAGCCCTCGATCTGCTTGAAGCAGCGATCGGCGAAGTCCTCGTCATAGCCGCGCGCCACCATGCCGCCGATGAACTTGTCGCGGAAGGCGTGAATATTGCCGAGGCGCTTGAAGGTCGCCATGGCACGGCGCAGACGGTCGGCCTCGGCAGGCGTGAAGCCGGCGCCAACGATGGCGATCTGCATCGCCTGCTCCTGGAACAGCGGCACGCCCAGGGTCTTCTCCAGCACCCGGCGCAGTTCCGGCGAGGGATAATCGACCCGCTCCTTGCCGTCGCGCCGGCGCAGGTAGGGGTGCACCATGTCGCCCTGGATCGGCCCCGGGCGCACGATGGCGACCTCGATCACCAGATCGTAAAAGACCTTTGGCTTGAGGCGCGGCAGCATCGACATCTGGGCGCGGCTTTCGACCTGGAACACACCGATGGAATCGGCGCGGCTCAGCATGGCGTAGACCGCCGGGTCCTCCGCCGGCACCGACGCCAGGGTGAAGTCCCGGCCGTAGTGCCGGCGCAGCAGATCGAAGCCCTTGCGCAGGCAGGTCAGCATGCCGAGCGCCAGGACATCGACCTTGAGGATGCCGAGGGCGTCGAGATCGTCCTTGTCCCACTCGATGACCGTGCGGTCGGCCATGGCCGCATTCTCGATCGGCACCACCTCGCACAAGGGACTCTGGGTCATGACGAAGCCGCCGACGTGCTGCGACAGGTGGCGCGGGAAGCCCACCAGCATATGGGTCAGCGCCAGCGCCTGGCCGAGGCGACGGTCGTTGGGGTCGAGCCCCAACTCGCGTACCCAGTCCGCCTCGACGCCCTCGCGGCTCCAGCCCCAGATGGCGCCGGCCAGGGCGGCGACGGTGTCGGCGGACAGCCCCATTGCCTTGCCCACCTCGCGCATCGCGCCGCGGGTGCGGTAGCAGATGACGACGGCGGTCAGGGCCGTGCGCTCGCGGCCATACTTGGCGTAGATGTACTGCATGACTTCTTCGCGGCGTTCATGCTCGAAATCGACGTCGATGTCCGGCGGCTCCTGGCGCTCGGCGGAGACGAAACGCTCGAACAGCAGGTCCATGCGCGCCGGGTCGACCTCGGTGATCCCCAGACAGAAACACACCGCGGAATTGGCGGCCGAGCCGCGGCCCTGGCAGAGGATGTCCTGCGACCGGGCGAAGCGCACCACGTCCTCGACGGTGAGGAAATAGGGCGCGTAGTCGAGCTGGCCGATGAGATCCAGTTCGTGGCGCACGGCGGCGCGCACACTGTCGGATATCCCGTCCGGATAACGGCGTTTGGCACCCGCCCAGGTCAGGTGTTCCAGTTCCTGCTGCGGCGTGCGGCCGTTCCGGGTCAGCTCCTCCGGATAATCGTGGCGCAGTTCGTCGAGCGAGAAGCGGCAGCGCCGGGCGACCTCCAGGGTGTTCGCCAGCGCTTCGGGATAGGCGCGGAAGAGATGCGCCATCGCCTCCGGTTTCTTCAAGTGGCGCTCGGCATTGCCGTCCAGCCGGTAGCCGGCAGTGTCGATGGTGCAGTGCTCGCGGATACAGGTGACGATGTCGAGCAACGGCTTTCGGCTCGCCTGATGCAGCCGCACGTCGTTGCAGGCGGCGAGGCCGACACCGGCTTTTTGTGCAAGGACGGCCAGCGCAGCAAGGCGGCGCGCATCGTCGCCGAGGTAGAGCGCGCGGGCGCCGAGGAACACATCCCCGGGAAAGACGTCGGCCAAACGCTGCAAGCCGGCCTCCACCTCGCTGGCCCCGTCTTCTGGCGGCAGGACGACGAAGACCTGTCCCGCGCCGTGGGCGACCACTTCTTCCAGCGAGAAAAGACAACCGCCCTTCGCCGCGCGGCGCTTGCCCAGGGTCAGCAGGCGGCAGAGCCTGGCATAGGCGGCGCGGTCGTTGGGGAAACACAGAACGTCGGGGCCGTCGCTCGGGACGAGCCGCGCGCCGACAACCAGTTGGATCCCCACCTCCTTGGCCGCCACGTGCGCGCGCACCACGCCCGCCAGCGAATTGCGGTCGGCAATCGCCACCGCCGGCAGCCCCAGCGCCGCCGCCCCCATCACCATCTCCTCCGGGTGCGAGCCCGAGCGCAGGAAGGAATAGTTGCTGGCGACCTCCAGCGGGACATTGGGGGGGATCATCGAACTTGCAGGTTCCACCCCCACCCTGGCCCTCCCCCATCGAGGGGGAGGGAATTCAATACGCCGCCGCAATAATCCCCTCCCCCCTTGTGGGGGAGGGTTAGGGTGGGGGGTGTCGCGCCGCGCCACACTGTCTGCCCCGAGGTCGCACCCGCCCCTCATATGAGGAGTCCACGCAGGCCCCCGCCGCTACCCGAATTTTCTCCAACACACCCTCCAGATTCTCGAAGACCTCATGGTTCCAAAACCTCAGCACCCGGAAACCGCGGTCCTGCAGCCACGCCGCCCGCACCGCATCTTCCTCGTGCTGTTCCCCGTGCTGGCCACCGTCGAGTTCCACGACGATCCGCGCGTCGTAGCAGGCCAGGTCGACGATGTAGCGCCCGAGCGGCACCTGGCGGCGAAAGCGCAGACCGTCGAGTTGGCGGCGGCGCAGCGCCGACCACAGCCGCAGCTCCGCATCGGTCGCGTTGCTTCTCAATTCGCGTGCCCTCTTCGCTGCCATGGATCGCATCCCTTATTGAAAGAGCGGAGGGTCACCCCCAACCAAACCCAACCCCCACAAAAGGGAAGGAAAAAAATAAAACCCCCCCCAAAAACCCAACCCCCAAATATGGGGGGGGGTTGGGTGGGGGGAAGGGGACATAGCCCCCAGACCGCCCCCCCCCCCCCCCCACCCACCCCA
>JBHJIR010000014.1:0-39990 GCA_050043265.1 Kiloniellaceae bacterium
CGGGCCGCCATCCAGTCACCCACGCCGCCTCTCGCCCGGCCCGTTTTCCAGGCCTGGCCGCTGGCCGTGGATGCCATGCGGCTCCTGGAGGAAATCACCCGCGGCGAGACCCTGACCCTGGGCTACGGCGGGCGCCGCGGCGACCGCCACGGCCGCGTGCTGGCCCATCTGGTCGACACGCAGGGCCGCTGGGTCCAGGGGGAAATCCTCCGGGCCGGGCTGGCGCGGGTCTACAGCTTCGCCGACAACCGCGCGGTGATCGCCGAGATGCTGGCCCTGGAGCGCGCGGCGCGCGCGGCGCGGCGCGGCATCTGGGCCGATCCCTTCTATGCCGTGCGCGACGCCGCGGCCGCCGGGGGCTTCCTCGGCGGCTTCGAATTGGTGGAGGGGCGCGTCTTTGCGGTTGGCCGCGGCGGCGGAAATACCTATCTGAACTTCGCCGAGGACTGGCGCGAGGACTTCACCATCGTGGTGGACCGCCGCGCCCGGCGCCTGTTCGAGGAACAGGGCGTCGACGTGGCAGGTTATGAAGGCAAGTCGGTGCGCGTCCGCGGCTGGCTGAAAGCGCACAATGGGCCGATGATCGACGTCACCCACCCGGAACAGATCGAACTGCTGGAAGATTGATGCCTGCTTCTCTCCGCCGCATTTTCTCACCGCTGCTGGCGGTTGTCCTCGTGCTGCCGCTGCTGGCCGCCTGCGCCACCGCGCCGGGCACCGGGCGCACCATCTTCACCGGCGGCCTGTCGGAAGAAGGCGAGGCCGAACTGGGCCGCGAGGAGCACCCCAAGGTGCTGGCCGAATACGGCGGCGCCTACGCGTATCCGGAACTCAACCGCTACGTCACCAGCATCGGCAACTTCCTGGCCCAGACTTCCGAGCGGCCGGACCTGACGTTCACCTTCACCATCCTCGATACGCCCATCGTCAACGCCTTCGCCCTGCCCGGCGGCTACGTCTACATCACCCGTGGGCTGCTCGCCCTGGCCGAAAACGAGGCCGAGGTGGCCGGCGTGCTGGGCCACGAGATCGGCCACGTCACGGCGCGCCACACGGCGGAGCGTTACGGCCAGACCATGGCCGCCAACATCGCCGGGGCGGGCCTGGGCGTGCTGCTGGGCGGCGAGGCGGCGCAGGCCGGCGGCGCGCTCAGCGGGCTGCTGCTGACCAGCTACTCGCGCGATCAGGAATTCGAGGCCGACATGCTGGGCGGGCGCTACCTGTCCCGCGCCGGTTACGACACCAAGGCGATGGCCGGCTTCCTGTCGCAGCTCCAGGCGCACAGCCGGCTGGAGGCCGAACTGGCCGGCCAGCCGGAAAAGGCCGACTCCTTCAACATCATGCAGACCCACCCGCGCACCGCCGACCGCATCGAGCGGGCGCTGGAACAGGCCGGCGCCACCCCGGTCGCCGACCCGCTGGTGGCGCAGAACGTCTACTTCGACAAGATCGACGGCATGATCTACGGCGACAGGGCGGACGAGGGCTATATCCGTGGACGGACCTTCGCTCACCCCAAACTGAAATTCGCCTTCGAGGTGCCGCCGGGTTTCCGCCTCTACAACCAGTCCGCCGCCGTGGTGGCGCGCGACGGCGACGGCAAGGCGGCGATCCAGTTCGACCGCGCGCCCAGGCCCTATGCCGGCTCGATGAGCGACTACCTGACCAAGGTGTGGGGCGCCAAGGTGCACCTCAAAGGCGTCGAGGCGATCACCGTCAACGGCCTGCCGGCGGCCACCGCCAGCGTCTCCGGCAACGGCAAGGACTACCGCCTGCTGGCGGTGCGCTTCGATGCCGACGCCATCTACCGCTTCATCTTCCTGTCGGCCTCGGACCGCACGGCGGCGCTGAACCTGCCGTTCCTCGAGACCACCTACAGCTTCCGCAAGCTGAGCGATGCCGAGGCGGCGGCGCTGAAGCCGCGGCGCGTGGAAATCTACCAGGTGAAGGCCGGCGACAGTCCCGCGAAGATCGCCGCGCGCCTGCCCTTTGCGGAGGAGAATCTGAAACGCTTCCTGGTGCTGAACGGTTTCACCGAGACCACGACGCTGCAGGCCGGCCAGCGGGTGAAGATCGTCACCGAATGATCCCCACCCAACTAAGCCCGGCCCAACTGATCCCGGCCCAACTGATCCCGGCCCAACTGATCCCGGCCCGAATGACACGGATCGCACCGCGATGACCGACACACCGCCGCCCGCCGGGATAGCGGGCGACGTTTCCGGTCCCGGCAGCCAGAGCGACGGGCACACCAGGCGACCGTGGCGGCCGCCCATTGCGGTGGTGCTGATCTTCGGTTTCGGCCTGCTGGTGCTGGTGGCGGTTTCCTCGGTGATGCTGGTGGCGCTGGGCACCGCCCAGAAGAACACCATCGCCCTGCTGCGCCAGACCGCCGACTTCTCCGTCGCCAGCCTGATCGACCGCATCGGCTATCACCTGGGCTCGGCGCAGCAGCAGTCGGAATACCTGGCCGACATGATCGGGCGCGGTGCCATCGACCTCCGCAACCGCGACCGGCTCGGCGATGCCATGCTGGGCGCCATGGCCGCGGCGCCGCAGGTGACCGGTATCGCCTATTTCTCCGCCGCCGGCTGGTCGCTGCGCGTCGGCCGCAACGACAACGGTCCTGTGCGCTACTTCGATCCCCTGGAGCCGGATTCAGGGATCCGCGAAGTGGTCGGGGAGATGGCCTCGGCCAACGGGTCGTCCTGGGGCGGTATCTTCTGGGTGCCGACCCTGAAGCAGCCGCAGCTGGCGGTGGCCACGCCGGTGCGCATTGATGGCGAGTATGTGGGTGTCATTTCCTCGGTTGTGTCGATGCGGTCGCTGTCGGTTTTCGTCGACGACTACGAGCTGCAGACCGGCCTGCATCCTTTCATCCTCTATGGCCGCGACAAGGTGCTGGCGCACCCCTCGCTCACCGGCGCGGTGCTCGGCCTGGGTCCCGACAAGCCGCTGCCCGGCCTGGCGGAGGTCAACGACCCGGTGCTGGCGGAAATTTGGAACGCGGACAAGCAGCCGCTGGAACTGCTGGAGGATTTCGGCGGTTCGCTGCTCGGCCATCGCCGCGATATCGGCGGCGATGTCGTCTACTACCTCTACCGTGTCGTCGGCGGCTACGGCCCCGAGCAGCTCTACATGGGCGTCTATCTGCGCGACAGCGAGATCGATTCCTCGGAGACCGACCGCGTCGCGCTGGCCGGCTGGATCGGCCTTGCCATCCTGGCCCTCTCGCTGCTGATCGCCGTGGTGCTGGGGCGCTTCATCGCGCGGCCGGTGCGCGACCTGGCGGCAGCGGCCCTGGCGGTCAGCAGCTTCGACTTCCGCCGCGTGCCCAGTGCCAAGGGCAGCGTGTTCCGCGAACTGGACAGCGCCGCCCAGGCCTTCAACGCGATGCTGGCGGGGCTGCGCTGGTTCGAGACCTATGTGCCGCGCAGCCTGGTGCTGCGCCTCATCCGCCTCGGCGAGGACGGCGTCGAGTCGGAGGAGCGCCCGGTCACCGTGATGTTCACCGACATCGTCGGCTTCACCACGGCCAGCCAGAAACTTACGCCGCACGACACCGCCGACTTCCTCAACCACCACTTCGGCCTGCTCGCCGCCGAGATCGAGAAGACCGGCGGCACGCTCGACAAGTACATGGGCGATGCGGTGATGGCATTCTGGGGCGCGCCGGACGACCAGCCCGACCATGCCGAGCGCGCCTGCCACGCGGCGCTGGCCATCGCCGCGGCGATGGATGCCGACAACCGCTTGCGCGTCGCTGCCGGCAAGCCGCCGGTGCGCCTGCGCATCGGCCTGCACTCTGGGCCGGCCAGCGTCGGCAACATCGGCGCGCCGGGACGGGTGAACTACACGCTGATCGGCGACACGGTGAACCTGGCGAACCGGCTGGAGGCCTACGGCAAGGAAGAGGCGCGGCAGGAAAGTGCCACCACCATCCTGATATCGGCGACGACACGCGACCGGCTGGGCCCGTCGTGGCGGGGCGAGGATCTCGGCGCCCACGAGATGCGCGGGCGGACCGGCCGCATCGGCGTCTACCGCCTGATCGCGGAACGCTGAAGTTTAGCCGCCGGCGAAGAGGTCCGCCGGGCGCCCCACGCGCTCCAGCAGCAGGCTCTTCATTTTCTGCAGCGCGCGCTGCTCCAGCTGGCGCACCCGCTCCTTGCTGACGCCCAGCGCCTCGCCGAGTTCCTCCAGCGTCGCGCTGTCGTCGCTCAGGCGCCGGGCGCGGATGATGGTCTGCTCGCGCTGGCTCAGCTCCAGCAGGGCTTCCTGGATCCACTCGCCGCGGGTCAGGCCGTCATGGAAGGAGATCACCAGATCCTCCGGGCTCGGGCGCTCGTCGGTCAGCTGGTCCTGCCATTCGGTTTCGCCGTCCTCGCCGACGCGCATGTTCAGCGACTGGTCGGACACCGACAGGCGCCCTTCCATGTGGTTCACGTCGCTGAGCGGCACCGACAGCTCTTGCGCCACGGTGCTGCGGCCACGGTCGTCGAACGGCCGGCCGGAGGCGTCCTCGATGCGCGCGCGCAGGCGGCGGAAGTTGAAGAACAGCGTTTTATGGGCGGCGGTGGTGCCGGTGCGCACGATCGACCAGTTGCGCAGGATGAAGTCCTGCATGGCCGAGCGGATCCACCACGAGGCATAGGTCGAAAAGCGCACGTTGCGCTCCGGCTCGAAACGGCTGGCGGCCTGCAGCAGGCCCAGGGTGCCTTCCTGGATCAGGTCACTCACCGGCAGGCCGTAGTTGCGGAACTTGGTGGCCAGCGACACCACCAGCCGGGTGTAGGCGCGGATCAGTTCCTGCAGGGAGTCGGTGTTGCCGTCCTCGCGCCAGGACCGGGCGAGGTGGTATTCGCGCTCGCGCGACAGCAGGGGTTCGGCCATCGACTGGCGGATGAAGCGGGCCTGGGCCCGCTGGGCCTGCGCATCTTCGAACTGCGGCATGTCCACACCCTCCATCCGGTTGGGCCGCGCGTTATGCCTTGGCGCCTGCGAAGCCGTCGAAACGTCGGTCTATACCTGACTGTTACAGTAGGGGATACGCAGGGGCGCGGGCTATGGATCACTGCCCGCCTCGCGATTTGTTGAAGACGCTTCGACCGGCGCCGTGCCGGCCTCAGGCCTCGATCTCGTCGACCAGGCTGCCGTCGGTGGCAAAACAGGCGGCCAGCAAGGGGCCGTCGAAGCCGCAGCCGGCGTCCACCGTGGCGGTGAAATCGCCCAGGTCCAGCCCTGGATGCTGGGGGCAGAAGCCGCGCACCACCCGGCGGTAGCCGGCGTAGGGTGTGTCGATGTTGGCAAAGCCGGCACTGCCCCACCAGAAGCTGTCCTTCTGGGCTTCCAGCGGCCGGCTGGGGTCGAGACCCGCATTCACGAACAGCAGGCCCCAGCCGTCGTTGCTGCCGGTGCCGTTTCCAGTGGCGTCCTGGTCGGTGTAGGCGGCGCGCCGCAGGTTGCCCAGCAGCTGCCAATGGCCGGGATGGGCCTGGATGCGCTCGCGCAGGGCGCTGGTCCAGCGGGTTAGCTGGCGCGGGCCGGCGGCGGCCTCGCGCAGGCCCTCGGTCGGATTGACGCCGTAGGATTCCAGGCTGGCGGCGACGCCCTGGTCCAGCATCCACTGCAGCACCCCGCGCGGATCGGTGGCGAATTGCAGCTGCAGCAGCTTTTGCCACATCTCCTCCTGGCTGCCGCGCAGGTGCACGACGTCGCAGGCGAAGGCATCGGGCCGCGCCAGGAACAGGCTGCGGAAGCGCAGCAGGCTGTCGACGGCGGCGGCCGAGCGCGTGCCGCGGCCGATCAGGTTGCCCAGATAGACCAGGCGGTCGCCGGGCTTCAGGTTGGGGATGATCGCCCGGTGCAGGCGATTAAGCGCGTCGATTTCGCCATGAATGGACGACACCGCCCAAACCCGTTGGGCGGCGCGGAGCCGCGTGAACTTCTGCTGGTCCGCCATGATCGCGGCGCGGGTTCCTTTTGTAGCCGAATCGATGGGTCCAGACTCTCACACTCGCCCCGCTTTGTCGGGCGCAAAGTGCGGCTTTGCGGTGGGAAATTGGGGGCGCAAAAAAGAAGGGGCCGCCTGACGGCGGCCCCTGATCCTGTTTTTGGTCTTGGGACGCGCGGTGCCCGTGGCCCAGGCGGCGTCCAGCCGTTTCCCGATCTCAGGCGGCGAGCAGCTTTTCCAGCTTCATCGCCGCGGCGTCCTCGTCGATCTTCTCGACGGCGGCCAGTTCGCGGGCCAGGCGGTCCAGCGCGGCCTGGTACATCTGGCGCTCGCTGTAGGACTGGTCCGGCTGGTCGGCGCTGCGGTGCAGGTCGCGCACCACCTCGGCGATCGACACCGGATCGCCGGAATTGATCTTGGCTTCGTATTCCTGCGCGCGGCGGCTCCACATGGTGCGCTTGGCACGGCTGCGGCCCTTCAGGGTGGTCAGGGCGGTGTCCATCATCTTGCGGCTGGACAGCTTGCGCAGGCCGGAGTTGGCGGCCTTGTCGACCGGCACGCGCAGCGTCATGCGGTCCTTCTCGAACTTGATGACGATCAGGTCGAGGGTGAGGTCCCCGACTTGCTGCGCCTCGATGCCCAGTACCCGGCCGACGCCGTGAGTCGGATAGACAACGTAATCACCTTCACCGTATTCGCTTTTTGCCATGCTGCGTTCTCTCCAATCGGCCTGTGGTCCGGCCGGAATTCCCCTGGTGAGTCAGGGTCCCGGCCGAAGGTCCTCAACGCCTGTTTCTGACCGTCGCCCAACGCGATAGCTGGTCATCAAGTTGGCTGCCGTGCGTTCCTGTCCGTACGGGGGTGCGGGCAGCCGCCGGGCCTTTTTCTCGCCTCTCCCGGCAGGGCCGACAGCGCGTCGACCGGCAGGAGCGGTACACGAAACAAACAACCGCGCCATCGGGGTGCCGATGGCGCGCTGGCTGCTGGTCAGATTTTCATGTAACTAATTTATCACACTATCTGTGGAAAAACAACTGCTGCAAGTGCGAAAGGCCGTTGTTTTCCTTGGGCTCCGGCGTGGCCCGGGCCCGCCCCAGGCGGCTCTAGGGCCGCAGTGGTTAACGCCGCCGCCGCGGCGGCGACAATCCACAGAGAGGATAGCAGGACTGCTTTCCCATTTCTGGGGGCGTACGTCCTGGCGTCCCCAGTGTCGCGTCCCCAGGGTCGCGCCCCCCAGAGTCGCGCCTGCAGGGGCGGGCCCCCAGAGGCGCTCTGGCGGCCGGGCAGCCGTCGCCCTGGCCCGGCTTGTCGGAGAAGTACTTCTCGAACTTGCCGGCTTCGTCGCGGTGCGCGTCGGCATCGGCCGGGGCTTCGCCCTTGCGGGTGATGTTCGGCCACTTGTTGTCGGAGTAGTCGCGATTCAGCTCCAGCCACTGTTCGGCCTGGGGGTCGGTGTCGGGCACGATGGCCTCCGGCGGGCACTCCGGCTCGCACACGCCGCAATCGATGCATTCGTCGGGGTGGATCACCAGCATGTTGTCGCCCTCGTAGAAGCAATCCACCGGGCAGACCTCGACACAATCCATGTACTTGCACTTGATGCAGGCTTCGGTGACGACGTAGGTCATCGACTTCACTCTCCTCATGCGGCCGCGCCAGGGCGGTCTTTCTATTCTATATCGTGCGCCCGCCGTGCCCTGGCCAAAGGCGCCGGCCGGGGTACCGGCGCCGCGCCGCGGAGGGTCGTCCTAGCTTTCCAGGCCCAGGCGCGCCAGCACCCGCTTGCGCGCCAGCCCGCTGTCGCGGTCGCTGACATGCAGCAGCCCGGCCAGGCGGCGCATCAGGCTGGCTTCCAGGTCATGCAGCGTGCCGTCGGCATAGGCGACTTCCCACAGCATTTCCATCATCTCGATCCGCTCGTCCGGCGAGAACGCATTCTTGATCTCGCGGGTGAAGCCGAAAACCTCGACCGACTGCGCCACTGTATCGCTGGCCGCCTGCAGCAGGATGCGGCTTTCCGCCGCACTCAGCCCGAAGCGGCCCTCGACCAGCTCCATGATCTTGGCCCGCTCTTCGGCGCCGAACTCGTCGTCCATCTGCGCCGCCTCGACCAGCAGGGCGACGGTGGCCAGTTGGACCTTGTCGGCCCCGCCCGCGGCGCCATCGGAGGCGCCGGTCTGGCCGGCCAGGAAAGCTTTCAATCGATCGAGCACGGCACTGGTTATCACCCCCTGTTGAGCGGTGCAACCCTGCCCGGATTGCGGTCTTTGGCGCTTGCCGCGCCCCCTGCCGCTGGCCTAGCTTGCCGCCCATGGACGCGCCCCGATGAAGCCCCGCACCCCGCTTTTCGCACCGCCGGCGGACGGACCCGGCCGGCCGGCAGCCGGGCCCGGCGAGGCCCCCAGAGACGCCCCCAGAGACGCTGGGAGCGACGCCCGGCTGCACGCCCCGGCGACCGCCCGCAACCGGGACGCCATCGCCCAGGTCCTGGCCGGCTGGCTGCCGCAGACGGGCCGGGTCCTGGAACTGGCCAGCGGCACCGGCGAGCACGCGCTGTATCTGGCCGGGCGCTTTGCCGGCCTGACCTGGCAGCCCAGCGATCCCGACCCGGCGCATCGCCGCAGCATCGCCGCCTACCGGGCGGGTGACGGCGGCGCCAATCTGCTGCCGCCGCTCGACATCGACGTGACCGCGCCCCGTTGGCCCGTGGACGGTTCCGTCCAGGCGATGGTCTGCTGCAACATGATCCACATCGCTCCCTGGGCGGCGGCCGAGGGTCTCTTCGCCGGGGCCGGGCGCCACCTGGCGGCGGGCGGCGGCCTCTATCTCTACGGCCCGTTCCGGCGCGAAGGCGTGCCGACGGCGCCGTCGAACGAGGCCTTCGACGCCAGCCTGCGGGCGCAAAATCCGGCCTGGGGTCTGCGCGACCTGGCGGCGGTGACGGACCTGGCCGCGGCGGCGGGGCTCGCCGCACCCCTTGTCGCCGAAATGCCGGCCAACAATCTGTCGCTGTGGTTCGCCCGGCCGCGTTAGACGTTCTGAAGAAGGCAGTTCCGTTCCATGAGTTCCCCGCAGCACGCGCCCCATCCCGACTCCTACTACGCGGCGACCGCCAAGGGCCTGGTCGCCCCGATACCGCTGGCCGGCGATGCGCGCTGCGATGTCTGCGTCATCGGCGGCGGTTTCACCGGCATTTCCACCGCGCTGCACCTGGCCGAGCGCGGCTACAAGGTCATCGTGCTGGAGGCCCAGCGTGTCGGCTGGGGCGCCTCCGGGCGCAACGGCGGCCAGCTCTCCGGCGGCCAGCGCCTCGAGCCCGAGGCGCTCACCAGGATGGTCGGCGCCGAGCGCGCGCGCCGGCTGTGGGACCTGGGCGAGGAAGCCAAGAACGCGGTGAAACAGCGCGTCGCGCAGCACGCCATCGACTGCGACCTGAAGCCCGGCGTCATCCACGCCGGCTTCAAGCCGTCGCACGCCCGGGAGATGCAGGACCACGCCCGCTTCCTGCGCGACGCCTACGGCTACCCGCACATCCGCCCGCTGAGCCGCGAGGAGATGCGCGAACTGGTCGCCAGCGATCTCTATCACGGCGGCTCCTACGACGCCGATTCCGCGCACCTGCATCCGTTGAACTACGTGCTGGGCCTCGCCCGCGCGGCGCGCGACGCCGGCGCCACGATCCACGAGCTGACCCCGGCGCTGGAAATCTTGCGGCGCGACGGTAAGCCCGGCATCCGCACGCCCCAGGGCGATGTCACGGCCGACCATCTGGTGCTGGCCTGCAACGGCCACCTTGGCGGGCTGGAGCCGCGCATCGCGTCCAAGATCATGCCGATCAACAACTTCATCGTCGCCACCGAACCGTTGGGCGCGGAACGGGCACGCGCGCTCATCGCCAACGACGCGGCGGTGGCCGACAGCAAGTACGTGATCGACTACTACCGGCTCTCCGCCGACGGGCGCCTGCTGTTCGGCGGCGGCGAGAGCTACCGCCAGAACTATCCCGACGACATCGCCGGTCTGGTGCGGCCCTGCATGCTGCGCGTCTTCCCGCAGCTGGCCGACGTTGCCATCGACTACGCCTGGGGCGGCAAGGTGGCGATCACCCTGAACCGCCTGCCGGCCTTCGGGCGGCTGGACGGCGACGTCTACTACGCGATGGGTTTTTCGGGCCAGGGCGTGGCGCTCACCACCCTGGCCGGCAAGGTGATGGCCGAGGCGGTGGCCGGCCAGACCGAGCGCTTCGACCTGCTGGCCGGCGTGCCGATGCCGCGCTTTCCCGGCGGCACCCTGCTGCGCTGGCCCAGCCTGGTCGCCGGCATGCTGTACTACTCGCTGCTCGACCGGCTGTAGGCCCTTTAGATCGCCCGCGCGATGATGGCGCCGCCGAGGGCCAGCAGCGCGGCGAAGAACACCCGGCGGAACACCGCCTCGGGCAGCCGCCGGCGCAGCGACCGGCCCAGCGCCATACCGATCAGCGTCGGCGCCAGCGCGGCGGCCGACAGCAGGGCGAGTTCCCGGTCCAGCATGGCGTTGCCGCCCAGCGCCATGCCCAGGGCGACGGTCGACACCAGAAACAGCATGCCCATGGCCTGGATCAGCTGGTCGCGCGGCAGCCCGATGCCCTGCAGGAACAGCACGCCGGGCACCACGTAGGAGCCGGTCATGCCGGTCAGCACGCCGTTCGCCGCGCCGATCAGCGGCCCGGCCCAGGCTTCCTGCCGCGCCGTCAGGCTGAGCCGCAGCCCGGCCAGACCGACCGCCGCATAGATCACCAGCACGACACCGAGCAGGGCGGACAGCCAGCGGACGTCGACCCGCGTCAGCGCCAGGGCGCCGATGAAGATGGTTGCCGCCGACGCCAGCAGGAACGGCCAGATGCGGCGCAGCACCGGCGCCGCGCCGCCGCCGGCCACCGCCTGCCAGATGTTGGATACGAAAGCGGGCACCAGCATCAGCGCCATGGCCTGGGGCAGGCCGAAGGCGACGGCCAGCAGGGCGAGGCTCACCGTCGGCAGGCCGAAGCCCACCACCCCCTTCACGAAGCCGGCGAGCAGGAAGACACCGGCGATGGCGGTAAGGGCGAGGGGCTCCAGCATGGCGGCATCCTAGGGCCGCGGCGGCCCCCTGAATAGCCGGCTCAGTCGCTGTCGCGCAGGCGGTCCATGACGCGGCGGTCGCGCTTGGTCGGGCGGCCGGCGCCGGGGTCGCGTTTCGCGGTGGTCCCAGCGCTGGCGAGCGCGTCGGGGGTGCCGTCGGGCAGGCGGTTGTCCTCGGCCGGGGGCGTCAGGTCTTCGTAGAGCGTCTGGGCCTCGCTGGCCGGGCCGCGGCGGCTGCCCAGCGCCACCGCCTTGATGACGCGGATGTGGTGCGCCTGGGGAAAGGTCAGCACGTCGCCGGGCTTCACCTTGTGGTGCGCCTTGACGATGCCCAGGCCCGAGACGCGCAGCTTGCCGGCCTGGCAGACCTGGCTCGCCAGGCTGCGGCTTTTGAAGAAGCGGGCCTGCCACAGCCACTTGTCGGCGCGCAGGGTCGTCTGAGGGGAGTCGGTCTGGGAAGGTCCGACTGAAGGTCCGACCGCGCTCATGCGCCGCCCCTATTCACCGCCAAGCGCGAGCTGCTTCAGGATCGCGAAGGGCGAGTCGGCCATGCGCTTTTCTTCGCGTTTACGAGCCTCCTCCTGGCGCGCCTTGCGCGCGGCGATGGCCGGATCGGGCGCCTTGCGCGGACCGCGTGTTTTGCCCGGGGCCTGGGTGGTGGCCGGGGCCTGTACCTTGTCCGGCGCGGATGTCTTGTGCCTGTCGCGGCGCGGCCGGCGCTTGCGGCGCGACGGGGCGGCGGCGTCTTCCCCTGGGGCAGTCTTATCCTGGGCAGTCTTGTCCGGGGCAACCTTGGCCGGGGCGGCCCCGGCCTTCTGCTTCGCCGGCTTCCTGCCGCCCGCGGCTGTGCGCTGCGGGCCCGTGCGCAGGTTAGTCACCGCGCCCTCGGCGGTGCGGTGGCGGCGGTAGCCGAGGGCAAAGAGCAGCGCCTCCAGATCCGCCGCGTCGCAGGCGGCCAGTTCGCAGAGCGCCGGGTCGGCACTGAAGGCGACAGGCTGCGGCCTGGCGGCCCGGGCGGCGGGTTTGGCGGCGTCGGGTTTGGTGGCGGCGGCTTTCGCCGCGCCGGTCTCCGGCACGATAACCTCTGGCGGGTCTGCCTGGGGCGGGTCGGCCTGGGGCGGGGGGCCCTGCGGCGGCACGGTTTCTTGAGGGGCGCTCTCCGGCGGCGGGCTGTTCGCTGCCACCGCGGCCGGACTTTCGCCGGCCGGTGTCGCGGACTCGGTGTCGGGCGTGCCGGCGTCGGCCTCGGTCGGCCTGGCGGTGGCGCGCTTGTAGACCTCGCGGGCCAGGCGCTCCAGCATGTCGGCGCGCACCGCCAGGGCGGAGCCGTCCTTGCGGGTCACCCGGCGGTAGCCGACCGCATGGCAGAAGGCTTCCACCGCCGGCACCCCGGCGTGGTCCTTCAGATCGAAGCTCTTGGCGCCGGCCGGCGGCAGCGCCGGCAGCGGGCAGCCCTGGCGCACCGCCCACAGGCGCGCGCGCAGGTCCAGCATGCGCGGATGCTGCAGCTTGGGCATGAACAGGCTGGCGGATCCCAGGCGCACGCCCAGTTCCGCCAGGGTCTTGCGGTCGGCCTTGGTCAGCGCCTTCATCTGCTCGGCCAGGGGGCGCCGGGGCAGGGTGCCCAGCGCCTCGACCAGCTGGAACAGCAGGCCGCGGCCGGGCGCGCTCAGTTCGACCTCCTGCGCCTTGATCAGCGGCTTCAGCTGGGCGCGGATGTGTCGGGTCAGCCAGGCGGCGGCGCGCTTGCGCAGGCGCTCGCGCGCCGGGCCGTCCAGGAAGTCGCTGTGCAGCACCTCGATACGCGGGGTCAGTACGGTGTCGCCGGCGGCCAGCCGCGCAATGGGCGTGCCGCGCCAGGTCAGCTTGTCGTCGGCCAGGGTGAAGGCGCCGTCGTTGTCCTGCTCCAGGTGCCTGATGCGCCGCGGAATTTCGCCGGTCAGGGCGCGCCGGGCGGCGGTCAGCAGCGGCCGCGCGTCGTCGCTGCCGGCCTCCTCGTCGGGCTGGAACTGAAAGCCCTTCAGGCGGCCGACGAACTCGCCCTCGACCAGCACCTCGCCGTTCTTGCGCACCGCGCCGACCAGGGCGCCGTCGCCGCGCAGGCGGCGCACCAGCACCGCCGTGCGGCGGTCGACGAAGCGCTGGGTCAGGCGTTCGTGCAGGGCATCGGACAGGGCGTCCTCGATGGCGCGGGCGCGGCCCTGCCAGTGGGCGTTGTCGGCCAGCCAGTCGCCGCGGTGGGTGATGTAGGTCCAGGTGCGCACGTGGGCGATGCGCTGGATCAGGTGGTCGATGTCGCCGTCGATGCGGTCCAGGCGCTCCAGCTGGGCGCCGACCCAGTCCTCCGGCAGGCGCAGGTCGTTGCGCATCAGGCGCAGGTACAGCTGCGACAGCAGCACCGCGTGATGGTCGGAGAGGATCTTGCGGAAGTCCGGCACCTGGCAGACCTCCCACAGCAGCGCCACGGAATCTGCCGAGGTGGCGAGCTGGGCGATTTCCGGGTCGCGCGCCAGGGTGGCCAGCGCCAGCTGGTCCTCGGCGTTGCGCACCAGCAGCAGTTCCGGGCGCGGCGGGCGGCGGTCCAGGCTCTTCAGCAGCAGGTCCGGGTGGCGGAAATCCAGCTCGATGTTGCGCCAGTGCACGTAGGACAGCGCGTCGAAGCGGTGGTTCTCCACCGCGTCGACCAGTTCGGCCTCCAGCGGGCCGACCTCGCCGGTGGTGCCGAAGCTGCCGTCGCTCATGTGGCGCCCGGCGCGCCCGGCGATCTGGCCGACCTCCGGCGCGGTCAGCTGGCGCTGGCCGCGGCCGTCGAACTTGCGCAGCTTGGCGAAGGCGACGTGGTCCAGATCCAGGTTCAGCCCCATGCCGATGGCGTCGGTGGCGACCAGGTAGTCGACCTCGCCGGCCTCGAACAGGGCGACCTGGGCGTTGCGGGTGCGCGGGGACAGGGCGCCCAGCACCACGGCGGTGCCGCCGCGCTGGCGGCGGATCAGCTCGGCGGTGGCATAGACCTCGGCGGCGGAGAAGGCGACCACGGCGGAGCGCGGCGGCAGCCGGGTCAGCTTCTGCGGGCCGGTGTAGGTCAGGGTGGAAAAGCGCGGCCGGGTGATGAACTCGGCCTCCGGCACCAGCTTCTGCAGCACCGGGCGGATGGTCTCGGCGCCCAGGAACATGGTCTCGGCCAGGCCGCGGGCGTGCAGCAGGCGCTCGGTGAAGACGTGGCCGCGTTCCGGGTCGGCGCACAGCTGGATCTCGTCGATGGCCAGGAAGGATACCGGCCGGTCGACCGGCATGGATTCCACGGTGCAGCAGAAATAGCGCGCCCCCGGCGGCAGAATTTTTTCCTCGCCGGTGACCAGGGCGACCTGGGCCGCCCCCTTGATCTTCACGATGCGGTCGTAGTTTTCGCGCGCCAGCAGGCGCAGCGGAAAGCCGATCATGCCGCTCGAATGACCAAGCATGCGGTCGATCGCCAGGTAGGTCTTGCCGGTATTGGTGGGGCCGAGAACGGCCGTCACCCGGCTTTGCGCGAACAGCGACATATCCTCTAGAGGATCGGGGGTTTGCCGGCCCATTGCAAGGGCTGTCATGGGCCCGGGCAAGACGATTTCGTGACGTTTTCTGGGCGCTTAGTCCGCGCCGGTTCCGGGTGCTTAGCCCGCGCGGGGGCGCTCAGTCCTGCTCCGACGCCGGCGGCGTCACCAGCGGCACGAAGGCGACCGGCAGGACCACTTCTTCGCGGAGGGTGCCGTCCACGGCCTTTTCGATCCGCATCAGGCGCTGGCTGGCGCTGTGGCGCAGCACCCCGTCGGGCGGCCCGAGCGGAATGATCAGGCGCCCGCCGCGCTTCAGCTGGTCGACCAGGGCCGGCGGGATGGCGGGCGCCGCGGCCGTCACCAGGATGGCGTCGAAGGGCGCCGCCTCCGTCCAGCCCTTGGCGCCGTCGCCCTGGCGGCAGTGGACCTGGCCGTAGCCTTCGGCCTGCAGCCGCCGGGCGGCCGTCTCGGCGAGCTCCGGCAGGGCCTCGATGGACCACACCTCGCAGCCCAGTTCGGCCAGCACGGCGGCCTGGTAGCCCGAGCCGGTGCCGACCTCCAGCACCCGGCTGTCTGGGCCGACGCCCAATTTTCCGCTCAGGGCCTGGTCGCTCATTACCGCGACGATGTAGGGCTGCGAGATGGTCTGGCCCAGGCCGATGGGCAGCGGCTCGTTGCGGTAGGCGAAGGCGTCTTCCAGGCGCGGTACGAAGGCGTGGCGCGGCACCCGGGCCAGGGCGTCCATGACCCGGGGGTCGAGCTTGTCCTTGCCCAGCCAGTGGCTGGTCTCGACGACCTCCGCCTCGATCTGGCGCAGCATTTCCCGGCGCTCGGCCTCGCGCGAGCCGTCGCTCTGCCCCGGCCTATCCCCGGTTCGATCGTTGCCCGCCATGGCGCCTCCCCTTTTTCGGGCCGCGCCGGCAGGGGCCCCGCCGGGCGACAAGGCTTGTAGTCAACATGGATTGCGCACATATGTCACGCGGTCCCGCGACCCGACGCGGCTCTCCGGACAGGATCCGGGACGGGCCGCGGCGAGGGGCGCCGGGCCGGCACAGCAGCAACCGCACCGAACGGACCGCGAAAAAGACGGATGGAAAAGGCTATGGCGGAAGAACAGATGAATTTCCAGGCTGAGGTCAGCCGGCTTCTCGATATCGTTGCCCACTCGCTTTATTCGGAAAAGGAGATCTTCCTCCGGGAATTGATCTCCAACGCGGCCGATGCCTGCGACCGTCTGCGCCACGCCGCGCTTACCCAGGGCGGCCTCTTGGGCGATGACACCTCCTTCAAGATCCGCCTGAAGGTCGATCCCGCCAACAAGACCCTGACCGTCGCCGACAACGGCATCGGCATGAACCGGCAGGAACTGATCGACAACCTGGGCACCATCGCGCGCTCGGGCACCGCCGCCTTCATGCAGCGGCTGGAAAACAAGCAGGAAGGCGCCAACCTGATCGGCCAGTTCGGCGTCGGCTTCTATTCCGCCTTCATGGTGGCCGAGAAGGTCGTGGTGACCACCCGGCGGGCCGGCGAGGCCGAGGGCTGGGTCTGGACCTCGGACGGCCGCGGCGCCTTCACCATCGCCGAAGCCCCGGGGCCCGAAGCCGCCGAAGCGCCGGCGCGCGGCACCCGCATCGTGCTGCACCTGCGCGACGGCGAGGAGGAATACCTCGACCCCACGCGCCTGCGCCAGATCGTCCACACCTACTCCGACCACATCTCGGTGCCGGTGGTGCTGGAATCGAACAAAGAAGACGAGCCGGACGAGACCCTGAACGCCGCCTCGGCGCTGTGGACCCGGCCCAAGAGCGAGATCACCGAGGAACAGTACAAGGAATTCTACCACCACGTCGGCCACACCTTCGACGAGCCCTGGCTGCGCCTGCACTTCAAGGCCGAGGGCGTGATGGAATACACCGGCCTGCTGTTCATTCCCTCCCAGAAGCCCTTCGACCTCTTCCATCCCGACCGCAAGACGGGCGTGCGCCTCTACGTGAAGCGCGTCTTCATCACCGAGGACTGCGCCGAGCTGCTGCCGCCCTACCTGCGCTTCCTGCGCGGTATCGTCGATACCGAGGACCTGCCGCTGAACGTCAGCCGCGAGCTGCTGCAGAACAATCCGCGCCTTGCCAAGATCCGCCAGGCGCTGTGCAAGAAGGTGCTGGGCGAGCTGAAGCAGAAGGCCGAGAAGGCGCCGGAGGAGTACGCCAAATTCTGGGAGACCTTCGGCCCGGTGCTGAAGGAAGGCCTCTACGAGGACGGCCAGCAGCGCGACACCCTGCTGGAGCTGGCGCGCTTCCGCTCGACCACCCGCGACGGCCTGGTCAGCTTGGCCGACTACGTGAAGGACATGAAGCCGGGCCAGGACGCGATCTACACCATTACCGGCGACAACCCGAACGCATTGGCGAAGAGTCCCCAGTTGGAAGGCTTCGCCGCCAAGGGCATCGAGGTGCTGCTGCTCAGCGACGCGGTCGACGACTTCTGGCTCTCCATGGTGCCGGCCTACGACGGCAAGCCCTTCAAGTCGGTGACCCGCGGCGGCGCCGACCTCGACAAGATCGGCGAGGCCGACGAGAAGAAGGACGAGGCGGAGAAAGCCGACGCGGCGACGCCGGATCTGGACGCCCTCATCGCCTTCGTGAAGCTGACCCTGAAGGACCAGGTGAAGGACGTGCGCGCCTCCAAGCGGCTGACCGCCAGCCCGGTCTGTCTGGTCGCTGACGAGGGCGACATGGACATGCACCTGGAACGCCTGCTGAAGCAGCAGAAGCAGCTCGACCACACGTCCCAGCGTATCCTGGAGGTCAATCCCGGCCATGCCCTGGTGAAGGCGCTGGCCGCCCAGGTCGGCAAGGACGGTGCCGGCACCGTGGCGGAAGACGCCGCCTGGCTGCTGCTCGACCAGGCCCGTATCATCGAAGGCGAGCCGCTGCCCGATGCCGCCGCCTTCTCGCGCCGGCTGTCGTGTCTGGTGGAAAAGGGATTGCTGGCGGGCTAGCGCCGATCTTGCCAGCCCCTCTTGCAAATTGACCTCATCCTTCGCGACACGCACCGGCGCTCGTTCCTCGGGATGAGGCCCCTGCAAAATCGCGCCTCACCCTGAGGAGGCGGCCCGGGGATCTGGCCGCCGTCTCGAAGGGCGAGGCCGCCCCGTCAGCCGTGCTCGCCGTCCAGGTCCAGGACGGCGGCACCGATCACCGGGCCGCCGCGGCCCTGCTGCACGAGAACGGCGCAGCCGCCGCGCCCGGCGGCGCGGGCCGCCGCCAGGTCGATGGCGAAGGTCTTTGCCTCACCGGTCCAGGTCCCCAGCGTGGT
Organism: Kiloniellaceae bacterium; assembly: GCA_050043265.1. GTDB lineage: Bacteria > Pseudomonadota > Alphaproteobacteria > Kiloniellales > Kiloniellaceae > Pelagibius. The sequence continues at coordinate 17,907 of JBHJIR010000014.1, forward strand.
CATTTCGCGCACCACGTTGGCATTGTGCAGCGCCCGCCCGCCGTTCTCGCCGCGCGCCACCTGGGTGTCGTGGTCGTCGTCGAAGGTGACCAGCCAGACCGTCGCGCCGCCTGACGGGGCCGTGCCCGCCGACAGCCGCACCCGGCCGCCGTCCTCGCGGTCCAGTGTCACCGCGACCGCCGGGGCCTCCTGGCTGGCGTCCTCGATCGCCTGGGTCACCGCGCCGCGTTTGCTGCCCACCACGTCGCGGCGGCCGTCGATGACGATCTGCGGGGTGTAGACGTAGCGCAGGCCCAGCTTGGCGGCGTAGTCGCGCTGGCGTTCGGTGAACTGGGCCGAGGCGAAGGGGTCCTTCCAGCCGATGTAGTCCCAGTAGTCGACGTGAAACGCCAGCGCCAGCAGGCCCGGCTGGGCGGCCAGTTCGCTCAGGATGGCGTCGGCCGGCGGGCAGGAACTGCAGCCCTGGGAGGTGTAGAGCTCGACCACCACCGGCGCACCGGTCTCCGCGCGCGCCGCCGGGTTCGCAGCCGTGCCGGCGGCAAGCTGCAGCGGCTGGGCGGTCCCGCCGCCCGCGGCCCGGCTTTCCGGCGTCGCCTCGGCGACCCAGAAGGTCAGGCCCGCGGCCAGCGCGAGGGCGCCCAGAAGGCCCCCCAGAAGGCCCAGCGACGTGGCAAGAGGGGATGAGGATTTGCGGCTCATGACCCGGGAAATTAAGGGCATCCGGGATCACGTGCCAGTCACGTTCGGGTGACGCCCGCGGCTGTCCGGTTACGCCGTGGCAGGGGCGAGACGGGCGGTCCGCGTACTTTTGACCCCACCGCCACCCTAGCCCTGCCCCATCGCAGGGGGAGGGAATAATTTGTTGAAGCTGCTCGCTAAAAATCCCTCCCCCCTTGATGGGGGGAGGTTAGGAGGGGGGGTGCCACCCTCACGGCGGCAAGCCGGCGGTCGGCTCAGGGGTCACCCGCGGGTGACGCGCACCTCGACGTCCATGCCCAGGAAATCCTCGGACGCGCCGAAGAAGGTGCCCTGCAGCGGCACGGCCTGAAAGGGCTCGCGGGCCACGGCGATGCGGATCAGGTTGGCGCCGCCGACCGATCCGTTGGTCGGGTCGAACTCCACCCAGCCGGCGCCGGGCAGGTAGACCTGCACCCAGGCGTGGGTATCGCCGGCGCCCCGCACCTGGCCGCTCTCGTCTATCGGCGCGGCCTGGGCGCCGCCGGGCAGGGTGTTGTCCAGCGCCGGGTCGTAGAGATAGCCGGAGACGAAACGCGCGGCCAGGCCCAGGGCCCGCACCGCGCCCATCATGAACATCGCCAGATCGCGGCAGGTGCCGCTGCCCAGATCCAGTGTCTCCACCGGCAATTGGGTGCCCAGGGAAAAGCGTTTGGTATAGGAGAACTGCTCGTGGATCGCCTTGTTGATGCTCACCAGCAGGTCCTGGGTGCGCACCTGGCCGTCGCCGAGAAAGCCCTTCACCCAGGCGTCGACCTTGCGGTCGGGGGCGGGATAGTGACGCTCCATCGAGCGGCCGAGATCGGGGATCTCCTCGGAGGGATAGCTGAAGGGGTAGGTCTGGGCATAGGGCTCGATGGCGAACTCCGGGTCCTTCAGCCCGAAGTGATCCAGCATGATGCGGCTCTCGAAGCTCAACTCCCGCGAGGCGTCGTTGAACGACGCTATGGCGATGGAATTGGAGAACACATCGTGCAGCCAGCGCACCTTGGCGCGCGGCGAGATGGTCAGCGCGGCATCGACCAGACGCAGGTCATGGCTGTCGCGCGGGCGGAACATCAGGCGATGTTCGCCGAAGCGCACGGGCCGCTGGTAGCGGTAGACCGTGGTGTGGGTGACCGTCAGCAGGGCCATAGAGATTTCGCCGTAAGGGCGGCAGCCGGAGGAGGGGGCGCCGCCGGAATGCAGGAGCGGCGATCCTAGCGGAAAAAGCCGGAATGTCTCAAGATATTGTGCCGCTTTACCGTTTTATTGCTAATGACGGTAGGGTTGGGGCCTGATTGACCTCACCTGAGAAAGCCCCGTAAGGGGCGGACTCGAAGGAGGCGCCACGGGCTGGATCCGTGTTTCAGCACCCGGCTAGAGCGGATCGTGATCAGACGGAACCGCTTTGCGGTTTCGTCCGATCGCGTGAATCCGCTCTACCTCAAAGAGATAGATCAGCTTCTCACGGTCGATGGATCGCCGTAGGCGATTCCATCCAACCGTGATCTGATCTAGGCGGCGTCGCCCAGGCTGTTCGCCTCGGCGGCGGCGCGCTGCATGTTGCTGGACATCTCGCTGGCCACCGCACTCTGCTCCTCCACCGCTACGGTCGTTGCGGTGACGTACTCGGTGACCGTGTCGATGGCGTTCTTGATGGTCTGCAGGGTCGCGGTCACCTCGTCGGAGACGTCCTGCAGGCGGCCGATCTCCTCGGAGATCTTTTCGGTTGCGCCCTTGGCTTCGTTGGCCAGGTTCTTCACCTCGTTGGCGACCACCGCGAAGCCATTGCCGGCCTCGCCGGCGCGGGCCGAGTCGATGGTGGCGTTCAGCGACAGCAGGTTGAGCTGCGCGGTGATGTTCGCGATCACCTGGACGATCTGCCCCATGGCCTCGGAGGCCTCGGCCAGGCGGCCGGTTGCCTTGTCGGCCTCGTCGACCTTGACCACGGCGTCGCTGGCCGTATCGCGGGACTTGGTCATGCTGGAGGCGATTTCCTTCACCGAGGCGTTCAGTTCCTCGGCGCCGGCGGCGACGCTTTCCATCATGCTGCGGACGTGCTCGGCCTTCTTGCGCGCCAGCACGGAGGCGGTGACGTCGGTCGCGTACTTGACGACTTTGAAGGGCTTGCCGTTGGGATCCATGATCGGGTTGTAGGACGCCTGGATATAGACCTCGCGCCCGCCCTTGCCGATGCGCTTGTATTCCGCGGCCTGGTATTCGCCGCGGCCCAGCCGCTCCCAGAACTGCCTGTAGTCGTCGCTGTTAAGCTCCGACTCCTGGACGAAGATGCTGTGGTGCTTGCCCTGGATCTCGGCCAGGCTATAGCCCATGGCGTTCAGGAAGTTGTCGTTGGCCTTGATGATCGTGCCGTCCATCTGGAACTCGATCACCGCCTGCGATTTCCCGATCGCCGCCAACTGGCCGCTGTAGTCGGCGTTTTTGAGCGTCTGCTCGGTGATGTCGGTCGCGAACTTGACGACTTTGATCGGCTTGCCGTCGGCGCCCAGGATCGGGTTGTAGGACGCCTGGATATAGACCTCGCGCCCGCCCTTGCCGATGCGCTTGAATTCCGCGGCCTGGTATTCGCCGCGCTTCAGGCGCTCCCAGAACTGCTTGTATTCGTCGCTGTTCTGTTCCGATTCCTGGACGAAGATGCTGTGGTGCTTGCCCTGGATCTCGGCCAGGGTATAGCCCATGGCGTTCAGGAAGTTGTCGTTGGCCTTGATGATCGTACCGTCCATCTGGAACTCGATCACCGCCTGCGAGCGGCCAATCGCGGCGATCTGCGCGGTATAGTCCAGATTCAGCAGCCGCGGGGTCGCGTCGGCCCATTCCACCACCGTGCCGATGCGCTTGCCCTGGGGCGCCGTCAAGGGGGATGACATCAGGTCGAACTGGTGGACGGCCACGCGGATCGTGGTCCGGACGCTGCTGGACAGCTTTTCGAGCATGCCGCGCTGATGGGCCGGATTCTTGTGGAAAGTAGCGATGCTGGTGCCCACCAGGCCGTCGGCATCGAAGTCGGGCAGTTCCTTTTTCAGGTCCGGCTCGGCATCTTTCAGCAGGCCGGTGACCGCCGGGTTGGCATAGATGATGTTGTAGTCCGCATCGGCGATCATGACCCTGGCTTCAAGAACGTCCAGGGCCGCGAGCTTTTGCAGTTCTTCTTTCGGTTTTGTTGGAGTCTTCGAAAACATCTGCCTTTGGGCTCCGTCATCCCCGGGGGTCTGTCAGTGGCTGGGCCGCCCGTCGGGGTGGCGGACTCTGCCCAATCCAGCGAAGTTGAGCGGGATTTTATGGACCAAAAGTCAAAGAAAACTAAACATAATAGCTATATGAATGTGGGATCGTGTCCGCTCTGCCCCTGCGGGCGCGGACATCCCCACCGCGGCGCTCACAGGATCGAGCGAAAGACCGCCGCGATCTGGTCGGTGGTGGGCTTCGGGCCCTGGCCGGTGGCGTGCATCAGGGCGATCCCGTCGATCAGTCCGGCGCAGGTCTCGATCGGGACCTCGGTGCTGCCGTCCGAGATCAGCCTCAGGAAGAACGCGATGGGCCGGCGCGCCGCGGCGGTCAGCTGCGCACCGACCCCGGCCAGATCGTCGCGGCGGGCGGCGGCCAGGGTCAGTTCGATGCGCGCCAGGAACAGCTGCCGGGACTCGTCCGCATAGGCCACGACCTCCTCGGCGACGTAGGCGACCGCGGCCTCCAGGCCCTGCTGGGCCGCCCGTTGCGCAAAGCCGACCTGCAGCGCCTCACAATCCTTTTCCAGCAGCGTCGCCAGATGCTGGGCCGCCGCCGTCAGTAGTGAAGCCTTCTTGGGAAAGTAATAGGTGGAGGAGCCCTGCGGCAGCCCCGCGGCCTCATCGACCGCGCGATGCGTCACGCCGTCGAGGCCCCGGGTCGCGAGCAGCTCGATCACGGCCGTCAGTATGGCCTCCCGCCGGCTGGGCTTTGAGCCGGGCTTTGATACGGGCTTTGGCGTTGACATTGGCCCTCTACATTTGCAGAGTATTTCTTAACACATACAGCATAATCTGCTTGAAGGACAGGATAACCGATGCCCGCTCCCAATACCTGCCCCATTCGCCGCCTGAACCCGCCCACGCTGCCCGACGCCGGGGCCCTGGGTTATTCGCTGATCTCCATCGCCGAACCGGTCCGCATGGCCTTCATCTCCGGCCAGGTCGCCGCGCGGCCGGACGGCACGCCCGCGCCGGACAGTCTGGCTGAGCAGATGACCATCGTGGCATCCAACGCCAGGGCGGTCCTCGCAGCCGTGAAGGCGAGCCCGCAGGACGTGGTGATGGCCCGTGTCTATGTGGTCGACCTGACCCCGCAGCGGCTCGAAGCGGTGATGCCGGCCTTCCTCGCCACCTTCGACGGCGCCCGGCCCAGCGTCACCGGCATCGGCGTCGCCGCCCTGGCCGCGCCCGACCTGCAGGTCGAAATGGAATTGATCGTCCGCCTGCCGGAGTGAGTCCCGGTCCATCGAGTCCCGGGGTGGCGGTGTAAACGGCAGCGGACGTTCTTCGCCTTTGCGCGACCGCGGCCGGTAGGGCTAAACCGGGGGCCCATCCAGCCCCAAGGGTCCGCCCGCGCCCATGCTTCAGAGCCTCAAACTGCTCGCCCCGGCGCTGATTCCCTCCTGGCGCTTCTTCGACACCATCACGGCGTCGCCCCGCATCGAGGTGCTGCGCCTGAGCGCGGCGGAGGAACCGGTCGGGGCGTGGCGGGAATTCCGGCCCCGCCCGCACAGTCTGCCGTGTCGGGAAATCCTGCGCCGCCTTGTCTGGAATCCCCGCTGGAACGAGACCCTGTTCCTCACCAGCTGCGCCGAACGCCTGTTGGAACGGGAAACGGCGCACAGCGTCGCCGAGATCGCCACGCGCATCGCGGCCTCCCTCACGCCGCACGACGCGCCGTTCTTCCGCTTCCGCCTGGTCCTGATCAGCCGCGACGGCGACGCCCTGCAAAAAGAGGTCGCGTACGTTTCGCCGCGCCGGGACGTCATCTCTCAATGACTTTCGAGACCGCCCAACGCCTGACCGAGATCCTCCTCGCGCTGGCCTTCATCCAGCAAAGCCTCGAACACCTCTGCGGACCGAAGCTCGAACGACGCCTCTTCGCAATCCGTATCGTCCTCTGCCTCCCGCTGCTGTTCGGCGTGTTCGGCGCCTGGGCCCTGGCGGGCCTCGCGGCGCTGGCCGTGGCGATTCTGCACCGCTTCCAGGGTCCTTATAACGGCGGCAGCGACCGCATGGGCCTGCTGATCCTCCTCTGTCTGCTGGTCTCGCACCTCGCGCCGGCGCCGGTGTGGCGGGAGGTCGCCCTGGGCTATCTCGCCCTGCAGCTCACGCTGTCCTATTTCATCGCCGGCGGGGTGAAGATCGTCAATCCGGACTGGCGCCACGGCCGCGCCCTCGGCGACGTGTTCCGGTTCTCCGCCTACCCGGTCAGCGAAAACCTGCGGGCGCTGGCGGACCGGCCGCGCCTGCTTTTCGCCGCCTCCTGGGCGGTCATGCTGTTCGAACTGGTGTTTCCCGCGGCGCTGCTGCACCCGGCGGCCCTTGTCGCCGGCCTCACCGTGGCCGGGCTGTTTCACCTCGCCAACGCGATCCTCTTCGGCCTCAACCGCTTCTTCTGGATCTGGCTCGCCGCCTATCCCTCGATCCTCTGGTTCCAGCAGCGCCGCATGGCCGGCTAGCCCCCCTTTTGCCTCCCCCTCAGCGCCCCTTCGCCCTTGTGGGCGGCACGGCGCCAAGCTAGGAAGGGCGCCCCCGACTGTGCGTCTTCCCCTTGTCCCTCAAAGAGGTGTTTCCTTGTCCGGTCTCTCCCTTGCCGCGCGTATCGCTCAGGAACTGCAGGTGCGTGAGGCGCAGGTCGCCGCGACCATCGACCTGCTGGACGGCGGCGCGACCGTGCCCTTCGTGGCGCGCTACCGCAAGGAGGCGACCGGCGGGCTGGACGACATCCAGCTTCGCACCCTCGACGAGCGCCTGAAGTACCTGCGCGAGATGGACGAGCGCCGCGACGCCATCGTCAAGAGCATCGACGAGCAGGGCAAGCTGCCGCCGGCCCTGCGCGAACAGATCGACGCCGCCGAATCCAAGGCGCGGCTGGAAGACCTCTACCTGCCCTACAAGCCCAAGCGCCGCACCAAGGCCCAGATCGCCCGCGAGGCGGGGCTGGAGCCCCTGGCCGACCTGCTGCTGAACGACCCCGCGCGCGATCCGCAGACCGAGGCGCTGGCTTTCGTCGATGCGGAAAAAGACGTGGCCGATACCAAGGCGGCGCTGGCCGGCGCCATGCAGATCCTGATGGAACGCTTCGCCGAGGACGCCGACCTGGTCGGGGCGTTGCGCGATCATGTCTGGGAGCACGGGCGGCTGACCTCCAAGCTGGTCGAGGGCAAGGCGGAGGCGGGGGCGAAGTTCTCCGACTACTTCGACGCCTCGGAATCCATCGCCAAGATCCCCTCCCACCGCGCCCTGGCGCTGCTGCGCGGCCGCAACGAAGAGGTGCTGTCGCTGGCCCTGGTGCTGGACGACGAGCCGGAGGGCAAGGCGATGGGCGCCTGCGAACGGCGGATCGCCGCGCGGTTCGGCATCGCCGACCAGGGCCGCCCGGCGGATGCCTGGCTGCAGGAGGTGGTGCGCTGGACCTGGCGCGTGAAGCTGCGCGTGCACATCGATATCGAGCTCATGACGCGGCTGCGCCAGCAGGCCGAGGACGAGGCGGTGCGCGTCTTCGCCGCCAACATGAAGGACATCCTGATGGCGGCGCCGGCCGGCGGCCGGGCGACCCTCGGCCTCGACCCGGGCTTTCGCACCGGGGTGAAGGTCGCCGTGGTGGCGGCCACCGGCAAGGTGCTGGACACCGACACCATCTTCCCGCACGAGCCGCGGCGCCAGTGGGACCAATCCATCGCCACCCTGGCCGCCCTCTGCGCGCGCCATAATGTGGAACTCATCGCCATCGGCAACGGCACCGCCTCGCGCGAGACCGACCGCCTGGCCGCCGATCTGATCCGCCTGCATCCGCAGTTGACGCTGACCAAGATCGTGGTCTCCGAGGCCGGCGCCTCGGTCTATTCGGCGTCGGAATACGCCTCGAAAGAGCTCCCCGCCATGGACGTGTCGCTGCGCGGCGCGGTCTCCATCGCCCGGCGCCTGCAGGACCCCCTGGCGGAGCTGGTGAAGATCGACCCCAAGTCCATCGGCGTCGGCCAGTACCAGCACGACGTGAACCAGTTCCAGCTCTCGCGCAGCCTCGACGCGGTGGTGGAGGACTGCGTGAACGCGGTCGGCGTCGACGTCAACCTGGCCTCCGGCAAGCTGCTGGAGCGGGTCTCCGGCCTCAACGAAGGCCTCGCCCAGAACATCGTCGAACACCGCGACGCCAACGGCCCCTTCGCCTCGCGCCAGGACCTGCTGAAGGTCACGCGCCTCGGCCCCAAGGCCTTCGAACAGTGCGCCGGCTTCCTGCGCATCCGCGACGGCGCCGACCCGCTCGATTCCTCCGCCGTCCATCCGGAAAGCTATCCCGTGGTGCGCCGCATTCTCGACCGCCTGAAGGCCGAGCTGCGCGAGGTCATCGGCAACGCCTCGGTGCTGCGCGGCGTCAACGCCGAGGACTTTGCCGACGACCGTTTCGGCGCGCTGACCGTGGGCGACATCCTGAAGGAGCTGGAAAAGCCCGGCCGCGATCCGCGCCCCGGCTTCAAGGCGGCGGTCTTCAAGGACGGCGTCGAGGAGATGAAGCACCTCGTGCCGGGCATGATGCTGGAAGGCGTCGTCACCAACGTCGCCAACTTCGGCGCCTTCGTCGATGTCGGCGTGCATCAGGACGGGCTGGTGCATGTCTCGGCGCTCGCCGATCGCTTCGTGAAGGACCCGCGCGAGGTGGTGAAGCCCGGCGACATCGTGAAGGTGAAGGTCCTGGAGGTCGACATGAAGCGCAAGCGCATCTCGCTGACCATGCGCCTCAGCGACGATGCCGGCGCCCAGGGGCCGTCACGGGCAAGCGCCGACCGCGGCCCCAAGGGCGACCGCCCCCTGTCGCCGCGCGACCGCCGTCACATGACGGACAAGCCCCAGGGCAATAAGGGTGGAAACGGGTCAAAGGGCGGCGGTGGCCGTTCCGGCAACGCGCGCGACAGCGCCCCCGACAACGCCATGGCCGCCGCCTTCAGCAAGGCCGGCCTCACCAGGCGGAAATAGGATCACGCCAGCCGCGGATAGGTGAACAACAGGACGTGCACCAGGTTGTCCAGGAAGTGAACGGCGATGGCCGCCTCCAGCGACCGGGTCTTGAAAAACGCATAGCCGTAGCTCAGACCGGTCACGGCGGCGAGCCCGACAAAGGCCCATCCGGCGGGCAGGTGATACAGTCCGAACAGGCCCGCGCCGCCCGCGCCGCCCAGTAACGGCGGCCAGCCGACATGGCTGCACAGGCGGACCAGGCTGCCCTGCAGCATGCCGCGGAAAATGACCTCCTCCGCGAAGACGACGAACAACAGATTGTTGGCGAGCCACAGCCAGAAGGCGTCGATGATCTTCGGCTCGAAGGCGATCTGGCCGGCGGCCAGCCCGGCGGGTATGACCACCAGCACGGCGGCGCCCAGCATCAGCGTGCCGACGGCGGCGATGCGGCGCGGACGCACCTCGAAGCGTGGTGGAAAGAAGCCGCCGGCCAGCGCCAGCATGACGGCGGCAAAGACCTTGTCGAAGTTGAGATACATGGTGAACGGCGCGGCCCCCGGCGACAGCACCACGCGATCCAGGGCCTTCACGTTCTCAAAGCCCGGGACCACGTGGTAGCCGAAGGCGATGGCCACGCCCATGACCGCGCTGCCCGATACCATGAGCGCGCCGCGCATCGCCGGGCGCGCGTCTTCCCGCGGCAGGCGGAAGTGGCAGAGACACAGGCCCAGAAAAACAGCGAGCGCCAGAACCGCCAGCCAGGATGCGATGCCGCCGACACAGGCCGCGGCGAGCGCCAAGGCGGCCGCGCCGATCGAGAGGCGCCTGGCCCGGGCCAGCAACGCGACGACGGCCGCGCCCAGCAGCCCGTAGGTCAGCAGCCCGTAGGTAACGGCATCAAGCGGTGGCGAAAAAGCGGCGTCCATGCCGGCCTCCAAAACGTCGGCGTGTTCCCAGACCGCAGGAATAGGGAGGAACCTGCGGCCTGGTCAAGCGGCAGAGGGTTACCGCTGTAGTCCGCCGCCTCCCTCTCTCCCGGCAGTCCGTCCAGCGGGCCGCGACAGCAGGCCGCGCGGCCTGCCGGGAACCAATCCCGGCTCTCGTGTGTTTACTCCAAAGCGGAAACGGGCAAGCGACCGCGCCAGCGCTTATGCCTGCTCGCGTCGTCCGGTCGCCCTGTCTTCTCTTCCTGCCCGCAAAGGCGAAGCGCCGGCGCACAGAACCCGAAACGGAGACCCCTCGACATGCATGGAATCATCTACCTCATCGGCCTCGTCGTCGTTGTCCTGTTCATCCTTTCCTTCCTCGGCCTGAGATAAGAACGATGGCGATGGAAACGGACATCCAAGGCAGGGCGCCGCACCCCGGCGCACCCACCCAAACGTCCCCGGGCCAAACGTCCCCGGGCGCAACGTCCCCAGGCGCGGGCGGTTCTTCTTACGTCGAATGGGGCGCCGTGGCCGGCGGACTCGCGGTGGCCTGGGCGATCTCCGTCGTGCTGCTTCAGTTCGGCGCGACCGCCGGGCTGGCGCTCGGCGCGCCGACCCTGGCGGATGGCGCGACGTCCTGGAACGTGCTGGCGGCGGGCCTCTGGGTCGTCCTGGTCAGCATTGCCAGTGCGTCCGCGGGCGGCTACCTGGCGGGGCGGATGCGCGCGCGTCATGGTGACGGCACCGAAAACGAGGTGGAGGTCCGCGACGGCGTGCACGGCCTCGTGGTCTGGGCCGGCGCCACGGTTGGTGTCGCGCTGGTCACGGCTCTGGCCGGGCTGCTGGCCTCGGCGGCGGCGGGTTCTCTGCCCAATCCGATGCCCAATGCGTTGAACAATCCGGCGACGGGATTGAGCGACGATGTCCTGCGGCTGGCGGACAACGGCTCCCTCATCTTCGGTTTCGCGACCGCCGCGGGTGCGGCGCTGGCCGCCGCCGCCGCGTGGTTCGCCGCCACGACCGGCGGGCAGCATCGCGACGAGGGTCTCTCCGTCCACCGCGTCGTGCCGGCCCTGTTCCGGCGCAAAGCCAAGTAGACATCGTCTCGAACGCCGGCGGCCCGAACGCCGGCAACGATGGAAAAAGGCCCCTGTCTTCGGCGGGGGCCTTTCCCGTTTCCGCGACCCAGGGGAGCAGCAAGCGGGGAAAACGGGCGGCAATCCGCCATATTATCGATTGAAGCCGCGTCCCGGCGTCCCTACGTGTCGTGCAATTCGCGCGTCCGGGCGGCTCAAGGGTCGTTCGCGACGGTCTCTTAAGCACACTTATGGACGCGAGGACTCAATCTCATGAAATTGAATGCCAACCAGATCGCCGCTGTGAAGCAGGATCTCAGTGCCGAGCCTTTGGAAGAACAGAACCCCGCCATGGCGTCTCTGCGCCAGGCCTTCGGCGACCACACCTTTTACGTCGGTGCCGAAGGGCTGTTCGTTGTCGAGCCTGTCGAAGACGAGGCGCACCCCGGCGAACCCGCCCAGCTCGTGCTGGTCGCGGCCTGGGCCGACGACGACAAGAAGGCGCTGCAACCGGTGCCGCCCCAGCAAACCGAAACGGTGGTCGATCTCGCCACCGCGGTGAACGGCAAGGGCAACGACGCCTGACGCAACGGCGCGCGCTTTACCAGCGCCGGAACATCGCCCCGAACAGGAAGGCCCCGCCGTTTGGCGGGGCCTTTCTCGTTTGCAGCGTCCGTATCGGCCCGGAACCGTTCCAGCAGGCTGTCGAATAGAGCCGGCGGCCTGACGGGCCTCGCCCTTCGTGACACGCCCCTATCGACCCCCTATGGACGCGGGCGCCGCTCTTGCCTCAGCATCAGGTCGATCCGTTCAAACAACGACCTCATCCTGAGGAAGCCCCGTAAGGGGCTGTCTCGAAGGATGCGCCACGGGCTGGGTCGGGTTGTCTGCATAATATGCCTTTGACAACATATGTCTCAAAGAGCATAATATATCCATGGCCTGGACCGTCGCGTTCGATGAGGACTTTGAGGCCGAGTTCGATGAACTTGCGGCCGCCGTGCAGGATGAACTGCTGGCCCATGCGCGCCTGCTGGAGGAATTCGGCCCCCGCCTGGGAAGGCCCCGGGCCGATACGTTGAAGGGCTCGAAGCACGCGAACATGAAGGAGCTGCGCTTCGATGCCGACGATGGGGTTTGGCGTGTTGCCTTTGCCTTCGATCCTCGGCGAAACGCGATCCTGCTCGTCGCCGGCGACAAGTCGGGCGTGAGCCAGGACCGTTTCTACAAGGCGCTGATCAAAAAAGCCGATGCGCGCTTTGCTGCGCACCTTGCGCGTCTGAAGAAAGCGGCCAAAGAGAAAAAGACCCAGGGAAAGTTCAGGAGATAAAGATGGCGACCACGTTGAAGGACAAGATGAAGGCCCTTCCGCCAAAGCGCCGGAAAAAGGTCGAAGCGCGCGCCGGTCAGTTGATTGCCGAAGAGCTCTCGCTGCGCGATCTGCGCAAGGCCCGCGCCAAGACGCAGGTCGCCGTCGCCAAGGAACTCGGCATCAACCAGGAAGGCGTCTCGCGTCTCGAAAAGCGCAGCGACCTGATGCTCTCGACCCTGCGGAACTACATCAACGCCATGGGCGGCGAACTGCATCTCGTTGCCGAGTTTCCCGACCGCCCGCCGGTGCAGTTGCAGGGACTGGCCGCCCTGGAGAAAGAACACAAAACCGGACGGCGGGCGTCCGTGAAGGTCGAACGCCGACACCGGGGCTGAGCGGGCTTCCCAAAGTATCGGCAAATCCAGGGTGTCGGCAGGGGGCGCGCAACAAAAAGGCGCCGCGGTCTCCACCGCGTCGGCGATACCTCAAGCGCCCAAGCGGCATAGACCACGTTGATCGTCCCAGGCGTCTAGCGCTGCAGGATCGGCGTCACGCGGCTTTCAATGTCGTTGCCCACCCTCATCCCAGGGTCATCAGGCCAAACAGACAGGCGAAGCCAAGCGTCCAGCGGTCGAAGACCAGCATCGGCCAGTGCACTGTCCAGGGATGGATCGTCCAGGGCAGCGGTCCACCGGTCTCGCGGTAGAGGCCGTGCCGCAGCATCACCCCGCCGGCAACCGCCACCAGCGCCGCCGCCAGCTGAAACAGCACGATGTCGGTGACGATCCACAGCAGCACCCCCGCCGCCAGCGCGAGCATGAAGGGGGCGAGCACCCTGATCGTTCTTTCCTTGCTCTCCGCTTCCTTGCCGCCCGCCGCATCACCGAGAATGAAGGGGCGGTAGAACGGCGGGAAGCCCATGGAAAGCTGCGTCGCCACAATCATGTAGATGAAGGCGGCGGTGAACAGCTTGTCGGCCAGCCAAGACAACGAAAGATCCATGGAATCCCGGTAGGTTGCAGAGTAGGCACCATGCTACCAGGAACTTCGGCAGATGAGGTCTGTCTTCTTCGAACCGAGAAAGCCGCTACCCGAGGACAACTTCCGATTATGACCAGAGGCGGACCTTAGCCGCCGACGCTATTTTCTCTTTTCAATTGTTCCGCATGTAGGAGCAATTGATATCCGGCTGAAAAAGTTTCAGCTCACGGGTGGAGGAGGAATCGGGACAAGGCCAACGTCTTCTAACGATTTTGACAAACTTCGCAGATCATCGCAAAATTCGGCCACGGGTCAAACTATCCGTGCCGTCCACATTGGCGAAGCCCGAGGGGCAAGTTCGTGAGTATCGCCTAGAGCATCGTTCATTTTTCGAAGTGCCGCAGGCCTAGTGGACACGCCTACACAATGGCACAGACGAGGGGTGAATTATGCCTATCATCTTTCCCACCATTGATCGTGCCAAAAAGGCCGCTAAAGCCCTTGCTTCCGTTTCAGATGCTATCCCTCTCAACGTCGCACAACATGCTGTCGCGAGAATAGCCGGCTGCCGCGACTGGCACGATCTGGAAACCCGCCTCAAGCACCGTGGCGTTGCCCAGACTACCGGGGCCCCTGTATCTTCTGACCTGGACTTACAGGGCATCGCAGACTTAGCGCTCCAAGTAGCCGATGAGCTTGAGACCGATTGGTCAACCGCCCTATACGCGATTTCGATTGCACGTCTTCCAGGGCTCTGCCTGGAGTCCCTTGCGGACTATGAGCAAATCTGGCTCCGCTTGATGATCTGGATGTGCGGTTTCTCCGGTCAGCGCAAGGCTCCCGGATGCATCGTGAAAATGAAGGCGGACGGCCGTATGGGGCAACTCGGATATCTGCGGGCCTATGGCCGACCTACTTACGTCGTTACGGATGTCTCCGTTGAAACGTGCGTAGCGGACTTTCAAGTTTCATTTCCCCGTAACTCGGTTGCTCCGTTTGTTCCGGCACGGTTAAAGTACGCCTATGGCTTTTGGTCGGAAAATGACGGGGCAAAGGTTCTATTCTCCCGCGATTACAAACCGCTGTGGCGGTTGCGCGAAGGGCGACGGCCAGAGCGTTTGGATCCGTGGCTTTGGATCGACAAGACCGACGAGCAGCATTTTTGGGATAGTGCGAATCCGCCCTGGTATACGAAGAAACGTCGCGAGGAAGAAGGGGCACGGTTACAGGAGCTTGGTATCACGGCCTTGCCAAAGCTAACGGACGTGTTGCCCGGCGTTATTTTGAACCCAGAGCTCCACAACGTGGGAGATGCGGTGGATGCGATGGCCAAGCGGGAAGACCTCGAACTGACGGAAACGTTTCACGGTGTCCTTCAGATTCCCAAGATATTTGTATATAGGAGTCCAGGGTGACTGGGGAAGGAAAAGCGTGTCGGCGTCGAAGTGCCCTTAGGACGTATGAATAATTCCCCGCAAAAAAAACCTGCAATTGCCGGCAGAGTCTTTTTCATTTCCGGGGCGCCGGCTCTTGGTTGCCCTTGCTCACGTCGGCGGCGGTTCCGGCGTCTTCACTAGATTGCGTCGGGATAGGATGCAGGGTGCTGTTGCCCTTAGAATCTAAAAGTAATCGAATAACAATCTAATCCAAAATATGGCAACCTTGTCGGTTGACGAAATATAGCTAAAACCGCAAATTGTCTAATGATATGTCATCTCTCCCTATCTCATCCAAAAGTAGTTGAGCTTTTTCAATGCTAGCAGAGAGGTCCAATGCAAATCTATCTTGACCGATACGATCTTTTATTGTGTGCAAGATGCCTTTAACTACCGATGTTTTTCGTGGATTATTTGTGTGCCTATACATCACGTAACTCAGTAGATTGTAAAAAACAGTTTCATGATCTACATTAAGTTGGCGCTTTAGGTCGCCAATATGGCCGGCGCTTGAAGCAATGCCGCGCACATCCGAAGTGATTTTCGATGCTTCGAATGCGATGTTTGCATACTTGAGCGCACTTTCCAGTTCTCCGTCGTCTCTATAAATCGAAATCAGATTGTTGGCGGCTGCAATAACTCCGAGATTATTTCCTTCTTCCTTAAAATCAGACAACGCAAGCAAAGACAGCTCCTTAGCACGCCCGAAATGTCCTCTAACTTTTTCAAGTACTGAAATATTTAGTTTTGCCCGCGCGATCGCCCTTTTTAGATTTAGCCTCTCAGAAATAGATAGCGATATCTCGTAATAATTATATGCTTTTTCATAGTCCCGCTTTGCGTGATAGGAAAACCCAAGATTATTGTAAGAGCGCAATAGATTGTATTCGTCCCCGTGCGCTCTAAATATTGCAATAGATTTTTCGATTTCTTGTATTGCATCAGCATATCTATGCTGAAACATGTAGAGCTTTCCGTATAGGAACTTTATTTCGCCAAACTTCAGTGTGTTAGGTTGCTCAGTGTCGACAAGCTGATGCAGAATCCCTTCTGCATCATTGTAGCGGTGCTCTAGCACCGCTAGGTGCGCAAGTCGTAGAGCAACTTCCCTTTGAGACTCATTTATGCCTTTTTCAGACACTACAGATTTAAGATCATTGATTCGCTTTGCTACACGATGATGTTTCCCATTCTCCAGCTCTACATCAATCAACGCTAAGTAGAGTTCTACCAGTTCCTGTTCAGTCGCGGCGTCGGGAAAGAAAATAGGTGGATCTTGGTTTAGCAGGATAAGAATGCTGATAGCGTCAATGGCGCTGTCTAGATTGCTCCCGCCTCGCCGCGCAGCTTCGCCGGCAAGTTGCGCTGTGAAGTATTGTGTTTTTGTGTTTAGGGATTTTTTATTTTCTATAATCGATATAATTTTTCCTGACCTTGTAATGCGCCCTTCGTCGTATAGTAATTTTGCGTACTCTAGGTAACGGCTTTCAATGAATTCTTGATTTATCTGTTCTATGTAATTATTAAAAAAACTTGTTACTGGAATTATAGACGCAAGTATTGCTGACGGAATACCCACGTATGTGAGTACCTTTTGAAATATCTGTAGCGCGCGCTCGTACCATGGGTGCTCTTTGGCTGGCAATGCCGCTTCTAAAATGTGGCGAATCTGTTTCAGTTCGCGGTTCTGAATGGCAGTGTCTAAAGGGTGTCGTCTGGCTACAAAGCGAGAGCGGACTCCCGTAATCTGTTTCTTGCAATGTCTCATCCTCAGCACCATGAATGTGTTTCATGTATTCATCGGGCGGAGATATTTATCTCAATTAATAGTAGGAGCTAGTCGCGTTGCCTTATGAGGCGCGGCATTCAGATATAAGTGGGTGAGACTGCATTGCATCCCCCGGTTGTGTGCATACGAGTAAAGAATCTACGTTGACGCATTGCGGTGTTAGTTACTAGTGAAATTCTAGAGTATCCACCACGGAATCAAAGGGAGCTTTTTCTGGTGTTTCTCGTCGTAATATCAGCGATATTTTGATCTGGTCTCATAGATAAGAACCTCGTTCCTGCATTCCGATTTCTGGCCATACTGATCGGAGGTGCCCAGAATTAGCAGTTTGAATGGAAAGGGATTGCAGGTGGTCACTGGCGGACAGGCGAGGTTGAGTTATTCAAGTACCTCGAAAGTGCGTAAGCACTTTACTTGCCTCCGCCCACAAAAAAAAGGCCCCGCCGTTTCCGGCAGGGCCTTTCTCATTCCGGGGCGCCGGCTCTCACCGACACCCTCTAACGTAAGCGGCGGTTACGCCGCCTTCATCAGGCTGCGCAGCACGTAGTGCAGGATGCCGCCGTTCTTGTAGTACTCCGCCTCGTCGGCGGTATCGATGCGGCACAGCACCGGCACCTGCTCACTCTTGCCGTCGGGGCGGTGGATGGTCAGCGTCAGCTCCATGCGCGGCTTGATGCCGCCGGCCACGCCGGTCACGTCGAAGGTCTCCTCGCCGGTCAGCTTCAGGGTGTGGCGGCTGGTGCCCTCCTTGAACTGCAGCGGCAGCACGCCCATGCCCACCAGGTTGGAGCGGTGGATGCGCTCGAAGCTCTCCACGATCACGGCTTTGACGCCCAGCAGGCGGGTGCCCTTGGCGGCCCAGTCGCGCGACGAGCCGGTGCCGTACTCCTTGCCGCCGATGATCACCAGCGGCACGCCCTCGTCGGCGTACTGCATGGCGGCATCGTACATCGGCATCACCTTGCCGTCGGGCAGGTGGCGGGTCACGCCGCCCTCGGTGCCCGGCGCGATCTCGTTCTTGATGCGGATGTTGGCGAAGGTGCCGCGCATCATCACTTCATGATTGCCGCGCCGCGCGCCGTAGGAGTTGAAGTCCAGCGGCCGCACCTGATGCTCCAGCAGGTAGTCGCCCGCCGGGCTCTCCTTCTTGATGGAGCCGGCCGGGGAGATGTGGTCGGTGGTGATGGAATCGCCCAGCATGGCCAGGGCGCGGGCGCCGGTGACGTCGGCGATCGGCTCCGGGTCGGCCTTCATCTCGGTGAAGAACGGCGGGTACTGCACATAGGTCGACGACGGGTTCCACAGGTAGGTCATGCCGGCGCCGGTGTCGATCTTCTGCCATTCCTCGGGGCCCTCGAAGACGTTCGAGTAGCGCGCCTTGAACATCGCCGGGGTCAGGGAGTCGCCGATGGTCTGCTCGATCTCCTTGTTGGTCGGCCAGATGTCCTTCAGGTAGACGGGCTTGCCGTCCTTGCCGGTGCCCAGCGGGTCCTTGTAGAGGTCGACCTTCAGGGAGCCGGCCAGGGCGTAGGCCACCACCAGCGGCGGCGAGGCCAGGTAGTTCAGCTTCACCATCGGGTGGACGCGGCCCTCGAAGTTGCGGTTGCCGGAGATCACCGCGGCGACCGACAGGTTGCCGTCCTCGATGGCCTTCTGCACCGGCGCGTTCAGCGGGCCGGAGTTGCCGATGCAGGTGGTGCAGCCATAGCCGACCAGCTCGAAGCCCAGGGCGTCGAGGGGCTCCTGCAGGCCGGCGGCCAGAAGGTAGTCGGTGCCCACCTGGCTGCCCGGGGCCAGCGAGGTCTTCACCCAGGGCTTGGTGGTCAGGCCCTTTTCATGCGCCTTCTTGGCCAGCAGGCCGGCGGCGATCAGCACCGCCGGGTTGGAGGTGTTGGTGCACGAGGTGATCGCCGCGATCACCACGTCGGCCGGGTCCAGGGTGTCGTCGCTCCCTTCCAGCGGTTGCGCCGTGCCGCCGCCCATCTCGGTCAGGGTGGCCTCGGCGGAGGCCTTCACGCCGGACAGCGCCACCCGGTCCTGCGGGCGCTTCGGCCCGGCCAGGCTCGGCTCGACGGTGCTCAGGTCCAGCTCCAGGGTGTCGGTGAACACCGGGTCGGGCGTCGAGGAATCGCGCCACATGCCCTGGGCCTTGGCGTAGGCTTCCACCAGGGCGACGCGCTCGGGGTCGCGGCTGGTGAAGGTCAGGTAGCGGATGGTCTCCTCGTCGACCGGGAAGATGCCGCAGGTGGCGCCGTATTCCGGCGCCATGTTGCCGATGGTCGCCTGGTCGGCCAGGGTCAGGTGGTCCAGGCCGTCGCCGTAGAACTCGACGAACTTGCCGACCACGCCCTTGGCGCGCAGCATCTGCACCACGGTCAGCACCAGGTCGGTGGCGGTGGTGCCTTCCTTCATGCGGCCGGTCATCCGGAAGCCGACGACCTCGGGGATCAGCATGGAAACCGGCTGGCCCAGCATGGCCGCCTCGGCCTCGATGCCGCCGACGCCCCAGCCCAGCACGGACAGGCCGTTGACCATGGTGGTGTGGCTGTCGGTGCCGACCAGGGTGTCCGGGTAGGCTACCGTCTTGCCGTCCTCGTCCTTGGTCCACACGACCTGGGACAGGTATTCCAGGTTCACCTGGTGGCAGATGCCGGTCCCCGGCGGCACGACGCGGAAGTTGTCGAAGGCGGACTGGCCCCAGCGCAGGAAGGCGTAGCGTTCGCCGTTGCGCTCGAACTCCATCTCGACGTTCTTCTTGAAGGCGTCGTCGGTGCCGTAGTTGTCGACCATCACCGAGTGGTCGATGACCAGGTCCACCGGCGACAGCGGGTTGGTCTTCTTGGGGTCGCCGCACAGCTTGTCCAGCGACTCGCGCATCGCCGCCAGGTCGACCACGGCGGGCACGCCGGTGAAGTCCTGCAGCAGCACGCGGGCCGGGCGGTAGGCGATCTCGCGGTCGGAGCGCTTGTCCTTCAGCCACTGGCCGATGGCGCGCACGTCGTCGACGGTCACGCTGCTGCCGTCCTCGAAGCGCAGCAGGTTCTCCAGCAGCACCTTCAGGGAATAGGGCAGGCGGGCGACGTCGCCGATCTCGGCTTCGGCGGCCGCCAGGCTGTAGTAGCTGTAGGTCTTGCCGCCGACTTTCAGGTCGCGGCGGGTCTTCAGGGTATCTTTGGGAGGCATGAGCATCTCTCCTTCGGTTGCGTTGGGCCGCGCCGGATGACCTGTTGCCCGGCGCCGCCGCCCTCAAGGGACAGGCGCGGCGGCAGGGTCGGGTCTCCGACGTGCCCCGCGACCGGTTGCGACCGCTCCGCGGGAGCTCACTTCATGGGAATACGGGCGATAACATACTCTTCGCCAGCGACTTGTCCATGCCGTTTTAACCTGGGGATTCTCTAGGATTCGTGAAGGCTGGCCTGCGATTTTTTCGCGCCCGGGCGGCCCCCGCTAGGCCTGGCGAGCCAGGCGGGTAAGGAAATCGCCGGCGGCGGCGAGCACCGCGTCGCGCTGTTCAAGGTGGGGTTGATGGCCGCAGCCCGCCAGCAGCAGGGTTTCCACCGGCCCGGCGGCCCGGTCGGCGATCAGGCTGACCTGTGCTTCGCTGCCGTAGGCGTCGTCGCGGCCCTGGATCGCCAGGGTCGGGCAGGCGATCCTCGGCAGGTCGCGGCGCATTTCGCAGCCCTGGAAGCCGGGCCGCAGCCAGGTCTCGGTCCAGGCCCGCCGCAGGGTTTCCGTCCCGTCGCCGTGGTAGCGCGCCAGGCGGCGGCGGATCTCGCCGGCGCCGGGCGCGGCCGCGGCGGCGCGCACGCCGTCCAGGGTCGCCGCCTCCACCATGATGTGCGGCGCCAGCGCGATACAGGCGGCGGCACGCTCCGGGAAGGCGGCGGCATACTTCAGGGCGATGGTGGCGCCGTCGCTGTGGCCGACCGGGATCGGCCGGTCGATGCCTGGGTCGATACCCGCCGCCGCCAGCACCGCCGGCAGCACCACCGTCGCCTCGTGGTCCAAGTAGTCGCTCCGGCGCGGCAGGGTCAGCGGGGTCGATCTGCCATGGCCCTGGCGCTCGTAGACCAGCGCCGGCAGGCCGGTCAGGGTGGCGAGGTCTTCCGGAAATCCCTTCCACTGGCCGATCGACCCCAGCGCCTCGTGCAGGAACACCAGAAATGGAACGCCGTTCTGCCGGGCGTTCTGCTGCACAGAACGCAGGGGGGCGCCCGCCGGGACGATGCGCCGGGCGGCGAGGCGCAGGCCGGCGGCCTCTAGCGTGAAATTTTCGCGTGAAATTTCACGGGTCATGTCGGGGCCCGATTCACCTCAGAACCCACCTCAGAAAATGTCCTTGCTGGCGCGCACTTCGTCCTTCACGAACTCGATGGTTTCGCGGATGCGGCGCAGGGTGGCGGTGTTCTCGTGGGCGACGATCCTGAAGGTGCGGGTCAGGGAAAAGGTTTTGCGCAGAACGGGTTGCAGGCCGCTCTGCTCACCGGCCAGGAAGTCCGGCAGGATGCTGATGCCGGCGCCGGCCAGTGTCGCGGTCAACTTTGCGACCATGTTGGTGCGGGAGATCCGCGGCACCACCTTGCGGCCCAGGATCGGCATGTAGTCCAGCTTGGGATCGAAAATCAGATCCGGGATGTAGCCGATCATCGTGTGGTGGGCCAGGTCGTCCAGGTCGCGGATCGGCGGGTTCTCCTTCAGGTAGTCGGGCGCCGCGTAGAGCCGCAGGTGATAGTCGGTCAGCTTGGAGATCAGCAGCCGCCCGGACTTCGGCCGGGTGATGGCGATGGTCAGGTCGGCCTCGCGCTTGGACAGGCTGATCACCCGCGGCATGGCGACCAGCTGAATCTCCAGCTTGGGGTGGCGGCGCGCCAGCTTGTGGATGCGCGGGGCGAGGAAGAAACTGCCGAAGCCGTCCGGCGCGCCCAGCCGCACCACCCCGTCCAGGGAGTCGTCGCGGCCCTGCAGCTGCGACTGCGCCTGCAGGGTGGTGGTCTCCATCGCCTCGGCCGAGGGCAGCAGGCGCTGGCCCACTTCGGTCAGGCTGTACCCTTTGGGGTTGCGGTCGAACAGGCGCGCGTCGAGCGCCGTCTCCAGCGCGCGGATACGCCGGGCCACGGTCGCGTTGTCGACCTTCAGACCCTTGGCCGCGGTGGTCAGCTGTCCGGTGCGGGCCACGGCGAGGAAGAACTTCAAATCGTCCCAGCGCATGAGTGAGACCTATGGCGAGCTTTCCTGGACGGCGTTTTCTGATAGACTTGCGTTCTTGCAGCCATGCTCGCCGTGTCCTTGCAGAAATGCAAAATGAAAATGACAAAATGGCGGTTTAGGCGCATAGAAGAATGGTCTACGGACAACAGGCGAAAGTGCGGCAGGGCAGGACGCCCGACCGCTGTCAGGTCTTTGGGAGGACGCGTAAAGTGCAGGAACTGAGCCACTTCATCGGCGGCAAGCACGTCAAGGGAACGCGCGGACGCAGCGCCGAGGTTTTCAATCCGGCAACCGGCGAGGTCGAAAAGCGGGTGGCGCTGGCCAGCGCCGCGGAACTGGACGCCGCCGACGCCAACGCCAAGCAGGCGCAGACGGCCTGGGCCGCGGTGAACCCGCCGCGCCGCGCGCGCGTGCTCATGAAGTTCGTCG
>JBHJIR010000015.1:0-102194 GCA_050043265.1 Kiloniellaceae bacterium
TCTCTCGGCTTAACGCTGCAGTGTCTTTTGCAGATAGCGCAGTGTTTCGGCGTCGTTGTAGCAGGGGATGACGAGGCTGAGACGCACCCTGCCCGCGCCCACGCGCGCGGCCTCCGCCCACCGCGCCGGCAGCTCGGGCACCGCATCCCCGGCCCGCCGTTCGACCGCCGCCGGCGCGAGCGCCAGGTGCTCGGCAACGGAAGTGAAGCGGTAGCGCTCAAGGTAGGAACGGATCGTCCCGGGCATTCGATCGAGATTGCGGTAGTGCCGGAACCGCTGCAGCAGGGTCGCCGCGGCGATACGCGGCTGCTGGGCTTCCATCTCCCAGGTGTGGAAGTACAGCACCAGGGGGTCGTCATGGGCCGCAACCCAGTCGCCGACCCGCCGGCGCATCATCCCCTCCGGAAGCTGGCGCAGATAGTTGCCACCGCTCAGCAGCAGCGGCTTCCCCAGCAGAGGCAGCGCCGAGGGCGGCACTTCCCACAGATCGCCGCCCGCCGTGGAACGGCGATGCACCACCGCCTCGCCGGCCGTTGCGCCCCGGTAGCTCGAGTCATAGCTGAACCCGGCTTCCGCGAGGGCGTCCAGCGCCCAGAGATCCCGCGGCCCGATCCAGCCGCGTCCGATCCTGAAGCCGCGCACTGCCTGCCCGCAGGCATCTTCGACGGCACGGCGGGAACGGCGCACGTCGGCGATGAAATCGTTGCGCGGGAGCTCCCCGATCGCATGGTGAAAATAGCCCTGGCAGGCCACCTCATGTCCGGCGTCGACGATCCGGCGCAGGATCGCCGGATGATTGTCGGCGATCCAGCCGCAGGTGAAGAAGGTGGCGCGGCTGCCGGTCGCTTCCAGCAGCGCCAGAACGATCTCCGCATCGCGCCGCAGATTGGTCTCGAAGCGGCTCCAATACCCACTGGGGATGAAAGAACTGAAAGCACCGACCTGGAAGTAGTCTTCCAGAACCACGGTCAGTATGTGGGGGCGGCCGGCGCCTTCATCGCAGGTCATGGCGCCAGGCTCGCGCGGCGCGCCGGCAGCGCAAGGAACGCGGTGATGGCGTCGGCGATCCTGGCGGGACTCTGCTCATCGCCGAAGGGGCTGCGGGTCGCCGCCACCGTGGCGATCCAGCTTTCGAGCGCGGGCCGGTCACCCAGCAGTTCGGCGAACTGGCCCGGCCATTCGCCCGCCATTTTCGCGACGCCGCAGGCGACGACTTCGGGGCGCTCGGTCTTGCTGCGCAAAATCAGCAACGGCTTGCCCAGGCTGGCGACTTCCTCCTGAACGCCGCCGGAATCGGAAACCACCAGCCAGGCCGAGCGCAGCAGATGCAGGAAGGACGGGTAGTCCAGCGGGGCGATCAGGTGGACGCGCTCGACGCCGGCCAGCTCAGCCTCGATGGTTTGCTTCACGTTCGGATTAAGGTGAACCGGTGCGATCAGCGCGACATCGCGATGGGCCTGCACAAAGGTCCGCACCGCCCGCAGATTTCGCGTCAACACCGGGCCCAGGCTTTCGCGGCGATGGGTGGTCAGAACGACCGGCTTCAATCCCTCCAGCCGGGCCAGAAGATCGCAAACCTCCGGTCCGGGTCTGCACTGCCGCAGGGTGTCGTGCAGCGATGCAACAATCGGATTGCCGGTCACGGCAATGCATCTCTCGGCGATCCCCTCGGCCAGCAGGGCGTCGCGATTGCCGCGCGTGGGCGCGCAATGCAACGCCGTCACCTGCGCGATGAGTCGCCGGTTGTTCTCTTCCGGAAAAGGATTGCCGCGGTCGCCGGTCCGCAGGCCCGCCTCGATATGGGCGACGGGGATCCCCCGCATGCTGGCCGCCAGCGCGCCGGCCAGCGCGCTGATCGTATCGCCCTGCACCACCACGAGGTCGGGCGCGCCCCGTTCGATCACCGGGTCGAGGGCGGTGATGGCCTTGGCCAACAGGTTGTTCAAGGACTGGCCCGGCGACATGACGTTCAGCCGACAATCCACCGTCATGCCGATCAGGGGGAGGAAGGCAGGGATCAGGTCCGCCTGCTGCGCGGTCGAGACGACAGTCACCGGCAACTCGCCCCGACTGGCAAGCTCCCGCACTATCGGCGCAATCTTGATCATCTCCGGCCGTGTACCGGCGACGATCATAACGCCGCCGCCAGCCGATAAGCGGTCGATCATAAATTCTCTGACCCGAAACTCTGAAGCCCACGTGGAATATACCCGCATTGAGGCAAACCATGAAGCACGCACACGACCAGTGCCGCGGGCAGCCGGTTGCAAGAGGGCGCCGCTTCTTTGAATTCGAGGGAATCGCTAGGCCGGTTTGGTTAATCCGGATGCGCGCCGTTAACCACGCTGCAGTGCGGGAACACCTTCGCGGGATGGAGAAATGCCTTAGCCCGGAACGTCCGTCGGCGGCAGGTCCAGTGCGCTGATGCGCAGCTCGTCCCTTACCCGCTCCACAAGCTTTCGCAGGCCCGCCGCATCGGGCGCCTCGCAGCGAACCACGAGAATGTCCTGGGTATTCGAGGCTCGCAGCAACCACCAGCCGCCGCCCTGCATCACGCGGATACCATCGATATCATTCACAGCATCGCCGGCGGCGCGCACACGTGCCTTGATTTCCTCGACCACCGCACGCTTGCGGTGCTCCGGACAGGGCACGCGAATCTCCGGTGTGTTTACTACCGGAGGCAGTGAATCCCTGAAATCGGCAAGGCTCTCGTTCGACGTCTGCAGGATCGAGAGCAGGCGCACGGCGGCATAGAGCGCATCGTCGTAGCCGTAGTAGCCGTCCGCGAAGAAGAGATGCGCACTCATCTCTCCAGCCAGCGGCGACCCGCGCTTTTTCATTTCCGACTTGATGAGAGAGTGTCCGGTGTTCCACATCAGCGGCACACCGCCGGCCGCGGCGATGCCGTCGAACAGAACCTGGCTGCACTTCACGTCGGCGATGATCGTCGCCCCCGGCAGACGCTTCAACACATCGCGCGCCAGCAGCAGCAGGATCTGATCGCCCCACAGGATGCGCGCTTTGGAATCGACGATGCCCAGCCGGTCGCCGTCGCCGTCGAAGGCGATCCCCAGGTCGCAGTTCTCGGCCAGGACGACGGCCTGAAGCTGCTTCAGGTTCTCCGGCACCGTGGGGTCGGCATGGTGGCTCGGAAAGTCCCCGTCGATTTCTTCGTTGAGCAGAAAATGCTCGCCAGGCAGCCGGGCCGTGAGGGCGGCCATCGCCTCGCCCATCGCCCCGTTGCCGGCATCCCAGGCGACCTTCAGGCGCCGGCTGCCGTGGACGTCGGCGAACACGCGCTCGACATAGGCGTCCAGGATCGAGGCTTGCCCGACCTTGCCGCGGCCGTGTTCGAAGTCGCCCGCGGCGGCCATCCGGCCGAGCTCCTGGATATCCTCGCCGAAAAAGGGGGCCTGGTTCAACGTCAGCTTGGAGCCATTGTAGTCGGGCGGATTGTGCGATCCGGTCACCATGACCCCACCGTCGCCGGGCCGACCATCGAAATTCAGGGTGTGCGCGGCGAAGTACAGCATCGGCGTCGGCCCCCGCCCGATATCGACGACATCGACACCGCTGCCGGCAAGCCCGGCAATGAGGGCCTCTGCCAGCATCGGCGAGGAGTGCCGTCCGTCGTAAGCGACGGCAATCGACCGGGCGCCCCGGCGCCGGGCGAGCGACCCGAATGCCCGGCCCAGGGCCTCCGCGTCACGCGCGCCCAGGGTCTGCCCGACCACGCCCCGGATATCGTACTCGCGCAGCAGGGTCTGATCGAAGGCATGGGACAGGTTCTGGGGCATCATTCACCGTATTGCGGCAACCGATCGCCGGCACGGCGCGGTCGCGGTTCGAGGTCGGGCTTCTTATAGACCACCGGGCCGCGGCGAAGAAAGACGGGTCCGCACCGCTGCCATCCGGGTTTCATGCGTCAGTATCGGCAGCATCGCCTGCCGCCGGCCGCGCCGGCGGGGTCGCCATTGCGGCCGGCTGGCGGATTTCCACTTCGGCCCGCCGCGTCAGGGCGTCGGGAAGCAGCAGGGTCCAGAGCAGCGACGGCGGCAGCGCCAGGCCCTGGTCCGACTGCGGCCACTGCAGCGCAGAGGCCAACCGCGCGATTTCGGCGGCATAGGCGACAAACCGGGGGATGGCCTGCAGCGACCGCGGGATCAGGTCCTGGCGAAGCTGAATTCTGCCGTAGACGGCGGCCGCCCAAAAATGACAAGTCGCGCGGTAGACGTCATAAGCGGCAAGGATCTCCGCCACCCCGGGCGGCGGCAGAGCCGCGACCGGACGGATCGCGTGTTCCTCGGCCATTGCCTGCTCGCACTTGACCGCCAGTTCGACGGCAAGGTCGAGCACTGCCGAGGCCTCGCCCGGGCGGCCGACGGCGTTCACCTGGGCCATCGCCAGGCACAACGCGCCGGCGAGAAAACCGCGGCTTTGATGCGCCACCACCTCCGCCCAGAGATCGGCGGCATAGCCGTCCACCTGCGCGGGCTGGCGCGGCTGATGGCGCAGCACCGTCATGTGGCTGGGATGCCGGCGCATCATGCTCTCCCGACCGCGCGGGTCGCCGGGATAGCACATCACCGCCAGCACTTTCACCAGTGCCAGCGGATCCAGAGCATCGTTTCGGAATCGCAGGTCCGCGCGCGGCAAAGAACTTCCCCCAAAAGCAACGCCCTGCTTATCCCACGGCGATCCGGCTTGCACCTAAGCTTGTATGATTCCAGAGTGTCGCCAGCGAGCTTGCCACGATTTCGGAGGACGCATGCACCTGATCTCTTGGCTTGCCGGGCCGCGGGGAAGCATCCCCGAAGATCAGATTGTCTACGCCATCGGCGACATCCACGGACGCGACGACCTGCTGAGCCGGCTTCACGACACGATCCAGCAGGATCTCGACGAGAAGGCGCAGGGACGTCGTGGACTGGTGATTTATCTGGGTGACTACGTCGACCGTGGCCCCGACAGCAAAGCCGTCATCGACCGCCTGCTCGACCGGCCTGTGCGGGGCGCCGACCAGGTGTTCCTGAAGGGCAATCACGAGGACGCCATGCTCCGGTTTCTCGACGGCGAGACCGGTGGTGGCGACTGGTTGCAGTTCGGCGGCGGCGCCACCGCCAAGAGCTACGGCGTTTCGCTGAAAGGGCCGGACAATCGGGCGCTCGATCCGGATGTCACCCGCGGCGCGCTCGGCACCGCCCTGCCCGGCCGCCACCTGTCGTTCCTGCGTGGCCTCGCGCTGCGGCACGAAGTCGGCGACTACTTTTTCGTGCACGCGGGGATCCGCCCCGGATGCCCCCTGGATCAGCAGAGTCCGGCCGACCTGCTGTGGATCCGCAGCGCGTTTCTCCGATCCCGGCGCCGGCACGGCAAGATCATCGTGCACGGCCATGCGTCCGGCCGCGACGTCGTCGTCAAAAGCAACCGTATCTGTGTCGATACGATGGCCTATGCGACCGACTGTCTGTCGTGCGTCGTCCTGGAAGGGGCATCGCACCGCTTCCTTCGCGCCGAGATCTGACACCCCTGACCAGACCGCCACCGCTTCCCCCACTCCGTTGACACCGCGGCCGCCGCAGCCGGTTCACCCGGCGGCTCCCGAAGCGGCAGGCTGTCGTCAGTTGACCGCTTCGACCCCCGTCGACACAAACGGTGACTGCCCCAGCATCTTGCGCACCTGATTGGCCTTCGCGCGCAGTTCGTCGACGCTGAGTTCGCGCCGTCCATCCAGTCGGAACCGACCCTCGCTGATACGCACGACCGAATAGTCACGGCTCCTGAGGAACTGGATAATCGAGTCGACGCTCATTTCTTCAACGGGCGTCCTGTCTTCAACAGGCGTCCTGATTGCTTTGCCCTTCGGCACGCCGGTACGCGCGGCCATCCCGCCGCCGTCGTTTACGGCGCGCACCGGTCCCGGCCGGCGTCTGCTGAGCGCTCGCGACATGCAGAAGCGGTCCAGCTTGAACTCGGTGGCCTCGGCGCCCTTGGGCGCGCCGGATAAGTCATGCCCGGCATCGCCCGGGGCAGCCGCGGAACGCTTGTCGGCGCCGTCCCCCTGATCATCGCGCTGCGGCGCCACTCGATCGTCGCGCTGCGGCGCAAGCGCCGGCTTTGCCGCGGCCTTCGGCTGTGGCGCTCGTTTGGCGAGCCCCAGCGCGCGTGCCCGGCAGTAAAGGCTGGGAGTCGTCCTTTCCAGGATTTCGGCGATTTCATCGAGCGAGGCAGACGAGTGCCACATCGTCTTGAGGGCCGCGTCGTCGTCTTCGCTCCAGCGGCGCTTGGTGCCGCCGCTGCCGTAGGGACCGGACACGGAACCCGCGTCCGGCGCCGGCGGCCTGCCCTGGGCGACAACCGCCTCAACGGCGGCGCCGTCGTCGGCCGCCAGGCCCTCGCCCGCCTCTGGGGTTTCCACCGGCCCCTCGAGGACAAAGCGCTCCATTTCAACCGCCATCGCGAAGGCGGCCGCCAAATCAGATTGCTTGGTGAGGGCGACGAAAAGGAGCTCTTTTCGCAAAGCCTGATCTGCTGTGAGCTGCATGGCGTCTCTCCCGCGGTCAGGGTTACCAAAGCCTTAACCCGGCGCAAGTTATGTCAATTTTAGGGCCAAATCAATTGACCGTAGTCAGGTTAACTATAGATCGACACCATTTGGGCAAATCACATACACATAGCTATGTCTTTTCGTCTAAATTATTTGCCTGCGAACACTATCGTTCGGACCGGCGCGACCCTGCCGGCCTGCCCCCCGGGGGACCGGTCCCGCTCCGCACAGACCCTAGATAGACGATAATGATGACCCTTTGATGCCGGTGCACGGCGGCATAAGGGGCAGTGGGCAGCCCCGGCGGAGGGCCCTCATAGCCCGATTGGGCTGAGGCCGACGAAATCTCAGGCCTCTGGCCTCTCAGGCCTCTGGGCTCTCAGGCCTCAGGCCTCAGGCCTCTCAGAAGGAAAACGACAGTCCGAGAGTGACGGCGTTTTCGTAGAATGATTCGTCGCTGTCGGTGGAATCCTGCGCTTGGAAGCTGTAGCGCAGCGACGCACTGGCAGACGTCGACAGCCGGTACGACAGGCCCATGTCGAAGCTATAGGTGTCGTCGGTCCGGTCGTCCTCCTGGAACTCGCTGCGCTCGTAGCTGGCGCTGCTGGACATGTTCAGCCCCTGTCTCAGACTGCGCGACCAGCTCAGGCTGGCATCATAGAAATCCTCGTCGTCTTCGGACTCGCCCCTGCTGGTCCCCGCCGAGCCCGTCAGGGCAAAGGTGTTGCGGCCGCTGGTGTGATCGGCGCCGAAGCGCAGCGTACGGGTGCGGGTCGTCCCGTTGTTAAACGAAAAGGGATCGTTGTCGCCGGCAAACCCCTGCTGCGTATCGCCGTCGATCAGTTCGTCGGTGTCAGGGTCCACGGTCAACCGCGACAGATTGGAGATCGCCCGCTGCTGAGAGGTTTCCAACGCCTCCGAATAGCTGGCGTTGATCGACGTCCTGGGCCCGACCTGGTAGTTCAACGACGCATCGAGGTTCTCGTCATCGTCGCGCCGCCCGAAAGTAGCCTCCAGGCTCAGATCGGGATTGGGGTTCCAGGCAAAACCGCCGCGCCAGGTGAGCCCGTCGAAGTTGCCGTCGTCGTCTCCATCGCCGTCGCGGTGTTCGAAACCGAGCGCGCCGATCAGCGAAAACCCCTGCCACAAAGGATAGGTCACGTCGAAATCGGTCGAGGCGGATTCGATATCGCTACCCCCGCTGCGCACCTCTTCCGTGACCGAATTCGTCCAGGTCCAGTTGAAGAAGGAAAAATCCTGCCCGCTGCTGACCGTCAGGCTACCTTCGTGGCTGTAGACGTCCTGCGCGTCTCCGGTGCCGTCGCTGCTGTTGCCGGAATCGATCAGAACCGGGCTGAAGCTGTAACGCCACTGCGCGTCGGCAAAGTCGCCCAGGCGGTGCACCAGATAAGGACTGGCCGTCAGCGCGGCGACCACATCACGGTTCGACGTGCTGGCACCGGATGCCGAGGACGAATCCCGCGAGTCCAGCAACTGGCGGCTGATCGAGGCATCCAGATCGAAGAACAAGACATCCTTCAACACTTCCGTCGTGGACGTCCCGGCAATGCTCGGGTCAATCGAAAAGCCTTCGTCGTTACCGCCGATCTGATGAACGCCGGACAGGTTCCCGTTGAACCCCATGGAGACGCGGGCGGTCTCGCCCGAAATCGACAAGGTCGGTCCGGCGCGCGAGATCAGTCCGGCTTCCCGCTCTCCACTGGGCCCCTGGTCGATGTTGTCGCTGAACGTCTCGCTCCCCGATACGCCGGAGGAGACACGCCATGCGCCGTCCAGAAAGCCTTCCGGGATGATGATGACGTCGCCTGGCAGCAGGGCAACGTTGGCGCTTGAATCGCCATCGCGCACCAGGTCGGCGAGCCGCAGCGGAATCCGCTCCGGATCGCCCCCCGGAGCGCCCCCCGGATCGCCGGGCGTCTGGCGCAGGATGACCGCGCCGTTGCCGTCCGCCTGACGCGACAGTCCACCGCTCGCGATGACCGCGTCCAGCGCCGTCATGCCGCTGCGGTAGGGCAAGGTGCTGGGTTTGCCCGCCTCTCCGAGAATCCTCACCTGCTGACGCGGATCCCCCAGACCGGCGATGACGGTAACCGTGACCAACGGGTCCTGCAGATATTCGGCGAGCTGTGCCTCGATCTCGTCTGCCAGGTCCATCGGTTTCTTGCCGGCCGCGACCAGGTCGTCGACCAAGGGCATGGAGATGCGGCCATCCGGCCGAACGGTGACCGAGGTCGACAGTTCGCCCTGACGCCAGACAACGATGTCGAGCGTATCGCCCGGGCCGATGAGATAGGTCGGCGGCTCGTCGCCCGCCGCAGCGAGCGCCGGCTGGAACGATCCGGCCAGCAGCCAGCCGCCCAGAACGACGGCGAGCCAGAACAGCCGGGTCCAGACGACTGGACACCGCCGGTTCCACGCTTTCCCCAACCGATGAGTGGATCCCGACACCACAGCCCCCAATCGGCACTTCCCCCGGCACTACCGCGTCCGACCGGCCGCGCTTCGCCGCAAATTCCCCCAAAACGTGCCTTGTCGTAAGGTATTGGCTGCAAAACGGCACCCAAAACCTTGCAGGATAGGAGAATATACGATCATCCAAATCTAGCTCTCTCCTGTCCAGTAAGAAACGGCCTTGCTGCCCCCCGGGCGTGCCCGGTGCGAAAATTGTCCTGACGCCCGCCCCGCACAGGCTTCTTCGTGCCCGCCGCACCGCCTGCTAGGGTACCCCTGTAAGGCGCCGGTGCCACGGCACCGCAAGACGCCGGGGACAGAAGGATCGCCGCCATGGCCACGAGACGTGCCGTTCTGACGAGACGCGCAGTCCTGCCGCGTTTGAGCGGCCTTGCTCTCCTGGGATTCGCCGGCCTGGGATTCGCCGGCCTGCTCGGAATCCTGCCCGCTCCGGCAGGGGCCCAGACCGGCCACGCCGCGATCAACTGCCTCGACGAGAACCGCGGCACCCTCCACGAGACGCTGGCCAGCGATTGCCGCGGGCGCATTATCTCGGACGAGGAAGCGGCGACTTTTCGCCAGGGGCGGCGCGACTACATCCGCAAGGCTCTCTCCAACTCGCCCTTCCCGGAGATGGAGGGCAAGCGCCTGGCGGGGCTCGGCTCCGGATTCTTCATCTCCGAAGACGGCAGCGTGGCGACCAGCCACCATGTGGTCGGCGACTGCGCGGCCGTCCCCGTCACGCCGACCTTCGGAGAGATGCGCCTGGCCGAGGCGGTGATCGTCGATCCGGAATCCGACCTGGCCGTCCTGCGCACCGCCATCGTTCCGCCGAAGGTTCCCCGCCTTGCGGCGGCAGGCGGTCGGATCATGCCCGGTACCGCCTACGTGGTCGGCTATCCAAGCCGCGGCCTCGTCACCATCGAGCCGGTGGTGGCGGCGGTGGAGGTCCTGGGACGCGATCAGAACACCTCGAAAGGGCCGGCGATCATCGTCCGCGGCGATGTCCGCCGCGGCAACAGCGGTGGACCGCTGCTCGATGCGAGCGGCAGCGTGCTTGGCGTCGTCGTCGCCAAGATCGACTCGGTCAGCGTGTATCAGACCTCGGGAAAGGTGGTGCGCGATATCGGCCTGGCTCTGCCGGCCGACCGGCTGGCGGCCTTCCTGGCCCAGCACGGCGTCGACTATCTGACGGCCGGCGAGCGGACACCGCAGCAGAACGCCCGCATCCTGGAAGAAGCCCGTCCCTTCCTGGTACAGATCGGCTGCTGGCAGTAGGGCCGTCGGCTGAAGCCGCGGCGTTGCAACGCCGGCCGGGCCGCCTAAGATGGCCAGTGCCTCGATAGGCGGGTAGCTCAGAGGCAGAGTGCTCCTTTCTACATGGGAGAAGCCGGAAGGTTCGATTCCTTCCCCCGCCTACCAGTCCCCCACCTAAAGCAGCCCCCCTGCCCTCCATCCCACGGACGGGCGCGGCCTCAACCGGCCTAGGCCGGCGCGGGAACGCCCGCTGCGCGCGTCTGGGGCTGGGCTCGCACCAGAGCCAGGCCTTCCAGCGGATCGGAAGGGCGGCCGCCCAGCTCTTCCCGGAAGAAGGCGAAGTAGCGGTCCATGCTCTCGAGGAAGGCTTTCAGCTCCGCCGCGGAAGACACGTAAGGCGTCATACCGGGCACCAGCGACGGCGAGTGATAGGTATAGGAGAACACGCGGCACCCTTGCTGATAGAGGCTTCGCGTGAGCCTGATGTTAGCCGCCAGATCGCAGCCTTCGGGGGTCAGGCGGATGCGCTCCAGCAGGCCGCTGCGGGCCAGAATGCCCGGCAACCGCAGCCGCATGCCGGCGGCACCGCTGCCCCGGGGGAACAGCGTGGGCCCGCGCGCCCGCAGGGCCCCGTAGAAACCACAGGACAGCGGAATCTCGAGCACGCCGCGGGACGGCCCGAACCACGCGGGGCTAAAGCCGGCGGCGGAGAAGTCCGGCCCGCCGTCGCCGGTGAAACTGGTGCGGGGCACCACGCTGACGTCGATCTGGTAGCCCAGGTCCTCCAGGATGCCGGGCGTTGCCGGGCCGACACCATACCGGCCGGCCTTGTAGACCACGGGCCTGGTGCCGAAGGCCTCGGCGATCTGCGCCGTCAGCACGGCAAGCTTTTCCCGTTCCAGCGCCGGCGGCAGATTGCCGGGATAGGAATTGACGGCGTTGACCCTCTCGGTATGGGGCGGACTGACCCAGGGGTGAAGATGGGTGCCGATCCGGCATTCGCCCCTGTCGGCAAAAGCCTTCAGCACGGCCACCGCGGACGGCGTCGCCGCGACGGGATAGTCGATGACGTAGGTCGGCACGATGCCATGACGGGCGAAGATCTCCTGCGCCAGGCCTTGCGCGGCAATGGCGCTGACCGCGGTGTTCTCGCTGGCATGCGGCTGGCTCCAGTCGAACTCCTCTTCCGTGTCGATGACCACGAGCAGCAGCGGCGGGCAGTCCTCCGGCAGGCTGGCCGGCTGGCCACGCGGGGGCGTCAGGGCTTCGACGAAGGCGCCGCTTTCTATCGTTGAAATCATCTCAACACATCAATCTTAAGTCGATAAACCTAGCCCCGGCAGGGGCCCGGCACGGCCCGTAGCCGCCCCATCCAACGCCCGTCCGGCGCCCCCTCCGACGTCCCGTCCGAGGCGCTGCCGATCGGATCGGTTTCATTCAGTTATCATTGCCGCGGCCGGGACCGCAACGCCCCATCGGGGCGACTGCCGCACGGTATTCTCGCCTGTCAAAACCTGGCTGGCCACTCCCCGGACAACGCGTGAATCTGTAAAAAGAATTTACAGAAATCAACTGGCGAAAGGCGCATCCCCATGGGGTTTTTAGCAATATCAGCTAATTAAACAGGATGGCACGATTCATGCGTGCATAAGAGGGAAGCCAGGTGCGAAGTCTCCCCCGGCTTGACGGCTACGCCGGTTTCGGGGAAGACAGGGCAGGAAGTACGGAATTCAGCCGGATCGGCCGTTGATTGACAGCAGGGTAAACCTGCCGAGATCAAGAGGGGTATGGGCCAAATTGAGCCTCGAAAGCGAGGGGGCCTTTATGTCATTATCCCCATTCGCGGCAATTGATCTCGACGGTAGAATTCGTATTTTAGCCGGACAGGAACGTTAGCGCTTCGAAGCAGGATTGCTGAGATGGCGGATAAAGACCGCAACGACATCAAGATGGACCAACCGGGCGGCGCCCCGGGTATCGCGAGCGATACCCAGGACGGCGAGACGGCTGAACAGCGTGCGCGCCGCGAAGCGCGTCGGCGCGTCCTGATGGGCGGCCTTGCCAGTGCGCCGCTGATTCTCACCCTGGCCTCGCGGCCGGCCCTGGCCAATTGGGGCGGCGGCCCCACCGGCGGCGGCGGGAATTGCGGCTACGCCGGCCTGATGTCGGGCAACGCATCGCAGGTCGGAACCACCGCCAGCTACTGTAAGGGCAAACCGCCCAAGTACTGGAAGACCCGGGAAGACAGCTGCAAGCGGCACTTCAGCGCCGGTCCCTGCAATCCGATATACATCGACTACCCGGAAAAGGACTACTCGGTTCCCAGCATCTACAAGCTGAATAGGCACAAGAGGGACCTGGAGAGAAACCCCTACTACAACTGGTACAAGATCCAGGAGTGCAACAACTACCTGAGCATGCTGTACCGCTATCCGGGGTTGGACTCGCCACCTTTCGGAACACGCTTCTCTGAGGTCTTCGGCAGTGGCATCGCCAGCGATTCCAAGCTGACGCTCATGCAGGCGCTGTGGCTCGACGACGAAAGCCCCCATGCGCCGAGCGGCAGCGGCGGACCGTCGCCGCTGCTGGCGCATTGCGCCGCGGCTTACTGCAATGCCTGCGAATACGATGCGGACAGTTTCGGCCTCTCCCCCTGGGATGTGGTCAATCTGGTGCGTTCCGAAATTGGCCGGGACGCCTACGGCCTGGAAGAGAAGCTCCGGTATCTGAACGACCAGGGCTAGCCCGGGCAGCGCCGCCTGACGCGACCGACAGTCCCAAATGACCCGCCCAAATGATCCGCCCAATGATCCGGGGACACCGTGACGGAAACCGGACCGCTTCCGCCAAGGGAACCGCTTTGGGGCGCCACCCCCTTGCGGACCACGACCTGGCGGCTGTGGGCGGGGGAGATGGTGGTCTACGACGATGTCTCCGGCGATACGCTGAAGCTCGATCCGCTCATGACCGTCATTTTCCAATGCCTGATGGAAAGGCCGGCGCAAAGCGCGGACCTGGTCTCGCATCTGGCCGAGGTCCTCGAGGTGGACGATGATCCGAAGCTGCGGCAGCTGACGGAGCTCGGCCTGAACCGGCTCGCCGGCTGCGGGCTGATCACCGCGTCGCCCACATCCGGGCCCGGGCCCGCCCCCGCTCCCCCTTCGCCGTAGAGCCCCGGACGATCACCCCGCTTCGCGGCGGTCCAACGCCCGCGTCGGTGCGACGCGATCCCTTGCCTTGCGCGTCCCGACTGAACATCATGCGCCGTCCGATAGAGAGGCCGCCCGCTAAAAGGATGGCCGGAATGCTGCCTACTGCTTTCAGGGAAGACGGTGTCTTGATGTCCGGGACGGCCCAGCGATACGGCCTTCGCGAAAGTTGCTTGCGGTGCGGCGCCACCAGGATGCGGGGCCCGTGGTGAAGCTTTCCGAGTGGTCCAGCGAAGACCTGCGCCGCCGTCTGCGCGGCCCGGGCCTGTATCTTCACGCCGGGCCGTTCCTCAGCCATATCCGCACCACCCTTCCCTTGGCCGTTGAGGGCATCGCCCTCCTCTACGCCGACAACCGGGTCTGCGAGAGCGCGCCCTTTGCCGACTTTCACATCGCCTTGCAGCAGCCGCGCAGCCTGCGCCGCTGGATCCACCCCCAGGTCATCTTCGATTTCGACGGCATCGTCCCGTTCAAGCCCCTGCCCGTGGCCCCGGCCCTGCCCATGCTGGAATGGGGGCTCAACTGGTGCATCGGGTTTCACGCACACCAGTTCCTCATCATCCATGCCGCGGCCCTGGAAAAAGCCGGCCGGGCCGTCGTGCTGCCCGGCCCGCCGGGCTCCGGCAAGAGTACGCTGACCGCCTATCTCGCCCACAACGGCTGGCGCCTGCTGTCGGATGAGCTGGCCCTCCTCTCGCTGACCGATGGCCGCATCACCCCCTTGGCCCGGCCGGTCAGCCTGAAAAACCAGTCCATCGACATCATCGCGCAGGCGGTCCCCGGCGCCATCCTGAGCGCGCGCACCGACGACACCGTGAAGGGAACGGTCGCCTTGATGAAGGCGCCGGTCGGAAGCCAGGAGCGGATCGAGGAAACCGCGCCGGCCGCCTGGATCATCTTCCCGCGCTTCCAGGCCGCGTCGGCGACGGCACTCGAATCACGCTCGAAGGCCGAAACGCTCATCGAACTCGGCCGCAACGCCTTCAATTACAGCATCCATGGCAAGCTCGGCTTCGACCTGCTGGCCCGCGTGGTCGACGATTGCGGCTGCTTCACCTTCACTTACAGCAGCCTGCAGGAAGCGCGGGACGTGTTCGCGGATCTGCCTTCCGCCCCGGCGGCTGCATCCGGAAATTCGGCATGACCGGCCAGCCCTCCGCCGGCGATGCACGCTTCCTGCTGCCACGCCTGGTAACGCACCCGGAGACCTTGGCTTCGCTGTCGCTGGCGCAATGGGATCTCGTCATCCGCCAGGCGATGCGCGCCGGCATTTCGGCACGCCTCTGCTTTCAGCTTGAAGATATCGGTGCGCTGGACGATGTCCCGGAACGGCCGCGCCGGCACCTGGAATCGGCGCGCACCGTCGCGCTGAAACACCAGCGCGATATCCGTTGGGAGGTTGCCTGCGTGCGTCGTGCTC
Organism: Kiloniellaceae bacterium; assembly: GCA_050043265.1. Lineage (GTDB taxonomy): Bacteria > Pseudomonadota > Alphaproteobacteria > Kiloniellales > Kiloniellaceae > Pelagibius. Next base: position 14,909 of record JBHJIR010000015.1, read on the forward strand.
TGGAGCCGATCGGCATTCCCATGACCCTGCTGAAAGGGGCGGCCTATGTGATGGGAGAGTTGCCCCCGGCCCGCGGCCGGCTTTTCGCCGACATCGACTTCATGGTGCCGCGCGACCGCATCGGGGACGTCGAGCGGACCCTCATCGAGGCCGATTGGGTGTCCACGGTGGAGGACCCTTATGACCAGCAGTATTATCGCCGCTGGACTCATCAGATTCCGCCGCTGCAGCACTACAGACGCAACACCGTCCTGGACGTCCACCACACCATCATCGAGGTGACGGCCCGTACAGCGGTCGACCCCCGGCCCCTGGCGGCCGAAAGCCTGCCGCTGCAGGGTGACGAGCGGCTGCGCATTCTGGCGCCGGCCGACATGATCCTCCACTCGGCACTTCACCTGTTCAGCTCCGGCGAGTTCGACCGGGGGATGCGCGACCTCCTCGATATCAACGACCTGCTGCGGCACTTTGGGGCCGAAGCCGGGTTCTGGGAGCAACTCGCGGGACGGGCCGAAACGCTGGGGCTGACCTACCCCCTGTTCCTCACCTTGCGATACCTGGAACGCCTGCTCGGCCTGGATATCCCGGGGCCGCTGCGGCAGGCCGCGGCCCGCTGGCAGCCGGCCGCGCCACGCCGGGCGCTGCTGGATGCCCTCTTCCTGCGGGCGCTGCGCCCCGACCATGTCAGTTGCGACGGTTTTCTGACCGGCACCGCCCGCTGGCTGCTCTATGTCCGCGCCCACCACCTGCGCATGCCAACGCATCTTCTGGTCCCGCATCTGCTGAGGAAATCATTCCCCCAGACGCAGGATGATTGATCCCAAGAGCCGCGGACGCAGCGGCGGCCGAAGCAGCGGGCGCGCGATCCCGCGGTAAGGTTAATACCCGTGGTGAATGCCACTAATAGTGCACCCCCTGCCCCTCTTGATCACTAGATCTGGGGGCATTCCCTATGCACTTTGCAATTTCGCGAAGTTGGATAATAGGGCCGGGAAGGAATCGCCACAGGGGGGCCCAGCGTGTAGATTGTCCCTGCGAGCGAGAGGTGTCCTGCGAAGGGCGGAATACACGTGATAGGAAGAGCCGGGAACCTGGCGGGCCAAGGCACATCATGAAGTACACCGACTTTTTTAATCTCAGGGAATATCCCTTCAACCTGACGCCGAATCTGCACTTCTACTACAGGAGTCAGTCGCAGCGCCGGGCGCTGTCATACCTCAGCTTCGGCCTCAGCAAGGGGGAAGGCTTCGTCGTGATCACCGGTGACATCGGTGCCGGCAAGACGGTCTTCATCGACTACTTCCTCAGCAATGTGCCGCAGACCAAGGCCATTACGGCGACCGTGTCCAGCACCCAGTTCGAGGCGGACGACTTCCTGCGCATCATCGCCTCCGCCTTCGGGCTGCGCCTGGACACCTCGGACAAGGCCACGGTCTTCCGCAATCTCGAAGCTTTCCTGAAGGACGTGCAGCGTCGCAACCTGCGCTCCATTCTGGTCATCGACGAGGCACAGGGCCTGCCGATCTCCGCGCTGGAAGAGCTGCGGATGCTCTCGAACATCTACCAGCAGGGGCGCCCGCTGCTACAGGTGTTCCTGGTCGGCCAGCCGGAGTTCCGCCGCAAGCTCGCCGCGCAAGGCCTGGAGCAACTGCGCCAGCGCATCGTCGCCATCCATCACCTGGCGCCGCTCAGCGAAGAGGAAACGCGCAGCTACATCATGCATCGCCTCGAACGGGCGGGTTGGAACAACGACCCGCGGTTCGCCGACGACTGCCTGCCGCTGATCCACCGGGAAGCGCGCGGCGTGCCCCGCCTCATCAACAACCTCTGCGACCGCCTTCTCTGGCATGCCTTCATCGAAGAGAAGCACGAGATCACCCGCGAGGACGTCATGACGGTGATCGACGACATGCGGCTCGCCGCGACCGGTCTCGGCCTGGAGAACGAGGGCGGCCCGCCGGAGCTGGACCTGGACGCGGCGCCTGAAAGCAGCCAGACCGAAGAAACTTTCCGTCATGTCGGAACGGACGACGACCGCGTGGTCGGCTTCCGCACGTCTCATGACAAGGACAAGTAACATGGCGGCCTCGCCTTCCGTCGCCGGCGCGATGACCGTCGACGTCGAAGACTATTTCCAGGTCGCCGCCTTCGCCGACAAGGTCCGGCGCGAGGACTGGGACAGCTATCCCTGCCGCGTCGAGCGCAACGTCGAGCGCATCCTCGGCATGTTCTCCGAGGCCGGCGTCTCCGCCACCTTCTTCACCCTGGGCTGGATTGCCGAGCGCTATCCGCAGATGGTGCGCCGGATCGTCGACGAGGGCCACGAACTGGCCAGCCACGGCTACGAACACGTGAAGGTGCACACCCAGCAGCCGGCCGCTTTCCGCCAGGACATCCACAAGACCAAGGCGATCCTGGAGGACCTCGGCGGCCAGGCGGTGAAGGGCTACCGCGCTGCCAGCTTCTCGATCGACCAGCGTTCGCTGTGGGCCTTCGACATCCTCGATGACGAAGGCTACCTCTACAGCTCCAGCGTCTATCCGATCAAACACGACCACTACGGCATGCCCGAGGCTTCGCGCTTCACCTTCCAGCCACGCGAAGGACGCCGGCTGGTCGAGGTGCCGATTACCACGCTGAACCTTTTCAACCGCAACCTGCCCAGCGGCGGCGGCGGCTATTTCCGCCTGTTGCCCTACGGCGTTTCCCGCTGGTCCCTGCGCCGCATCGCCGAGCAGGACAAGCGGCCGACCATTTTCTACTTCCATCCCTGGGAGGTCGATCCGGACCAACCCCGTTTCGACGGCGTCTCCTTCCGCTCGCGCTTCCGCCATTATGTAAATCTTGGCAGCATGGAAAAGCGGCTGCGCATATTGCTGCGCGATTTCCGCTGGGACCGGATGGACCGTGTATTCCTAGACAACCGGTATAGTGAAGAATGCCGCGCGACCCTGCCGACAGCATCCACGTCGATAGCCTGACGGCCGGCGGCGATGCCGCCTGGGACCGTTTTGTCGAAAGCCGGCCGGAGGCCACCTTCTTTCACCTCTCCCACTGGAAGACGGTGATCGAGGAGAGCTTTGGCCATCGTTGCCATTTTCTGCGGGCGCGCCAGAACGGCGAGGTCGTCGGCGTGCTGCCGCTGACCCACGTGCGCGGCCGCATCTTCGGCAACAGCCTCATCTCCAACGGGTTCTGCGTTTACGGCGGCCCCCTTGCCGCGTCCCTCGGGGCGCTGGCGGCGTTGGACTCCGCGGCCATCGATCTGGCCCGCGACCTTGGGGTCGACCGCATCGAGTACCGCCTGCGCGCGCCGCAGCATGCCGACTGGCCCTGCAACGATCAGACCTACGTGACCTTCCGCAAGCAGATCGACCCCGACCCGGACAAGGCGATGCTGGCGATCCCGCGCAAGCAGCGGGCCATGGTCCGCAAAGGGATCAAGGGCGGCCTCGCCGGTGAGAAGGATGCCGGCGTGGACCGGCTCTATCCGCTCTATGCGGAAAGCCTGCGCAATCTCGGCACGCCGGTTACCAGCCGGCGCTACTTTGAGTGCCTGCGCTCGGTATTCAACGACGCCAGCGAGGTCATCACCATCGTGAAGGACGGCCAGCCCCTGGCCGGCGTCCTTTCTTTCTTCTTCCGCGACGAGGTCCTGCCGTACTACGGCGGCGGCAGCCGCGCGGCCCGCGATCACGCCGCCAACGACTTCATGTATTGGGAAGTCATGCGCCGTGCCTGCGAGGCGGGCCTGCGGGTTTTCGATTTCGGGCGCAGCAAGGTCGGCACCGGCTCCTTCGCCTTCAAGAAGCATTGGGGCTTCGAGCCGGAGCCGCTGCACTACGAGCACTTCCTGATCCGCCTCAAGGAAGTTCCCGAGATCAATCCGCTGAACCCGAAGTACGCCCTGATGGTGGCAACCTGGAAGCGCCTGCCGCTGTCGGTCGCCAACCTGATCGGCCCTCTGGTCGCAAGGGAACTGGCTTAGGTGGTATCGAACCCGCAGATCTCCGGCGACGACGCGGTGGACGGCACCGGTGAGCCCTCTGCCAGGCCGCCGGTTTATGGCGGCTCCGTGACGGCGGCGGCCGCGCGCCGCCGCGCCTGGATCGTCAGCCTGGCGATCTTCGGCCTCGGCTCCGCCCTGCTGCTGTGGGCCTTCCGCCTGGAGATCGGCACCGCCGTCGCCCTGTGGTCGTCGTCGGAAACCTACGGCTACGCCTTCTTCGTGCTGCCGATCGTCATCTTCCTGATGGTCCGCAAGCGGGACCTGCTGGCGCAGATGCCCCCCCGGGCCGCGCCCTGGGGCCTGCTGCCGGCGGCAGGCCTTGCGGCGCTGTGGATCCTGGGCGATCTCGCCAACGTCATGGTCATCCAGCAACTGGCCTTCGTCGGGCTGTGGCAGACCCTCTTCCTCACGATCATGGGTTGGCGGATCACGCGGGCGGTGCTGTTTCCCCTCGCCTATCTGATCATGGCCGTGCCCCTGGGCTCGGAGATCATTCCGCAGCTCCAGACCATCACCGCCCAGCAGGTCATCCATCTGCTGCGGGCCACGGGCATGCCGGTCTTTCTCGACGGCTACTATATCCAGATCCCGTCGGGCAGCTTCCTGGTTGCCGAAGCCTGCGCCGGCCTGCATTTCCTCATCGTCAGCATCGCCCTCGGCCTGCTGATCGCGTACCTGTTCTTCCGCTCGTGGCCCAAGCGGCTGCTGTTCGTCGCCCTGTCGGTCATCGTGCCGGTGGTCGCCAACGGCCTGCGTGCCTACGGCATCATCATGCTCGCCCACCTCAGCGACTACCGCCTGGCCGCCGATGTCGATCATATCGTCTACGGCTTCGTTTTCCTGTCGTTCGTCATCCTGATAATGATCGGCATCGCGTCGATGATGCGGGACCCGGCCCTGCCGGCCGAAAAGACTCCCCCGGCCACCCCCGTGTCCGGTGCACCCACGTCCGGTGCACCCTCGTCCTGCACGCCCGTCCCGGCCGGGCGGCCCTGGCGGATCGCGGCCCAGACGGGCTGCGCCGCGGCGGTGCTGGCGCTCGTCGTCCTGGGGCAGATCTGGTCCGGCATGGCGAAGGCGCCGCCGGCCGGCCCCCTCAACGTCGCGCTGCAGGGCCCGACGCCCGTCGCCGGCTGGGTCGCGGTCGATGGCAAGGCCCCGGGCTGGACCGCTCAGTTCGCCGCGCCGGACGCGGCTCTGGCCATCGACTATACCGACGGCACCGCCGAGGTGGACCTGCAGGCCGCTTACTACGCCTACCAGCGCGAGGGCGCGGAGGCGCTCAGCGAGCTGAACACCCAGATGGTCGGGCAGACGGGCTGGCAGGTGGTCAACCAGCGCAACTTGACCGTCCGGCTGGGCGACCGGACGCTGCCCCTGACCCAGCAGATCATCAAGAACCGAGACGGTCTCCGCCTAGTCTGGTACTGGTATCGCATCGGCGGCAGCCCGACCAACTCCCGCATCATGGGCAAGGCGTTGGAGATGAAAGCCACCTTTCTGGGTCAGCAGCGCGGCGCCTTCGTCGTTGCCATCAGCACTGGAATAGTGGAGGAAGAGCCTGCGGCTGCGGCTCACCTGGAACGCTTCCTGCAGACCAATCTGGAAGGGGCCGCCGGACTGGTGCAGGTCAGAAATTAGAAATCACCGAGACCTTTCGACGGGAAAGCTAGGGCGATGTGTGGGCTGGTAGGGATATTCGATACGCGCGGCCGGCGGCCGGTCGCCCGCGACCTGCTGTCCACCATGAACAGCAGCCTCGCCCACCGCGGCCCCGACGGCCACGATCTGCACTTCGATGAGGGGGTCGGCCTCGGCCATCGCCGGCTGTCGATCATCGACCTGGCCGGCGGCGCGCAGCCGATGTTCAACGAGGACCACAGCGTCGCGGTGGTCTACAACGGCGAAATCTACAACTTCAAGCAACTGGCCCAGGAGCTCGGCGATCTCGGCCACCGCTTTCGCAGCGTCTGCGATACCGAGGTCATCGTCCACGCCTGGGAGGAATGGGGCGCCGACTGCGTCAAGCGCTTCCGCGGCATGTTCGCCTTTGCCCTGTGGGACAGCAACAGCGAGACCCTGTTCCTGGGCCGCGACCGCCTCGGCATCAAACCGCTCTACTATGCCATTCTGCCGGACGACCGCCTGATCTTCGGCTCGGAACTGAAAGCCCTGCTCTGCGAGCCGACCCTGCGGCGCGATCTCGATATCTCCGGCATCGAGGACTACTTCGCCTTCGGCTATCTGCCCGATCCCAAGACCATCTATCGCAGCGTCCGCAAACTGCCGCCGGCCCACACCCTGACCTGGCGGCGCGGCACCTCGGCGCCGGCCATCAGCCGCTACTGGGACATCCACTTCCAGGCCGATAACCGCATGAAGGAAGCGGATGCCTGCGTCGAGCTGCGTGAGCGCATGAGCGAGGCCGTAAAGATCCGCCTGATGGCCGACGTGCCGCTGGGCGCGTTCCTCTCCGGCGGCGTCGATTCCAGCAGTGTGGTCGCCATGATGACGGATCACTCGAACGGGGCGGTGAACACCTGCTCCATCGGCTTCGACGTGGCGTCCTTCGACGAAGCGGCCTACGCCGAACAGGTCGCCCACCACCTGAAGACCGATCATCGTTCGCTTCAGGTCTCCGCCGACTCCTTCGACCTGATCGAAGACATGTCGCGGTTCTACGACGAACCCTTCGCCGACAGCTCGGCCATGCCGACCTATCAGGTCTGCCGCCTGGCGCGCGAGAACGTCACGGTGGCGCTGTCCGGCGACGGCGGCGACGAGGCCTTCGCGGGCTACCGCCGCTATCGCTGGCACCACTACGAGGAACAGGTCCGCGGCCTGCTGCCCGCGCCGCTGCGCCAGCCGGTGTTCTCGCTGCTGGGCCAGGTCTACCCCAAGATGGACTGGGCGCCGCGCTCGTTCCGCGCCAAGTCCACCCTGCAGGCCCTGGCGCGCGACAGCATCGAGGGCTACTTCCACAGCGTCTCCATCCTGGACGACCGCCTGCGCCAGCGCCTCTACTCGCCGCGCATGCGCCGCGAGCTGCAGGGCTATCACGCCCGCACCGTGCTGGAGGATACGCTGAAGGACGCGCCGGTCGAACATCACCTCGACAGCGTCCAGTACGCCGATATGAAGACTTATCTGCCGGGCGACATCCTGACCAAGGTCGACCGGGCCAGCATGGCGACGTCGCTGGAAGTGCGCGTTCCCCTGCTCGACCACGAACTGCTCGAATGGGCCGCCACCCTGCCGCCCGCCTTCCGCCTGCGGGCGCGGGAGGGCAAGTACATCCTGAAGAAAGCCATGGAGGACCGCCTCCCCCATGACATCCTCTACCGCGACAAGATGGGCTTCAGCATTCCGCTTGCCAGCTGGTTCCGCGGCCCGCTGCGCGAGGTCGTGCGCAGCCGTCTGCTGGACGGCATGCTGGAGGAGGTCGGGCTCTTCGACATGGATTTCGTCACCTTCCTGCTGGACGAACACGCCAGCGGGATCAGCGACTTCAGCACGGCGATCTGGGCCCTGCTGATGTTCGAATCGTTCCTCAGAAATGTCCACCAGACCTCCGCCGAGCATCCCGCCGCGGAGCGCATGGCGGCCACCTAGCAGCGAGGGGCGTCAGTAGAATCGAGCCTTAGACAACCGACTCCTCGGCGGCGGTCACAAGAACGGTCCGCCGCAGTTCACTTCGCCTGCACGGCATAACGAAAACCTGAGCGCCTCTGGAGACGCTGGCATGAAGAATGATGAGAAGATTGCAATTATCGGCCTTGGCTACGTCGGGCTGCCCCTGGCGGGCGCCCTCGCCAACCACTTTGAAGACGTCGTCGGCTTCGATGTGAACGAGAAGCGCGTGAAGACCCTGGCCCAGGGCGACGACTGGACCGGCGAGATCGACAGCGATGTGCTGAAGGCGTCCCGCCTCAAGGTCTCTTCGGATCCCGACTGCCTGAAGGGGCGCAGCTTCTATGCCATCACGGTGCCGACGCCGGGCGACCAGAACCACCGCCCCGACCTGGGCGCGGTGAAGGCGGCCTGCCGCACGGTGGCCAGCCACATGCCTAAGGGCGCCATCGTCGCTCTGGAATCGACCGTCTATCCCGGCGTGACGGAAGAGGTCTGCGGCCCTCTGATCGCCGAGGTGTCCGGGTTCACCGCCGGCAAGGATTTCAAGCTGGCCTATTCGCCCGAGCGCATCAACCCCGGCGACCGCGAGCACACGCTGGAGCGCATCGTGAAGGTGGTCTCCGCCGAGGACACGGAATCCCTCGACAGGGTCGCCGCCATCTACGGCGCGGTAACCTCCGCCGGGGTGCACCGGGCTTCCTCGATCCGGGTCGCCGAAGCGGCCAAGGTGATCGAGAACACCCAGCGCGACCTCAACATCGCGCTGATGAACGAACTGGCCATCATCTTCGAGCGTCTGTCCATCCCGACCCGCGATGTGCTGGCCGCGGCGGGGACGAAGTGGAATTTCCTGCCCTTCACCCCCGGCCTGGTCGGCGGCCACTGCATCGGTGTCGACCCCTACTACCTGACGGCCAAGGCCCAGGAGGTCGGCTACAACCCGGAAGTCATCCTTTCCGGGCGGCGCATCAACGACGGCATGGGGGCCTTCATCGCCGGGCGCGTGGTGAAGATGCTGGGCCAGAGCGGGGCTCTGAACGGCTCGGTGAAGATCGGTATCCTGGGCCTCGCCTTCAAGGAGAACGTGCGCGACCTGCGTAACAGCCGGGTTCCCGACATCCTCGCCGAGCTTCGCGAATACGGCATCGACGCGCTGGTGTACGATCCCCTGGTCGACGCCGAGGAAGCCGAGGAGGAATTCGGCATCAAGCTGGTGGGCGCCGACGCGATGAAGGGCCTCGACGCTCTGATCCTCTGCGTTCCCCATCGCGAGATCATGCAGGACATGAACAGCAATCCCGCCGCGCGTCTGGTCGAAGGGGGCGTCCTGGTGGACGTGAAGTCGGCCCTCGACCCGAAGCAGGTGCCGGCGTCGGTCCGCTACTGGACCCTCTAGCGGCCGGCGGCTACGGCAAAGCTGAAAGGCGGCGGCGATGTTCTACGACATTGTGACCCGGCTGGTCCTGCCGCCCGCCAGCTTTTTCGTTCTTCTGCTCCTCGGCCTGCTGGTGAAGCGGCGCTGGCCGCGGCTCGGCAAGGGGCTGCTCTGGGCCTTGCTGCTGGTCGCCTACCTCAGCACCACGCCCTACATGGCCGGGGAACTGATGGCGCCCCTGCAGCCCTACGGCCCCATCGACGTGGAGCAGCCGGACCCTGACGTGGGCGCCATCGTCGTGCTGGGCGCCGGCATCTACTTCGACGCGCCGGAGTACAGCGAAGCCTCCACGCCGCTGGCCTACTCGGAGACGGGCGACGGGCTGTCGCTGGAGCGCATCGAGTTCACCGCCTATCTCGCCAGGATGACGGGCATCCCGGTTCTGGTCAGCGGCGGCGCCATCGGCCGGGACGCGGGCCTTACCGTTTCCCGCGCCATGAAGCAGGCCCTGGAGCGCGACTTCGGCGTTCCGGTCCGCTGGGTCGAAGAAGAGTCCTGGAACACCTGGGCCAACGCCCAATTCTCCGCGGCGCTGCTGAAGCAACAGCGCATCCGGAAGATTTATCTGGTCACCCACGCCTGGCACATGCCGCGGGCCATGTTCTCGTTTGCACAAACCGGGATCGAGGCCATCCCGGCGCCGACGCGCTTCGTATCGCGCGCGGACCCCGTCTGGGAAGACTTCCTCCCCTCGGCCCGGGCTCTCCTGACGACCTACTACGCCGTCCACGAGCACCTCGGGCTGCTGTGGTACAGGCTGAATTATTAGAATCCGTGGCTGCTCAGCCAGAGCTCCAGCATCATCAGGTCCCACACGATCCCGTCATAGTCCGTCGTCTCGCAGCGCGCGTGTTCCTTCATGACACGGTCGATGAAGTCGGCGCGAAGCATGTGGCGGCCCTGCAGGCTGCGCAGACTGTCGTACGCCAGGTCGCGCAGGCGCGGATGGTCCCGGGTCCACTCGTAGAACGGCATGCCGAAGCCATGCTTCTTCTTTGCGATGACCTCGTCGGGAAGGAAACCGCGGAAGGCGTCCTTGAAGAACGCCCGTAAGCGGCCGTCCTTCAGATGCAGCTCCGGCGGGATAGTGGCGCAGAAGGCCACCAGGTCGTCGTCCAGAAAAGGAAAGCGCACGTCGATCTCAGCAAGTTCGCACATGCCGACCACCTTCTTCAGGTCGGCATCGGCCAGGGCCTGTTTCAGATCCAGGTGCATCATCCGCTGCAGCGCGTCCTCGGAAGCAGCGCCTTCGTAGACAGCCCGCATGGCGCGCCAGGGCGCCGCCAGATCGATCTGCCGCAGCGCCTCGTCGTCGAAGACCTCGGCCATGCGGTCGATCTGATAGAAATTGTAGGCCTCGGTCCGCTCCGGCAGCGATGCCTCGGATCGGGCGATGTAGCGCTGGGCACGCAGCCAGAAGGCCGTCCGGCTGAGCAGCGGCGTGTGGAAGGCCGCCAGCCGCACGGGCCAACGCACCGGCGCCGGCAGCCGGGTGTAGGCATTGTCGCTGCGCTGATCCAGATAGCGGGAATTCCCGGCCAGGATTTCGTCGCCGCCGTCGCCTGCCAGCAGGCAGGTCATACCGGCCTCGCGCGCCGCCACGGCACAGAAATAGGCCGGCACCGCCGAGGAGTTGCCGAACGGCTCGTCGTAGTAGGCGGCGATCTTCGGCGCCATCTCCGCGGTATCTTCCGCGGTCAGGTAGTAGCAGTGCGCCCGCGTGCCGAATTTCTGGGTCGTCGCATCGGCATAGCGCATCTCGTCGTAGGATTCTTCGTCGAACCCGATGGTGAAGGTCTCGGCCGGCGCCGGGGTTACCTCGGTCAGCAGCCCCGCCACGGTGGAGCTGTCCAGTCCACCGCTGAGGAAGGCGCCGGTGCTGGCCGCCCGTCCTTCCGGAACCGACTCATGCACCGCGCGGCGCAGCTGCGCCACCAGCATCGCTTCCAGTTCTTCCGCGCTGTGGGCGCGGTCGGGGCGGAAAGGCGTTTTCCAGTAAGTGTCGGTCCGGCTCTCGCCGTCCTGCCACAGCAGGTACTGCCCGGGCCCCAGCTTGCGCGGCTCCTCGTAGATCGTCCCCGGTGACCGGCAGACGAAGGCGTGGAGATAGGCGTAGACCGCCTGCAGCGGAACGCTGGCGCCGACCCGCGGATGCGCCCTCACGCAGTCCGCGGAGGTGCCGAAGACGAGCTCCCGCCCGCCCGGTTCGGCGACGTAGAGATCGTGCACGCCCATCCGGTCGATGGCCAGCAGCGCGCGGCGCCGGGCACGGTCCAGGATGGCAAAGGCGAAAGCCCCCGCAATGTCGTCGAAGAGGTCGAGGCCGCGTGCGCGGTAGGCCAGGCGCAGCGCGCCCGCAGCCCCCCGCGCCCGCGCTTCCGCCGCCAGCGCCGGGTCCCGCCACGTCGGCGTGCCGACGATCGCGACCCAGAGCGCCTCATCATGGGCAGGATCATGGGCAGGGTTATCGGCAAGGCCCTCGGCGGCGCGCGCGTCGCTGAGCCACAGCGCTGCATCAGGGGCGGCAGCGGAGCGGTTCTCGAAACGGCGCCCCCGGAAAGCCGCCGCCATGACATCCAGCGTTGCTTCGGGTCCCTGTTCCCTTCCCGGCTCGGCCAGCCAGCCGCAGAAAGCGCTCATGGCCGGACCTAAACCAGAATCTCGACGGGCGCGGGATGGCCAAGGAAGGCGCTGGGACTGGCCGTCAGGCCGTAAGCGCCCGACTGGAAGACCACCACAAGGTCGCCGACCTCCGCAGCCGGCAGTTCGCAGCGATCGCCCAGCAGGTCCAGCGGTGTGCAGAGGCAGCCGACGACCGAGGCCGTCTCCGTCGCCGCGCCCGCGAACTTGTCGCCGAACCTGTTGCCGATCGCCAAGGGATAGTTGCGCCGGATCTTCTGGCCGAAGTTGCCGGAGGCCGCCAGTTGATGGTGCAGCCCGCCGTCGGTGACCAGGAAAATTTCACCGCGCGACTCCTTGCGGTCGATGATACGCGACACGTAGAGACCGGCCTCGCCGACGATGTAGCGGCCCAGTTCCAGCACGATCTCGGCGGTGGGCTGCCGTGCCGTCACCTGCTCGACCAGCGGCGCCAGATTGTCGCCGACCTGGGCGAGGTCGAGCGGTGTGTCCTTGGGGAAATAGGGGATGCCGAAGCCGCCGCCGATGTTCAGGTATTTCAGCGCCTGCCCCGCCTGCTCGGCCAGGCCGAGCGCCAGCTCGACGGTCTGGCGCTGCACCTCGCAGATGATCTCGGCGCGCAGGTTCTGCGAGCCGGCGAAGATGTGAAAGCCCTCGAAGATGAGGCCGCTCGCCGCGATACGCCCGAGCAGTTGCGGCACGCGCTCCGCATCGATGCCGAACTGCTGCGCGCCGCCGCCCATGCGCATGCCCGAACCCTTCAGCGTGAAGTCGGGATTGATCCGCACCGCGACGCGCGCGGCATAACCGCTGCGCTCGGAAAGCCCTGCCAGGCGCTCCAGCTCGCCCTCCGACTCAAGCTCGACGAGAATGCCGGCGGCCAGCGCCTGCATCAGTTCCGCGTCGGTCTTGCCGGGCCCGGCAAAGGCGATGTCGCCGGGTGCCATGCCGGCATCGAGCGCAACCTGCATCTCCCCGGCCGACGCGACGTCGAAGCCGTCGACCAGCGGCTTCAGGTGCTGCACCACCGCCGGCATGGGGTTGGCCTTTACGGCATAGTGCAGGTGCACCGCGGCGGGCAGCGTCCGCCGCAACAGGGCGATGCGCTCGTCCAGCAGGCCGCGGTCGTAGACGAAAAAGGGCGTCTGGCCGACACGGTCGGCCAGACGCGTGAGGCTATGGCCGCCGACTTCCAGGCAGCCGTCGCGCGCTCCCCAATGCATCAGGGCCGGGTGCATGCGATATCCCCTTCGTCTTGTTCTTTGCTTGGCATGAAGGCCTTGGCGAATTCGGCGGCCAGTCCGGGCCGGTCGATCTTGCCGTTGGGATTGCGCGGCAGCTCGCCGCGTTCGACGAACAGCGCCGGCAGCATGTACATCGGCAGATCGCGGCGGCAGGCGGCCAGCAGATCCGCTTCGGCCAGCGGGCCGCCGCCCTTCGGCTTGGCCACCACCGCGATACCCTGTCCCAAGGTGGGATGCGGCAGACCCAGCGCGACGGCCTCCTCGACCAGCCCGGTGGCGTAGAGCACTTCCTCGATCTCGGTCGAGCTGACCCGGTAGCCCGAGGTCTTGATCATGTCGTCGCGCCGGCCGACGTAATAGAGGAACCCTTCTTCGTCCCGGCGCACGATATCGCCCGACCACACCGCCAGTTCGGGGACGGGAATTTCCCCCGGCCGCCCCGGCGCCGGCTTGAAGCGTTCGGCCGTGCGTTCCGGATCGTTCCAGTAGCCGAGCGACACCAGCGCGCCCCGGTGGACCAGTTCACCCTCTTCCCCCGGCGCGCAGAGTTGGCCTTCACCGTTCACCACCAGGATCTCCGCATTGGGAATCGCCTTGCCGATGGAATCGGGCCGGCGGTCGACCTCGGCGGGGTCCAGATAGGTGGAGCGGAAAGCCTCGGTCAGGCCGTACATCAGGTAAGGCTTGGCCTTGGGGAAAACCTCGCGCAAGCGCCCCAGCAGAGGCCGCGGCATGTGGCCGCCGGTGTTGGCGAAGTAGCGCACGCTCTCACCGGCACCGTCCGACCAGTCGAGTTCGGCGATCTGAAACCACAGCGGCGGCACGCCGGTGATGCCGGTGATCTCCTCGCGCTGGCAGAGACGTTTGAAATCCCGCGCCATCAGGTAGTTCAGCAGAACCAGCCGCGCGCCCACGCAAAAGGCCGTCGTCACCTGGCTGAGGCCGGCATCGAAACTCAGCGGCAGCGCCGAGAGGATGCGGTCATGCGGACCGTTCTCCAGGTACTGGCTGACGCTCTGGCCGCCGACGATCAGGTTGCGGTGCGACAGCACCACGCCCTTCGGCCGGCCGGTGCTGCCCGAGGTATAGAGGATCGCCGCCATGTCGAGATCGATGCTGCGCGGCAGCGGCCGCGCGCCGGGAACCGCCGCCTGCTGCACCTCGGCCCAGCCGCACACCGCCGGGCCATCCGGCCAGGAGTCGCCCTCGCGGGGGTCCACCAGAACCACCTGGCGCAAATCGGGAAAGCTGCCGCCCTGCTCGTCCTGCAGCGCACCCAGGCTCTGCAGCCGGTCGCGCGACGTGATCAGGATGCGGACGTTGCAGTCGGTCAGGATGTGGTGGACCTGCTGGGGGCGCAGCACCGGATTGATCGGCACGAAGACGCCCCCCGCCAGGGAAGCGCCGAAGAAGGCCGTGATCGTTTCGACGCGCTTGTCGAGCCAGATGCCGACGCGCTCCCCGGGGACAAGGCCGAGCGCGGCGAGGCCGGCGCCATGGCGCTCGATCTCATCCCACAGCGCGCCGTAGGAAAGATGCCGGTCCTTGGCCACCAGGCAGGTCGCCTGCGGCCACTGGCGGGCGCCGCGCAGCGCGAACTCATGAAGGGACTGAATCATCTGATCTGTTGCGTCTGCGTGAGCCGGCGTGGTGTGAGACGGAAACAGTGCAAGGTACCGCAAAGCCCTGTCAAATCAAGGAAATCGCCGCTCGTATCCGGGCCGGAAAAGCGCATCTATGGGGGTATTTCCGCGGTCGGCCGCCTCAGGGGTTGTGCAGCTCCAGGGTCGGCCCGGCTTTCCGCCGGAATGATAGATGCCGATAGGGCGGCACCGAGCCCAGCATGATCTGGCAGGGGCCCAGCCACAAGAAGGTGGCCTGCCCCATCACGCGGGCCCCGAGGCGGCTGTGGGCCGCCAGGGACTCGGTGTTGAAGGCCGAAATGCGGCTCCAGCTATAGGTCACCCCCTGCGCCCGCAAAAAGGCGTTGGCCTCGTCCCACAGCCGGGCGAAGCCCAGGCCGCTGCGCTGCTCGGGCAGCAGGTAGACGTCGAAATCCCACGACGCCCGGCCCGCTGGCAAAGGCCGGTAGCGGCAGCGCACCTCGTCCTCCTCGTAGGCGCCGAGGCACAGCCAGAGACAGCCGATGATCCGGTCCTCCTTGAAGGCGCCGAAGCAGACCGCCCCCTGGCCGGCCCGGTAGGCCAGCACGGCACGGTCCAGCGGCAGGGCCAGCAGTTCCGGGGCCTGGGGATCCAGCCGGCGCACCGCGATGGATCGGCCGCGGCGCGCCGGCAGCAGCGGCTGCCCGGCCACCGGCTGGGCCACGAAGAGGTAGCGGGAAAGCCCCAGCAGCCCGCCGGAGCGCCCGCCCAGCAGATGCAGGCCGTAGGCCAACACCCCGACGGGTCCCAGTTCTCCGGCGAGGCGTTTGAGCTTGCCGAGAAGTGAATGTGACATGGGATAAAATGCGGCCAACAGAATGATAATTCAGCCTAGCTTATGCCGGGCCATCTTGTTATGTGCAATTCCGCCGGTGTTCGCTATAGGGTGTTCTTCACAGCGCGTCCGGGATAGAGAGTACGGGCGTATCGTCGCGGAAGACAGTGGGAGTTCAGATGGCGGTCATTGATGGTGTGAAGCGGGTGCTGCAGGAAGCCCTTCAGTTGGGCGACCGGGTGAACGGCTTCGACGAAGACACCGCGCTCTTCGGCAGCATCCCGGAATTCGATTCCATGGCTGTCGTGACGGTCCTCACCGGCCTGGAAGAGCAATTCGATATCGAGGTCGACGACGACGATATCTCGGCCGATGTCTTCGAGACCCTGGGCAGCCTCACCCGCTTCGTCGAAGACAAGCTGGCGGCCTGACCGGGCCCGGCAGCGGTGGCACCCCTGCGATGACACCCCTCCGATGACGGTCCTCTCATGACGGGGCCCCTATCGTGACGATGGAGGCGTTCTTCCTCGACGGCGCGCGCGGCCCGCTGCTGGCGGTTCACCATGCCGCGACGGGTGGCCGCGTGCCGCGCCAGGGTCTGGTCTACCTGCCCCCCTTCGCCGAAGAAATGAACCGGGCCCGCCGCATGGCCGCCCGGCAGGCGCGGCGGCTCGCCGCGCTCGGCATCGACGTGCTGCTGCTCGATCCCTTCGGCACGGGGGACAGCGCCGGCGATTTCGGCGAAGCCCGCTGGGAAACCTGGCGCAGCGATGCCGAGGCGGCGACGGCGTGGCGCGGCGACCGCTGCGGCGGCCCGGTCGGCCTGTGGGGGCTGCGCCTCGGGGCCCTGCTGGCCGCCGAGGTGGCCGCCCAGGCACCCGGGCGCGTCTCGCGGCTTGTGCTCTGGCAGCCTGTCCTCACCGGCGATCGCTTTCTCACTCAATTCCTGCGCCTGCGGGTCGCCGCCGGCATGGCCGACCCATCGGGCGCCAAGTCGGGTAAGGAGTCGACGAAGTATCTGCGGCAGCGGCTGGTGGCTGGCGAGGCGTTGGAGGTCGGCGGCTACGAACTCGCCCCGGCGCTGGCCGAGGCAGTCGGCGGCCTGCAGTTGGCGCCGCTGCTCGGTAAACTGGAGGGCACCGCCGTAGACTGGCTGGAGGTCAGCTCGGGCGGGTCCCCCGAACTGCTTCCCGCCTCCCAGCAGCTCATCGCGGGCATGACGGACCAGCGGCCCGGCCTGCGCGCTCAGGCCGTCGCCGGAGAACCCTTCTGGGCGATCCAGGAATTCACCCTGGCTCCGGCGCTGCTGGAAGCCACCGACGCCCTGTTCCGGCCATGACGATCCCAGCGCGCGACCCGGCGCGCGAACAGGCCATCACCTTTTCCTGCGGCGGCGCTGCGCTGCTCGGCATCGTCCACCCCGCGCCGGCTGCCGCCGACACCGTCTCCCCCGCGCCGGCCTCTGCCGGCACCGGCGTGCTGATCGTCGTCGGCGGCCCGCAGTACCGCACCGGCAGCCACCGGCAGTTCCTGCTCCTGGCCCGCCAGCTCGCCGCCGATGGCATTCCGGTTATGCGCTTCGCCCACCGAGGCATCGGCGACAGCGAAGGCGACTTCCGCGGCTTCGAAGCCTTGGACGAGGACATCGCGGCCGCCATCGACGCCTTTCAGGCGCACTGCCCCGGGCTGAAGCGGATCGTCCTCTGGGGCCTCTGCGATGCGGCCGCGGCGATCCTGTTCTACGCCCACCGCGATCCGCGCGTCAGCGGCGTGGTCCTGCTGAACCCCTGGGTCCGGACGCCCGAAGGCGAAGCCCGGGCCGTCCTGCGCCACTACTACCTGCAGCGGCTGGTGGACGGTGCGTTCTGGCGACGGCTGGCCGCCGGCCGGGTCAATCCGTGGGCCTCGGCCAAGTCCCTGCTGGAGCTGCTCGCCCGGCGCTTCCGTTCGCCCGACGCCGCCGACACGGCGGCGGACTCTGCCCCCCTGCCGGCCCCCCTGCCGGACCGCATGGCGGCCGGCCTGGCCCGCTATCGCGGGCCCGTGCTGCTGATCATGAGCGGCCGGGACCTGACCGCCCGGGAATTCGAGGACGCCGCCGCCGCATCGGACACTTGGCGCCGCCTGCTGGGCGAGCCGCGGGTGCGCCGCTGCGACCTGGGCGATGCCGACCACACGTTTTCGCGCCGCGCCTGGCGTGATACGGTGGCGCAGTGGACCGTCGCCTGGCTGCGCCGGCAATCAGGCGACGGCGAGGCCGCACCGTCAGAATGAGCAAGCAATGACGTCGATAGCGCTGGGTGTTTTCATCGTCTTCATCATCTACGTGATGATATGGAGCATCCGGAATGACGGGGCCCGGTCGATCCGCGAGCAGACCGGCTTTATCCGCATGCGCGTCCCCGCGAAATCGGCCGATGCCAAGACCGAAGCGGCGGAGCCGCAAGTCTCGGTGACAAGTACCGCCAAGGCGAAGAGAGCCTCCGCAAAGGGCCCGGGGCAGCGGCGCCCTACCCCCTCCCGAGGTCAGATTTCCCCGGACTGATTCTGTCGGTTGCCGGCTTCCTGCCCGCTTGTGATAAGGTTAATCGGATTCGACTTCCGATCAACCAGCGCGCGCTTCCACGACGGCAATTCAATTCCCTATCCTGTCTATTACTACAATCGTGGTCATCGAAAGTCCGTTTTACATCGCGGGCCTAGTGAAAACGAACATTAAGACACTGAAAACGCTGGATGCCACGGAACAGACTCAGAAGAACCACAAAATGTCACAAGGCAAGTGACTCAGGGCGGCTATAAGAGATTAACCCTTTCGGGTTGCGGCCTACTACCCATTCCCGGTGGCCGGGAGGTAGTAGCGGACTTTTGGGGAAAGCAGTGGCAGCGCAACGAGCTTTAGAAGTTTCCCTTCGAAAGCATTGCTTTCCAACAAATAATGTCCTGTCGCGACGCTGCGCGATCACCCGCCGGATGCTCCGCAAAGCGCCTATACGCACGACGTCATCCCCTTGTGGTAAATTCGGGTCTTTTACCTTGCGGGAGTGCTTATGCGGATTCTGTTAACTATTTTTTCTTGGCTTCCTGGGACCCTCCTTTATCCAGCGATGTATCGCTGTTCCACACCCTCCGCTTAGCGTTAACGGAAGAAAATGGGAACTCAGCCAGCACTCGAGACGCTTCTCGCCAGCATCCCCGCCCCTCGCGCACGCCTGCGCCAGGCCGAAACGGCTCCTGCACCTCAGGCGGCCCCAAGTCGCCTCGACGTCCTGGGCCACTTCGACCAGGTATTCGCCGAAGCCCCGGCGACGGAACCGGAGGAGATCGCTGAAGCCTTCCGCCTGCGCTACCAGGTCTACTGCCTGGATCGCGGTTACGAGAGTGCCGACAGCTGCCTCGGCGGCATGGAAAAAGACTTCTACGACGAGTACGCGTTGCACAGCATCCTGCGGGAACAGACCAGCGAGGCCGTGCTCGGCACCGTGCGCCTGGTCCTGCCGCCAGCCGGCCCGACCTGGTTTGCCGGGATGCCACTGGCGGACTATGCGCCGCTGGAAGCCATCGAGGCGATCAAGCGCCTGCCCCGGGGGACCACGGCGGAGGTTTCACGCTTTGCCATCACCCGCTCCGCCCGCGAGATCCTGAAGGACTCCCGATCCGGTTCCGGGTACCTCTCCGCCATCGATGAGAGCGGCACGACGGTCGGCGAGAAGCTGCTGCCCTACATGTCCTTGGGCCTTATCCGGGGCCTGGTACGGCTCAGCATGCTGCACGGCGTCACCCACTGGTGCCTGGCGGCCGAGCCCTCGTTGCTCCGCCGGCTGCGGTCCTATGGTCTGCACTTCCAGAATGCGGGTCCGCTGGTGGAGCACCGCGGTCTGCGCCAGGTCTGCTACGCCGAGTTGGAGTAACTGCTGGACCAGGCCGCCGACGAACGGCCCGAATTCTGGAACATCCTCACCGACGGCGGCGCCCTGTCATGTGCGCCGCGCCAGTCCCTCAGCGCCGCCTAGCTTTCCGGCATCTGCCGCATGAAAGCCGAACCGGCCGCCTGGCGGCCGGAGCCAGGGCTTTGTCCCCTGCGCGCCCGCTAACTCCTTGATTCCCATGATAGCAATTGCAATCATCGATTGTATCTTGATCTGCATTGCCCTTTTGTTGCAGGGATTTAGCCGTTTGCCGGTAGGCATCACTTAATCCTGCCTTAACGCAGCGAGGGTATCCTTGTGGCAATCGGCAGCTAAAGCGACCAGACGGCCGTCACCTGAGTCGTGGTGCCGACGATCCAATAAAAATCGATAAAGACGGCACCGTATGCGTTGCGGAAGCGTCGTTGCAACTTGGCATCAGGAATGCAGGCATGAACGAATCCTATCAGCACGCCGGCATCGCGCCGGCTTCGGGTGCCCGTGCAAGCCGGTCTGCAGCCCTTCAGAGGGACGAGAGCATGAACCGCGCTGCGAGGGAACTCTATCGCCAATACTTCGACACCATCATTGTCGGTGAGAGCGACGAGAAGCTGCTCGAAGAGGTGTTACGTCTGAGCTACAAGGTCTACTGCATCGAAAACACTTTCGAAGCGGCCGATGCAAACCCCCAGGGGTTGGAGCGCGACCCCTATGACGATAAGGCGGTCCACTGCCTGCTGCTGCACAAGGGCAGCCGCGCCTGGGCCGGCACCGTGCGCCTGATCCTCCCCAACAAGGAAGCCCCGGACCACAGCTTCGCCCTGCAGGACGTCTGCACGGACCCGAGGATCCACGATCCCGAAAGCTTTCCGGTCATGCAGATGGCCGAGGTTTCGCGGTTCTGCATCTCCAAGGACTTTCGCAAGCGCCAGAACGACTGGCTGTATCCGGCCAGCAACGAACCGGGCGAGCAGGAAGACGAGCGGCGCGTCATCCCCAACATGACGCTTGGCCTGATCGAAGGCCTGATTGCGATGAGCCTGGACAACGGCATTTTCTACTGGTGTGCCGTCATGGAGAAGCCGCTGCTGCGGCTGCTGTCCCGCCTGGGGATCCACTTCGAAAACATCGGGCCGCTGGTCGAATACCATGGTCGGCGACAGCCCTGCGTGCTGGAACTGCGCACCATGCTGGAACGGGTCCACGCCGAACGTCCCGACGTCTACGAGATTCTGACCGATGGCGGCCGGCACTGGGATCGTCTAGAATGCGCGCTGGCAGCGCGAGCTGGGTGACGGCGACTGCCAATGCATTCTCCCCCTGCCCAACAGCGAGCAACTGTTGTTGCGATGAGCGACGCCCGCTTCGACTACGACCAGGCGTTCGACCGTAATATCGGCTGGATAACGGCAGATGAGCAGCAGGTGCTGCGCGGCAAGCGCGTCGCCATCGCCGGGATGGGCGGCGTTGGCGGGGTCCATCTGCTGACCCTCACCCGGATGGGGATCGGCGCCTTCAATCTTTCCGACATGGACAGCTACGAACTGGCGAATTTCAATCGCCAGGCCGGCGCGTCGCTCTCCACGATGAACCGCCCCAAGGTCGATGTCATGGCCGAGATGGCCAAGGACATCAATCCCTTGCTGGACGTCCGGAGTTTCGGCGAAGGCATCAACGAAACCAATATCGACGACTTCCTTTCCGGGGTCGACCTCTTCGTCGACGGTTTCGATTTCTTCGTCCCCGACATCCGCGCCAAGGTCTTCCGGCGCTGCGCCGAACTCGGCATCCCGGCGATCACCGCCGGCCCCATCGGCTTCGGCACCAGCTACATCGTCTTCATGCCCGGCAAGATGACCTTCGAGCAGTACTTCCGCATGGCGGGCCAGTCGACGGAGAGCCAGTACGCGCGCTTCCTCCTCGGGCTGACGCCCAAAGGCCTGCACCGTTCGTATCTGGTCGATCCCAGCCGCCTGAACCTGGTCGAAAAGCGGGGCCCCTCCTCGGCCGCCGCGGTGCAGCTTTGCGCCGGTGTCGTCGGCGGCGAAGCGGTAAAGATTCTGCTGGGCCGCGGCCGCGTGCGTGCCGCCCCCTACTACCACCAGTTCGATGTCTATCGCGGCATCTTCGCCTGCGGCCGCCTGTTTTTCGGTAATAACAACCCGCTGCAGCGCTTGAAGCTGAAGATGGTAGAGCGGCACATCACCGCCACCCTCGCCCTGGCCGAAGCCCAGCGCAGCGACCTGCCGGAGGACGCGGGTGACATCGAGAAGATTCTCGATCTCGCCCGCTGGGCGCCCAGCGGCGACAATTCGCAGCCTTGGCGCTTCGAAGTGATCGGCGGCGACACGCTTCAGATCACCGTCGCCGATGAATCCGGCGATAACGTCTATGAATACAACAAGGCGCAGCCGACCCTGCTGTCAGCCGGCATGCTGCTGGAGACACTGAAGATCGCCGCCGCCGAGAACGGCCGGTCGTTCCTGTGGGAATACCAGGGCCGCGGCCCCGACGGCCATATCGTCACCGCCCACTTCCCGGCAACCGGCCAGGGCGGCAACGGCGACCCTCTGGCGTCCTGTATCAAGACGCGCTCGGTGGACCGCCGCCCCTATAAGCGCACGGCCCTGACGGCCGAGCAGAAAACGGCGCTGGCGGAAACCCTGGGGCCGGAGTTGTCGGTCCGCTGGTTCGAGACCGCGCAGGAGCGCTGGCAGGTCGCGCGGCTGAACGCGCGGGCGACCGACCTGCGCCTGCGCATTCCCGAAGCCTATCGCGTGCATCAGCGTATCATCGACTGGCAGCATGATTTCAGCCGCGGCGGCGTGGCCGCGGCGTCCATCGGCCTCGACCCGCTGACCCTCAAGACCATGCGCTGGGCGTTGGAGGACTGGTCGCGCATGGCGCGCCTCAACAAGCTGCCGGCGGCGACGCTCGGCGCGCAGATCCAGATGGACTATCTGCCGGGACTTCGCTGCGGCGCCCATTTCCTCATCTCGGCGCCGGGCGTCGATTTCGATTCCGCTGATGATCCCGCCATGCTGTTGGAATACGGCCGGCGCCTGCAACGCTTCTGGCTGACCGCGACGCAGCTCGGCCTCGTCATGCAGCCGTCCCTGGCGCCGCTGTGCTTTTCCTACTACGGCCGCGAGGGGGTTGCCTTCACCGAGGACCGGAAGCTGCGCGACCAGGCGGTGGCCTTGAACGAAACGCTGGGCCGGCTGGCGGCCACGGCGCCGGAGAATCTGCTGTTCCTCGGGCGCCTCGGCCAACCCGCCGCCGGGGGCATACAGCCACGCTCGGTGCGCAAGCCCCTGGAAGAACTCACCAGGCCCGCCGAATAGGCCCCTCACCCGGTCTTAAGAGGACGAAGACTTAAGACGCCGGACCCGGCTCGGAGGCCGGGAAGCGAGAACCCGCATTCGCGCGGAACCCGCCACGGAGCATCTGCCGAAAACCAAAACCCTTCCCCAGCGTCGGCTGGGGAAGGGTCTCTGGAAGGAACGTCTAACTGACTTTTTGGTGCGTGGTCTTGCGACCGTTCACCGAAAGAAGTGGCAGCCCTAGGGCTGCCCGCCCGTCTTGCGACTAGGCGTTCTTCTGACGCTTGCGAACGATCCAGCCGAGGCCAACCAGACCCAGGCCGAGCATCCCGAAGGTGCCGGGCTCAGGAACCACGTTCACCGTGATGTCCGTGTTCGTCCAGACCGGCCAATCGGAGCTGGCCGCCGGAGCAACCACCGAACCACCGCCGTTGATGTCGATCAGCGAGTCACCCGCGGCCGACAGGCAGGGGTTCTCGTTCACGCCGAAAACGTAGGGAGCCGGCACGCAGCCCGCGGCGGTCTGGCCGAGGGTGCCATACGCGAAGAAGAGGCTGCTCAGCTGGAAATTGAACTCCGCGAGGGTGGTCGCACCCGGCACGGAACTCGCGTCCGGCGTCTGCACGCCCGTCGCCAGCCACTGCTCGTCTTCGTCGCCGGCAAAGCCCCACACCCAGACCAGGGTGCCGTCCGACGCCAGCCCGTAATCGCCGGTGCCCGTCAGCAGGTCACCCGGAGGGCCCTGGCGCGAGTAGTCCTGGCTGGCCCCATCGGTATCTTCGAAGAAAGTCGCAACCGCACCGGCCGCGACCCCGTAAGCCGCCTGAAAAGCGCCGCTCGTGTCGGCGCCGAAGGTGTAGCTGAAGATGTCGTCAGCGGTTCCGCCCAAGCCGTCAAGGCCGACCGACTGGAACGTCTTGGAGGTAACCTCGACGCGGAACACACCCGTCAGCTCGTTGACGGTGCCCGCGGTCAGGGACGCACCACCGGGGTTCGCCGCGTTCTCGATCGTGCCCCACTTGATGATGCCCTGCAGGTAGTCACCGACATCAAGCGTACCGTTGCCGTTGTTGTCGATCAGCTCTTCCGCGTCGTTGTCGGAGACCAGGTTATCGCCCGGGGCGAAGAAACCACCCGGCGAAGAGGCGGCCTGCGCGGCCCCGATCGACATGAAACCCGCCACGGCGAGCGCGGCAGTCGTCAGTCCAAATTGCTTTCCGTACTTCATCACTAGCCCCTTCCAGTTTGTCGCTATGGGCTCAAAAAAAATGTCACCCGTGAGGGTACGGACACATAAAAGCAATTAGCGTGCCAGAACAAAGACGGAAAATTATCTCCATTAAATCAAATGCTTAACAAGAAGGCCCGTTTTGCCTCGTTGGAGGCCGTAAGGTTTCTTTACACTTTTTGAAGGGAAAAGCGGGGCGGCACGGGCGCGGGGGCGGGAGGAACCGCCCCCAGATACGACCCACACCATATATTCTTTTTAGATCAACAGGTTAGAGCCCAGACCCCAGGAATATCGGCGCGCCGGAGGTTGTTTACGATGTTTACAGGGGCATTCTCCCCGGCACCGCGCCTGGGCGTCGCCGGGGAGAATGCCCGCTTAGTCGGCGAGCTGGCGCCGCAGATCCTCGGCCGCCTGGCGGCCGCCGAAACCGCCGGGCTGCGTGAGGATCCGGTCCAGCAGCTGCCGGGCCCGCTCTGTCTCGTTGCTGGCGGCAAGAGCCTGGGCCAGGTGAAAGGCGATCTCCCGGTTATCGGGCGCCAGGGCGTTCGACTTCTCAAGCAATGCCAAGGCGTCCCCCTCGCTGCCGCGGGCCATGTGGATAAGTCCCAGCGTATCAAGGACATAAGGGTTGTCGCCCGCCAGTTCCCGGGCCCCCTCGGCCATCGCCAGAGCCTCGTCATTCCTGCCGCCGTCGTGGAGCAACATGGCCAGGTCGTTCCTGGCCGCCCAGTTGTCGGACTCCTTGTCGATGACCGCGCGCAGCACCGTCTCGGCCTTGTCGTCCGCGCCGATCGCCCGTTCGCTGCTCGCCAGCAGCAAGGCGACCTGCAGGTCTTCCGGGTTGGCCTGGTACCAGTCGCGCAACACCGCAGCGGCGGATTGAGGCTCATTGCTGGCCCAGTACGCCTGAGCCATCCCGACAGAGATCTCACGAGCCGTCGGGCCGCGAAGCTCCTGGAGCCCGCCACGGGCCGCCTCCAGCTTCTCCAGCCCCTCCCCGACATCCCCTCGCGCGATAGCGATCTGGCCGGCAAGGTTCAGGATATCGACGTCGTCCGCAACGGTCGCGGGCGCTGTCGCGACCAGGGTTACGGCTTTGTCCGTCTCAGCCGATTGGATTGCCAGCCGGATCGCGGTCGTCCGCGCCTCGACATTCTCCGGTTCAAGCTCGATCGCACGGTCCAGGGCCGCGGATGCCTTGGGGATTTCGTTGTTATCCAGGTAGGACCGGGCCAGCCAGAACTGAACGTCGGCCGACCCCGGCGCCAGCACCGCGGTACGCTCCAGGGTCGCAAGGGCATTCTGAACCTGGCCAAGGCCCCGCTCGGCCTCCGCCTGCAGGAACAGGCCATCGATATTGTCCGGCCGCTTCTGCAGCAGTTCGCCCAGTTGATCCTGGGCTGCCGTGTAGTCCTGCTCGGCAAGCGCCAGACGGGCAAGCCCGAGGTAGGCTGCCGGTGCGCCGCTGCCCTTTTCCAGAATGTCATGATACTTCCGGGTCGCCGCGTCGCTGTTTCCCCGCAACTCGTCCAGCCGGGCCAATCGCAGCAATGCCGTCTCGTTTTCCGGACTGGCCGCCAGCGCGCGCTGCAGGTATTCGTCGGCGGCGTCATAGATCTCTTCGCCGGTCTCCAGGGCGGCATAGTCGATCAGCATCTTCACGTTGTCGGGATGCCGCTCCAAAGCCTTGTCCATGAAGCTTCTCGCTTCGTCGACCCGGCCTTGCATGCGCAGAATCGTGGCCACGTTATCGGCGACCGAGATATCGTCGGGCGCCTTTTCCAGGGCACGCTCGAAGGCCGCCTCGGCTTCGCTCAGCTTTCCGGAATCGACCAGCGCGACCCCCATCAGAACGTCGCCCGAGGGACTATCCGGAAACTTGCTCCGGACGCTGTCTGACAGCGACAGAGCGTCCTCCAGGTTGCGTTGGCGAAGATAGGCGTAGAACAGGCGCTCGTAGTGCGGCAAAGCATCCGGCGCCAGAGAGACTGCATTTTTGAGCGCATCGATCGCGCCCTCCATGTCTCCCCCCCGCATCCGTACCGAGCCGAGACGGCTCTGGATCGCAGCGTTGTCCGGCGCGCTCAACGCCAGCTTTTCCAGATAGGCGAGCGCCGCGGCATTGTCGCCCGATGCCAGCGCCGTCCGCGCGAGCATCGATAGATACTCGCCCTTCTCCGGCACCTCGATCTCCTCCGAGCCGACGACCTCATAGGCCTTCTCGGGCTCGCCGAGCCGCAACAGGGTCGCGCCCAGAACCATGCGGGTCATCGCATCTTTCGGGACGCGCACGAGATGGGACTCCAGGTACTTTCGCGCCTGCTCATACTGTTGGAGTTGGTAGGCACTGTAGCCGGCGATAATTTCAGCCTGGGGCTGGCTTCGGATGCGCGCCAGCACCTGGTCTGCCGACACTTTCGCCTCGGCGAAACGGCCCTGCAGAAATTGGACGATGCCTTCGTGCAGGACGATGACCAGGTTGTCGGGCTGCACCGACTTCAGGGACTTAACCGTCGCCTCGGCACTCTCGAGGTTGCCTTGCAGAATGTAGGACTGGACCAGCGCCAATCTGGGCTCGAGCTGCGTTTGATCAAGTTCGATCGCCCGGACAAAGTGTTGGATCGCCTCATCGAAACGGCGCTGCTGATAGAACCACTGGCCCTCGACCAGCGACAGCAGATACTCTTCCTTGCCGAGGGCGAGCGCGCTGTCCAGGTCCTGACGGGCGCTGTCGGAATCGCCAAGGGTCAGGGCCAGCCGCGCCCTCAGCGCCAGGGCGCGCACATCGGTCTCGCGGGCAAGAACCCGGTCGAACACGGCCTTGGCTTCATCGTAGCGCCCCAGTTCCAGCAGCGCCGCGCCTCTGGCGACGTAGAGGTCGCGCTCGATGGGGGAAACGATGGGATTGTCCGGGACGACGCTGTCCAGAACCGCATCGAACTGACGCATTTTCAGCCGGGCATAGGCCAGCATGAGGTCGAGTTCGTCGCTTTGGTAGTTCAGTTCCTTCGCGCGCAGCAGTTCCTTCTCAGCGCCCGGTGCATCGCCGAGCTTCAACAGAACGCTACCCAGAAGGAAGCGTGCCTCGGCATTGTTGGGATCGCGCTGCAGCGCGTTTTTCAGCTCGATATTCGCGGACCTCAGGTCGCCTTCTTCAAGGTACTCCTGAGCACGCTCGACGAAGGTCGTGGCCTGGGCCTGAGGCACCAGACCGGCGCCGGAGCCTGCCAGCACCGAGAGAACCAGCAGGACAGCGAACCAGCCCGCCGGAAGGATCTGCCTTATCGGCCCCAAGCGTTCGCCCGCCATCGTCCCGCGCTCTCCAGCCTCTGCGTCAACCATAAAACCGGCCTCTCCTCTTCGGTACTCGCCGCGACAAACCCGTCATATTCCGGCACCTTATCATTTAGTATAGGCCGAATGCCGTCCCGATCAAAGCCAAGCGCAGTCGACGCAACGCTTTGACCTAGAATACTTTTATCGCTTATCGACGTTCCCGGCCGAGCGAATTTTATTCATTTCGCCGCCGCTCCTTCATGGCATAAATAGGCATGGAACTCTTGGTAGGGTACATAGGATTCTCCGCGGCGGCGTTGGCCTATCTGGGACTCGCAATCTACTATCTGCTGCGCGGGCGCTGGGGCGGACACGGCCCCTACCTGCTGGCGGCGAGCCTGCTCACGGCCGCCTGGGCGGCCGTTTCCCTCCTCGGCCACGATGTCATTCCGCGCTATCCCGGCACCGCTTTGGCCCTCCGCCACCTGGCCATGCTCGCCTGGGTCTGGCTCCTCTGGCACATCGTGGCCTCTCACGGCCCCTACCGTAGAAACTATCCCCGCCGGCTGCGGGTTGCCTGGGTACTGATCGGGGTATTCAGCCTTGCCGCGGTATCCCTTATTGCAGTCCAACTCGTCCTCATGGAGCGATCGGCACAACCCTCAATAGCGGTCGGCCTCTGCATCTCGATCATCGGGCTTTCATTGACCGAGACGCTCTATCGCGGGTTTCACGCGGAAGAGCGTTGGGGCATAAAGTTTCTGTGCCTGGCGACCGGCGGGCGCTTCGTCTACGACACCTTCCTCTACGGTGAAGGCTTTCTCTTCCAGGCGCTGGATCCGGCCTACCTCGAAGCCCGCGGTCTGGCACAGGCCCTCGTCGTTCCCTTCTTCGCGATCAATATCCGAAGAAGCGAGGCGCGCCACTTCGCGCGCGGCCTCTCCCGGCGCCTGGTCTTCGGCTCGACGGTCGTTTTCGGCGCGGGCCTCTACCTGTCCTTGATGGCCGGCTCGGCGTACTACGTGCGCGTGGCCGGCGGCGCCTGGGGCAGCGCCGTACAGAACGTCTTTCTCTTCGCCGCGGTGCTGCTGCTCGCCGTTGCCCTGCTCTCCGGCACCTTCCGAGCCCGCCTGCGCCGCTTCCTGTCGCACCACGTCCTCAGCGACAAATACGACTACCGCGCGGAGTGGTTGCGCTTCACCGACCGCCTCGCCCAGTCCGGCACGTCGGAGACCTTCGACCGGCGCATCCTGCGGGCTCTGGCCGACATCGTCGACAGCCCGGCCGGCGCCCTGTGGGACCTCGGCGAGACGCACCTGCCGATCGCCGCGGGCTGGAACCTTTCGCCGGCCAGCCTCGTTGATCTGGAGGTCAAGGCGCTCGCCGGCTACTTCGCCGAACAGGATCAGGTTATCGAGATTTCCCAGGCTGCCCCCTTCCCGGAAGACGCGCCGGCGGCCTGTCATGAGCTGGCCGAGGCCCTGCGCCGCATCCCCGATGCCTGGGTGCTGGTGCCGCTCTGCCATCAGGGCCGGCTGCTCGCGCTGCTGCTGCTGACACGCTCGCGTTCCGGCGAGCCGCTCAGCCCGGAAGACAGCGAGCTGCTGCAGATCGCCAGCCGCCAGGCCGCCGGTTATCTGTCGGAGCAGCGCGCCGCGCGGGCCCTGGCCGAGGTGCGCGAGTTCGAGAAGTTCAATCAGCGCTATGCCTTCGTCACCCACGACATCAAGAACCTGGTGAGCCAGCTGTCGCTGATGCTGCGCAACGCGGAAAAGCACGGCGGCCGCCAGGAATTCCAGGCGGACATGCTGGAAACCGTGCAGTCGGCGGTCGGCCGCATGAACCACCTGATGGAACGTCTGAAGGACGACCCCGGGCCCAACGAAGTCGAAGCGGTCGCCGTGAAGCCGCTGATCGAGAAGCTGAGCGAGGAGCACAAGATCAACGGCGTCGACGTCCGGATCGAATGCCCGGCCAGCCTGGCCGCCCTCAGGGTCCGCGCCGACGCCCGCCGGGTCGATGCCATCCTGCGCCACCTGTTCCAGAACGCGCTGGAAGCCGCGGGCGACCAGGGCAGCATTGTCATCGGCCTCAGGCGGGACAGGAATTTCGCCGTCATCGAGGTCCGCGATTCGGGCCAGGGCATGGATCTGGATTTCATCCGCAGCGAGCTGTTCCGCCCCTTCCGCTCCACCAAGCACGGCGGCATGGGCATCGGCGCCTTCCAATGCCGGGCCTACGCCCGCGAGCTGGGCGGCGATCTGGAGGCGATCAGCAGCGTCGGCGCCGGCACCACCATGCGGGTCACGCTCCCCATGTTGCGCGAGGCCTGAAACTGTGTTGATTGACAGTCATGGCTGATCAGAAGAAACCCCACCTCCTCCTTGTCGAAGACGATAACGGCCTGCAGAAGCAGTTAGCCTGGGCGTTCGACGATTTCGAGGTATCCCGCGCCTCAGACCGCGCCTCCGCCCAGGCCGTGCTGGACCAGGAACGGCCCTCCGTGGTGCTGCTGGACCTCGGCCTGCCGCCGGATGCCGACGGGCCCAGCGAGGGCCTGGCGACCCTGCGCGCCGTCCTGCAGGCCTCGCCCGAGAGCAAGGTCATCATGATGAGCGGGCAGACCGATCGCGAGTTCGCCCTCAAGGCCGTGGCGCTCGGCGCTTATGATTTTTATCAAAAGCCCATCGCCATCGATGAAATCCGCCTCATCGTCAGCCGCGCTCAGCGGCTTTTCGAACTGGAGCAGGAAAACCACCGCCTGGCCCAGGGCCAGGCCGGCACGCCCCTGCCCGGGGTGCTGACCTCCAATCCGCAGATGCTCGAAGTCTGCCGCGATATCGCCGGCCTGGCGGCGACCACCGTCTCGGTTCTCATCTACGGCGAAAGCGGCACCGGCAAGGAACTGATCGCCCAGGCGCTGCACCAGTTCAGCCCGCGCGCCAAAGGCCCCTTCGTCGCGGTGAACTGCGCGGCGATCCCGGAGAACCTGCTGGAGAGCGAATTCTTCGGCCACGAGAAGGGCGCCTTCACCGGCGCCATCAAGACCACCGTCGGCAAGGTCGAACTGGCCAACAAGGGCACCCTCTTCCTCGACGAAATCGGCGACATGCCGATGCCGCTGCAGGCCAAGCTGCTGCGCTTCCTGCAGGAACGCACGATCGAACGGGTCGGCGGCCACAAGCAGATCCCCGTCGACATCCGGGTCGTCTCGGCGACCAACCAGAACCTCGCCGCCCTGATCGAAAAGGGGATCTTCCGACAGGACCTCTACTACCGCATCGGCGAAGGCGTGGTGGACCTGCCGCCGCTGCGCGAACGGCTGGAAGACGCCGCCCTGATCGCCAACAAGCTGGTGCGCGACTACGCCCAGGAACTGAACCGCCCGGTGCGCGGCATCGGCCCGGCCGCCATGGCGACCATCCTGGCGCACAACTGGCCCGGCAACGTGCGCGAATTGCAGAACTGCCTGAAGCGGGCCGTGGCCTCGGCCACCGGCGCCACGATCACGGCGCGCGACCTGCGCCTGGGCGGCGAAACGGAGAACGCGGAGGGCCTGCTGACCCTGAAGCAGGCGCGCTTCGATGCGGAGAACAAGGCTCTGCGCCAGGCCCTGGCGATCGCCGACGGCAACATTTCCGAAGCCGCCCGGGTGCTCGATACCAGCCGCCCGACCCTCTACAATCTGCTGAAACAGCACGACATCGAAATCTAGGGCGGTGCGCGGGCCGCGAGCCGCGGGCGCCTCTAGGCCGTCTGCTTTTTCCGTGCCTCGTACCGCGCCAGGCAGTCCGCAATCAGGCCGTCCATCCTGTTCATCGAACTGGACCAGCTGTGGTGGGATTCGACGCGGGCCCGGCCGGCGGCGCCCAGGCGCTGCCGCGCCCCGGCATCCTCCATCAGTCCGAGAATCTTATCGGCATAGTCCTGCGGGGCCTCGGCGACCAGCAGGTGCTCGCCCGCCACGGCGTCAACGCCGGCGACCGCCTCCGGGCTGGTCACCACCGGAACGCCCATGGCCATGGCCTCCAGGATCTTGTTCTGGGTGCCGCGCGCGATGGAAAGCGGCGCGACGTTGACCGCGGAGCGGCGCACATGGTCGCGCACGTCCGGCACCGTCCCCGTCACGGAAATGCCGTCGCGCTCGGCCAGCCGCGTCACCTCGGCAGGCGGGTCGGCCCCAATGATGGCGAGGGTCGCCGTCGGCCGGTGCCGGCGGATCAGGGGAAACACCTCGTCGCAGAAGAACTCCATCGCGTGCTGGTTCGGGAAGTAGTCCATGCGCCCGACGAAGGAGATCGCGTCGGGGTCGTAAGGCTCGGCCCCGGGCGAGAAATAATCCAGGTCCACGCCGTTGGGGAACCAATCGCTGGGCGTATCGACGCCGAAGCCGCGCAGCGTTTCCACCTCTGCCTTTGTGATGCAGGTACACAGGTCGAATTCGCGCGCGAGCGCCTTTTCAGCCGCGGCCATCTTGCTGCCTTCCAGCCAGTAGCCGAGCGACAGCGGGAAAGGTTTGAAGTGGCGATAGAGCAGCCACTTCTGGGAGTCCATGTCGCCGAAATCGAGGATCTTCGGAATGCCCTTGACCTGGCTGACATAGGGCGCCACCGAGGAACAGTGGACGAAGATCAGGTCGAAGCTGTCCCGGCGCAGGCGCTCTTGAATCATCCTCTCCAGCGGCTTGTCGTAGAAATAGGCCATGGAGGACGGCGTCGGCGTCGGCAGGTAGGCGATCATCCGCGCCCAGGCCGCCGGCTCGCTCACCTGCCCCATCATGAAGTCGTCGCAGTAGGGCGCGATGCCGCGGCCGGCCTCGGCTTCTTCGGGCGACCGCGCCAACGAGGCCACGACAACCTCGTGCTGCTGGCTGAGGTGGCGGATCATGTTGAAGGGCCGGATCTTGCCGCCGCGCGCCGGCGGAAAGGGAAAGCGGTGACAGACGTAAAGGATTCTCATTCGGCGGCCGAGACCTCCGCGGTCAGCTCTTCGGAGAGGGCCGCAGGATCGCGGCCATCGAGATAGATCTGCGACCAGATCTCCAGGTTCAGCAGGGCCAACAGGTGGTCGGTGTGGTCCTCCCGGTTGGCCAGGTGCAGGGCAATCGTTTCCTCGACCACCGGCCAGGCGAGCAGACCGCGCGCTTCGACCGACTGCTTCGTCAGCAGCCGGTGCATTACCGTCTTCAGGTCGTCCTTCAGCCAGGCGCCGATCGGGGCGCCGAAGCCGCGCTTCTTGCGGTCCAGGATGCTGCGCGGCAGGACGCCGTCCAGGGCCCGCTTCATCAAACTCTTCAGGTTGCGGCCGTCGATGCGCAGGGCGGCCGGCACCCGCGCGGCCAGTTCGACCAGTTCGTGATTCAGCAGCGGCACGCGGCATTCCAGCGAGCTGGCCATGGTCATCTTGTCGGTCAGCATCAGCAGGTCGTTGGGCATCTGCGTCATCAGATCGACCCGCATCAGCCGGTTCAGGCCGTCGCCCGCCGTCGCCGCGGCAAAGGCCGTCTCCAGGCTGTCGATCCGCCCGGCCTGCGCTTCCTTCATCAGGCGCCGCAAACTGTCGTGCCCGAACACCTGAACATAACTGCGGTAGCGCTCCTCGAAAGGCAGGTCGTGCGAGGCGACGAAGGTGCGGGCATAACGCGCGACGCTCGACAGCTTGCCGTGCCGGTCGCTCGGCAGGGCCTGCACCAGCGGCGCGATCAGCGCCTGGCGCATCCAGCCCGGCACGCGCTGATACTGGCCCGCGTAGTAGTCGCCGAGATAGCGGTTGTAGCCGCCGAACAGTTCATCGCCGCCGACACCCGACAGAATGACCGTAACGTCCTGGCGCGCGAACTCCGACACCAGGTAGGTCGTCGCCAGGGCGGAATCGGCGACCGGCTCGTCCATGTGCCAGGCCAGCTTGGGCAGCAGCCGCGCGACATCCGGCCGCACGATGATCTCGCGGTGGTCGGTGCCGAAGCTCTCGGCAACCTGCCGCGCGTACGGCAGCTCGTTGTAGACCTCGCCCGCGGCGTCGCCCTGGAAGCCGATCGAGTAGGTCTTCACCGGGCGGTCGCTGTGGCGCGCCATGAAGGCGACGATGGCGCTGGAGTCGACACCGCCGCTCAAGAAGGCGCCCAGCGGCACGTCGCTGACCATCTCCGACACCACGGCGGCCTCGATCGCCGCGCGCAGGCGCGCAGCCCAGTCCGCCTCGCTCAGCGTCTCATCGGCTTCGGCCGGGACCTGCCAGTAGGTCTCGATGCGATAGCCGCCGTTTTCGCAGACCAGCAGACTGGCCGGCGGCAGCTTGCGGATCCCCTTGAACAGGGTCTGGTCCCTGCCGCTGTAGCCGAAGCTCAGATAGTCCTGCAGCGCGCCGGGATCGACCGCGCGCTCGACGCCGGGCAGCGTCAGCAGGGCCTTGATCTCGGAAGCGAAGGCCAGGCGGCCCTGGTGTTCCATGAAATAGACCGGCTTGATGCCCAGGCGGTCGCGTCCCAGCACCAGCCGCCGCTTCGGCGCATCCCAGATGGCGAAGCCGAACATCCCGAGCAGCTTGTGGACGAAGTCCGTGCCGTGGCGCTGGTAGAGATGCACCAGCACCTCGGTGTCGCTGCCCGTGCGGAAGCGTGCCCCCTCGGCCTGCAGGTCCTTGCGCAACTCCTGGAAGTTATAGATCTCGCCGTTGCAGACCGTCCAAAGGGTTTCGTCGGTGTTGGCGATCGGCTGGTGCCCGGTGCTGAGATCGATGATCGACAGCCGGCGCATGCCCATCGCCAGGCCCCGGTCCACATGGCGCCCTTCGTCGTCGGGCCCGCGGTGGAAGGTGTTCTTGGACATCGCATCCAGCAGCGCCGGATCGCAGTCCGCCCCTTCCCTCAGGGCCACGATGCCAAAGATTCCACACATGCAGACTCAGTTCCCCGTTGACGATCCGGTCTTCGCGCCCACCAGACGCTCGTAGATCGGTGCGTAGCGCGCCACCACCTTGTCCCAGGTGCGTTCGGTCTCGACGAAGCGGCGGCCCTCGTCGCGCATGGCCGTCCAGTCGCCCCGGCGGCCGATCACCTCGACCAGCTTGGCCGCCAGCGCCCCGGCGTCGTCGGCCGTGAAAAGATAGCCGCGCTGCCCGTCGACCAGCAGTTCCTTGTGGCCGCCGACATCCGAGGCCACCACAATAGAGCCTTGCGCCATCGCCTCCAACGGCTTCAAGGGCGTCACCAGATCGGTCAGCCGCATCTTGTGCCGGGGATAGACGAACAGCGTCACGAGATCGTAGTACCGCCGCACCTGGTCGTGCGGGACCCGGCCGGTGAAAATCACCCTGTCGGCGATGCCCAGCCGGTTCACCTGGGCCTCCAGGCGTTCCTTCTCCGGGCCGCCGCCCACCATCAGCAGCTTGATGTCCGGGCGCTGCGCGAAGAGGCGCGACGCCGCCTCCATCAGCAGGTCCAGGCCCTCGTAGGCATAGAACGAGCCAATGAAGCCCAGGACGATGCAGCCCTCCAGCCCCAGCGAGCGTTGCAAGTCGGTATCGACGTGGCGTTCCAGGGTGAACCGCTCGACGTTCACCGCGTTGGGGATCACCGTCACCTTGTCCGCCGGAATGCCGCGTCCCAGGACATCGCGCTTCAGGCCCTCACAGATCATCGTGACCGCGTCCGCGTGGCGCACCACGAAGGTCTCCAGGGCGCGGGTCGTGCGATAGCGCAGGTCGCCTTCCCGGGCGGTGCCGCCGTCGACGGCGGCGTCCTCCCAAAGCGTGCGCATCAAGTAGACCACCGGCAGGCGGTGGCGCCGGCCGGCCCGCAAGGCGGGCAGCCCGTTCAGGATCGGCGAATGAGGCTGTAGGATATCGGGCCGGGTTTCCTCGATGACCTCGTCCAGCCGCTTCAGCGTCGCCCGCATCTGCCAGACTTCGCGCACCAGCGGGATTTTCTGCGACATCTCCGACGGATGCGGCGTGCGGTAGAAGGTCCAGCCGTCGACCTCGTCGACCGCCCCGTCGAAGCGGTACTGCTTCGGCGTGGTCAGCTGCACCGTGTCCCAGCCGCGCTTGCGCTGGGCCGCCAGAATGCCGAGCGTCCGGAAGGTATAGCCGCTCTGCAAAGGGAGAGAGTGGTCGAGCAGATGCAAGATCCTCATCGCCGTCCCTCCCCGCTCCCCCAAGATCCGGTCATCGCCTACCAGCAGATGCCTTCGTAGTCCGCGCCGGAAAGCTGCTGCAGTTCGGCGACGCCCTGCAGATCGATCACGCTGCACCCGTTCGCCGCGGCGGCAATGGCCGGGATGGCGTCCTTGGGGGCATGGCCGATGACGATGGTCCGGGCCCCGTCCAGCGTTGCCTCGACGGAGTTGCTCACCAGCCGGTCGAGGTGCGGAATCTCGCGTTCGATGTACTCCAGGTTGGTGCCGGTGAGACGCGCGAGGTCCACCGACCGGTCGAAGATCGCCAGCTCGAAGCCCTTGCCGATCAGGCGCTCGGCCAGGGTCACGAGGGGCGACTCCCGCAGGTCGTCGGTGCCCGGCTTGAAGGCCAGGCCGAACAGCGCGATCTTGCGGCGGCCGCGTCGTTGGATCATCTCGAAGGCGCGGTCGATGTGCCGGTCGTTACTGGCCAGCACGTGATCGAGCATCGGCAGGCTCAGGTTGACGTCCTTCGCCATGTCGGCGATGGCCCTCAGTTCCTTGGGCAGGCAGGACCCGCCGAAGGCGAAGCCGGGGCGCAGGTAGGCCGGCGAGATGTTGAGGTCGCGGTCCTCGCAGAAGATCCGCATCGCGTCGCGGCCATCGATGCCGTTCGCCTTCATCAGGGCGCCCATCTCGTTGGCAAAGGCGATCTTCACCGCATGATACGCGTTGCAGGCGTATTTCAGAGACTCCGCCGTGCTGGAGGAGGTCCCGATGAGCGGCGCCTGGATGCCGGCGTAGAGCCCTTCGGCGCCGGGGCTGCCGGCGTCGCCGACCGAACCGATCACCGTGAAGGGCGGAGTGAAGAAATCCTTCACGGCCGCGCCTTCGCGCAGGAACTCCGGGTTGAAGCACAACTCCAGGCCGTCGCCCAGACGCCGGCCGGCCGCCTTCTCCAGCGCCGGGGCGATGCGCCGTTCCGTCGTTCCGGGCATGACCGTGCTGCGCACCACAACGCTGTGGGGCGTGGTCTTTTTCTGCACCGCCTCGCCGATCGCCGCGATCACGGCATCCAGTGCCCCCAGGGACTGCTTGCCGTCCGGGCCGGTCGGCGTGCCGACCGAGATCAGCGAGATGTCGCTGTCCAGCACCGCGCCCACCGCGTCGTCCGTCGCCGAAATGCGGCCGGATGCCTGGGCCTCGGCCATCAGCTCCGTCAGCCCTTCTTCGACGACCGGCGTGCCGCCCGAGTTGATGGTGTCGATCTTGCCCCGGTTGACGTCGACCCCGGTCACCGTGTGGCCCAGGCGCGCGAAGCAGGCGCCGGACACGGCTCCGACGTAGCCCATGCCGAAAATGGAAACTTTCATACCCGTCCCACAACTGTCTCTGAAATCATCAAATCTGCACGCCACCCCCCACGCGGCAGCCCCCGGCCAAGCGCCGAATGATGCCGAATGATAAGGAGCCGGCACCCGGTCCTGCCGCATCCGGAACAGGGTGCATACCGCCGAAGGGCCAATGAAGTCAAAAGACCATCTCAATCATAGTCCGCCCCCCTCCCAATGCCCCACCCCGCCGGCCCGGGACGGCGCCATTCTGGCCTTCCCGACAGCAATTTGATAGGCTATCAGTCTGGTTCTGCGCCGGCTGGCGACGGTCTGCACCGAATATGGAAAGGGATTTGCTCTGCTTTCGTTCCCGCAGTCAATCTTGCAGACTGGCTTGCAGGGTGGCGATCCGTCCTCAAGACGGGCTGCAGCAGCCTCCTGCACTTCCGGGTGGCAAAGCGTTCATGCAAAAGCCGTCGATTGGAAGCGCCCCTAAGCCGGCGAACGCACAGTGTCCGCAAGTCACTTTCGCAATACTGCGCCAATTTATGGACAATGATACATGCGTGACATCTTCATTGTCCTCGCCTGCTTTTCCACAATACCTCTAACGTTACTTAGGCCGCACATCGGTATTCTTGCCTGGTGCTGGATCTCTTACATGAACCCCCATCGACTGAGTTGGGGCTTTGCCTATGACGCGCGCCTGGCCCTGGTGGTTGCGGCGGCGACTCTCTTTGCCTGGATGATTTCGAAGGAAACCAAGCGGATCCAGATCAATGCCGTAACGGGCCTGCTGCTCGCCTACCTCTTCTGGATGTCGTTTGCCAACCTCTTCGCGCTGGTGCCGGACCTCGCTTTCGACAAGTGGGAGGAAATCGTCAAGATCCTCGTGATGACCTTCATCGCGATGATCCTGATCAACAACCGCGAGCGGCTGCACGCCTTCATCTGGGTGATCATCGCCTCCCTGATGTTCTTCGGCGTCAAAGGCGGGATCTTTACCATTCTCTCCGGCGGCTCGTACCACGTCTGGGGGCCTCCGGGCAGCTTCATCGAGGACAACAACGCGCTCGCCATGGCGCTGCTGATGGTCCTGCCCCTGCTGTGGTACCTGCAGATCCATTCGGAATCGAAGCTGCTTCGCCTGACCCTCTTTGCAAGCCTCGGGCTTTTTGCGTTCTCTATCATCGGCAGCCAGTCCAGAGGCGCCTTTCTCGGGTCCGTCATGATGATGGGCTTTCTGGTCCTGAAGTCGCGCCGGCGCGTGATGTTCGGCGTCACCATCGTGGCGGTCCTGATCGTCGCCGCCGCCTTCGTGCCGGATACCTGGATCGACCGGATGAGGACGATCGAGACCTATCAGGAGGACGGCTCGGCGATGACGCGTCTCGAGGTGTGGGGCTTCGCGGTCAAGATCGCGCTCGACCATCCGATTTTCGGCGGCGGCTTCAGGGTGTCGTACGACGACAGCATTTTCCTGCGTTACATTCCGGATGCGTTGACCGGCGGCGGCCGGAACTTCCACAGTATCTATTTCGAGGTCCTGGGCGAGCTCGGCTTCATCGGCCTGGGCCTGTTCCTGGCCCTGATGGCCGCCGCGTGGCGGGCCGGCAGCTGGACGATCAAGCGCACCGCGCACAACCCCGAGCTCACCTGGGCCAACGACCTCGCGCGCATGACCCAGGTCTCACTGGTCGGCTATGCGACGGCCGGCGCGTTTCAGAATCTCGCCTTCTTCGATCTCTATTTTCATCTGGTCGCCATTCTTTTCATTACGCAGCAGGTTGTGGCCAGGTCCCTCAATCCCGATCCTGCCGGCGCCAGGAAGTTCCAACCGGCGCCGGTGCCTGCACGGGCGATAGGGGCAAAGGTGATGCCGCGCCGGGTCGGCACCAAATGAGACCGCGTTCGGTCGCGCTCCGGATTACCGCGGCGTACATCGCCTCCGCCACGATGTTCGCAACCCTATCCGGCGCGGCGGCCGAAGACCGGCAACCGAACCCGCTGGACAAGGCGATTGCGGCGCTGGCGCCCGGCCAGTTCGCCACGCTGGAGACCCTCGACATCGACCCGACATTGCTGTCGGTCGGTTCCAGCGGCAGCGTGTTCGGCTTTACCGAAGACATCAAGTGGGACCCGATATCGGAACAGCTGTTCTATCTGGGCAGCGATCACGGCGGCCCTGCGCAATTCGCCGTGTACGCGGCGGCGACCAACACCTGGCGGCGCGAGGCAAGACAGCCCTGGTTCTTCTCGGGCGCCGGCGGCGCCAGCCACGGATACGACCACTCCGCCATCGATCCGAACGGCCGGGCGTTCTACAACCGGCCCGCCGGCTTCACCAATGCTTATCGCTTCGACATCGACAAGCAGACATGGTCGGAGACACCGTCCTTCAAGACCGATCTGGAGTACAATCAGTGCTGCTCCGCCCTGGAGTATTTCCCGGAACTGGGCGGGCTCGTCTTCGTCTCGGTGGAACGCGCCGTCGTCAATGCGGCCGTCCTGTTGCTGAAGGACGGCGCGCCGACGTGGCAGCGCCTCGCCAGCAATCTTCCCATGGGGAATTATCACAACTTCGCTGAATACAATCCCGTCCACCAGGTGCTGGTTTTCGGCGGCGGCAACGGATCCAAGGCGCTCTACAAGCTGGACGGCCAGGGGAAGGTCACGCGGCTGAAGGATGCGCCCGTCCTGCTGGGGATTCAGCAGTCCGTGTTCACCGTCGACCCGGCCAGCGGGGACTATCTCGTGTTCACCAAAGGCGGCAAGTTCTACAGCTATGACGTCACCACGGATCACTGGAGCCTGCAGGACGTTGCCGTCCCCATCTGGACCTCCGCCTACGGCAACCCGATCCATGGCGTGGTCGCCACGCCCTTGACGTCCTACGGGGCAACGCTGTTCGTGACCTGCGAGTACAATGCCGGGTGCCGCGTCACGCTCTACCGGCATTCCGCTGCCGACGAGGACCCCCGGGCCTACTTTCCGACGGCATCCTTGGCGGTATCGCCGCCCTTGGTCCGGCCCGGCGAGGAGGCCACATTGTCGTGGAGCAGCGAGGGCGCGACCCGCTGCACAGCCGATTGGACGGCGCAGGGCAGCACGCGGGGTGAAGAGACCGTCCATCCGACCGCGACGACCGTCTATGCGGTGACCTGTTCGGCGGGCCGCTTCGCCTCCACCGCTTCCGTCTCCCTGGCCGTGTCCGGCCCGGCGCCCGGCAACTAGAGGGGCAACTAGAGCGGGCTGGCGATCTGCTCTGTCGAGACGATCAGTTCGTCGTACCAGATGTTTCCGACGGCGTGGTCCTGTGTCGGATTCTTAGCCGTCATATAGGGAAGCAGCCAGATCTTGCCGTAACGGTCCGCCGGATTCTCCGGTACCGGCAGCGTGAACTTCTTGTCGATGATGACCCGCTGCGGCTCTCCCTCCGGCGAACTCCACACGGTGACCCGGCTCGGGGCGCCGCCATCGCTTTCCTTCTTGCCCCAGTCACCGACCTGCAGACGGACCTGCACGGTGATCCACGTGTCGGACTCCAGCGTGTAACAGTTCGGCCCCGTCCTGCTCGGGCCGCCCCCCGGCGGGTGATACTGACAGCTGTATTCGCCATCGGGCTGGTATTCGAAGTTATACGGCGGCAGGCTTTTCTCGAAGGCCTGATACAAGCCGCAGGCGTAGTAGCCCTGCAGCATATGATTCGCCGAGTGGTTCAGGACGATCTCCAGCGCCGTGCAGGAGTCGGTCGACCGGGTGCTGAGGTCCCTGTCGCCGGTTGACAGGATCATCAGCTTGAACGCCGTCGACCCCTTGGCACCCTGTTTGAATACCAGCCTTTCTTTCTTATAGCCGGGGCTGTTCGGGTCGCAGTCGACATACAGAAGGCTGCACGACGCGCGCCAGCGGAACTGCAGATAGAAGACATCGTTGGGACCGAACTGCCGGCTCAGGTCATCCGAGAAATTGGTCGCAAAGGTGCCGCCCGCTCCGGCGCCCGAGAGCGGCGGATAGACAAAGTGCAGAGCCCCCGTGCCCGATGCCTTGACCGTCCGGTCGATCTGCGGCAATTGCGCTCCCGCGACCTTGCCGACCGCATCGTTGGCGACGCCCCGCCAGTGGCGCCACCAGGTCTTGGTGGGGATTCCCTGGCTGCCATCGGGGTTGGCGCGCTGCACCAGCTTCCCGCTTTCGTCGCGGACATAGGGACCTTCGCTGTCCAGCGGATCGCAGAAGATGACGCCCGGTGCCTTGCAGCGCTCCTCGAAGCTGGCGAAGTCGGTTATCCGCCCCTTGCTCGTCCTGGCTGCCGCCCTCGCGGCGGCATCGCTTTTCGGCGGCGCGCTCGGGGCGGCCTGCGCAGCGACCAGCGTCGCCTTCGTCGGCTTGCCCGGGGGACGCACCGTCGGCGAACACCGCGCCGAAGCGGCTTTGGCCCCGGCGCCGCCGGATGCTCCCGGCAGGCGGTACAGCCAGACGCAGCCCGCTTCGGAATCGACGCCCCAGAAGGCGTCCAAGGCGTCGATATAGCCCCATCGGCCGTAGAGTCCATCGCCGCTCGCCGTCGGGTGGCGTCCGCCCACGGCGATGCTGGTGAGGGTCGGCTGGGCCTTTTTTTCAAGGGGGCCGTCAAGAGGCCCGTAGAGCGCGATGTCCCCGCCACCGTCCCACATCACCAGACGGCGGCTTGGCTTATGAACCGCGATGCCGGCAACACCGCTGTGCGCGGCGAGGCGTTCCGGCTGCCCCAAGGGGCCTTCGCGCGGCACCGCGATGCCGAACAGGCCGTCGCCGTTGAGAAAGTAGAATTTTCGGGAGTCGGGGTCGAACACCCCGTTCGCCCTCCCCAGGTCGGGGAACGGCTCCGACTTGCGCACCACGGCCCATGTCGCCGGGTCGATCGCGACGAAGCTGTCGCCCGTCATCACCAGGACCTGCTGCGTCTCCGGGTCATAGCCTGTCGCGCCCCCCGCCACCGGGTCGAGCTGGGGCTGGGCAACGGCGGCGCCGGAGGTGACGTCGACCACCGAGACGATCCCCCGCGTGACGGCCTGCCCGCCGCAGAAAGGCGATACGCCCGAATGGAATATGACGTCGCTTCCCGGGACCTGCAGGACGCCGTCGTAGAGCTGCAGGGCCGGCGGCCCCGTTTCCGGGGCCGGGCAACCACCAGCGCCGCCCGGCTTACGCGCAAAGGACCGGGAGAGCCGCTGCGGCGCATGCTCCTCCTGCCAGGCCAAGGTGCGGAAATCAAAAGTGTAGGTCGCATTGCCGCCGTACTCGGTGCCGCCACCGGCGGCCACCAGACGCAACCGGCCATTCACCGCATCCCAGGCGAGCCCATTCCGCGCCGCGAGAGCCGCTTTGCCGTTCGCACAATGGATCTCGGCGCAGAGGGCATCCCCGGCCTCCCCGGCAAGCAACGGCGATAACCCCGTGCCCGGCACCACGGCAAATCCGCCCGCCCGGGGCAGGAAGGGCCGCACAGCGCCGTAAAGCTCCGCCGACTGCTCGGGTCTCGGCCTTGGCGGCGTATCGACTTCCACGGCCTTCTTGAGGCTCACTTTCGCAGCCGGCGCCTTCTGGCTCTTCCTGGCATCGGGGGCCGTGGCAGTGCCTTTTCCGGCAGCGGCAACCGGGGCGTCGGCTGGCTCGGCCGTTGGCGCCCCGCGCGCTTCATCGTCCGCGTTGCCCCGCACCGTCGGGGCCGGCGGCAGGTGGAGCACCTGCGGCGCCGACGGCAACCCGGCCGCCGGTTGCTGGGCATCGGCGGCATTGTCTGTCGCGCCAACGAGACAAAGGGACCCGACGACGGCGCCCACCAAAAGGGACGTCAGACCGGATTGAAAACCATGCCCGGATTGAAAGCCATGCAATGTGAAGCGCATCGCCACGCTCCGTTATTTAACAAAATGGAAGTTATATTGTTTTCTCACAGTCAATCTTCCGCAATTCCTCCACAATACAGAGAACAAACTTTCCTCCGCGAAGCAGAAAATGACGTCAGGCAGAATGAGAACGAGCTTTTCCTTAGGGGGTTATTCCCGGCCAACAGGGCGTCCAGGCTCCCGGCAATCGCCTTTCAACAATCGCACTTTGACCCGTCAGCGTCCAGGGCCCCGGATTGACGCCGTAAAAGGCCGAACCGCACAGATTTCCCCGGCAGGCCCCCTGCTTTCCCCGG
Source organism: Kiloniellaceae bacterium (assembly GCA_050043265.1). Taxonomy (GTDB): domain Bacteria; phylum Pseudomonadota; class Alphaproteobacteria; order Kiloniellales; family Kiloniellaceae; genus Pelagibius. Next base: position 57,682 of record JBHJIR010000015.1, read on the forward strand.
CAGACCCGCTGCACCGCCGCCGCCGTGCACTTCGGGGCGCCGGGCGAGGCCCGCGTTGAACCCTGGCGCATTTCATGGTACCGGACCCCTTATGAAAATGCGGGTGACCCTGTTCGTATTGGCCGTCGTGCTCCTTGGCAACCTGGCCGGCGTTGCACGGGCTGCGGACGTTCCGTCTTCGCCCGTCTACAATCCTGAATCGAAAAGCTATTTCCAGCTTTTCAGCGACAACACGCACCCGGGCACCTGGGTCGCGGCCCGCGAGCGCGCGCATTCGAAGTTCTTCAAGGGCGTCCGGGGCAGGCTAGCGCAGGTCCGTTCCGCCGAGACGCATGAATTTCTCCTCCGCACGTTCGGCCTGAACAACCCCCGGCTCGATGTCTGGATCGGCCTGCGCTACTGGTGCCGGCTGCGGATGCTCCAATGGGAGGACGAACGTCCCTTTTCGCCCAGCGATCCCGACGAGTTCCGCATCTGGCACGCCCCCTGGGAGCGCGATGTCGAAGAACCCGGCGGCAGCTGCGGCATGACGGGATCGCGGCAGCAGGGCTTCGCCCCCGTCTACTACCGGACCCTCAGCGGGATCACCCTCTGGCAGGCGGTCGGCGCGGCGAAGTTCTTCGACTACTACCTCGTCGAATTCCCGACCGGCGAAGAATGACATTCCAATGGCGGCGGCCCGCGGGCAACGGCCCGACGACAGCAGCGGCCTCGCGGCCTTGAGGCGCGGCCGGTTTCCCTCTTTCCTCTGTTTGCCGGAGCCCTTTTTCAGCGCCCCCGGCGAGAAGACCCTGTGAGGATCATGCAGTGAAGGTCTTGATCGTCTCGTGGTTTTTCCCGCCGTCCAACACCATCGCCGCGGTCCGGCTGGGGAAGCTCGCCAAGCATCTGGCGGGGTCGGGCATCGACCTGCGCGTCCTTACGGGACGCAACCCGCCCTACGCCCAGACCCTGCCGCTGGAAATCGACGACGGCTGGATCGTTCGCACGTCGTGGTGGGACGTCAATGCGCCGCCCCGGCTGGCGATGCGGATGCTGGCCCGGCGCCGGCCCGCCTCGCCCGCAACCACTCCGGCGGCAGCGCCGGCACCCGGCGCGCAGAAGCCTTCGGGCCTGCGCAGCCGGCTTTCGCATCTCTACGAACTGCTGCTCAATTTTCCCGACCGTTTCGTCGGGTGGATGCCGGCGGCCCGTTCGGCCGGCGTCGATCTCGCCGGCAAGTGGCGTCCCGATATCATCTTCGCGAGCGGGCCGCCCTTCACCACCCTGCTGGTCGGCTACCTCATCAGCCGGGCGTCCGGTATCCCGCTGGTCGTCGAGTTCCGCGACCGCTGGTCGGACGATCCCTACTATCCGCCCCCGAAATGGCGCCGGAAGCTGGAGGCCTGGCTCGAAACCAGGATCGTGCGCCATGCCAGCGCGCTGACGACGGTCTCCGAGCCCTGGGCCGCGACCTTTCGTGAGCGCTTTGCCAAGCCGGTCGTCGTCATCGCCAACGGCTATGACGAGGAAGACTTCAAGGGCCGCACCGGCGAGGGCTGGCCCGACCCGGCCGTGCTGCGCATCGTCTATACGGGCGGCATCTACCCGGGCTACCGCGACCCCTCGCCGCTGTTCGCCGCCATCGCCCGCCTGCCGCAGCCCGGCAACGCCGTCGAGGTCCACTTCTTCGGATCCGATCCGGCCGCCGTCACCACGCTGGCGCGGGCGCAGGGCGTCGAGGCCAACGTCAAGATCCACAGCCAGATTTCCCACGCCGAAGCGCTCGACAAGCAGCTCTCCGCCGACGTCCTGCTGCTCATGCAGTGGGACGATCCCCGCGAGCAGGGCAACGTGCCGGGCAAGTTTGCCGAATACCTCGGCGCGCGCCGCCCGATCCTGGTCCTGGGGCTGGCCAACGGCGTGCCGGCCACCGTCGTGCGCGAGCGCTCGGCCGGGGCGGCGTCGACCGACCCGGACGCCCTCGCCGAGCAATTGCAGAGCTGGCTCGCCACCAAGAAGACGCTCGGCACCCTGCCGCCGCTGCCCGACAGCGCGGTGGCCGGGTTCTCCCGCGCCTCGCAGGCCGGCAAGCTCGCGGCCCTGTTCCATGAAGTTCTTGACCCCCGCCCGGTTACCTAGTCCCTTGGGCCCGCACGGCGCTGGCGCCGAGGGGCGCGCGCCAGGACATTCGCGGATTTGACATGACCCAGCAGAAGATTTTTCTCATCGCCGCCGCCCGGCCCAACTTCATGAAGGTGGCGCCGCTCTATCACGCCCTGAAGGCGACCGAGTGGTGCCGGCCGGTGTTGATCCATACCGGGCAGCACTACGATGCGAATATGTCGGACGATATCTTCACCGACCTGGGGCTGCCGCGGCCGGACTATCACCTGGGGATCGGCAGCGGGTCGCACGCCGAACAGACCGCCGGCGTCATGGTGGCCTTCGAGAAGGTCTGCCTGGAAGACCGCCCCGACTGGATCGTGGTCGTCGGCGACGTGAATTCGACCCTGGCCTGCTCCCTGGTCGCGGCGAAGCTCTGCCTTCCCCTCGCCCATCTGGAGGCCGGCCTGCGCAGCGGCGACCGGACCATGCCGGAGGAGATCAACCGTCTGGTGACCGACCGGCTGGCGGATGTGCTGTGGACGCCCTCTCCCGACGGCGACGACCATCTGCGCGCCGAAGGCGTGTCGCCGGACCGCATCGAGATGGTCGGCAACATCATGATCGCCGCTTTCGAGCTGCAGCGACCGCGCATCGAAGCCCTGAACACGCCGGCGCAGTTCGGCGTCGCACCGGGCAGCTATGCGGTGGTCACCCTGCACCGCCCCTCCAACGTCGACTCGGCCGGCAGCCTGACGAAGATCGTCGACCTGCTGAAGCAGATCGCCCAGCGGCTGCCGCTGGTCTTTCCGGTGCATCCCCGCACCCGGGCGCGGCTCGAAAGCTACGGCCTGCTGGACGGCCTCACCGCGACCGACGGCGTCACGCTGTCCGATCCGCTCAGCTACAACGCTTTCATGAACCTGGTCAGCAACGCCAGGCTGGCGATCACCGATTCCGGGGGCATTCAGGAGGAAACCACCTACCTCGATATCCCCTGCCTGACGCTGCGCGCCAACACGGAGCGGCCGGTCACCGTCACCGAGGGCAGCAACCGCCTGGTCGATCCGGGCACCCTGCTGGCCATGGTCGACAGCGCCCTGAAAGGCGAGATCAAGCGTTCAAAATGTCCCGACCTGTGGGACGGCAAGGCCGCCCAGCGCGTCGCCGCCAGCCTGCAGCGGCGCTCCCGCCAGGCCGCGGCGCAGCCCTCCGCCGCCCAATAACAGACGTGCAGCAGATCGGCGCGCGCCGCGCTCAGGCCAGGTCCCGGTAGATCGCCTGCAGCTTCTGCGCCACCGCCGTCCAGGTCATCCCGTCGACCACCGCCCGGCAGCGTTCGGCCGGCGCGGGCTTATCCAGCAGCCGGACCACCGCGGCCCGGAGCGCCCCGGTGTCGGCCGGATCGACCTCGGCCAGGGTCTCCGCGTCGCCCGGCAGCCCCAGGCTGTTGTTCCGGGTCAGCACCACCGGCGTGCCGGCGGCCAGCGCCTCCATGACGGAGATCGGCGCCACCTCGGTCTGGCTCGGCAGCGCGAAGACCGTCGCCGCGGCATAGGACGACGCCAGCACGGGATCGTCGTGGGCCAGCGGCGCCACGTGCACCAGCCGCGCCCCCAGGATATCCCGGCACGCCTGCAGGTAGCCCTGCTGTGCGGCGGCGCACTCGCCGATCAGGACGACGCCGACGTCGACATCGCGCAGCGCCTTGGCCAGGCCCAACTGGTTCTTGTAGGGCGAGACCGAGGCCACCGAGAGGACGAACGGCCCGGCAATGCCCTGCGCCTCGCGGAACAGGGTGCCGTCGGCGGCGAAGAACGGGTCGGCGATACCGTTGGGCACGATGGCCACCTTCGCAGCCTCGACGCCGTAGCCTTCGGCGATGAGGGTCTTTTCCACCGGGCCGAGGGCGACGATGCGGTCGGCGCCCTGCAGCGCCGTGGCGAACTGGCGGTAGGTGGTCGACACCATCCAGCCGGTGAGACGGCCGACGATCCGCTCGCACCATTCGGCCTTGCGGCGGTCCCAGGCGGTCCACGGCGGATGCAGCACCGGCGAGACGCCCACCGGCACGCCGGCGGACCGGGCGGCCTCGACGACGCGATGATTGCCGTTGGCGACCGAGAACAGGTGAATGATATCGAAATCATTCAGGCGGTCGCTGTTGCTGTCGAACAGCCGCGCGTCGACCCCCAGGCCGCGCAGCCCCTCCAGCGTGTCGCGGACCTGCACCTGCAGGCCGCCGACGCGCTGAAACAGCATCGGATAGGAAATCAGCGCCACCCTCACACGGCCTCCTTGCGGTCCAGGACCGCTCCATAGAATTGCGCGATGCCCTGCTGCCACGCCGGCTTGCCGAAGCGCGCGACGATATGGCGGCGGCCGGCCTCGCCCAGGGCGGCGCGCTGGTCCGCGCTCTGGCTGAGCAGTTCCACGACGGCCTCGGCAGCCTGCCCGCTATCGCCGGCGGCGACCAGCCGGCCGGCGGGGCAGTCGCCGATCACCTCGTCGGTCCCGGGCACCCGCGAGCCGACCGCCAGCACGCCGCAGGCCATGGCTTCCGCCGTGACGCTGCCGAATCCCTCGTTGCGGCGGAGCAGCAGGTGCAGGTCCAGTGCCGGATACAGCGTCTCGATGTCGGGCTGAAAGCCCATCAGCGTCACCGCCTCTTCGCACCCCAATTCGGCGATCCGCGCCCGCAGTGCCGCTTCCAGCGGCCCCTCGCCGACCATCAGCAGGCGGGCGCCGGGCAGCCGCTGCCGGACCCGCGCGAACGTTGCCAGCACGTCCAGCGGCTTCTTCTGGTCGTCGAAACGGCCCACCGCGCCGATCAGGATGTCGCTCTCCCCCCCGGGGCCCAGGCCCAGGTTCAGACCCGGGTTCAGGCCCGGGTTCAGGCCCAGGCGCTGCCGCGCGGCCTGTCGCGCCGCGGCGGACGGCCTGAACCGCTCCGTATCGACGAAATTGTAGAGGACGCTGCGCAGGGCGTCAGCGGGAATGTAGGGATCGTAGATCTCGACGAAGCGGTCGCGGGCGCTGCGCGAGACGCCGTAGAGCCCGCGCAGGCTGCCAAAGGCGGTGCCCAGGTGCCGGCGGTGCCAGGCCGGAAAATCGGGGATCGGAAAATGATTGTGCACGCTGGCCACCGTGGCGATCGACGAGCGCCCGGCCAGCCACAGGTTGTCCAGCCCCTGGTCGGTCCACGAGAAGAAGACATGGACCAGGTCGGGCCGCAGGCGGGCCAGCCGGCGGCGCTGCCACAGCTCGGCCTTCAGCAGCGCCAGGTGCCGCCGGCGCCAGTCGGTGAAGATCGGCTGCGGCTGGAAGGGGGTGAAGGCTCCGCCCTGTTCCCGCAGGCCGGCGATCAGGGCCGCGCTGCCGTCAAAGGCCGGCGCCGCCACCGCGACATGGTGGCCCAGCGCCTTCAGCGCCTGCGCCTCGGCGATCATGCGCAGTTCCATGCCGCCGAACTGGCCGGACAGGGAGGTCAGCAGGATGCGCCGCGGCCGGCTCATGCGCTCATACTTCCGTCCGGCGGCGGCGCAGCAGGGCGCGGCCTTCCGTCGACAGCGCCTCGCGGATGTAGCCCTCCAGGTAGTGGCGCTCCCACGACGCCGCCAGCGCGGCGGCCGGGTCGCGGCGCAGCCTGGCCAGCAGGCTCTGCAGTGCCTTTTCCACCAGGTCGCGGACCATCCAGCGCGGCACCCCGAACAGCCGCTGCCCGGCTTGTGCGCTCTCGGCTTGCACGCCGTCCGGCATCAGGGCCGGGTCGTTCTGCTTCCAGAACATGTCCCGGCCATAGCGGAAGGCCCGCCGGACGATCCAGCCCGGGTCCATCTGGTGGGGGCGGATCTGGTGGCCGACGCGGGCGGCGGCGCAGTGCCAGGACCGGTGCCCCAGCTTGCCGAGCCGGGTGGTGAATTCGGTCTCGCTGCCCATGCGGTACTGGCCGGCCTGCGGCCCCACCCCATCGTCGACGCGGTGGCCGGCGTCGAACACGGCCTAGCGGCCGGCCATGTTCGGGCCCCAGATCATGCCGGGGTTGATCGGCCCCTCGCGGGCCTCGGTCTCGCCGATCACCGCGTAGAGAATGGGCAGCGGCACCGCCTGGGCCAGCCAGGCCGGCGGCTCGACCGGCCAGATCGGCGCGATGCGCCCGCCGAAGATATCGTAGTCCGGGTGGGCCGCCGCCGCCTCCGCCAGCCGCAGCAGCCAGTCGGGCTCGGCCACGACATCGTCGTCGGTGAACACGATCAGCGGGCCTTCGAAGAGCGCGACGGCGGCGTGCAGCGCCCGGTTCTTACCGCGCGCCGGCACCGGCAGGACGCTCAGCGGCAGCCGCGCCTTGTAGTCTTCCAGGATCTGCGGCGTCTCGTCGCTGCTGGCATTGTCGGCGACGACCAGCTTCCAGCCGCCGGCCGGCGCCGGCAGCCCGGCAAAGCTGTCGAGCGTCCGCCGCAGGGTCGCGGCCCCGTTATGGGTGGCAAAGACGACGGTCAGGTCGGGCGTCTTGTCGGAACAGCTCATGAGAACCTACTCTGCCGAAGTCCTCAGGAGAGGAACTGGAAGGGCCGGACCCGGGACCGACAGGTTGCAGCCGCAACAGGGTGCGTCGTCGTTTGATTCTCAGTTCGCAAGAACACGATACCCGATGCGGGATTTGAGCGAAGCGTAAGCCTTTTCCATTTTGTCGGTGAGCGCTGCACATCTGCGCCAGCGAGTCTTTCCCAGCAATGCGGAAAGGCTCGGATCAGCCAGGTAGATGTCCACCTTATAGCCGTGGAATTCAGAGCTCTTTTGCCTCAGCTCATTGCAGCGCGTGGCGAGGTCAGCCTGATACCGGGCCTGCATTCCGGGGCGACAGAAGAAGACCTTGTTCTCACCGATGGCAAAAGGAGCGAGGCCAGCCGGCCCTGCCTGTAAGTACGCGGCGACCCCTTCGGAAACGCCCGGCCATGACGGGTTAAAATAGTCATCGAGAATGACTATTCCCTCACTCGAAAGAGCGCCATCGCAGATAGAGAGGTCATTCGCCGTGGCCTCGCTGGTGTGTCCGCCGTCAATGCTGATAAGCCGGGCTTCGCCGACCGCTGCGACGATGTCATCCTTGCCGACATTCAGAGAGCTTTCTTTGAATATGTGGACACGGTCTTGGCCGGAGAATTTCTTGAGGTTCGAAAGGAAGACCTCTTCGTCACCGCGGCCGGACTGATCCAGATTCAGTTCCTGCCGCTCAAAAACATCGATGCAGAATGCCCCTTCACCCGCGTGCATGTTCAGGTAGAGGACCAGGAACAGCTTACCGTGATGAACGCCGATCTCACCGATGGCGCCTGAGACGCCTGCCGCGGTCTGGACCTCGCAGAGGGAAGAAATCAGCAATCGGTCAACCAGGGAGAGCCAGCCGTGCACCTCGTCAATGCCTGTCTTGAGGTAGTACCGCCGCAAGTCCGAGCCAAAACCTAGGGACGCCATCAATCGACCATCATTAGCTGATAAAGAATTGCACGTTGGTTTGTATAGCGCCCCTAAGCCAGCAGCAAGGTATCCGTGGGGTCCTCTCCGCTCCGGCCAGTACGGCTTGTTCCTCTTTCCAACGGTCAGCAGTATATGTTGTTCCGATCAGCGCACCCGCTCGGGGCCCGGCGGCTCCGTTTCCTCGGCCTCGTCGTGGGGCAAATTTAGCTCTACTCTTCCTGCCCCTAAGGAATTCATAGAGATCTGATACAATTCAGGTGCTGACAAAGCCGCTGTGACTCAACCGCCAGCCCAGGCGAACCTCGGACAGCTAAACGGCACCCGCCAAACACCAAATATCGCCAAGAAAAAAGGAATGACGCCCGCCCAGACCTGGTCGACACAAAGCATTGATCGAAATTTAGATTGCTAAATTTTTTCATTTTTATAATAAAATAGGAGGGCACAATAAATATACTAAAGAATTTCGTGAATTCATTACTATCGCACAGAATGATAGATCCACGAAATCTGCACGCCCTACACGAAGAACATCATCTGCGCCGCCTGTTTCAACACCTGAATGTCGACTGCGTGTTCGATGTCGGCGCGAATGCCGGACAGTATGCGCGCATGCTCCGACGGAAAGCGCGCTTCAGCGGCCTGATCGTTTCCTTCGAACCCATTCCTCGGCTGGCAGACGAGATCCGGCAAGCGGCGCAAGCGGACGATCTGTGGATCGTCGAGGAGGTTGCCCTGGCGGACAGGAATGGGGAAAGCACCTTCAACGTCATGGTCGGGGATCAGTTCAGTTCTCTCGGCACTCCCCTTCATTCAGAAACCGGATTGTTCCAAACAAGGAATGTGCCGACGTCGACGATAGCGGTTCGCACAGAGACTCTTGAGCAGGCCTACACCCGACTGAAGCAGGAGCACGGGTTTCAACGCCCCTTCCTGAAAATGGATACGCAGGGCTTCGACGTGACGATCCTGAAAAGCGGCAAGGGCATCGTGCCCGAGTTCGTCGGCCTTCAAAGCGAACTGGCGATCAAGCGGATATACCGCGAGTCTGTCGACTTCCGCGAGGCCATCACCGTCTACAACGACCTCGGCTTCGATCTGAGTGCTATTGTGCCGAACAACAGCGGGCACTTCCCGTCCCTGATCGAGTCCGACTGCATCATGGTCCGATCCGATCTGATGAACCGGCGCTAACGGAACCCGATGAAGAGGATCAACCGGCACCGGCCCTACCTTTGATCGGAAGCGGTGGCGGCAGAACGCTCAGCAGCCGCACACCACCTGCTGCGACAACATAAATCAGAACAACAAAACCGTTGAAGCACAAACCAGGAAGCACACCTACATATCACGCTTAAGATCATTTATTTCGGACAAAATTCTACGCACCTTGATTCTAAATAATTTATTGTCCGACAAAAAGAAACTATCATCCTTTATATCTTTATCTATTTTGCGCAATACATACTTTCTCTTGATACTCGCCGCGACCTTACTTCTCAGATTCGATTGTCTCCAGATCGGCGGAAGTTTAAGAGGATCAAACTCCAAATCCATGGAATGACACCAATCCTCCCATTTGAATTTGTGTGTTTCATGCTCATGAACCGCATTAAAACCTGATACAGGCCGCCAGGGAATTCTTAAGGCATCAGCAGCAATCGCACCGTGCATCGCCTCACAAAACACCCTCTTACACTCAGAAATTCTTTGTAAAACAGTTTCGACATCATCGTTTGGCGAAATGTACTGCATTCCCATTTCAGAACAAACTTCACGCCAAACGGTCTGATCTGAGCGAAAATATCCAACAAGCCCTATTGCCGATCCCCGAGGCTGGACCTCTTTGAATTCGGCAATCAGTATCCCTGGATCCGTAATAAACTCGACACCGTCATAAAGCGCTGCCGTGCGCGGGCCGCGGACGAAACGCACATCGAACGTATCGTCGAACACAATCGGGTTTCCGGGCCCTCGGGCTCCCACTCCGAAAATAATTTTTTTCCCATCAAGGTCACAAAGGCGACTGTCCAGAATTGACCCAATTCCACACAAATATTGCCCGTCTCCATCAATGTAGTCGCCAAAAACTTTTGGCCAAATCGAAAGATTTAACTCATCTCCAAAATTTTCTTCTTCGGCGCGATAAAAATAGATCTTCACATCTAAATTCCGCCTTCATCCCTTGAAATTCGACTCACCAAAAGATCACAAATGACAAACATGAATCTGCGGGGCGCAGGTTTACCGCGCGTGGATCACAGCGGATCCCTATCAAGACTCGACCCCGGACCTGCATACCCTGTAGCGGTTAGTTCTCCCATCCGGGCCCAGGTTCTTGTCTTCGCCTCCGCGAGATTATAGCGGCCCATCGCCTTCAGGTCCGCTTGCCGTGCTGCTTTCAGGGCGGCCGGCAGTTCCCCTTCCCCGAAGTACAGCGCGCCCGCATCGCCGGGTACGTCGAACACCCGCGCCGAGTCCGGCAGGATGAGAGGCTTGCCGAACGACATCGCCAGCAGGGTCGAGCCCGAGGTGAGCGCACGCGCGAAAGGCAGCACGACGACGTCGGCCAGCGCGAGATAGGCCGTCATCAATTCGTCGGGCACGAAGCCCTTGCGCAGCACAATGCGGTCGTCCGCGGCCGCATCGGCCTCCAGCCAATCGGACGCCTCGGTCGGAAAATTCGGGCCGGCAATGACCAGCCGGACGTCGGTGTCCGGCAGGTCCCGGAAGGCCTTGACCAGTGCCTCGACCCCTTTGTAGCGGCGCAGCGCCCCGACGAAGAGGTAGACGAAGGGGCGATCCTCCAGGCCGAACGCCGCCCGCAGGTCCGCCACCACAGAGGGCTCGGCGTCGGCATACTGTCCGATGTAACTGGCGTGCGGCACGATGGTCGTCTTTCCGGCAAGGGCCGTCCGGTACTCCGTCTCCAGCAGGCGCAAGGCGCTTTCGCTGTGGACGAAGCAGCCGGTCACATGGGCCGCCAGCAGCCGCCGGATCCGCCGCTCCCAGGCTTCGTCACCGCTCTCGTGCGCCAACAGGTTGTGGATGGTCCAGAACACGCGCACGCCCAGCAAACGGCAAAGCCGCAGATCGAGGATCAGGGCAAACAGCTTCAAATACCGCATGAGGCGGCCCGGCGACCACAGGTGGGCGGCGACGAGTTCCGCGACCCAATGGAGATGCAGCACCCCGCAGTCGGGTCTTTGCCGGCACAGCCGCAGCAGCGGCAGGCGCGCCTTGGGATAGTCGGCGAATTCGACCTGACAGCCCTGCTCGCCCAGCGCGGCGGCCAGCATGGACTGATAGGGGTTGCCCGCCCGCCAATCCGGCACGAAAAGGATCTTTCGATGGTTCCGGGCCATACTGACGCGCACCGATCCGTTGCAATTCTTCCCAGGAAGACACCAATCATAGTAGAAAGGCGTTGGATCGAAAATCACTTGTAAATGCTTGCGGCGCAAACACTAATTCATGCAAATCTAGCGGCCGGCCGGGCCACGGGGATGACTGTCACGGCCAGCCTTTCAATCCCAAAGGACCTCATTGGTGTCAATCCGCACTTCCGTTGCCTGGACGTTCAGCGAGCAGTTCCTGCAGTACGGCATCCAGCTTGCGGCCTCCGTTATCATTGCACGGCTGCTGACCCCGGATGAGATGGGCGTTTTCGCCCTGGCCATGTCGGCCTCCGCGATTCTCACGTCGCTCAGAACCTTCGGTATCGGAAACTATCTCATCCGCGAACCGGAGCTGACGCTGGACAAGATCCGCTCCGCCTTCGGCGTCATGCTGGTGATCTCCTGGTCGCTGGGCCTGGCCCTGTTTCTTTTGCGCGACCTCATCGCGGGCATCTATGAACGTCCGGACATCGCCGACGTCATATCCCTGATCTCTCTGAACTTCTTCGTCGCTCCCTTCGGCGCCCCGGCGTTCTCGATGTTGACCAGAGAGATGCGGTTTCAGGCGCTGCACAATATCGGTCTGGCGACCTCTGCGACCGGCTCCTTCGTCAGCGTTGCCCTGGCCTACTCGGGCGCCAGCTACATGGCTCTGGCCTGGGGCCTTCTGACCACCAGCTTTCTCCATGCCATCTGTTGCATGGCCATAATGCCGCGCTACGCGTTGCTTTGGCCTTCCTTCGTCCACTGGCGCAAGATCACTCACTTCGGGGGGCTCCTCGCGGTCAGTTCGCTTTTTGGAACGGTGAATTCCGAAGGAATCACATTCTTCCTCGGCGTCTTCATCAATCCGGCCGCAGTGGCTCAGTTCAACAGAGCCGTGCAGGTCCCAAGCCTGCTGCGCCAGGGAATTTTCGGTCCTATCAGCCGCGTCCTCACACCCGCATGGTCAAAGGACGTCCGCGACGGGCGTTCCATCGGGCCCGCCGCCGAGAAGCTCACCGCGCTGAACACGGCAATCGTCTGGCCCCCCTTCCTCGCCCTCAGCCTGATCTCCGTGCCGTTCATTGTTCTCGTTTTCGGCCCGAACTGGCAGCCGGCCGGCGAGATATTTCCGTGGGTTCTTCTTTCCAACGCGGTATTGGCGATGCTGCCCCAGCCTGAGCAGGTCCTGGTCCCCCATGGCCAGGTCGGGCGCGTCTTTACCGTCCGCAGCGTCGGCGTGCTGATTTCCCTTGCCCTGACGGCCTATGCGGCCCCCCTCGGCCTCAACGCTTTTGCGATATCCAGAGTGGTAATCTCGGTCATCTTTCTGACCCTTATTTTCTTTGCGGTGAAATCGGTCATCGAATTCAAGCTGGGGACATACGTCAAACTCTACCTCCGCTCCGCCGTCATCGCCGTCGTCGCCTCGATCCCGGCCGCGGTCTTTCATTTCACCGGCCGGGAGTCGATGACGCTGCCGGAGTTGCTCCTCATCGTCGCGTCCTGTGCCGTCCTCTGGCTGCTCGGCATCGCGCTCACCCGGCACTTCATCTGGCAGGAGGTCCTCTCGCTGGGACGCCATCTGCTGGACCGCCTGAAGCAGTCGCGCACCAAGCGCTGACGGGTGGCCAGCATCTTCTCGCCTCTGCGCCGCGCAGGCTGCTAAGGTAGCGCCCGGCCGGGGCGGCGGCCCCGCGGCAAGGCCTGCTGAGCTGCGAAAGGAAGAGACGTGATCGGAACCGTTCTGCGCCGCCTGGGACTCTATCAGAAGCTTCAGGCGCACTTCGTCGAAGCCCTTGTCATCCCCTCCTTCACCAGGGGCCAGATCGGCGTCGCGGAAGCCCGTCTGCTGGGCCGCCTCGTGCGCGACCTGACGTCCGCGGGGCCCATCGTGGAGATCGGCACCCTGTTCGGGCGCTCGACCCGCATCCTCTGCGAGAACGCCAGGCCCGGCCAGCAGGTCATCACCGTCGACCGCTTCTCGTGGAACCCCCTGGGGCTGACGCCCGAGGAGCACCACCGGCTTACCGCCTCTGCCCTCGCCGAGGTCACCGCCAGCGGCGCCCTCACCCTGCTGAAGCAGGACAAGGAGGCCTTCTTCGCCGCGTGGGACGGCGGCCCGCCGGCCATGGTCTTCACCGACGCCGACCACTCCTACGAAGGGGTGAAGCGGGACATCGAATGGGCCCGCTCCGTCGGCGCCGAAGTGATCTGCGGCGACGACTATTCCGCGGGCTGCCCCGGCACCATCCAGGCGGTCGACGAGTTCGGCGGCCCGGTGGAGCTTTCCGGCCGGCTCTGGCGCATCGCGGCCGGCTAGGCCGCACCTGGACCTGGGGGGACCACCGCGCATGGACATCAAGGAAGAGGACATCCTCGGGGACCACATCGCCGAGCATTGGTACTACGCCGCCAAGGGCCGGGCCCTGCGGCGCTTCCTGCAGGGCCCGCCTCCCGCGTCCATCCTCGACGTCGGGGCCGGCTCCGGGGTCTTCTCGAAGCTGCTGCTCGCGAACGGCGCGCAGGAAGCGGTCTGCGTCGATCCCGAATACCACGACGAGCAGACGCTGCGCGTCGACGGCAAGCCGCTGAGCTTCCGCCGCACCATCGAGTCCAGCACCGCGGACCTGGTCCTCATGATGGATGTCTGCGAGCACGTCGACGACGACGCCGGCCTGATCGCCCACTATGCGGGCCTCGTCGCGCCGGGCACCCGCTTCCTGATCACCGTGCCCGCCTTCCAATTCCTGTTTTCCGGTCACGACGTCTTTCTGGAGCACAAGCGGCGCTACACCCTGGCGTCGCTCGAAGCCTGCGTGGCCGCTGCGGGGCTCGAGGTAATGCGCGGCGCCTACTACTTCGCGGCGGTCTTTCCCCTCGCCGCCGCCCAGCGGCTGGCCGAGCGGGCGCTGGTGCAGCGCGGCGCCCTGGCCCCCAAGAGCAGCCTTCGCCGGCACCATCCACTGGTCACCGGCGTGCTGAACGCCGCCTGCGCGGCCGAGCTGCCGTGGTTCTCCCACAACAGGCTGTTCGGCCTGAGCGTGTTCTGCCTCGCCCGCAAACCGTGACGCCGGACTCCCCGCCATCCCGCCGCCGCGCGGTCATTGGCGGTCATTGGCGGCGGTCGCCAAACACCCAGAGCTTGGCGATGAGAAACACCACCAGCGGCACCACCAGCAGCATCGCCGCGATGGCCCAGACATAGGCGTAGCCGAAGTAGTCGACGATCAGGAACGCTACGGCCGAGTTCAGCGCCAGGCCGGTTGCCGCCGCGACGATGAACCTGGCAAAGGCGCGCCGCTCGCCTGGGGGGCGGCCGGCGGTCTCAACCCCGGCCGCCTGCCGGAAGGTGAAACGCGAATGGCCGACGTAGGACAGCACCACCGCCAGGGAGAAGGCCAGCACGTTGGCCTGCCACGCCCGCACGGCTTCGCTTTCCATCAGCCCCGCGAAAGCCGTCACGTGGACCAGGCTGGCCGCCAGTCCCACGGCGCCGAACTTCACGTACTGGATGCCCAGGTGGAAGAGCTGTCTGGTGTCGATCCGTAGCATCGCCGGCCTATTGCGGCGCCACGGCGGTGCCGGCCTGCGCGCAGGGACGCGCGGCATAGACGACCCGGGGCTCGGGCAGCGCGACGCCGTTGAAAGGGTTGCGGTCGATCCGGTCGATCTCCTCCAGCGTCATGCAGCCGAGCGGGCGGATCTCCGCCGCCGCCGGGGCGTAGACGTAATCGATACCGGGGTTTTGCAGCGCCTCGGCCGGCAGCTGCCAGACGCCGTCGGGCGCGCGGTAGGTCAGCCGCGCCGACCACCGGCCGACAACGCGGTTGCCGAGCTGGCGGCCATAGGCCGCGTAGTTGGCCGTGCGCTCCGCCAGGTTCAGCACCGTCGCGCCCTGGGGCAGACGGTCCAGCACCGCCGGGTACTCCAGCACGGCGTGCCGCGGCGCCCCGGCGTTCTGGAGCAGCCGCCCGCCCGTCTCGATGCCCAGGGCGACGAAGACCACGGCGCCCATCAGCAGGATGGCGGCGCCGGCGGTGGCTTCGTACAGGCGGCGGAGCGAACCGCCGATATCCGACGCGGCCCAGGCGCAGAAGGGAATCGCCAGGGCGATCGCCGCCATCACATAGCGCGGCTGGCGGTCGTCCAGCACCCACCAGGCGCCGGTGATCGCCACGATCAGGATCAGCAGGTCCAGCAGCATCGCCCGCCGCCCGGCCGCGAGCTCCCGGCCCCGCGCCGCCAGCCGTGCACCGCCGAGCAGCAGTCCCGGCAGCAGCACCGCGGCGACGAAGGCGCCGAAGCCGGAGCTGTGCTTGAAGTTCTGCCCCAGGAAGTGCCCTTCGACCCAGGGATAGACAAGCCACTGCCAGGGCGCCGTGACCCACTCGAACTGGTTTTCCGAGCGGTTGGTGAAATCGATGTCGGGTGCGCCCGGCCAGCCCAGCAGATCGAACAGCCCGGGGTAGTAGACCGGATAGAGCGGATTGCCGGTGGCGATCCAGTTCCGCAGCAGCCAGGGAAAGGCCACCGCGAAGGCGCAGAGGCCATAGGTCAGCGCGGGGGCGAACTGCCGGACCGAGAAGCGGCGCCCTTCTGCCGCCGCGCCGTGCCACAGCAGCAGGCAGCCGAGAACGGCAATGGGGATCAGGTGCAGGCTCTTGAAGCCGAAGGCCAGGCCCGCTGCCAGACCGGCGAGAACCGGCCAGGACGGATAGCACAGCGGCCGGGCCAGCGCGAAGTAGACGGCGATGACCATGAAGGCGACGCCCGCCACGTCGGCGCCGACCTCGATGGCTGAAAAACTGAACACCGGGATCGTCGCGAGGCCGGCCGAGAACAGCAGCGAGAGGCTGCCGTCGGCGCCCGCGGCCCGCGACAGGACATAGCTCGCCACCGCCGCCAGCGCCAGGAAGGGCAGATTGGCCGCCGACGCGATCTTCTCCGGCAAGGCATCGAGGAACATGCCGTCCCACAGGCTGGCGTTGGCCGGATAGGCATGCATGAAGGCATTGTCCCACAGGTCGATGCCGCCCTCCCGGAAGATGTTGACGGCCAGGGGCAGATGGTAGGCCTGCACCTCGAACCCCCGCGGGAAGCCGGTCAGCAGCATCGCGCCCAAAAAAACGTAGAGCAGTGCGACCAGCGCGGCGACGGCCAGCGCCACCCGGCTGATGGGCTGCCGCGCCGGCGTTTCGCGGTTCCACCGCGCCCGGCCGCTGCGCGCCCGGCCCCACCACAGCCCCGCCGCGCAGGGCAAGGCGACGGCGACCCCGGCGTCCAGCCGGATGGCCGGCAGGCCCGTCGCCTGCTGGACCATGCCGAGCAGCAGCAGCGGCCCGAGCAGCAGGGCGAAGAACAGCAGCAGCCGGGCCAACAGGCGTGCCCGGCGGTCGTCCGGGGCGGCCGCGCTTGCCGCCCCCGCGGCCGCGACGGCGCCGCACGCGAGAAGCCACACGCCGTCGCTCACCCTAGGCCCCGCCGGACAGGCGCTGCACGGTCTGCCACAGCCCGCGCAGGAAATTGTGAATGCCCTCGCTGAAAGCCAGATAGGCCAGGAGGGAAAGAACGCTGGCCGCGGTCATGGCCATGTCGAAGCGGCCCCGGCGTTGCGGTCGCGCACCGCGGGTCTCGTGCGGGGTCATGATCCCGATTCAAGCGCCACTTCGGCGCTGCTGTCCTCCCACGGCGTCGACAGGGTTGAGGGCGCGACCGCGCGCAGCAGGTACAGCGGCCGCCCTTTCGTCTCGTTGAAGATCCGCCCCAGGTACTCGCCCAGGATGCCCAGGCAGACAAGCTGAACCCCGCCCATGAAGAGGACGGCGACCATCAGCGACGGCCAGCCCTGAACGTCATCGCCGTACAGCAGGGTTTTGACGACCACCCAGGTACCGGCCGCAAAGGCCAGCAGCGCGATAACGATGCCCAGGTAGCTGGCGAGCCGAAGCGGCGCCACCGTTGCCGAGGTGATCGCCTCGATCGCGAGGTTCCAAAGCTTCCAGTAGTTCCACTTGGTGCTGCCCGCCAGCCGCGCGTCGCGGTGATACGGAACCGCCTTCTGACTGAAGCCGACCCAGGCAAAGACGCCCTTCATAAAGCGGTGCCGCTCGCGCAGTTGCTTCACGCTGTCCAAGGCCTGCCGGCTCAACAGGCGGAAATCGCCGGTGTTCGCCGGGATCGGCACTTCACCCAGGCGCACCATGAGACGATAGAACATCGACGCGGTATAGCGCTTCAGCGGCGTCTCGCCATCGCGCGCAATCCTTTGGGCATAGACCACATCCACAGCTTCGTCCCGCCATGCCCGGACCAGATCGGGGATCAGCTCCGGGGGATCCTGCAGGTCGGCATCGATAACGATGACGGCGTCCCCGACCGCCTGGTCCAGGCCGGCCGTTAAAGCGATTTCCTTCCCGAAGTTGCGGCTGAGATCGACGATCCCGATGCGCCTGTCGGCGCCGCGAAGCCGGCGCAGAATGGACAGGGTCGAATCGCTGCTGCCGTCGTTGACGTAGATGATCTCGGATCGATGAGGCAATTGCTCGAGAACGGCGGCGAGGCGGGTATGAAACGCCTCCAGAACGTCCTCTTCGTTGTAGGCCGGAACCACAACTGAAAGCGTCGAGGAGTTCTCCCTTCGCAACATGCTACCGCCCCTTCTTCAGAAAGCCTCGCCAAATGTTGAAAACGAGAGACCTGTGCCTACCGCCCTGCCCCGATCTCACGCGCCGCCGCGCAGCGGAAAGCCCCGCACCAAGACGACAAAGTCACGCGGCCCTCTCCAGAACCGTTTCTCCGCCGGTCATCCCCTCGGCCCCCGTCCCGCTCACCTCTGGCCCTTTGTGCCGTAGCCGTAGTAGTAGGAGCCGTAGTGCGCCCCGAACTCCGAATTGCCGAACTTGGAGCCTGTCCGGTTCAACACGAGCCCGATGTTCTCCCGCCTCCCCAACAGATCCAAGGCGCCGTCGATGGACTCGCGCCTCGTCCGGTTTGCCTGCACGACGAAAACGGTCTGCCCCATATGCGACGCCAGAACGACCGACTCGGTGGTCGCCAGAACCGGCGGCGAGTCGAAGATGATAATTCTGTCCTCGTAGCGATTGGCCATTTCGGTAATCAGCTCGTCCATTCTGGTACTCGCCAACAATTCCGTCGAACGATCGCGCAGCGTACCGGAGGGAATCAGGGACAGCTTTCCGATGTTGGTCTTCAGCATGACGTCGGCGATATCCATGCGCGGATCTTCGAGGACGTCAATCAGACCCTTGCCGGCAACGAGACCCAACTGGCTCAGCACGTTCGGCTTGATGAAGTCCGCGTCGACCAGCAGCACCCGTGAGTCCTCTTCGGCCGCGATCGACATCGCCAGATTGATGGCTGTCGTCGTCTTGCCTTCGGAGGGCAGCGCGCTGGTGACGACGATGGCATTTCCGGGCGCGTCGCCGGCTTCCCAGCGCCGGCTCAGCACCATGCGCTTGATGAGGCGAAACTCCTCGATCATGCGATTGCGCTTGGAGCCCGGCGTTATGATGTTCCGGGCATTGAGTTGGGAGACGTCGATATTCACGAGACGGGACTCCCGTCGCGCTTTGCCGGAAGGCGGCGTCCGCTCCGGTCCGGGCGCTGCCGCGCTGCCGGCCCCGCTCTGGCCGGCCCTATCCTGGAAAGCTTCCGCAACCTCGTTGTTCTGATCCAGGCCCTGGTCCAGACCGTCCAGCACAACCGAGATGTCCTCCGCCGGCGCGCCACGCGAGGCATCCGACCTGCCTTCAGACTGCGTGCCGGTTCCAGGTGCGGGTGCGGGTGCGGGTGCGGGCGCAGGCGCCGCAGACCCCGGGGCCGACCCGGCAGCCTTAGAGGCAGGCGCAGCCGATTCAGCCTCGGCCCTGTCGCGGCGGGCCACCATCTTCTGCGCGGCGCGTTCGACGAGAGACGGTCGGCTCTGGCCGGACGATTTATCGCGTGTGTCGGAGGGATCCATAGGGGGCCTTGCCTGCTTGGATTGTTTTAGGATCTTGCGCTGCTGCGCACCCAGTTGAGCAACTCGGACGCCTTCTCAACGACGAGGCCCGCGCCCCTGTTGACCAGATCGGGTCCGAAACCCGCGCCGACGATGGTATCCAGCCCGTACTGGCGTTCCATGACCACCAGCAGGCCGAACACGCCGAGCAGAGCCACCAAACCGGCCCCCAGCATCGTCGCGCTCGCCAGGCGCCGGACCACGCGCCTTCTGGAGTCGGTTACGGAGCCGAACACCGGCAAACCGGTATGGCTGCGCAGATCCGCGACCGATGAGAAACTCGTGTCGATCAGCACCAGCAGGAAGGCCACCCCGACGCCCGCAGCCAGGGAAAAGCCGAGGACCGCGGTAAGAAACAGGGGGCGGTCCGGTCCGACAGGCTGCCTGGGGATGATCGGCGGATCGATCAGCCGGTACTGAACGTCTTGTCCGACGGCGTCACGCTTGCGCGACATGCTGGCGGATTCCCGACGCGAAAGCAGCTCGTCATAGCGTGCCTTGATGATGCCGTAGTCTCGGTTCAGGCGCTGAAATTCCGCCTCGATCTGAGGAACCTCTTCCGCCTTTGCCGCCAGCCCATCGGCTTCGGCCCGCGCCGTCGCCACCCGCTGGCGCAGATCCTCGATCTGCGTTTCGACCTCGATCAGGTGCAGCTTGACCTGGTTGTACATGGGGTTGGGCGTCGCGTAGGCCTTTTTCTCGCTCTCCGCGCCGACCGCGGCACCGGACTTTTCGAGGGCCTCGCGCGATTCCGTCTGCTTGGCAAGCAGAGCGTCGAGCTGGCGGCGCGTCTTGACCACATCGGGATGCTTGTCGGTGTACTGCGCGAGCAGTTCCCGCAGCGTCGCCTCCAGTTCCACAATGCGGAATTCGGTGTTGTCCGGGGGGCCGCTGTTCGCCAGTTCGGAGGGCAGGGTTTCCGGAATGCCGTTAAGCTCCTGGTTCAGGAGGTTTCGCTGTGCGACGGCAACGCTGAGATCCTGCTCGAGCCTTTCCTTCCGCTGCGTCGCGGCGGTCGCGCGCGACAGGTAGTCGCCTTGGCCCAGGGCGACGTCGATATTCTTCTGCTTGAACCGCGCGAGCTTGTCTTCGGCCTGCTCGAGACGCGCTTCGTACTCCGCGATCTGGCGCTCGATGAACCCTTCGGCCGTGTCGAAATCCTTCCGGGTCTGGCCCAGGTTGCCTTCCACGAAAAGCGTCAGCAGGGCCTGGACCAGGTCATGGGCACGCTGGGGGCTCGTGTCTTCGGCGGAAATGAAAAAGACGTCCTGCCGGTTCGAAGCGATCGAGATCTGACTCTGCAGACGGCTGATCAAGGCCTCCATCTGGGCCTCGCTCGTCGCCGTCAGGTCATAGTCGGTCTTGCGCGCCACCTCCATGAGATTGGGGCGGCTCAGCAGGGTCTGCTTCATCAGCTGGACCTGGGACTGCAGGTCGCTTTGAATCGCGATGCCGCGCAGCAGCGGCTGCAGAACGCTGGAGGTGTCGACGTAGATGCGGCTGGACGACTCATAGATGCTCGGCATCGACGCGACCATCAGCCATCCCGGAATGGCAACCAGCCAGGCGCACAGCAAGGCCACCCACCGGCGCCGCCACAGGGCGTTGGCGTAGTGAAAGAAGAGCTGAAAGATTTCGCTCACGCCGGCTGACTCCGATTCTCTATGACCATAACGCTGCGCTTCGATTTGCCGGGCCGCTTGTCGCGCGCCTAAGCCGCGACACGACTGATGAGCATCCGGTGTGGGAATTTTTTCTTATGCCCACCGCAAGCCGGCTATCCCTGTTGCCGGCGAGTTCACGAAAATTCCGCACGGCCATCAAGTCCTTTTCCGCCCGACCATCTTAGGTCCATAGCGTTATCATCGTCTAAGCATCATCTGCGCCCCGCCGGCGCAAGATTTCTTTGATCCAGGATTTCCCTGAACAGCGCGATCTGCCCATTGGTGGTAGCCTGCCAGGAAAAGCCCTGGGCATGCGCACGCGTTTCGGACCGCGCAACCGGGGCCGCCAGCAACGCGCGCATGGCCCGGCTCAGCGCATCGGCGCTGCGCTCGG
Organism: Kiloniellaceae bacterium; assembly: GCA_050043265.1. Lineage (GTDB taxonomy): Bacteria > Pseudomonadota > Alphaproteobacteria > Kiloniellales > Kiloniellaceae > Pelagibius. The sequence goes on from JBHJIR010000015.1 coordinate 78,706, forward strand.
CAACCCAGCACCCGGCGGCAGGCGTGTTAACCAAATCGGGCACATCCGACACCTGGGTCGCCACCACCCGCGCCCCGCAGGCCATGGCTTCCAGCAGCACGTTGGGCCAGCCCTCGCGTTCCGAGGCGAGCACCAGCAAATCCGCCGCGGAATAGACCGCGGGCATTTTCTCGGGCGGGACCGCGCCCAGGAAACGGACCCGGTCGCCCAGGCCCAGATCGCGGACCAGGGCCTCCAGCGCCGCGCGCTCCGGACCGCCGCCAACGATCCACAGATGCAGCCCCGGAATGCCGGCGGCGGCACGGATCACCAGGTCGTGGCCCTTCAGCGCCACCAGGTTGCCGACCGATAGGGCCAGCGGCCCCGGCCGCGGCGCGCCGTCCACGGCGAAGGGCGTAACGGGCCGGAATACCGCCGCGTCGACGCCGTTGCGCAGCACCGTGACGCGGTCCGGGTCGATGCCCAGCGCGGCCATCTTTGTCGCCAGCGTCCGGCTGACGGCCACCAGCCCGGCCGCCTGCCGCGCCGCGTTTATGATAAGTCGCCGCGGAATGGCATAATCGGGAATAAGGTTAATGTCGGTACCGCGCGCGGTGACCACGACGGGCAGGTCGAAGGTCCGCCCCAGCATCACCGCGGCCACCCCGTCCGGATAGAAATAGTGCGCGTCGATCAGGTCGAAGCGGTGGCCCGCCCGCAGCAGGCCGGCCAGCGCCCGCCGCGCGGCGGCATAGAGCAGCCATGGCGCCAGGCTCATGCCGACCTTCGGGATCGTCGGATACCGCGGATGGTCGATCTCAAGGCCGAAGCGCTGTTCGTGGCGCGGCACCTGGGAATAGGCGGCATAGGCGCCGAAGCGTTCGGCGGTGAAGGGAAAATAGGGGACCGGCGCCAGCACACGGGCCGCGACCTCGCCGGAAGCGACCAGCTGGCGCAGCCTGTTCTCCACGAAGACACCGTGCTGCGGTTTGACGGTGTTCGGATAGAGCGTGCTGAACGTCAGGATGCTGAGAGGAGCGCCCCGTTTCGAACCCGATTTCGAACCCGATTCCGAACCGGACGGGGAAGCAGACGTGGCAGCGGCGATCTCGGCCGTCATGACGCCCTACCCTTCACCGAACAGCGCGGCATAGGCGGCGATCATGCCGTCCAGGCTGTAGTGGCTTTCCACGCGCTCGCGATTCAGCGTCCCCAGTTTCTGCCGCCGCGCCGGGTCGCCCACCAGGGCGGCCAGCGCCGCGGTCAGCGCACCCTCCGCATCCCGCGGCACCACGAGGGCGCGGTTATCCGGCGCCACCATGCGTGCGACGTCGCCGACGTCGGTGGCCGCAACCGGCCGGCCCGCCGCCATCGCCTGCAGCAGGCTGTTCGGCATCTGCTCGGTGTCGGATGACAGCGCGAAGATATCCATCGCCCGCAAGACCGCGGGCACGTCCTCGACATGCCCCAGAAAGCGGCTCTGGCCGGCGATCCCCAGCGCAGCGGCCAGGCTTTCCAGCTTGCCGCGCTCGGCGCCGTCGCCGGCAATGACCAGGCTGCAGGCCTGCCTGTCCGGCAAAGCGGCAAAGGCCTCCAGCAGCCGGCCGACGTTCTTCTCCGGGCGCAGCGGTGCCACCGTGCCGATCACCGTGGTGCCGGGCGCCAGGCCGAAGGCGGCGGCCCCCTCGCGGTGGCCCGGCTGGCCGGCGTAGCGCTGCAGATCGACCCCGTTGGGAATCTGCTGCAGGCGCGTGACCGGCACCGACCAGGCCTTGGCGGCGATCTCCATCAGCGTGAAGGAAGGCACCACCACCTTGCGCACACCGCCCAGCGCCACGCGGCGGAAGAGATTGCGCCGCCACAGCTGGCCGCTGCCCTCCTCCACGCCGAAACCGCTTTCGAAGTGGATGTGCGCGCAGGCGCCCAGCAGGCGGTTCGCCAGCGCCGGTTCGATGGCGCCCCAGTTGTACGTCAGCAGCAGGTCCGGCTGTTCTTCGCGCACCAGCGCGCGCAGTTGCGCCAGGCTGCGCCACAGGTTGTAGCGCGGCAGTTCCAGGTTCCGGAAGGCGACGGCGCTGTCGGCGGCCAGGCGCCGGCGGGCGTCGAAGCAGCCGTCCAGCGCGACGACCGTGTGGCGGAATCCGGCGGGCAGGCCGTTGATGACGTCGCAGATCCGGATCGGCACGCCGCCGGCGCCGAAGCTCGCGAAGACGTGCAGAAGGTGGCGCGGTCTCGCCTGCTGTCTGGAGGGCATCATGTCGCTTCCACCGGTCGCCGCGGCACGGGTGCCGCCGTTACCTTACGCCGCTGGGCCAGAGGATGACGCGGGCGGTCTGGATGACGATAAACAGATCCAGCAGCAGGCTGTAGTGACGCACGTAATAAAGATCGTACTGCAGCTTGGTCAGCCCGCCCTCGATCGAGTCACTGTAGATGTAGTGCAGCTGGGCCCACCCGGTGATGCCCGGCTTCACGCGGTGCCGTTCGCTGTAGTAGCTCACCTTGCCGGTCAGTTCCCGGACGAACTCCGGGCGCTCCGTGCGCGGCCCGACGAAGCTCATCTCGCCTTTCAGCACGTTGATGATCTGCGGCAGCTCGTCGATGCGGACCTTGCGGATGATGCGGCCGACCGAAGTGATCCGTGGGTCGTTGCGCGCCGCCCAGACGGCCCCGTGTCTTTCGGCGTCGACGGCCATGCTGCGGAACTTGATGATCTGGAAGATGACGCCGTTCAGCCCCACCCGCTCCTGCCGGTAGAACACCGGCCCCGGACTCTCGATGCGGATGGCCAGCGCGGTGGCGCCGACGATCGGCAGGGTGATGATCAGCAGCACCACGCTCAGCACCACGTCGAGCCCCCGCTTGACCGCCTGCTGAATGACGCCGCCGGTGAAGCCCTCGGCGAAGATGAACCAGCTGGGCCTCAGACCGTTCAGCTCGCAGCGCCCGGTCTCCCGCTCCATGAAGGTCATGAAGTCATAGATCGGAATGCCGGAAAGCTTGCAGTCCATCAGGTCCTGGATCGGCATCATGCCGCGGCGTTCCTGCACGGCGACGACGATTTCGCTCACTTCCTTGTCGGTACACAGCGTCAGCAACGATGGCGGCGGCGCGATGATCCGCGAGCGGCTGACGTGACCCGAATTCCCCTCCACGTCGAGAAAGCCGACACATTGCAGTCCGCAGCTGTCGCTCGACTCTTCCAGTTCCTCGATCTGTGCGGCGTTTTCGCCGGTGCCGAGAACCAGGACACGGCGCGCGATGAGGTTGTTGTCGACCAGACGCAGGAACAAATAGCGCAACAGGAACACGCCGACGAGCGAGACGGGCAGGCCGATAATCTGTGTCTGGCGCCAGATGGACAGCGAAGGCCAGACATAGGCGACGACGGACAGGGCGACGAATGCCAGCACGAAGCCCAGGATCGTGCGCATGAAGACGTCGTAGAAGCGCGAGGAGTTGCGGCCGTGGTACCGCCCCATGGCAAAGAGCGAACCGACCCCGGCCAGGCAGAAAATCAGGCCATCCCAGAAATAGCCTGTGAACAGCGCAGCGAAGCCGTAGGGCACGCCAAGCTGCAGCCCCAGCGACAGATAGAAGGCGGCAAAAAACACCGCCGCCTCGCCGATCAGCAGAAAGGCGAAGGGGCGTGCGAAGTAGTTCTGAGGTAACTTGAGAAACATCCGCCCTAAACTCAGATGTGACCGGCTACAGTCTCAGCCGGCGACAGCCTTAAGATGAACCCCTGCCCCAAGCACCCGCGGCGCTCGGGTCTCCAAAATTATCATAATCCGACAAACGAACAGGCCCACCGGGAACCTACCGCACCGGCCCCTGTCATGCAGCCGATGAAACGCCGCATACGCCCGGTATCCGCACCGGCCTGTTCAACAGGCCGGGGGACGCCTGGCCTGACCGTTCGCCCGCATCATCCGATCGCTTCGGCTCCCAGTTCCCATTGCAGGGCCGTGCGCAGGATGAAATCCAGGTCGTCGTGCTGCGGCACCCAGCCGAAGATCTGGCGCAGGCGCGAGGCATCCGCCACCAGGGCCGGGACGTCGCCGGGGCGCCGCGGCGCCATGCGCGCCGGCACCGGCCGGCCGATGATGCGCTCCAGCCCGTCCAACACCTCGCGAACCGAATAGCCCCTGCCATAGCCGCAGTTGAGTGTCAGGCTCTCGCCGCCGCCGCGCAGATGGTCCAGCGCGCCGACATGGGCCCGCGCCAGGTCGCTGACGTGGATGTAGTCCCGGACGCAGGTCCCGTCGGGCGTGTCGTAATCGTCGCCGAAAACCTCGATCGCCCGGCGCTTGCCGCTGGCCACCTCGCAGGCGACCTTGATCAGATGCGTCGCCTCCGGCGTCGCCTGGCCGGTGCGCCCCTCGGGATCGGCGCCCGCCACATTGAAATAGCGCAGCGCCACATACCGCAGGGCGTGGGCCCGCGAGGCGTCGCGCAGCATCCATTCGGACATCAGCTTCGAGGTGCCGTAGGGGTTGGCGGGCTGCGTCGGCGCGGTCTCGCCGACCGGGATCGTCTCCGGCTGGCCGTAGACCGCCGCCGTCGACGAAAAGACGATCCGGGAGATGCCATGGTCGACGCAGGCCTGCAGCAGCGAGCGCGTCTTGCAGGTGTTGTTGAGGTAGTAAGAAAGCGGCGCGGCCACTGACTCCGGCACCACGATGTCGGCGGCGAAATGGATGACCGACGAGATGCCGTGCCGGGAAAACACCTCGGCCAGCAGGGTCGGGTCGCCGACGTCGCCCTGGTGGAAGGGCACATCCTCCGGCACCAGCCGGCGCAGCCCCTTCGACAGATTGTCGATCACCACGACAGAATAGCCGGCATCCCGGCAGGCCAGGACGGTATGGCTGCCGATGTAACCGGCTCCGCCGGTAATGAGGACTCTGTCGTCTGCCATATGTCAAAAAACCGATGATTTAGGGCCAGAATGCGCGTCCCCGCCATTCTACCGGGGCATATCCCTCAAAGACAGAACGCAGCACCCAACCATTTGTTTCCTTCTTCCGCGACGAAATTCACCCGCTGGTTCATCGCATTCACGAAAGCCGAGAATAATAGGGAAACTTTCTTAACTCTACCGCAACCGCAGCTATCCCGCCTCAAGAAATCCCCCCGCAAATCGCAACCCCGAGTTGCCTATCTGTCTTTTCAGTGGCCCAAGGTGCGGTGGCCGCCGCGCCTCTTCTATAATGGTAAACGCGAGGCGCCTCACGTCATCTTACGGGGAGGTTCGAAGGTTCATTTTCTCAATCCCCGGTATCCGGCGAACAGTGCCGCACCGTCTCGCCGATCCCGCTCTCCGCTCTCCGCCGCCTCGCCGCGCCCCCGTTCGTCTTCGCGATGAAATACTTGGGAAATAAAAACTTATGATATATGCCACGCACCGGAAATCGAACGGGTCCATACAGCTTGCAGGCCCCACCCGGGGCTCGACTGCCGCCATCTCCGGCTTCCGGAAAGGTAGGGGCAGCAGGATTCAAGATGGTTAATGCGCAGGACATCAATGCTGCCTCTGGATGCGTTGGCAGACGGTCTCTCCACCTCCCAGAGGGGTATTTGCGCAAATGGTTTAACCAAGAATATCCAGGGTCAAATTATTGACAAAGTCCAAGCACAGAAATAACATAGCGACCAGGGAACAGGTGAATAACACATCTAATCAAAATGTGTAGAAACCTGTAGACGCGGGTTACAAGGCAGATTTTTATCTCCACCGTCACATGTGGCCGAGGGAAGTATTCATTCCCTAGTCGTGCCCCGTGTTCCCGCGCGGTCAATTCCTTTGTCATGAAGACAAAGAGGGAGATGTTACAATGTCATTGAACGAGATTTACAGGACGGCAGGATTTCGTCCGATCTCCGTACAACGTATTCGTTCTGTACTGGCGCTATCGACTTTGGTGGTTGGTTCTATTTCGGGTTATTGGGTTCTGATCGAATACGTTTTGCCGTAAACACGACAATTCCACGCGGAAATTTGGGTAAAGGGCGGGACGGCGCGCAACTCGGCGCGCCGCGATAACGCCTGCTATGGCCGGATCTCAGAGAATATTGTCCTTTTGCCAACCCCTTGCGGGTTTTTTGGCGTGCCCGCCGCGTGGTTGCGCCGCGGCCCGGACACCCCCCGACCAGTCACCGGGCCAGTCACCGGGCCACTCCGTCGGCGACCCGGTCGCTGGACGACCGTCTCCACTTGTCGTCTCGAGCGCTCCTATTTATGGTTGCTGGCGTGGTGCGTTCATAAATTCGGGTTTGGGGGAGGTCATCACATGACCAGTCGGGACATGACCAGTCGGGGATCCAGGTCACTCGCTTCATTGTTTGGCGCCGTCCTGCTGGCAGCAGGCTTGGTCGGCTGTTCGAGCAAGCCCGAAGTGCCGGCGGCCCAGGCGGCGACGCCGGAGGTGCCACCGCTCTACCAGATCGGTTCCGGCGACTCCCTGACGATCTTCGTCTGGCGCAACGCGGAACTGACGACCTCGGTGGCGGTGCGGCCGGACGGACGTATTTCAGTCCCCCTCATCGAAGACCTCTACGTCGAGGGCAAGAACCCCAGCGCCCTCGCCCGCGAGATCGAGTCCGAGCTTGCCGTCTACATCCAGGACCCGCTCGTGCCCGTCATGGTCGGCGGCTTCGTCGGGACCTTCCCGCAGCAGGTGCGCATCGTCGGCGCAGCCTCGCAGCCGCGGGCCATCCCCTATCGGGCCAACATGACAGTGCTCGACGTCGTCATCCAGACCGGCGGCCTGACCGAGTTCGCCGACGGCAACAACACGACGCTGGTTCGCATGGAGGACGGTGCGCCGAAGGAATATCGCGTGCGCCTCGACGACCTTCTCGAGGACGGCGACATCTCCGCCAACGTGGCGCTGCTGCCGGGTGACATTCTGATCGTCCCGGAAACGTTCTTTTGACCATCTTGCCCGCCTGACTGACCCGGCACCGGTCCTGAAGCGACGGCCCAGCCAGGCTTTGCGCCGCGCGCTTTAGAGACCGCGCGCTTTGAAAACAATGCCGGCCCCGCAAAAGGCCGGAGACCGGAACCGGCGATCGGACAGAAAGCATGGCAGCCTTGCCTCTCATCCGGCCGGTCATCCTCGCTGGCGGCAGCGGCGTTCGGCTGTGGCCGCTTTCCAGGCCGTGGCGCCCGAAGCCCTTCGTCCGCCTCGCGGGTCCGCAGACCCTTCTGCAGCAGACGGTCGAGCGCTTCTCCGCCTCGGCGCGCTTTGCCCCGCCCCTTCTCGTCTGCAACCGCGCCCACCGCTTTCTCGTCGCCGAACAGTTGCAGCAGATGGGCGTCGTGCCGCGCGCCATCGTGCTGGAGCCCGTGCTGCGCAACACGGCGCCGGCGGCGGCCATCGCGGCACTGCTGCTGGCCGAGGACGACCCCGACAGCCTGATGCTGCTGGCGCCGTCGGATCACCTCATTCAGGACCTGCCGGGGCTGCATGAAGCGATCGACCTGGCCGCCGCCGCGGCCCGGCAGGGCCGGATCGTGACCTTCGGCGCCCACCCCCTGCGCCCGGAGACCGGCTACGGATATATCAAGCAGGACGGGGAGCTGGCGGACTGTCCCGGCTGTTACAGGATCGGGCGCTTCGTCGAGAAGCCCGATCTCGCAACGGCTGAGCGCTATCTGAGCAGCGGCGCGTACATGTGGAACAGCGGCCTGTTCCTGCTTTCCGCGGCGCGTCTGATCGAGGAGATGGGCCGTCACGCGCCGGCCGTGCTCGACGCCTGCCGGCGCGCCCTTGCCGGCGCCCGGGACGACGAGGATTTCCTGCGCCTCGACGAGGACGCCTTCGCCGCCCAGCCGAGCATTCCCTTCGACAAGGCGGTGATGGAGCGGACCGCCGAGGGCGCCGTCGTCGCGATCGACATTGGCTGGTCCGACGTCGGCTCCTGGGAGGCGCTCCACCAGGTGGCCGCGAAGGACGCCGACGGCAACCGCCTCGACGGCCCCGTCATCGCCCTGGACAGCAAGAACAGCTACCTGCGCAGCGACAGCGTGCCGCTCGCCGTGCTCGGCCTGGAGGGCAGCGTGGTGGTCGCCTCGGACGACGCCATCCTCGTCTGCCCGCTTGACCGCTCGCAGGACCTGCGCGCCCTGGTCGACCGCCTTGCCGCCGATCCGAGTTACGCCGCGCTGGTCGAAGAGGCGCCGGACGGCGGCGGAAACTGAAGCCTGAAGACACGAAACACGGGGAAAAACGGCCTGTGGTGACGCAACGGCAGGACATCGCGGGCCCGGCGAACGGCGGCAAAGCCGCTGATGAGGCACCGCAGCGGCCCGCCGCCGGGCGGGACCGCCGCTTCCTGGGCGCCCTGCGGGACTGGATCAAGCGCGGTCTTTACCGCATCTACGAACGCCGGCTTACCGCGAAGATTCTCGAAGCGGAGCGGCCGCGCCATGTCGGCATCATCCTCGACGGCAACCGCCGCTTCGGCCGGCGCCGGCGCAGCGCCGATCCCCACACGCTCTACGCCCTGGGCGCGGAGAAGCTGGACGCGGTGCTGGACTGCTGCATCACGCTCGGCATTCCCGCGGTCACGCTCTGGGTCTGCTCGACGAAGAATCTGGAGCGGCCGCCCGAGGAAGTAGACGGCATCCTCGCCGCCCTTCAGAACAAGATCTCCGCGCTGTCGACGGATCCTTTCGTCCGGCGCCATGGCATCCGGGTGCGCACCGCCGGCCGCCTTGACCTGCTGCCGGCGCAGACCCGTGCCGCCATCGAAGCGGCACAGGAGGCGACGAAGGATCACGACGCCATCGTGCTCACGATCGCCGCTGCCTACGACGGCCGGACCGAACTGGTCGATGCCCTGCGGTCCCTGTTGCGCGCCCGGGTTCTGGAGGCGCCAGACCCGGCCGCGGCGATCGAGGCGATCTCCGCCGAAACCATCACCGAGCACCTCTACCTGCCGGACCTGCCCGACCCCGACCTGATCATCCGCACCAGCGGCGAACTGCGCATGTCGGGCTTCCTGCTGTGGCAGAGCGCCTACAGCGAGTTCTATTTCACCGACATCGATTGGCCGGACTTCCGCAAGATCGATTTCCTGCGCGCCATCCGCGCCTATCAGCAGCGTCAGCGCCGTTTCGGCCTGTAGGGCCCTCAGGAGCCGAGCTGCTCCAGGAGGGCCGCCGCTTCGGCCCGCGACGAGAACGGCTGGCCCGCGTCCAGCAACGGCTGCAGCAAAGCGCGCGCCGCCTTGTCGTCACCGCTTCTATGCAGGGCCGCCGCATAGTGGAACGTGATGTCGGGTGCCCCCGGCGCCGCCTCGTGCGCCTGCTTCAGCAGGCCGGTGGCGCGCGCCAGCTGGTCCTTGTCGTCCAGCAGAATCCACCCGAGCGTATCCATGATCGCCGGCTGGCCGGGCGCCAGCTCCAGCGCCCGCTCGCCGTGGGCGGCCGCGCGCTCGTCTCCCAACTGCTGGTACAGCCAGGCAAGATTGTTCCACACCGCCGCATCCTCGGCCGCGGCCTCTTTCAGGCCTTCGTAGGAGGTCAGGGCCGCCTTCAAGTCGCCGGCGGCGAGTTGCGCTTCGGCCAGCAGCTGCCGCGCCCCCGGCGATCCGTTGGTGACTTCCGACAGCCTCTCGTAAGTACGCATGGCGGCCGTGACATCGCCGGCGCGGCGCTGCACCTGGCCCAGTGCCAGCAGCACCTGCGGATTGGTCGGCTGCCGGACCGCCAGGCCTTCCATGACCTTGATTGCCGCTGCCGTGTCTCCGCCCTTTGCATAGTAGTCAGCCAAGGCGAGCGATGCCTTGAGGTTGTTCGGATCGGCCTCGATGGCCTCCTCCAGCCAGCGCTGTGTGGCAGGGCGGTCGCCGCGGCGATCCGCCAGCGCGGCCATGCCCATCATGGCTGCCGGATTGTCCTTCTGCGCCGAGAGGATCGTCTGGTACTCGGCCTCGGCACCGGCGTCGTCACCGGCCTGCGCCTTCAGCGCGGCGAGGTTTGCGCGGGCCTCCTGGAAATTGGGATCGATCGCCAGCACCGCCTCGAAAGACGACCGGGCTTCTTCCAGCTTACCGAGCGACCCATAGGCGGCCCCTTCCAGGTTCGCCGCGATCGCGCTCTGCGGGAACCGTTGGCGCAGGTCCTGCGCCACCGTCAAGGCATCCTCGAAGGCGCCGGCGCGCAGATGCGCGAAAGCCAAGGCATAGCCGACCGCGCTGGCGTCGGCGCCCAGGTCAAAGGTGGCATTGAGGGTTGCCCGCGCTTCGTCGCGATCTCCCGTTGCCAGTTGGCTGATGGCGAGTTGGCCCAGCACACGCGGATCCTGCGGCGCCAGCTCGGCGGCGCGCTGCAGCAGGCTGGCGGCCTCGGTGGCGCGTCCGCTGCTCAGATAGGCGTTACCGAGCAGCAGCAGGATCTGGGGATCATCCGGCGTCTGGCTCTTCGCCCGCTCCAGCAACGCCACGGCCTCGTCCGTCGCCTGCAGCCGCAGCAGCGTTGCGGCCATCAGCTTCTGTGCCTGCAGATTGTCGGGATTGGCGCGCAGATAGCGGCCAAACCAGGACCGCGCCGTCTCCAGTTCGCCGGCCTGGTAGTAAACGGCGCCGAACAGGAACTGCGCCGGTGCGAAACCGTCCAGGCCCGGCGCGGCAGCATCCAGCGCTTTCCGGGCAGCGGCGTAGTCGTTCTGCCTCACCTTGATCAGCGCCTGCAGATACGCCGCCAACGGGATATCGGGCGCAATCGCGTGGACGGCATCGATTTCCTGCTGTGCCTCGCTGTCCCGATTGAGGGTCAGAAGCGCACTCGCCAGGCCGACCCCCGCGCGAATACGGCCCCCCGCCGACAGGCCCGGTTCGGCGAGGACCGCCTGGAAGGCCGCGACCGATTCCTCCGGCTTGCCGTTCAGGCGGCGGGCGTCGGCCTGGAGCAACCGCGCCTCGGTCAGCTCAGGCTGGCGCTCCAGCGCCGCCGTCGCCTGGGCCTCGGCCGCCGCAAAATCCCGCTGCGCCAGTTCGACCCGGCCCAGGCCCAGGGGCACCCGGGCGTCCCGCGGCGCCTTCTGGGCGGCATTATCATAATCCTGCCGCGCCAGCTCCCACTGGCCGAGCCTGGCATGGGCGTCGGCGCGCAGCAGCAGGACCTCCAGGTCCAGGGGCGCCCCGTAAGTCGCCTCGGGGAAGCCATCCAGGACGTCCTCGTATTTCCCTTGGAGCAACAGGGCCCGTCCCTGCAAGGCAACCAGGCGCTCCTTCGCAACGCCCAGGCGCTCGGCAACGCCCAGTTCCTTTGCGGCGGCGCCGCCATTGCCGAGCTTCACATAGACCTCGCCGAGAAGCAGGCGCGCCTCGGCATTCCCCGGATCGCTCTGCAGCGCGTTCTTCAGCTCGATCACCGCCGCGCGCAGATCCCCCCCTTGCGCATACTTGGCGGCGGTCTCGTAGTAGGCGCGAGACTCCTCCGGGCCGGTCTTGGCAAGGACCGGCTGGTTCACCAGCACACAAAAGGCGGCGAGTCCCAAAGAGAGCAGCCTGACGCGCGCTTTCATCCGCCGCCCGCCGTCTGTGAGGCTTCTGCTCATCGTTCGATCCCGTCCGCCAATTGTTAAAAAATTCAGAGAATCAAGACGCCGCCCGAGTCTGCCGCGGGTGCCGTCTTGGGCGACCCTAGCCAAACCCGGCCGCGGGCAAAAGGTCAATGGCGCCGCCGCGCAGCCTCAATCGGAAGCCTTCCCGGTTCTTGCCTGCAGGCCCTGCCGTTCAGTTCGGCGTAAACCAATAAAGCAAGTATGGTTAATAACATCGCGCCTTGCGATTTCGCTCCGAAGCTTGCAAAGTAGACAAAATGCCGAACAAATGATCGGTATAGGCGTCGATGGGGAACTGTTATCATGAAGTCTGGCAGTCTGATTGCGGCTTTCGCGGGCATGCTGTGCTGGGGTGCGGCGGGCACGGCCCAGGCCGTGGTTCTTTATGATCAGAACGTGACGCCGAATATCATTTTCGGCTCCGGCAATGCCAACGGCCACTTCACGGTCAACCAGGAAGGACCGCTTGAGCTGGGACTGCGGGCCAAGCTGCGCTTCGACGAGAGCAATCAGCCCCAGAACACCTTCAACAGCAACGGTGACGGCACCTACAGTTTCGCCGCCGGCGCGGCCCCAAGCGGCTTCAGCTTCGATCCCGGTTCGCCCACCACGCCGGTGTGGAGTTTCGAGTGGTCGGTCAACTCCTCTGCCGACGGCACCGGCTCCACTCTCGCGGCCGATTATTTTTACATTTTGACGATCGACTTCGATCCGGGCCCGGGCACGCACAATCTCGAGATCGCCCTGCTGAGCACAACCCCTGAGGTTCCCGATCATGCTTTCGGGACCAACGGCACTGCGGAAGGGGACGGCACGACCGCCGGCGGCGACGCGGGCACCTTCAGCGCTTTGGTTGCCGCCAACAACGTGATGCAGAACTCCTGGAACATGGAGTTCTTCAACGAAGGCATATACGACTATTTCGATCCGAGCGTGCCGGGCATCTACACCATCTCCCTCGCGGCCTACGACAACAGCGAAAACCTGGTTGCCGACGTGTCGATCGACGTCATCGTCACGGCCGTCCCGGAACCGGCGACGCTCGGCCTCATGCTGCTCGGCCTGGGCGGTCTTGGCGTGGTGGCTTGGCGCCGGAAACCCGCTCCGCTGGCCTGACGGACCTTCCTGGCCCGACCTTCCAGGCACCGGGGACCTCTGCCCCCGTGCCTGTCGGGCGGCGCGGGCTGGCCTCTGACCCCATTGCGCAGCCCCTTCCCCTTTTGCTCAGCGACTGCCGCAAAAGCAGGTTCACTAATGTTTTGACCTGCTTCGGCCATTCAGGCGAGCATGTCTCCCAGGCATGGAGCCGAGGGATCCCTTTTCATAAAGCGGGGCGCCTATCATGGAGCAGGTATCGGAAAAACCGAGCGTCGTCCGCTATGCGGTCGGCGACTACGAGGAACGCCCCTGGGGGACCTGGCGGGTGGTCGACATCGGCCCGACCTTCATCACGAAGCGGGTGGAGGTAAAGCCCGGGCACCGGCTTTCCCTGCAGTATCACGAGCACCGCTCGGAACACTGGGTGGTCGTCGCCGGCCAGGGCGAGGCCACCGTTGACGACCGCACCACCAGGGTCGGGCCGGGTGACTACGTGGTCATTCCCTGCGGGGCGGTCCACCGCCTGCACAATCCCGGAAGCGAGCAGCTGATCATCGTCGAGGTGCAGTTCGGCGACACGCTCGACGAACGCGACATCATCCGCCTGCAGGACGACTACGCGCGGACGTCCTAGGCTTTCCCTGAAGAGGGAGGCTCCCTCGGTCCGTCGGAATTTCTTGGGAGCGGACCCGAAAATTGCGAAAATCCACCCGGACAGTTCTCGGCCTTGGGCTGGCCCTGGGCGGTTGCACCTTGGCAGCCCTCGGCGTCGGCGCCCTGGCCACGCAATACCTCTTCCAGGAGCCCGCCCTTGTCACCTGGAAAAGATATCTGGCGACCGAGCTGACCGGGCAGCAGACGGACGCCCCCTCCCCGACGTCGCTGTCCACCGTCGGCAAGCCGCCGGCCCCCGCCCCCCGCGAAGTGATCTATCCGCCGGTCCCGAACGGAACCGCTGAGAACCAGGACGACGCCCCCGAAACCGTCGAGGTGACGACGGTCGAGGCATTGCGCTCGGCCGTTCTCGCTGCGCGTCCTGGCCAGGTGATCGCGCTTCGCCCCGGCCTCTATGAAATCACCGGCCCCGCCCTCGAAATCACGACGCCCGGTCGGGCCGCGCGGCGGATTACGCTACGCGGCTCACCGGCCGGGGCAACACGGCTGGAACTCTCGTCCGGCGAAGGGTTCCGTGTCGGCGCGCCGTACTGGACCTTCGAGAACCTGATGATCGACGGCACCTGCCCGGCGGACAGCCGGTGCGAGCACGCCTTTCATGTCGTCGGCAACGGCAGCGCCGTCGTGATCCGGAACAACCGGATCACCAACTTCAATGCCGCCGTCAAAGTCAACGGCGAGGACGGCCGCTTCCCCGACGACGGCCTGCTCGAGGGCAACCTCTTCTACAACGACCGTATCCGCCAGACCGGCAGGCCCGTCGCCACCCTGGACATCGTCGCCGTCAACGGATGGCATGTCCGGGGCAACATGATTGCCGACTTCGCCAAGGCGGGCGGCGACCGCGTCAGTTACGGCGCCTTCTTCAAGGGCGGCGGATCGGACAACGTCTTCGAACAGAATGTGGTCCGCTGCGAGTGGCGGCATTCCGGCGCCACGCGGGTTGGCTTTTCGTTCGGCGGCGGCAGCTCTTCGCCGGACGCCTGCCGGGACGGCGCCTGTGCCTTTGAGCACAGCAACGGCATCGCGCGAAACAATGTCATCCTGAATTGCCCGAACGATGTCGGCATCTATCTGAACAGCAGCGCCGGAACGCTGATCTACAACAACGCCGTCATCGGGACCCGCGGGATCGACGTGCGGTTTCCCGGCTCCACCGCCGAGATTTTCAACAACGTCATCGACGGGCGGATACTGGCCCGCGACGGCGGCAGCTACACCGCGGAAACGAACCTCGTCAGCCTCGCCAAGGCCCTCTTGCTCGCGAAGATCAGCCGCTCGGTCTACAGCGACCCGGCCGCCGGCGACCTGCGGCTGATAGCGCCGGAGAGGATCAGGGGGCTCGGACGGCCCGTCGCGGCGCCCGGCCTGGACGTCTGCGGCCGCCCTTACGGCACCGGGAACCCCGACATCGGACCGATTCAGTACGCCGCCGGCGCGCCCTGCGCGCCTTAGCCCGTCCCGCGTCAGCCCTTCCCGCTTCAAAAGAACCAGGACAGCCGCATCTCGATGTAGGAGTCTCGGGCGAACCCGCCGAGGACGTCGTCGCTGTCCACGTTGTCGAAGAACCGCCCTTCGAGCTCCAGGTTCAGGTGGTCGGTCAGCCGGCGCTCGAATTCCAAACTGAAGATGCGCTCCTCCTGGTCGAGGTCGAGGATCACGCCGGCCAGCAGGCTGGTGTTCTCGAAATCGTTCAAGGTCAGGCGGGTGCCGAGAAAGACATCGTCCTCGAACGGCGTTTGCGGTGCCTTGTCGTCGCGTCCGTCGTGCAGGTACTCCGCCAGCAGGCCGATATCGATGTCACTGTTGTGGACGCCGAAGAAGGTATACTCGACGCCGCCGACCGCCGCGAAGAACGGGTCGCCCTGGCCGAAGCGCGTCATGGCCTCCAGCTTCAACAGCCATGAGTCCAGGGTGTACTGGGCATCGATACTGGTCTGGTTGATGATGTCGTAGTGCGGGCGCAGTACCGTCCGGCCCGAACCGTCGACGCCGGGGATAAGACGCGGCTCCCGGCTGGTGCCGTAGAAGTGCGCGACGCCGATATCCCAGTTTTCGAAACTCTGCGCATACCGTGCGGCGAAGTCAACGTGCCACTGCTCGGCACCGGAATCGTAGGTCGTATCCTCCTTCACGATGGGCAACGCACCGCTCAGCCGGGCGTCGTCCGAGGGAAAGGTCCGCTCCCGGAATCCCGGCAGCACGAAAAAGCTCAGGGAGCCCCAGTCGCGCAGCAGGTTGAGGTTCGCCATCGGCTGGCCGAGCTTGTCCTCCTCGTCGGGGCTTTCCACCAGGTCGGTCTGGTTGATGATGTCGACCAGGTGCCGCGATTCGGTGACGCCCCAGAACACCTTGCCGACGCCGAGCACCGTGTCCCAGTCGTCGCCGCCGTGATACCAGTTGAGCTCGCGGATATCGACGTGCGTGCGGGCGTCGTCGTGGGCGTCGACGCGGGCAAAGGGCACGAAGGTGATGCGGTCGTCGCGGCCGTTCCAGCGGTAGCGCAGCTCCGGCTGCGCCACCACCGAAGGCGAGACAGTGGTCTCCTCCTGATCGGCATACTGGGGGCTCTCCGGGAAGACGCGGGTCTCGACCGCGAGATAGCCGGCGAAGTCGAAATTCGACCAGTCGATCTCCTGCGCCGCCGCCGTCTGTGCGCCGCCGAAACTGGCCAGCAGCAGGCCCCCGACGATCTGTCCCCCTCTTCTCATCTCAGCGCAGCCTGTCCAGCCGGTTGGGGGCTAGATCGTTCGCATCCAGCCCCGTGCCGAACCGCCAGTCCTCGAAGGTCAGCCGCGTGGTCTTGCCGTTCTGGCGGTTCTCCATGAACCAGTCGTCGGCGCGCCAGTACTGGTCGAGGTACTGGTTGTAGCCAGTGAAGGTCAGGGTCTTCATCAGGGCGTCCTTGCGGTCGTAGAAATCCACCCGCTGCGGGCGGTATTCCTGCTGGTCGATCCAGGTGACCTGGCGCGTGTAGCCGGAGTTTTCGTAGCGCGGGTGGCGCTCGATCACGAAGCAGGTCAGCGCGCCGCAGGCCTCGTCGCGCAGCCAGCGATAGTCGTACTTGTCGACTTCCTGAGACAGCATGTCTTCGTAGGCGAACTCGCTGCCGACGAAGGACCCCGACTTGTTGGCCGAGGAGATCCGCTTCACCCGCTTCAACGCCGGGAGATAGAGCCACTGGTCGTCCGGCTCCAGGATATTGGTGAAACTCAGCAACGCGGTGCCCTCGATGTCGCGGGGGTAATCGAAAATGATCAGCGCCTTGTCGCCCACATCCCGCGCCGGCACCTCGAGGGTCTGAATGCGCAGCTTGCGGGTGCTGGTCTGCCCTTCCTTGTTGGCCAGTTCCATGGTCAACCCGGCCGTGGTATCGCCGAAGCCGAGATCGCGGCGATCCATCTCCTCGGCGATGGCGCGTCCCTTCTCCTCGGGCGTTTCCGCCCGGCCGGTTCCGGCAAGGCTGCCGGCAACCGCAAGTGCCGCCGCCAGCGTCGCGAGGCTAATCCACCGCTTGCAGAAGGTCGTCGGGCTTGTCTGCATGCTTGTTCTCCTTGTCTATGGCCAGCAGCAGCGGTGGCAGCAGCAGGAAGTCGGCGATGAGCGCCGCGAAGATCGCCAGGGCGGTCAGCAGTCCCAGGCTCTGGTTCAGCGCGAAGGCCGAGAACGCCAGGGTGGCAAAACCGGCGATGAGGACGGCCGAGGTCACCCACAGCGCCCGGCCGACGGTCGCAAAGGCATAGCGCACCGCATCTTCCGGGCTGTCGCCCCGCTCCCGCCGGGCGCGCAGGTATTTGCTGAGAAAGTGGACGGAATCGTCGACGATGATGCCCAGGCTGGTCGCCGCGACGACCGACGAGGCCAGGCCGACCTCGCCGACCAGCAGGCCCCACACACCGAAGGCCATGACCGCCGGCACGATGTTGGGGATCAGACTGAGCAGGCCGATCTTCAGGCTGCGCAGGGCGACGATGAGAGAGAGCGAGATCAGCACCAGGGCGATGCCGGTGCCGGTCAGCATGGAGTGGATGTTTCGCTCGGAGATGTAGGCGAACATGATGAAGGGACCGGTCGCTTCCGTGGCCGAGGCCGGCATGTTGGCGACGAGCCAGCCTTCCGCCGCCTCCTTCAGGCGGCGGACCTCCCGGGTGGTGATGTTTTCCAGGGTGACGACGATGCGCAGCGACGACTTGTCGACATTGATCTGGTTGTTGAGGTCCAGCCCATAGGGCAACGACATTTCGAACAGCAGCAGATACTGCGCCGCCAGGTCGCGCTCTTCGGGCAGGCGGTACCAGGCGGCATCGTCGCCGTGCATGTTCATGTTGAGCCGCCGGATGGTATCGGTCAGCGACTGCACGTGGACCACGCCGGGCTGCTGCCGCAACCACACCGTAAAGGCGTCTGTCTTTTCCAGGTAGTCCGGCTCGCTGATCGCGCCCTCGCTGCCCGCCGGCAGCGAGAACTCGATCTGGTAGATGCCGGAGAGGTTCTCCATGGCGAAGTCGGTATCCGCGCGGAACGGGATCGAGGGTGCGAAGTAGTTGACGAACTGGTCGTTCAGTTCGATCCGCGGGATCCAGGCGGCGAGTCCGGCGACCAAAGCGATCATGACCCACAACAGCGGACGGCGCCGCCGCAGCACGAACTCGGCGAGCCGCGCCATGGCATCGCTGCGTCCCTCGGCCCGCGCCCGCGCCTTCATCGGCACCACGCCCAGAAAGGCCGGCAGGAACAGCACCGAGTAGATCCAGGCCGCCGTCACCCCCAGGGCCGTGATGTTCCCCAGGTCGCGGAACGGCGGCGCGTCGCTGAAGTTCAGGCTGAGGAAGCCGATGACCGTGGTCAGCGAGGTGAGGAAGACCGGGTTGAAGTTCACCCGCAGGCTCTCGACGATGGCGGCGCGCTTGTCGCTGCCCTGCGCCATCGCATGCTGCATCGTCACCAGCAGGTGGATCGAGTCGGCCACCGCCAGGGTCAGGATGATGGTGGGGGCGATCGCCGAGGGCGGGCTCAACTGGATGCCCAGCCAGCCGGTCAGGCCCATGGCGCTGGCGGTGGAGAGCCCGACCACCAGCACCGTCACGACGACCCCGGCAACCGAGCGCAGGAAGATCAGCAGGCCGGCGACGAGGATGCCGTACATCAGCGGCACCAGCGTGGCGAGATCGGTGAAGCTCGCTTCGCTGAACGCCGCGTCGAGCGCGACCACGCCGGTCAGCGCCACGGTGATGTCGGGATGGTCGGCCTCGAAGCCGGCGGCCACGTCCCGCGCCGCCGCCATGGCGTCGAGCACCTCCTCGGGGCCCTCCCCGGGCAGGGTCAGCGTCACATTGATGCCGGTGGTGCGGCCGTCCGGCGCCACGAGGCGGTTGACCAGCAGCGGCTCGGCCAGGGCGAAATCCCGGATGGCCGCCAGGCGCGCCGCATCCAGCGCCGCATCGGCCGGCACCAGGTCCTCCACCGTCAGGTCGTCGCCTTCGGCATAGCTGTGCTGGAAGTTGGTCAGCGAGTCGACCCGGCGCGAATAGGGCAACTGCCAGGATGCCTCGGTCAGCGCGCGAACCGCCGCCAGCATCTCGGCGGTAAAGACGTCGCCGCTCTTCGGCTGCAGCACGAAGAGGATGTTGTCGTCCTTGGTATAGACCTTCTGCAGGGAGTCGTAGGCCCGCAACTGCGGGTTCTCGCCGCTGAAGAAAATCCTGTAATCGGTGGAGAAGCCGAGGAAGCGTCCGCCGCTCGCCAGGCCGACAGCAGCCACCAGGCAGGCCAGCAGCACCACCCAGCGCCAGCGGATCACCCAGTGGGCATAGGCGATGCCCCAAGCCTGCCTTGGCCCCACCCTTGGCCCCGTCCCAGGCGTCTGGTCTGGTCCTGCCATGCTCCCACCCTTGTGCCGGGGCACGCCCGGCCCCTGGCGGCCTGCCATCCGCAAGCCCCGGCGAACATAGCGTAATTATGGTTAACAGACTACTGACGACGGCGCCCCGGCAGGGAGGCGATCGAGGGGACCCATGGGGCCCGATCAGGAAGGGGGCGGGCCACCGCGATGACGCTTTCAGCGAGTAAGATCAAAGCATTCACCGGCGCCGTCGGCCACGCCGCCGCCACGCCATCCTGGAAGGCCCTGCCCCCGGAACCAAACCGCCAGGCGCGCGTTGTCGGACCAGGGCATACCTTCCCCCAAAGATAAGCCCTAGGGTGCGAAAGCTTTGAGCTTCCCCCCGCACCCGCGAACCCTAAGGCCCCGCCGCTTCCCCCGACGCGGCGGGGCCTTTCGTTTTGCCGGCGGTCCGCGAGCGCCGGCTGGCCGCCGTCAGCCGAGACCCTTGGCCCGCCGCGCCAGATGGTCGGCGAACCGCCCGACGGCCTTGTGCAGCACCAGGGTGAAGGCGGCCAGTACGAAGAGCGCGGCGAACATCAGGTCCGTCTTGGCCCGCCCGTTGGCCAGCAGCATCAGATAGCCGAGCCCCTGGGAGGCCCCGACCCACTCGCCGATCACCGCCCCGATGGGGGCATAGACGGCGGCCAGACGCAGCCCCGAGCCGAAGGACGGCAGCGCCGCGGGCACGCGGATGCGCAACAGGATCTGGCGTTTCGAGGCGCCGAAGCTGCGGCCCATCTCCAGCAGCGCAGGTTCGGTGTGGCGCAGGCCGTCCAGGAAGCTGGACGCGACGGGGAAGTAGATGATCATCACCGCCATGGCGACCTTCGAGCCGAGGCCGTAACCCAGCCACAGGGTCAGCAGCGGCGCCAGGGCAAAGACCGGCACCGTCTGGCTGAACACCAGCACCGGCAGCACGAAGCGCAGCGCCCGCCGCGACACCATCAGCCACAGGGCGGTGAGCCCGCCCAACAGGGTGCCCAACCCAATCCCCAGCAGCACCTCTATCACCGTGAAACCGGCATGATAGAAAATCAGCTCGTACTGCGCGACCAGGGTCTGCGCCACCCGCAGCGGCCCCGGCAGGATGAACGGCGGCACCGCGGTCACCCATACCAGCGCCTGCCAGAAGGCGAGGACGAACACGAAGGCCAGGGCGCCGTCCCGCGCCCGCAGTCCATTGCGCTTTGCCGTCGCAACGGTCGTTGCCCCGGCATCGCCGCTGTCATGCGCCATGGCCACCACCTTTCAGGGTGTCGTCCCGAGGCGCGACCCCGGGACCCATGGGCATCGGCACGTGGCTATACGCTGCCAAGTCTCGCTCGACCTCTCGGGCGGAAAGGACAATGGGTCCCGGCAACCAGTGCCGGGACGACAGCCGGGGATCGGCGCATTCATCCCCCGCCTCTGAGGCCCATGTCCCAGAAACCGACCTCCAGGCGGGTCGCCGTGCGGAAGGTGCGGCACAGATCGGCCCAGCGCGGCGAGGCCTCCGGGGCGGCGCCCAGGCGCGCCGCGGCCGCCCGCTCGATCAGCTTACCGACGTTTTCGCAGACCGCCTGGTAGTCGCTGGCGGCGTAGGCATCGATCCAGTCGGCGTAGCTGTCGTCCGTCTCGGCGTCGCCCAGCCAGGCACCGATCTCGCCGTAGCCGAGCACGCAGGGCACCAGCGCCGCCAGCAGGTCCAGGAAGTCGCCGGCCAGGCCCTTGTCGATGACGAAGCGCGTGTAGGCCAGATTTTCGACCTCCTCCGCCGCCGCCAGCAGGCTTTTCTCGGCGATGCCCTGTTCGGCGCAGGCCGCGACGTGCAGCTTCATCTCCTGGTTCACCAGGGCGTCCACGGTGGCCGCCGCCGCGCGCATCTCCTCCAGGTCGCCGGCCTTCACCACGGCCAGCGCCCAGGCCCGCGCGAAATGCACCAGGAAGATATAGTCCTGCACCAGGTAGTGCAGGTAGGCCGCGCGCGGCAGCGTGCCGTCGCCGAGCCGCGTTACGAAGGCATGCCGCGTGTAGGCCTGCCAATCCTCCGCCGCCGCGCGGCGCCAGCCGGCGAAGACCCTGGAACCATAATCAGGCGAGCCATGATCGGGTGTGTTCACGGTGCAACCACCTCCCGCGCCAGGCGGTCGACCGGCCAGGCTTCGCCGACCAGGCCGGCCGCCACCAGGAAGGCCTCGAAGCGGTGGTAGCGCCCGCTATCCAGCGCCGCGGGCCGCAGCGCGAAACGCGGCAGGGTGTCTTTCCAGGAACGGGCGTTCATCTCGTCCTGCAGTTCCTTGGCGGTGCCGGCAAAGATCTCCCAGCTCGCCTCCGGATGATTGACGATGTACTGCGTCGCCTTTTCCGTCGCCGCCAGGAAACGCGCGACGATGCCGGCGTCCATGGTCTGCGGGTTCGCCACGTAGATCAGCTCGTCGTAGGCCGGCACGCCCTCTTCTTCCGGAAAGAAGCAGCGCCCCTCGATGCCCTCGACGGCCAGTTGATGGAGTTCGACATTCCGGTAGGCGCCGATCACCGCGTCCACCTGGCGGGACATCAGCGCGGGCGACAGCGACCAGTTCACGTTGACCATCTCGATGTCTCCGAAATCGAGGCCGTGGGGCTTCAGCATGGCGCCCAGAACCGCCTCCTCGACACCGGCGACCGAGAAGCCGACCTTGCGGCCCTTCAGGTCGGCCAGGGTCTTCACCGGGCCGTCGCGCAGCACCATCAGGCAGTTCAGCGGTGTCGCCACCAGGGTGCCGACGCGCACCAGCGGCAGGCCTTCGTGGACCTGCAGATGAAGCTGCGGCTGGTAGGAAACCGCCAGATCCGCCTTGCCGGCGGCGACCAGCTTGGGCGGGTCGGCGGGATCGGCCGGCGCGACCACCTCCACCTCCAGCCCCTGGTCGGTGAAATAACCGTTCTCCTGGGCAATGATGATCGGCCCGTGGTCGGGGTTCACGAACCAGTCGAGCACCAGCGTCAGCTTGTCGGCCGCCGCCGCCGGCGCGGTCTGCAGCAGAACGGCGAAGATCGCCGCCAGGGCCGTGGAAACAAGGGCAGTCGGAGTCATGTCGGGAGTCCTCACGTGTCGGTCGGTTGATTCTTCCGCAGGTCCTGCCGCCGCGTCGCCGCGACCCAGGCCCGGGTTCTCGCTTCAGGATCGGCATTTCGGGTGATGTCGGTGACGACGGAGAGCACATCGGCGCCGGCCGCCAGCTCAGCAGGCGCACGCTCCACCGTCAGGCCGCCGATGGCGATCAGCGGAATGTCGCCGATGCGCCGCTTCCACTCGGTGACGCGCACCAGGCCCTGCGGCCCCCATTTCATTTTCTTGAGAATGGTCGGGTAGACCGGCCCGAGCGCGATGTAGTCGGGCGCCATCGCCAGCGCGCGTTCCAGCTCCGCCTCGTCGTGGGTGCTGATGCCGAGGCGCAGGCCCGCGCGGCGGATCGCGGCGAGATCGGCACCGTCGAGATCCTCCTGGCCCAGGTGGACGAAGTCGCAGCCCTCCTCGATGGCCAGCTGCCAGTAGTCGTTGACGATCAGCTGACAGCCGGCGGCGGCGCAGAGCGACTTCGCACTGCGAATCTCGCGCCGGGCATCGTCTTCGCCAAGGTCCTTCGCCCGCAGCTGCACCAGCTTGACGCCCAAGGGCAGCAGGCGCGGCAACCACTCACTGCTGTCGACGATGGGATAGAAGGGATCGAGGGTCATCACACCTCTCCCTCTCCGAGGCTACGCGGCCCCATCCCCTGCACGATTGTCGTCCCGGCACTTGTTGCCGGGACCCATTGTCCTAACCGACCGATCGGGCGCAGAGATCCTCCCACGGCATCGCCACAAGCTCCAACTGTCACCCTCGGGCTTGACCCGAGGGTCCAGGGCAAGCGCTCGAGCGCTCGCCCCTGGATCCCGGCGCGCGCTCGCTCACGCTCGTTTGGCCGGGATGACGACCGGTGAAACTGCATCGGCTTCGCCACCGCCCGATACTTCATTCGCGCCCCTCCCTTCCTCATCCCAAAAATGCCTTTCCCAGGACCGGTGTCGACGGTGCCGCCATGTCGCGCGGCTCCATGGGGTCGGCGTCGTGGGCCGCCCGGCCCGCTGCGACGGCCTGCGCGAAAGCCGCCGCCATGGCGACCGGATCGCCGGCCTTGGCGACGGCGGTGTTCAACAGCACCGCGTCGTAGCCCAGCTCCATCGCCGCCGCCGCGTGGGACGGCAGGCCCAGGCCCGCATCGACCACCAGCGGCACGTCGGGAAAGTGGGCACGCAGGCTGCGCAGGCCGTAG
>JBHJIR010000016.1:0-101226 GCA_050043265.1 Kiloniellaceae bacterium
ACAAAACCTTTATCCTGAAGGAATTCAACGGCGTCAAATACTCGCTTTCCCAGCTGAACAACCGGGTCGGCTACAACGCACATCTGCCCAAGACCGCCGCGTGGGGCCGCTTCTACGACTACATCAAGCGCGAGCGTTTCATCACCGACACCATGGCGATGCTGCGAGCCAACAACATCGATCTGGGCCTGACCAACATCCCGTTGAAGCAGCGCCTCGTCAACCGCTTCAAGGCCCTGAAGAAGGGCAGCCCGCAACCGCACTTCCCGACGCTGCGCTCGCGCTTCGAGTTCTCCTCCATGCCGGTGACCGGCGGCAGCATCCGCCCGCACACCGACCACCCTTCCAAGGTCGTCACCATGGTGATCCCGATCCTGCGCGAGGGCGAATGGAACGACGAGTACGGCGGCGGCACCAGCGTGGTGTGGCCGAAAGACCGGACCCGCAGCTACAACTTCACCAACGGCTACATGGATTTCGACGAGGTCGAGTGCCTGCGCACCTACCCCTTCCAGCCGAACCAGTGCCTGGTTTTCGTGAAGACCTACAATTCCTGGCACGCGGTCTGGCCGATGACCGGCAACGACCCCACCATCCTGCGCCGCACGCTGACCATCAACATCGAGAGCGAATAAGCGCGCCCCTGCCCGGTCAGTCGCCCATTCGCTCAGTCGGCCGCTCCGTCAGCCGCCGACGCATTCGTCCCGTAGAGGCTTGTCAGCAGGCCGGCGATCTCCGTTGAAAGCCGCTCGTTCATCGGCAGCGAGAGATGGTCGGAGTCGGCGAACATCAGGATCTTGTCCTTGACGCCGTAGCAGAGCCCCACGTCCTCGGAGCAGGTGAACTTGCGCGGGTCCACGATACTGACCTTCGGATTGCTGCCGTAGCGGCTGTCGACGAAATCGTTGAACTCCTTCAGGCGCGCCGCGACCACCGCGCTGGGGATCGCCAGCTTCTCTTCCAACTCCTTCAGGCTGCCGACGCTTTTCCGTAGCCGCAGAACTTTGTCGGGAACGTTCCAGCCATTGGTGTGGGTCGGCAGAACGAAGACGACATAGTCGGTAACCGCCAGGACACCCTGCATGGTCGCCTCCAGGGACTGGAAGTAATCCCGCTTCAGCGCTTCGCCCTCTGCGGTGATCGACTTGGCCGCAATGATGCGGTCGCGCCGCTCGACACCGCCAACGCTGTTGTCGAAGCCGTCACCGTAGAGATAGAGCGGCCAACGCGCGGCAAGCACGGCGACCTTGTTGTAGCGGCCCTGTGCGGTCAGGAATTCCAGGCGCCGTTGCTGATAGAGCGGGTCGCAGCGGTGGGCCTCCGGCCCGATGAAGACGGTCAGCCCCAGCAGGAAAGGGCACCCCCCGGCCGTCAGATCGAAGAATTCCGTATAGAACGAACGGTCCTCGTAGACTGCTTCGGTCAGTACGCGGGCATGGCTGTCGCCGATGACGAAAAGCGAGATCTCGTTTTCCGGCGCAGCGCGCTCCCCCTCGATCCGGCAGTATTCGTCCGGCAGCTTGGGAAAGCTGCAGTCCTCGCCGTCGATCTCGATGCCGCCGAACTTGTGTGGGACGGCGAGCTTCTCCGAGGCCACCTGGATTTCCATCGGCGGCTTATAGATGAGCCCGGCAACGCCCAGCCCGACCAGCAAGGCGCCGCAGGCGGGCGCGGCATAGGCGATGCTTTTTGCAGCGACCACCTGCCGGTTGCGGAAAGGCTGTTCGACCAGCCGCCAGGTGAGATAGCCGAGGACGACCGAAGCGACGCAGAGCGTAACCTTCACTGACAGCGTGGGGTCGCTGAGCGACCAGTGGCGATAGAAGGCCAGCAGCGGCTGATGCCACAGATAGACGCTGTAGCTGATGAGACCGATGCCGACGACAAGCCGGCCGCTGAGCACACGGTGAACCGGCGTCCCCGGCGTCGCGAACAGCAGAATCAGGGCCGTGCCCGCGGTCGGGACGAGCGCATAGAGGCTGGGAAACGGCGTATGCCGGTCGAAGGCGAAGACGGCGAGAGCGATCATGCCCAGGCCGAGCAGGCTCAGCCAGGCATTGCCCCTGCCCGCCCCGGCACTCTCGCTTTTCTTGCGCAGGTAGAGCGCCGCCAGCACCCCGATCAGGAATTCCCAGACCCGGGTCGGCAGCAGGTAGAAGCTGGCCGTCGGAAAGGCGTAGGCACCCCAGTGCGCGATACCCAGGCTGACCACCGCCACCGCCGACAGCACCATGACAATCTTCCGCGTGCTCAGCCGCCACAGCAGCATGAGACACAGCGGAAACAGAATGTAGTACTGCTCCTCGACCGCCAGGCTCCAGGTGTGAATCAGCGGCTTCAGTTCGTTGGCCGTATCGAAGTAGCCGCTCTGATTCCAGAACAGGAAGTTCGACCAGAAGGTCGCCACGGCGATGATGCTCTCGGCGAAACCCTCCATGTGGCGCGGCGCCAGCCACAGCCAGGCCAGCGGGATGCAGGCGGCGGTGATGAAGAACAGCGCCGGCAGGATACGCCGTGCCCGGCGCTCGTAGAAGCGCAGCAGGCTGAAGGTGCCCTTGTCCAGTTCACCGGCGATGATCGAGGCGATCAGAAATCCGCTGATGACAAAGAAGACATCGACACCGACGAAGCCGCCACGGAAAATCTCGAAGCCCGCATGGAAGAAAACGACGGCGAGGACGGCAACCGCCCGCAGGCCATCGACCTCCGCGCGATACCGCAGAAGGTAAGCCCCGCCACCTCTTCCAGATTCAAAATCCCGCATTTCCCCGAAGCCCCGACTCGCCCGCCGCGCAATAACATAAGTTAATCTAGCGCAGGAGAATGAGGCGGTGAAGCGAGACCGGCCAGGAAATTCAACCGGCGGCGGCCAAGCTTGACGTCAATGGGCGCGAAAGAGAATGCTTCGCAAGCTTATCTGGAGCTTTTCCCTGGGGCTTTTCCCTGGGGCTTTTCCCTGGGGGCTTATGCCGGGCGTTTGGATCCGCGACCGTCTTTCACCAGCTCGACCTTGCCATGTTCCAGGCGGTAGGTCCGCTCGGCGATCTCGGTCCAGGCCTCGCGGTGGGTAATCGCCAGGATGGTCATATCGCGGCCGAGAGCGTCGATGTTGCGGCAGATGTCCTGTTCGGTGCGCGGGTCCAGCGCCGAGGGCACTTCGTCGAGGATCAGCAGCTTCGGCCGCCCCGCCAGGGCGCGGGCCAGGGCGATGCGCTGGCGCTGGCCGCCGGAGAGCTTCGCGCCCTTTTCGCCGACGATGCTGTCCAGCCCTTCGGGCAGCGCCGAGACGAAGTCCCAGGCACCCGCCTCCTTCAACGCACGGGTGGCCTCCTCGATCCCCAGACGCGGGTCGCCCAGGGTGACGTTGGCCAGGACGGTGTCGTGGAACAGGATCAGTTCCTGCGGGACGTAGCCGACCATGCCGCGCCAGGCCTGCAGGTCGATCTCGCTGAGCGGCACGCCGTCCAGCAGAACACGGCCGCCGGTCGGCTGGTAGAGCCCCAGCAGCAGATCGGTGAGCGTCGTCTTGCCGGAGCCGGAGGTGCCGGTGATCACCGTCAGGCAGTTCGACGGCACGTCCAGCGTCACCCCGTCCAGCACCTGATGATCGCCGTAGGAGAAGGTGACCGACTCGAAGCGGCAGCCCCGCTCCAGCGTCGGCACGGCCGTGCCCGGATTCTCCTCCTGCGCCTTCTCGGTCTCCTCGATCAGTTCGTACATGGCCCAGTAGGGCCGTTCGAACAGCACCGCCTTTTGAAACTGCCGCTGCATCTTGCCGACACTTGAGACTGCCTGGTGCAGCAGCAGCCCCATGACCAGCAATTGCGAAATCGGCACGTCCCAGTGCGTGGTGGCGACGTAGAAGCCGATGCCCACGGCGATGGCGACCAGCATCTCCTCCAGGTTCTGCAGAGCATACTGGCTGCCCACCTGGCGGCGCAGCGCGCGGTTCAGCTGCTGGATCTTGCGGTCGAAGAGGTTGGCAAACTTGCCGGCCTTGGCCATCGCCTTCAACGGCTTGATGTTGCTCAGCGCATCGCTCAGGTAGATCACCAGTTCGGAGGTCCGCTCCACCTGCCGGCGACCGGCCTTCTTACTGATGCGCACGAGGAAATGCAGCGAGAGGGCGATGGTGCCGCCCAGCGCCAAAGCGGCGATCGCCAACTGCCAGGAGATCAGCGCGGCGACGGCACTGTAGATCACCGTCTGAATGGCGTTGACCTGGAAATTGGCCGCCATGAGATAGCCCTGGCCGGCGCGGGTCGCATCGACGCTGACCGCGTTGGCGATGCGCCCCAACGGCTGATGGGTGAAATAGCCCCATCGCACGTTCAGCAGGCGCATGATCAGCTCGGCCCGCAGGCCGGTAGCGACCCCGGCCACAGCCCTGCCGACATAGTTCATGGCGGCAATGGTCAGCAGGCATTTCACGACGATGCCGCCGATCACCAGGGTCAGCAGCAGGCCCAGGCCCGGCGTCTGGCCGAAAAAGGCCAGAACTGCGGTGACGTAGTCCGCCATGGCCGAGGATTCGGCGGCCCCGTCATTGATGGTGAGGGAGAGCAGCGGCAGCAAGGTGGCAAGGCCGATGCCTTCGGCGATGCCGGCCGCCAGCAGGCAAGCCAGAACGACCCAAGGGCGCGTGCCCCGGGCGCCGTAAAAAATACGCAGGATACCGATCATCGCCCATCTATTTGCGGGAATCCGGCGGGGGGTCAAGGCCAATTACGGCCTCGCCCGCCGCCCCCGCGAAGGAAGGCCGGGGTCCTGCGCCTACTTCAGGACCAACCCCTGGCCGGTCGGGACGTGGATTACCTTGCGGCCGACCCGGGCCGCCGCCTCGTCCAGGGCCTTCCTGGCGCCCGGGCAGGTCTTCTGGCCGTAGTCGTCGCAGACGATGGCGCCACCGGCCACCAGGCGCGGAAAGAAGAAATCGAAGGAGTCGCGGGTCGGCTCGAAGAAATCGACGTCGATATGCACCAGGCTGAACTGCTTGTCGGCGACCTCGGCAAATCGCTCCGGGATCCAGCCCTGGTAGAACTGCGCCTGCGGGTGCGCCGCCAGGTTCTGCCGGGTCCGCTCCAGCGGGCTGGCGAACTCCCCCGCCTGCAGGGCGCGCACGCTTTCGGTCTTCGGCTTGTCGTGCTCGGTCGGCTGCGACAGGCCGCTGAAGGAATCGAAAATGTGATGCGGACGATCGTCCTCGAAGGCTGCCATGATGATATGGCTGGAAGTGCCGCCCAGGGCGCCGCATTCGGCGGTCTCACCCGGCAGATGCCGCAGGCTGCGGGCCATGTTGTAGAGGAAGAAGTGGCGCTCCCTGATCCGCGGATACTTCGGATCGAAGCGGCGCATGACCGCCAGGACTTCCGGATCGTCCTGCCAGGAGTTGTGCTTGTTGTAGATCCGCATGTCCAGCCACTTGGCGAGCTGGTTCATCACATAGAAAGCGAAGTCCCGCTTTTCGTGCGGTTCACCGGTTACGGCCCGCCAGCCGTAGCGGGCAAGTTTGCTAAGCTGCACGGGTGACTATTCCCCCTGGAAAAGTCCGTATTTGGCAGCATTTCGCCAAGGGTGCAAGCCGCATCGAGTCGCCACGCCGGCAGCGGCCGGCCCGCCGGCTTCCGGCAGCTATGGCCGCGAACGGGGCGGCTAGGCCGCCTCGTGCAGTTGCGCGACGGCGGCCAGCACCAGCGGCGCCAGCCCCTCGCCGCCGCCGGCAGCGTAACCCAGCAGCCCGGCGCGCATGCGCGGGTCCCAGAAGCTGCGGATATGGGCGGCGACGCCGTCCAGCGCCTCGGCCTCGGGATAGGCCTTGTAGTAGTCCGCGATCTGGTTGGCCATGCGGACGAGTTCCTCGGTATTCATGCGGCGGTCTCCCGGATCGAAGCGGTCTCGAAGATCATGATGTCGTCGCCGGCCAGGCCGGCTAGGCCCATGCCGGCCGCGCTGGCGGTGCGCAGCGCCAGCGCGCTGGGCGCCGAGACGGCGGCGAGGAAGGGCGCGCCGAGCACGGCGGCCTTCTGCACCATCTCGACGCTGATGCGGCTGGACAGCAGGATGAAGCCGGTGCTGGCATCCTGGCCGTTGCGGGCCAGCGCGCCGCCCAGCTTGTCGAGCGCGTTGTGCCGCCCGATGTCCTCGCGCAGCAGGCGGACCGCCCCCGCGCTGTCGCAGAAGGCCGCGGCGTGGGTCGAGCAGTTCTCGGCGTTCATCGCCTGCAGCGCCGGCAGGCCGGCGTAGGCCGCTTCCAGCGCCGCAATGCTAGGCGCCGCCCCGGCAACCCGTGGCGGCCTGGGCAGGGCCGCGGCGATGGTCTGCGCCCCGCAGACGCCGCAGCCGCTGCGTCCCGGCAGGCTGCGCCGGCGGTCATCCACCGCGGCGACCCGGGCGGGATCCAGCCGCAGGTTCAGGACGAAGCCATCGGCGGCCTCGGCGATGCGCAGGCTGGAGAGCGGGGCGACATCCTCGACGATACCCTCGGTCAGCGCGAAGCCGACGGCGAAGTCTTCCAGATCCGCCGGAGTGCCCATCATGACGGCGAAGGAACGGCCGTTCAGCAGCACCGCCAGCGGCGTCTCTTCGGGCACCCGCCACACAGTGGCGCGTCCGGCCGCGCGCGAGTCGCGGCGCGACACCACGGCGCCGCGCACGGCGGGCGAGACGGGCAGCGGCGCCCCGGTGAGGCGGCGGATCTCCATGGTCACTCGGCCGCCGGGGCGGCCGCCGTCGCCAGCCGGTAGTTCTCCACCTCCATCCGGTGGTGGCGTTCCTGCCAGTCCGAGGGCTGGTTGGAGCGGGTGATCTGCACCGCCGTCACCTTGTACTCGGGGCAGTTGGTCGCCCAGTCCGAATTTTCGGTGGTGATGACGTTGGCCCCGGTCAGCGGGTGGTGGAAAGTGGTGTAGACCACGCCCTGGGGCATGCGCTCCGAGACCGTTGCCACCAGCGTGGTGGCGCCGACGCGGCTGGCGATGGTCACCTTGTCACCGTCGCCGATGCCGCGTTCCTCGGCGTCGAAGGGATGGATTTCCAGAATGTCCTTGTCGTGCCAGCGCGAGTTCTCCGTCCGCCGGGTCTGCGCGCCCACATTGTACTGGCTGAGGATGCGCCCGGTGGTGAGGATCAGCGGGTAGTAGCGCGAGGTGCGCTCCTCCGTCGGCACGTACTCGGTCAGCATGAAACGGCCCTTGCCGCGCACGAAGCCGTCGACGTGCATGATCGGTGCGCCCTGGGGATAGGCCGCGTTCACCGGCCACTGCAGCGACCCCTCGGCATCGAGGCGGTCATGGCTGACCCCGGCGAAGGCGGGCGTCAGGCGGGCGATCTCCGCCATGATCTGGGCCGGCCCGTCGTAGTGCATCGGATAGCCCATGGCGTTGGCCAGGCGGCAGACCGCCTCCCATTCGGAGACCTCTACCTTCTCCTCCACCACCGGGCGGACGCGGTTGATGCGCCGCTCGGCGTTGGTGAAGGTGCCGTCCTTCTCCAGGAAGGAGGTGCCCGGCAGGAAGACATGGGCGAAGGCCGCGGTCTCGTTCAGGAACAGGTCCTGCACCACGACGCACTCCATCGCCTCCAGCCCGGCCTCGACGTGCTGGGTGTTGGGATCCGACTGGGCGATGTCCTCACCCTGGATGAAGATGCCCTTGAAGGTCTGATCGACGGCGGCGGCCAGCATGTTGGTGATGCGCAGCCCCGGCTCGTCCAGCAGCGGCACGCCCCAGTCGCCCTCGAAGAGCTTGCGGGTCTCGACTTCGGAGACGTGGCGGTAGCCGGGGAACTCGTGCGGGAAGCTGCCCATGTCGCAGGAGCCCTGCACGTTGTTCTGGCCGCGCAGCGGAGTGATGCCGACACCGTCGCGCCCGATGTTGCCGGTCGCCATGGCCAGGTTGGCCATCGCCATCACCATGGTCGAGCCCTGGGAGTGCTCGGTGACGCCGAGGCCGTAATAGATCGCCGCGTTGCCGCCGGTGGCGTAGAGCCGCGCCGCCCGGCGCAGGGTCTCCGCCGGCACGCCGATGGTCGCCGACAGGGCTTCGGGGGCGTTGCGCTCTTCGGCAATGAAAGCGCGCCAGCGGTCGAATTCCGCGGTGTCGCAGCGCTCGGCGACAAAGTCCTCGTTCACCAGACCCTCGGTCACCACGACGTGGGCCAGGGCGTTCATCAGCGCCACGTTGGTGCCGGGGCGCAGCTGCAGGTGATGCGCCGCCTGGATGTGCGGCGAGCGCACCAGATCGATGCGGCGCGGGTCGGCGACGATGATCTCGGCGCCCTCGCGCAGGCGCTTTTTCATGCGCGAGGCGAACACCGGATGGGCGTCGGTCGGGTTGGCGCCGATCAGCAAGATGACGTCGGCCTTCTCCACCGACTTGAAGTTCTGGGTGCCCGCCGAGGTGCCGAAGGTCTGCTTCAGGCCGTAACCGGTCGGCGAGTGGCAGACCCGCGCGCAGGTATCGACGTTGTTGTTGCCGAAGGCGGCGCGGATCATCTTCTGGACGACGTAGACCTCTTCGTTGGTGCAGCGCGACGAGGTGATGCCGCCGATGGAGTCCGTGCCGTACTTGGCCTGGATCGCCTTGAAGCGCCCGGCGGCGAAAGAAATCGCCTCGTCCCAGGATACCTCGCGCCAGGGATCGGTGATCCGCTCGCGCACCATGGGCTTCAGCATGCGGTCCTTATGGGTGGCGTAACCCCAGGCGAAGCGGCCCTTGACGCAGGAGTGACCCTCGTTGGCGCCGCCGTCCTTCCACGGCGTCATGCGCACCACGGTATCGCCCTGCAGCTCCGCCTTGAACGAACAGCCGACACCGCAATAGGCGCAGGTGGTCAGCACCGAACGGGTCGGCGTGCCGTGCTCGACCACCGACTTCTCGACCAGGGTCGCCGTCGGGCAGGCCTGCACGCAGGCACCGCAGGACACGCAGTCGGAAGAAAAGAAGTCGTCGCCGCCGGCGCCCGGCGAGACGCGGCTCTCGAAGCCCCTGCCCTCGATGGTCAGGGCGAAGGTGCCCTGCACTTCCTCGCAGGCGCGCACGCAGCGCGAGCAGACGATGCACTTCGACGGGTCGTACTGGAAATAGGGATTGGACACATCGACGGCGACCTTGTGCTCGGCGTCGAAGTGGTTCTCGCCGGCCATGCCGTAGCGCACCTCGCGCAGGCCCACGGCGCCTGCCGTGTCCTGCAGCTCGCAGTCGCCGTTGGCGGCGCAGGTCAGGCAGTCCAGCGGATGGTCGGAGATGTAGAGTTCCATGATGCCGCGGCGCAGCTTTTCGATGCGCGGCGAGTTGGTCGTCACCTTCATGCCGGCACGCACCGGCGTGGTGCAGGACGACGGCGTGCCGCGCACGCCCTCGATCTCCACCAGGCACATGCGGCAGGAGCCCCAGGATTCGACGCTGTCGGTGGCGCAGAGCTTGGGCACTTCGCGTTCCACCATCGCCGCGGCGCGCATCACGGAGGTGCCTTCGGGCACCGTCACCGCGACGCCGTCGATGCTGAGCGTTACCTCGGCGCCTTCGCGCGCCGGGGTGCCGTAGTCGGTTTCGGGGTGCAGGGTCATGACAATGTCCTCACTCAGCCGCGAGCCGCGGCGCGCGGTCGAAATCTTCCGGGAAAAGGCGGATGGCGGAGAGCACCGGCATCGGGGGCAGCCCGCCCATGGCGCAGAGCGAGCCGTCGCGCATCAGCTCGCAGAGATCCTCGACGAGGGCGATGTTCTGGGCGACGTTCTCGCCGCGCAGCACCTTCTCGACGGTCTCGCGCCCCCGAATCGCACCGATGCGGCAGGGCGTGCACTTGCCGCAGCTTTCGATCTCGCAGAACTCGAAGGCGAAGCGCGCCATCTCGGCCATGTCGGCCGTCTCGTCGAACACCACGATGCCGCCATGGCCGAGCATCGCCTGGGCGTCCGCCAGGGCCTCGTAGTCGGCCGGCAGGTCGAGCATGTCTTCGGAGACATAAGCCCCCAGCGGCCCGCCGAGTTGGGCCGTGCGGAACGGCCGTCCCGAGGCGGTGCCGCCGCCGAAATCCTCGATCAGTTCGCGCAGGGTGACGCCGAAGGCCTTCTCGACCAGGCCGCCGCGCTTGACGTTGCCGGCGATCTGGAACGGCTGGGTACCGCGCGAACGGCCCATGCCGAAGTCGCGGTAGAACGAGGCACCCTTGGCCAGGATGATCGGCACCGACGCCAGGGGCAGCACGTTGTTGATCACCGTCGGCTTGCCGAACAGGCCGGCGATGGCCGGGATCGGCGGTTTCGCGCGGACCGTGCCGCGCTTGCCCTCCAGGCTTTCCAGCATGGAGGATTCTTCGCCGCAGATATAGGCACCGGCACCTTTACGCACGTGCAGGCGGAAGGCGCGGCCCGAGCCGCCGACACTGCCGCCCAGCCAGCCGGCCTTCTCCATGACGGCGGCAGCGGCCTCCATCTGGGCGACGGCGCGCGGATATTCGGAACGGATATAGACGTAGCCCTCGGTGGCGCCGCTGGCGAGGCCGGCGATGATCATGCCCTCGATCAGCATGAAGGGATCGCCCTCCATCACCATGCGGTCGGCGAAGGTGCCGCTGTCGCCTTCGTCGGCGTTGCAGCAGACGTACTTCTGCGGCGCCGAGAGGCCCTGCACCGTCTTCCACTTGCTGCCGGCGGGAAACCCTGCCCCGCCGCGCCCGCGCAGGCCGGACTCGGTGACCTCCTCGCAGACCGTCTCCGGGTCCATGATCAGCGCCTTGCGCAGCCCGGAAAGGCCGCCGTGAGCCTCGTAGTCGTCCAGGGCGAGCGGGTCGATGACGCCGATGCGCGCGAAGGTCAGGCGCTCCTGGTTCTTCAGGTAGGGAATGTCCTCGGTCGGGCCGTGGCACAGCGGGTGATCGCCGGCCACCGCCAGGGCGTCCATCAGGCCGGGCACGTCGGTGGCCATGACGGGGCCGTAGGCGACACGGCCCGCCGTGGTCATCACCTCGACCAGCGGTTCCAGCCAGAACAGGCCGCGCGACCCGTTGCGCACCAGCTTCAGGTCCAGGCCGCGCGCCGCGGCTTCCTTGAGGATCGCCGCCGCGGTCTCCTCGGCGCCGACGGACTGGGCGGCGGAGTCGGCGGGAACGTAGACGGTGACGGTCATGACTGCGCCTCCGCGATGATGCTGTCGAGGCGCTCGGCATCCAGGCGGCCATGCAGGCGGTCGTTGACCATCGCCGCCGGCGCGCAGGCGCAGTTGCCGAGGCAGTACACCGGCTCGATGGTCACGCCCGCCGCCGAGGTGTCGCCCAGCGACACGCCGTGGCGCCCGCAAAGCTGCTCGATCAGGCCCATCGCGCCCATGGACTGGCAGGCCTCGGCCCGGCAGACCTTCACCACCACCTTGCCGGCGGGGGCCTCGCGGAAGTCGTGATAGAAGGAGACGACGCCGTGCACTTCGGCGCGCGACAGGTTGAGGACATCGGCGATCAGCGGCACCGCCCGCGCATCGACATAGCCGAAGCGGTCGTTCAGGGCATGCAGGATGGGCAGCAGGGCGCCATCTTCGTGCTTATGCGCATCGGCGATCTCTTGGACGAGATCAGGGTTCCAGGGCATTGCTCTCTCATTAGGAAGTTGTTTTTCTTGGAGGCTATGATCGCCGTCAATGAAATCGACTTCAAACGAGTTTTTTCACATTCGTAATCGATTAAGCCGATTATAAGAATTGCCCTTCGGCCCTGAAAATCCAGCGAGAAAGGGCGGAAAGTCCGGGCGCCGCCACCGGCAGCGCCCGGTCCGTAAACCTCACTCCGCCGGCGCGGCCGTCGGGTGGGTATTCTCCACGTGGTGACGCTCGTCGACCGGACGCACCGTCAGGTTGGCGAAGAAAGCCAGCACCAGCAGCCCGGCCATGGCGTACATGGTCGTGTTGTACAGGCTGGGCGTCGGGTCGACCGTCCCCGCTGGCACGATCTGCATCAGCGAGGCGATGGTGACCGTCTTCGCCTCCACCAGTTCGCTCAGGCGGTCGATCGGCGCCCCGAACTTCTGCGCGAAGGCGACCGGGTCGACCTTGGCGGCGAGATCGCGGATCGCCTGCCCGCTGGACCGTTCGCGCAGGAAGGTAATCGCGAAGGGCCCGAGAACGCCCGCCGTCGACCAGGCGGTCAGCAGCCGGCCGTGGATGCCGCCGACGTGCATGGTGCCGAAGACGTCGGCCAGGTAGGCCGGGATGGTCGCGAACCCGCCACCGTACATGGTGAAGATGATCATCGTCGCGGCATAGAACAGCACCAGCCAGGTGATCGCGGGATCGGCGCTGACCTGCGAGGCCGCGTAGGGGATCGACAGATAGAGCAGCGTCCCCAGCACGAAGAACACATGATAGGTGTTCTTGCGGCCGATGAAGTCCGAGGTCGAGGCCCAGAAGAAGCGCCCGCACATGTTGAAGACGGAAATCATCAGCACGTAGGTGCCCGCGAAGCTGGCGGTGGCGACGTCCGGCAGGGTGGAGCCGAAGATCTCCACCATCATCGTCTTGGCCACGCCGATCACACCGATGCCGGCTGTCACGTTGAAGCAAAGCACGATCCACAGTTTCCAGAACTGCGGCGTCCGGATCGCCTGGTTGATGTGGACGTGGTTGCTGGTGATCATCCGCTTCTCGGAGACGTCCTTGGCGGGCGGATTCCAGCCCGCCGGCTTCCAGCCCTGGGCCGGAATACGGTAGGAGAAGGCGGCAATCAGCATGACGAGGAAGTAGACGATGCCCAGCGTGATGAAGGTGCTGGCCGCGCCGGTGTCGCCGGTACCCACGACATAGACGCCGGCTTGCCCCGGCACCGCCCTGCCGGCGGCCTGCGAGGCGGTGGCGACCACGCCCTCGACCTTGCCGGCGGCGGTCTCGGCAAAGCGCCGCCCGCCCTCGGTCACCAGGCTCACCGCATCGGCGGAGCCGAGGTATACGGGCGCCTTGGCGAAGATCCCCAGCAGCCAAGACTTCAGCGGGGCGCCGATCATCGCGCCGCCGCCGAAGCCCATGATGGCCATGCCGGTCGCCATGCCGCGGCGGTCGGGAAACCAGCGGATCAGGGTCGAGACCGGCGACACGTAGCCGAGGCCCAGGCCGCAGCCGCCGAGTACGCCATAACCCAGATAAATGAGCCAAAGCTGATGGCTGACGATCCCGAGGGAGCCGATCAGGAAGCCGCCGCCCCACAGCAGCGCGGCGGTCACGCCGACGCAGCGCGGGCCGACTTCCTCGAGCCACTTGCCGGCAATCGCGGCCGACAGACCGAGAAAGACGATGGCCACCGAGAAGATCCAGACGACGCTGGAGAGACTCCAGTCCCCCGCGGCGCTGGTGACGACGCCCAGTTCCTTGATCAGCGCCGGGTTAAAAATGCTCCAGGCGTAGACCGATCCGATGCAGAGGTGGATCGCGATGGACGCCGGCGGAACCAGCCAGCGGTTGAACCCCGGCTTGGCGACGATGTTTTCCTTCATCAGGATGGACAGAGGGCCATTCCTGCGCGTCGATGTATCGGCCATAGTTTCGTTTTCCTCCCCTTTCGTGGGCTCTGCGTTCTCGACAGCGTCGGGAGGATTGCTATGCAGACCGCCGCCCGCTGCCGGAGCGTGGCGGAGAGCGATCGTTTTCCTCCCGTTTCGTTCGCGTCGGCCCGGCACTGCCCCGGGCGCGCGCGAATTCTGATTCGGCTGACAGCAAACGCCGTGCCAGACGGTGAAGACGTCGGAATTTCAGGGAAGCCGGCCAGGCGGCCGGTTGCGGAAGAGACAAAATGTACCACTGCCCGGTCGTCGTCGGACAGGCTGTCGCGCCCGGTGCGGCTGTCAGAAGCTTATGACGACAGAACCTGGTCGTCGGACGGCAGCCAGATGGTGAAGGTCGTGCCCTCGCCGGGCGTGCTGACGACGCGGATCTGCCCGCCGGCGCGCGAGGCGAGCTTCTGACTGATCGACAGGCCGAGGCCGGTACCTTGCCGGACCTTGGTGGTGAAGAAGGGATCGAAGACCCGTTGCAGCACCTCCGGCGGCATCCCGTGTCCGCTGTCCTGCACCTCGATGGCCAGGCCGGGCGTCCCGGCACGGTCGGCGTCGAGACTGCGCAGCACCAGGCGGCCGCCATCGGGCATGGCCTGGATGGCATTGGTCAGCAGGTTGATGATGACCTGCTGCAGTTCGATCTTGTTCATCGCCACCAGCCGGCCGGTGCGATCGTCACGCTCCACCGCGATCTCCACCTTGTTGCGCAGGTGCTGGACCAGTAGCAGGCAATCGGTGATCACCTCCGCCGGCGCCAGCCGGCCGGCGCTGTCGGCATACTCCTCCGGGCGGGCGAACTGCAGCAGCTTGGTGACCAGCAGGTTGATCCGGTGGATCTGTTCGTCGATCAGCCGGAATTCGGTGCGCGCGGCGTTGCCGGCCGGCCCGATCACATCGCGCGCGACATCCAGATTGCCCTGGATCACGGCAATGGGATTGTTGATCTCGTGCGCGACGCCGGCGGTGATCTCGCCGATGGCGGCCAGCTTCTCCGACATGACAAGCTGCTGCGTCGTCTCCTCGAGACGCAGGTTCGCCTCGCGCAGTTCCCGGGTCCGCGCCTCCACCCGGTCGTTCAGTTCCTGCGCCCAGTCCCTCAACTGCCGGTCGCGCTCCTCGACCAGGTCGAGCAATTGATCCAGGTGGCGCGCGACGCGGCCGATCTCATCCTCGCCGGTCTGCCCGCTGCGGGCGCCGAGGTCGCCCTCTTCGACCCGGTTGATGGTCTGCGTCATGCGCTCCAGCGGCCGGAAGATATTGCCGACCCAGCGCAGGAACACCGGCACGATGATCGCCGTCGCCAGCAGGAAGGCAAAAGCGAGAGCAACAACGGTCTGATACTTGGCGATGCGGAAAGGGGTTTCCAGAAAGCCGACGTAGAGCATGCCGATACGCGCGCCCCGGCTGTCGACGATCGGTTCGTAGGCCGAAATGTACCAGTCGTTCACCACGAAGGCACGATCGAGCCAGATGCGACCCTCGTCCAGCACTTGGTGGCGCACCACCGCCGAGACCCGCGTCCCCAGCGCGCGCACATTTTCGAACAGGCGCACATTGGTGCTGATTCGCACGTCTTCCAGGAACAGCGTCGCGGTGCCTTCGCTGCCCTCGGGCAGGCTGGCGGTGCGGTAGACCAGATCGTTGATGGTGTCGATGAAGGCCAGGTTGCGGTTCAGCAGAATGCCGCCGACCAGGACTCCGCGACGTCCCTGCCCCAGATCGGCCGCCGCCGCGACGTGGATCACCATGCCGCGGGCCTCGACGGTCCGCTCGCTCGGCACTGCCGCTTCGGTCGGCACCAGATCGATCCGCGCGCGCTGCGCCAGTCCGGGGTCGATGGCGGCGAGTTCTTCGCGGCTGAAGAGGTCGATGGCCGTCGCGACGCCCGTCGCCCGCGCCTGTGCGATCACCGGCCAGGTTTCCGGCTGCGATGTCCCCGTGCCGGCCGCCGCGCCGGCCAGAAATCCATCCGCCTCGTCGAGCAGGTAGAGAAAATCGAGCCGCAGCCTGGCGCGGCTATCGTCCAGGAAACCGGTCATCTCGCCCAGGTCGCGGCTGTCCAGATGCCGCTCGAAGGCCGCGGAGGCG
Organism: Kiloniellaceae bacterium; assembly: GCA_050043265.1. Lineage (GTDB taxonomy): Bacteria > Pseudomonadota > Alphaproteobacteria > Kiloniellales > Kiloniellaceae > Pelagibius. Next base: position 15,620 of record JBHJIR010000016.1, read on the forward strand.
GCCAGCGCCTCGACCCGCTCCCCGCTGTTCTCCAATAGCCGGGAGAGGTACTGGCGGGCGATCGTCAGGTCGCCGGTGACCTTCACGATCAGCAGGTTGTCGAACTTCTGCCACCAGCGGGCGACGCCGCCGCCAAGCAGCAGCGGCAGCACGACCAGCATCGGCAGCAGCGCGATGACGATGAGCCTCAGCCGCACCGTGGGGGAGCGGCGCGCCGGCCGTGGCGGCACCGCGTCAGACATTCCAGGCGGCACACTTGCGCTCGATCGTCTTGCGCGACACGCCGAGAATACGGGCCGCCGCCGCCCGGTTCCCGCCAACGTCCGCCAGGACCTTCAGGATGTGGCGCTTCTCCACCGCCTCCAGGCTTTCGGCGGCCGGTGCCGCTCCGCCCTCCTCCCCCCCCCGGAACTCGGGCGGAAAGCGGCCCAGGATCAGCGCGCGCTCGATGGTATTGCGCAGTTCGCGGACATTGCCCGGCCAGTCGTAGCTCTGCAGGGCGGCGCGCACCCCGTCGTCGATCAGCAGCGGCGGCACACCCAGTTCGACGGAGACTTTGCTCATGAACAGCGCCGCCAGTTCGTCGATATCGTCACGCCGCTCGCGCAACTGCGGCATCTCGATGCGCACGACGTTCAGCCGGTAGAAGAGATCGGCCCGGAAGCGCCCCTCGGCAACCGCGACCTCCAAGTCGGCGTTGGTCGCAAACACCAGGCGCACATCGACGGGCACCTCGCGGTTGGTGCCCAGCGGGCGCACGCGCTTGTCATCCAGGATGCGCAGCAGCTTGCTCTGCAGGGCCAGCGGCATTTCGGCGATCTCGTCGAGAAAGATGGTGCCGCCCTGGGCATAGAGGAACAGGCCCTGGCGCAGGCTTTCGGCTCCGGTGAAAGCGCCCTTCACGTGGCCGAACAGTTCGCTCTCGATCATCTCGGCGGGGATCGCCGCGCAATTCAGCGGCACGAAGGGACCCTCGGCGCGGCTTGAGAGCGCGTGGACGAGCCGCGCGGCGACCTCCTTGCCGCTGCCGGATTCACCGGTGATCATGACGGAGGTCGGCATCGGCGCCACCCGCTCGATGGTCTCGCGCACTTCCGAGATGCGCGGCGAGCGGCCGATCAGACGGTTGCGCACGCGGATCGCGCTGTCGCTGGCGTCCAGTTCGTAGCGCAGCACCACATTCTCGCGGCGCAGGCGCATGCGGTCCAGGCAGCGCGCCACCGCATTCAGAATCTGGTTTGAGCGGAACGGCTTCAGGACGAAGTCCGCCGCGCCGGCGCGCAAGGCATCGATCGCGGTTTCCAGGTCGGCGAAAGCGGTGATCAGGATCACTTCGGAGAAAAAGCCGAGTCGGCGCTGCTCCTGCAGCCATTCCAGCCCCGACTGGCCCGGCAACAGGTTGTCGATGATGACGACGTCGAAATGGCTGTTCTCCAGCAGGCGCGTGGCCGCCGCGGCATCGTTGGCCGCCTCCAGCCGCTGGCAGCGCGGGCCCAGGGTCCGCACCAGGAAATTGCGCATGCCGGGCGCGTCGTCGACCACCAGAATCGACGCCTGAGCCAGCCAGGGGCTGAACACGGCCTGCGCGTCTGCTTGACGTTCGGCAATCTCCGACATGGCAGTTGGTCCTTCAGGTACCTCCCGCTGCCCGGGGCTCCCGGCAGCCCGCAACCTTTTACGGCCGGAATTTCAACCGTTGGTCTATGTGTTTTATTGTTTTTCTATGCATTTTCTTGCATTTTCTCCGCGCAATGGCAATTGCGGTTCCCGGCAGGAGGCCACGCCCCCTTGCTCCACGCGGTTGCCCGGCCTTCAGCCCCCCGGCCAGGGAGGCCCGGCGATCAGCCCTGGCGGGGCTTCATGCGCGCTTCCAGGCCGTCCGCCTGCACCGATTTCACGAAGGCATCGACCAGCGGGGGTTGGGGTTTCTGCTGGCGGACCACCATGCCGACGGTAAAGCTGCGCTCCGGCTCCACCAGGGGCAGGGCCAGCATTCCCTTTGGGGTGCCGAACAGCCACAGCAGATTGTGCGGCAGCACGCTGGACCACGCGCCGGTGCGGATGTGCGAGCACAGCGTCATCAGCGAGTTGCTCTCGGCATGGACATTGGGTGTGCAGCCGACGCTGGCGAAGACGGAATTCACGAGGCGGCGATTCTGCATGTCCGGCGTCAGCAGGCAGAGCGGGGTCTCGGCCGCCTCCCGCCAGGTCACCGACTTGCGCCCGCGGAACGGCCCGCGCGTGGGGGTCAGCAGAATGTAACGCTCCTCATACAACGGATAGGTCGCCACGCCGTGCAGCGGCTCGGCCCCCAGGTAGGTAATGCCGACATCGAAGTCGAAGCCGTCCAGGGAGCGCTGAATCTCGTCGGAGGTCCGCGACAGAATCTGCAGCGTCACCTTGGGATGCGCCTCGCTGAGCGGCGTGGTCAACAGGCCGATGGTCGGCAGCGCCGAGGGGATCACACCCAGCGTCAGCTCGCCGGTGAGTTCGCCGCGCAACAGGCCGATCTGCTGGTCCAGCACCTCGCGCTCGGCCACCACCCGCGTCGCCCAGTCCAGCAGCACCTTGCCTTCGGCGGTGAAGCCCTTGAAGCGCTTGTCGCGCTCGATCAGCGGCGCGCCGATCTCGCTCTCCAACTGGCGGATCGCCGCCGACAGCGTCGACTGCGTCACGTGGCAGGTCTCCGCCGCACGGCCGAAATGCTTCTCCCGGCCCAGCGCGACGAAGAAGCGGAGATGGCGGATCAGCATCGCAGGACGGTCCCGAAATTACGCCTCCCACCAGGAAGGCCCCAACCCCTCATAGGGATTTGGCGCCAGGGCGGCAACCACCAATAGCGGGCCTCAGGTCTGAGCGGCCTGCGAAAATCCCTTCCCCTGCCAGCCCCCGACGTGCCTTCTGTAGGTGCGACTTTCCTTCGAGTCCCGCCAGCAAAGGACCAGCGCTGCCCGATGGACTTCCACGAGATTGCCGTGCTCACCGTGTTCGCCGCCGTCTACCTGGGCATGGCGCTGGGGCGCTGGCCGGCACTGGCACTGGACCGCACCGGCATTGCCGTCTGCGGCGCCATCGTGCTGCTGTTTCTCGACGACAGCACAGGCGGCTTCGTGGCCGCCATCGATACCGGCACCCTGGCCGTGCTGTTCGGCTTGATGGTGCTCTCGGCGCAGTTCGCCGCTTCCGGCCTCTACGAATGGTGCGCCGCGCGCCTTGCCGCCACCGCCGCCTCGCCCGCCGTGGTGCTGGCCCTGGTAGTGGCCGTCACCGGCGGCCTCTCCAGCCTGCTGGCCAACGACATCGTGGTCTTCGCCATGACGCCGGTGCTGTGCCAGGGACTGCTGAAGGCCGGGCGCGATCCGCGGCCCTATCTGGTGGGACACGCCGGTGCGGCCAATGTCGGCTCGGCCGCCACCCTGGTCGGCAACCCGCAGAACATCCTGATTGGCGAACACGGGGGGCTCGACTTCTGGCACTACCTGTTCTTCGCCGCCCCTGTCGCCCTGGCCGGCCTGATCGCGGTCTACCTGGTGGTGCTGGCGGTATGGCGCCGCCGGCTGCAGGCCGATACCGCCGCCCGGCCACTGCCCCTGGAAGGGATCGTGCTCGACAAGGCTGCCCTCACCAAGGGGATCCTCGCCACGCTGCTTTTGCTGGGGCTCTATATGACCGACATCCCGCGGTGGCACAGCACGCTGCTGGTCGCCGGCCTGCTGCTGGTCAGCCGCCGGCTGTCGACACGGGAGATGCTGGCCTCCGTGGACTGGCATCTGCTGGTGCTGTTCGGGGGCCTCTTCGTGGTCACCGGCGCGCTCGCCGGCACCGGCGTGAACGGCCAGATCATCGCCCTGCTGCAGCACAGCGGCCTCAGCTTCGAGAATCCCCTGCTGCTTGGCGCGACGGCGCTGGCTGGCAGCAACACCGTCGGCAACGTCCCGCTGGTGATCCTGCTGTTGTCGGCGCTGCCCGGCCTCAGCGACGCGGCGCTCTATGCCCTTGCCCTGCTGTCGACCTTCGCCGGCAATCTGCTGCTGATCGGCAGCCTCGCCAACCTGATCGTGGCCGAGCGGGCGCGCCGTGAAGGGGTGACGCTCTCCTTCGCCGACCATCTGCGCGCCGGCGTGCCGATGACCGTCATCACCTTTGCCCTCGCCTTCGGCTGGCTTTCACTGGTGAACCTATAGGCCCGCCGCGGCCTCAGCGGGCCACGGACCGGTCGTTGAAGCGGTCGTTGAGGCGGGCGATCTGCGGCATGCCGACGTCGGCGGCATCGCCGCGGCCCCGTTCCCAGCCGTCGCGGAACTGACTCTCGTCGGCAATGTGCCGGTAGTTGTCGAGCAGGGCATCGGCTTCGTTGCGGTCGACGAAGTTGCTGCGCAGAACGAGATTGCGCATGAAGCGGGTAAAGTCGGCCGCGGTCTTGCCGGCGGCTGGCGCGCAGGCCTCGACCAGGCCCACCATATAGCCGAAACGGTAGAGCGCGGCGGTCTCGTCGCCGAAGGCGGCGGCGTTGCGGGCCAGGAAGGCGGCGAGCTGGTCGACGGCCAGTTGATCGGCCGATACCTCGGCGGCGACGTTCAGGCAGTTGGCCTCGCGGCTGTCGGCAGCCAGCGCTTCCAACGCCTTGATGGCCTTGTCGCGGCGCCCGGTGCCGTCGTCGACCGAGCCCTTGCGCGACCAATAGCGCACGCGCTCCAGGATCTCCGCCAGCGGGGCCGATTTCATCAGGTAGTCGTCGCCGCCCGCGCGCAGGCATTCCAGAATGTTTTCCGGTTGGTCCAGCGCGGTGAGAAAGAGGATCGGACAGGGCTTGGGGCCCTGCATGTTGCGGATCCGCGTGCAGGCCTCGATGCCGTTCATGTTCGGCATCATCACATCCAGGATGATCAGGTGCGGATTGACGATCTTGTGCAGCAGGGCGATGGCCTGCGCCCCATCGCTGGCGCGCATCACGCTATAGCCGACCGCTTCCAGCATGTCCGCATACACGCGGCGCAGCTTGTCGTTATCCTCGGCCAGAATGATCGGTCTTGCGCCCATTGGGGGGCCCTCTCGGAACGGCGGCGAAGTTCAGGGGTCCGTATCCCTGGTATTTGACGCGCATTAGATTAATTATCGGTTTCAACCGAAGAGGGAATTGGGCGACCGCTTCCTGCCTTCATTTGTATGCATCCGGCGGCGGCGCACCGGGCAGCCCCGCGCCCCATTGACCCTGCCGAGGCCGGCAGACTAGGGTCCAGCCATGAAGCCACCCGCCGCCCCCCTGGGCGATTCCCGGCGCACCCCGCAGGTGCCAGAACCTGTCCCGCAGGAGCGAATCCGGGCGGCGGCGGTGCTGCGCAACCGCGCGGCCGCCCTGCTGAAGGATGGCCGCCCCGGCGAGGCCCAGGTCCTGCTGGAAGAAGCGATCCGGGTGCTTCCCGGCTGCGCCGAGGCGGAGATCCGCAGCGGCAACATCCGCCGCGCGGCGCTGGACCTGGATGGCGCCGCAGCCCGCTACCGCCGGGCCCTGGCGATCAAACCGGACTACGCCTGGGCCCACCTGGAGCTGGCGATCTGCCTGCAGCGCGCCGGCAACGCCGAGGCCGCGATGGACCACTACCGCCAGGCGGTGCGATACAATCCCAAGCTCTACAAGACCGTGCTCTTCGCCCTGGTCGACCAGCAGAACGGCTGCTTCTGGCTCGACACCGCCGCCCTGAAACGCGAACTGCTCGGAAAACGGGACCTGCCGGGCGACACCGCGCCGCAACACATCAAGGGAAGAGACGCCGGATGAAAATCAAGTTCCGTTGCTTTCCCGAACTCGAGCCCTATCTGCCCAAGCCTCAGCCGGCCAAGCGCGGCACGCCGTCCTGGCTGAAGACCATGCCGCTGACCGCCTGGGCCACGGACTTCGAGGAAGAGGTCAAGACGGTCAAGGGCTGCCCGCCGGTGATCGACGCGATGACCCACGGCTTCCTGCTGCCGCTGGCCTGCGACCTGCACGTCGACCGCGGCCGCTTCGAGTGGCACTGGGAGGGACTGCCGGCCGAGATGCCGCCGCACGTGCCGCGCTCGCCGATCCACTTCCACGTCGCCGAGCAGGTCGAGGGATCGCCCCTCTTCCGCCCCGGCTGGATCCCGGTGAAGTTCCGCAACCTCTGGGCCGCCGAGCCGGAGGACGGCTGGTCGATCCTCTACACCCATCCGCTGAACCGCCTGGACCTGCCCTACCGCACCATCACCGGGCTGGTCGACAACGACCGCTACCACAACGTCTTTACCCATATCCCGGCGGTGTGGACCGATCCGGACTTCGTCGGCACCCTGCCGGCAGGCACGCCGATCGCCCAGTGCGTCCCGATCAAGCGCGAAAACTTCGAACTGGAAACCGCCGCGATGACGCCCGACGAATTGCGTGTCTTCCTGGACGCCACTCAGTCGATCAACGAGAACCCGGGCGAGTACAAGCGGATCTACCGCGTCGCCCGGTAGCTTCGTATCGTGTTCTGACCACCGGCGTTTTGGCCTACGGCTTTTGCAGCCGGCGCCGATTGGCCCTGACCTTGCGGCCATAGTGCTTCAGCGTTTTCGACGCCGCGGCGGGCGCGGTTACCCCCAGCCCGCCGGTCAGGACGAGCGTCTGCCCCGCCACGGCAGCCTCGATCTTCTCGCTCACCATCCGCCGTGCCTCGGCCGCGCCGGAAGCGCCGCCGGCCGCGATCCGCAGGCTCCGCAGACCGACGACCGACGAGGCCTCCAATCCCAGCGCCCAGCTATCCCACGCCAAACCGACCCAGGGATTGCGGCGGCGCGCCATCAGGAGGCGAGCCGGGTACGGGCGAGACTGGGGGTGGCGGGCTTGGGCAGACCGCGCGATTTGTAGGCCGCCAGCAGTTGCTTCTTCTCGGCGGCCATTTTTTCGCCCAGAGCGTCCATATCCAGGCCCGCCTTGCGGGCCCTGCTGAACAGCCCCTCGACGCGCTTCTCTTCCTCTTCCACATGATGCTGGATCATCTCGGAGAGGACCTTGACCTTGGCGTCGTAGAAATCGTCGTCCGGCCCGCCGGCGGCGATCTCGGCGATCAGAACCTTGGCGCCGTCGTGCTCGACATGGGCTTCCTGCAGCAGATCGCCTTTAACGGCGCCCTCACAGGCGGGATAGAAAATGTCTTCTTCGATCTTGGCGTGGACGCTGAGTTCCATGCAGATCTCGCCGGCCAGCGACTTTTTCCGCTTCTTGTCCTTGGCCGCTTCGAATTTCGAAAAGAGCTCCTCGACCTTGCGGTGGTCGGCCTTCAAAAGGGCAACGCCATCCAGCTTCTTTGCTTCAGCCATATCAACCATCCTGAGTTTAATGTGTTCAAGCTTCCGACAACGGCGGGGATGGCCTTTGGTTCCGGCCGGAAGGAATCGACCTCGCGGGCCTGGGCGAAGCCGGTCAGTCGAACGCCCCTTCCGCGTCGGGCCGTTGGCCGCTTCCGCGTCGGGCCGGGCCGGTCAGCTGACGATGTAGCGCAGCGCCTTGTCGGACTGGAAGAAGGCCCGGCACGCCGCGGAGAAGGCTTCCATCAGCGGCGTGGGATAGTCGTGCGCACGCCGCGCCAGCACGAACCAGGGTGCGCGCACCGCCCCGGCGAGCCGGCGGCAGGCGATGCGGCGGCCGGTGTAGGTGCTGTCGATCAGCGGGCGGGTGTTCAGGATGCTGAAGCCCAGGCCGGTGGCCACCATGCCGCGCACCAGTTCATAGGTGCGTGTACGGTGGACGATTTTCGGCTGCGCGCCGGCCGCCTCGAACATCAGCTCGAAGTAGGTGCGCGATTCCGGCAGGTCGAGCAGGAGCATCGGGCGCCCGGCGAGGTCCTTCAGATGCACCGCCTCCTGTTTTGCCAGCGGGTCGTTGGCGGCGAGGATGACGTGCGGCGGCGCCTCGCGCAGCGGCTCCATCTCAAAGGCGCTGTCGAGCCCGAGGGCGTAGGTCAGGATGACGTCGGCAACGCCGTCGCGCAGGTGGTCCTGCACGCTGCGCAGGTCGCCTTCATGGATGTGCACGGAGACGTCTTTGTGCTTACGGGTCATGTCGCGGATGATCGGCGGCAGGAAGTGCGGTGATACCGGCGCGAAGCAGCCGACGTTCACGGCACCCTCCAGGCTCTCGCCCAGGCCGGAGAGGTCCTGTTCGAAACTGTCGGCCTCCGACAGGAAGCGTCCGATGCGCCCCAGCACCTGGGAGCCGACGGTCGTCAGCACCAGGCCTTTTGCCTGCTGACGAACGAATATCGTAACGCCGAACTCTTCCTCGAAGTTGTTGATCGCCGCGGCGATGGACGACTGGGAAATACTGAGATGCTGCGCCGCCTTGCTGATACTGCGCAGGCGTGCCGCCGTCATCACGTAGGTCAACTGGCGCAGGGATATATTCATCTATTTTTTCGATTAAGTTAGTTCATTAAAAATATTATTCCATGCAACGAACGCTCTGTAAACTCACCGTAATCACATAACAAATCCGCAGCGTCACCGTCACAACCACGGGACGCAAGGGATCGAACAGGGTATCGTCCGAAGGGGTTCGGGCGGACTGAAGAAGGGGCGCCGATGCAGCCGACTTCCACCCGGGGGCCACTGACTTATCTTTCCGTCGCCGACCTGCTGGACGGCTACAAACGGAAATCGCTGTCGCCGAAAGACGTCGCCGAGGCGGTGTTCGACCGTATCGAGGCGCTGGACGGCCAGGTGAACGCCTTTGCCCAGGTCGACCGTGCCGGCGCGCTGCTGGCCGCCGAAGCCTCGGCCAGACGTTGGCAGGCGGGCACGCCCATGGGGCCGCTCGACGGCATTCCCACCACCGTGAAAGATCTGCTGTGGATGGCAGGCGAATGCGCCGGCATGGGCAGCCGGGTCATGAACATGACCGCGCCCGCTACCGAGGATGCTCCTGCCGTGGCGCGCCTGAAGGAAGCCGGCGCCATCCTGGTCGGCACCACCCATTCGCCGGAGATCGGCTGGAAGGCGGTAACCGACGGACCCGCCTTCGGCATCACCCGCAACCCCTGGAACAGCGGGCGCACCCCCGGCGGCAGCAGCGGCGGCGCCGCGGTGGCTGCGGCCCTGGGCATGGGCGTGCTGCACATCGGCACCGACGGCGGCGGCTCGATCCGTATCCCCGCCGGCTTCACCGGCATCGCCGGCCACAAGCCCAGCTTCGGCCGCGTGCCGGCCTACCCCTCCAGCGCCTTCGGCACCGTCGCCCATGTCGGCCCGATGGCACGCAGCGTCGCCGACTGCGCCGCCATGCTGAACGTGCTGGCGCGGCCCGACGCGCGCGACTGGTTCGCCCTGCCCTACGACGGCGCGGACTACCTGGACGGCTTGGATAGCGGCATCAAGGGCCTGCGCATCGCCTACAGCCCCGACCTCGGTTACGTGAAGGTCGACCCGGAGATCGCCGCCCTGGTGCGCCAGGCGGCCGGAACCTTCGAGGCGCTCGGCGCCACGGTCGAGGAAGTGAATCCCGGCTTCGACTGCCCGCTGGACATCTTCCACAAACATTGGTTCGCCGGCGCACTGAACCGCACCCGCGATCTGACCGCGATCCAGATGGCCGCCCTCGATCCCGGCCTGGTCGAGATCGTCGAAGAGGCACGCGGCTTCGGGCTGCTGGATTATATGCAGGCGGCCGATCGACGGGCTGCACTCGGCCGTACCATGCGCGCCTTCCACCAGACCTACGATCTGCTGATCACGCCCACGCTGCCGCTGCCCGCCTTTGAAGCCGGGCTGGAGTTTCCCGCCGGCAGCGACTACCGTCGGTGGACCGAGTGGGCGGCTTTCAGCTATCCTTTCAATCTTACACAACAGCCGGCCTGTTCGCTGCCTTGCGGCTTCACCGCCGACGGCCTGCCCGCCGGCCTGCAGATCGTCGGGCCGATGCACGCGGACGCCGCCGTCCTGCGTGCCGCCAAGGCCTTCGAGACAGCCTGCCCGCCGCGCTTTCCAGATCACGTATACCCGGGCCGCCAAGAACGCCTGGAGGGGGAAACAAAGACGTCCGTACCCATCGCATAAAACTCAGGAGGCACCACGTTGAAACGCTTCGCCAGGATTCTATGTGCGGCCGCCGCCACGCTGTTGTGGTCGGCCGCCGGCAGCCAGGCCGCCGAGAGCGGCGGCACGTTGATCATGCTGGTTCAACCCGAACCGCCGACCCTCGCGTCCTACATCTCGACCTCCGGCCCTGTCGGCCAGGTCACCACGAAAATCTATGAAGGCCTGCTAGAGTACGACTTCGATCTGCTGCCTCAGCCCGGCCTCGCCAAGTCGTGGGACATCAGCGAGGACGGCAAGACCATCACCTTCAAACTGCAGGAAGGCGTCACCTTCCACGACGGCACGCCCTTCACCAGCGCCGACGTGCAGTTTTCGATCATGGAGGTGCTTCGACAGGTCCACCCGCGCGGTGCCAACACCTTCAAGGAGTTGGAGAGCATCGAGACGCCGGACGACAGCACCGCCATCTTCCACCTGACGAACCCGGCGCCCTATCTGATCCGCGGCCTGTCCGGCTACGAGACGCCGATCGTCTCCAAGAAGAGCTTCGAAGGCACCGATTTCCGCGACAATCCGACGGCCAACAAGCCGAACGGCACCGGTCCCTTCAAGTTCGTCGAATGGAAGAAGGGCCAGTACATCCGGCTCGACAAGAACGAGAACTACTGGAAAGAGGGCCTGCCCTACCTGGACCGCGTGGTCGCCCGCTTCATTCCCGATGCGAGCACCCGCACCGCCGCCTTGGAAAAGGGCGAGGTCCAGTTCGCGGCCTTCAACGCCATTCCCAATGTCGACGCCAAGCGGCTGAAGGACATGGACGGCATCTCGGTCACCACCGAGGGCTATACCATGATCAACCCGCTGACGCTGCTGGAGGTGAACACCACGGTCGCCCCCTTCGACAAGAAGGAAGTGCGTCAGGCGATCTCCTATGCCATCGACCGCCAGTTCATCATCGACAACGTCTTCTTCGGTTATGGCAAACCGGCGACCGGCGCGATCGTCTCCGCCTTCGACTCGGTCGGCCTCTATTCCGCCGATGTCCGCGACTACACGGTGGCCGACCGGCTCGACAAGGCCAACGCGCTGCTCGACGAAGCCGGCCTGAAGCGCGATGGCGACGGCACCCGTTTCGAGATGACCCTTGACGTGCTGCCCTACGGCGAGTCCTGGCAGCGCATCGGCGAGTACCTGAAGCAGGCCCTGGCCGAGCTGGGCATCAAGGTCACCATCCGCTACGAAGACGTGCCGACCTGGCTGAAGCGGACCTACACCGACTATGCCTTCGAGCTGAACCTGAACTTCTTCTATCAGCTCTCGGACCCGGTGATCGGTGTCCACCGCCAGTACCTGACCCGCGAAATCCGCAAGGGCACCGTGTTCGTCAATGGGGCGCAGTACAGCAACCCGGAAGCCGACGCCCTGATGGACTCCGCCGCCACCGAGGCGGATCCGGCGAAGCGGTCGGAAACCTACGCCAAGCTGCAGAAGCTGCTGGCCGAGGACGAGCCGGTCATCCCACTGGTCGAGATGGATTTCATCACGGTCTACCGCGACGAATTGAAGGATGCCGTGATCAGCCCGCTGGGGGTCTATGCCTCCTTCGATCACGCCTGGCTGGACAAGTAGTCTGAGCCGGGGTTGAGTGGGGCGGCCATCCGGTCAGGACCGGACGGCCGCCTCTCCTCTTTCCAGATTCCACTGGCCGCATTCCGCTTGGAGATCTCTTTTTGAAACGCCTGCGCTACATCCTGCGCCGCGCCGTCCAGGCAATCCCTGTGATCCTGGCGATCGTGGTGATGAACTTCCTGCTGTTGCAGCTCGCCGAAGGCGATGCGGTCGACGTGCTGGCCGGCGAGGCCGGTTCGGCGACGCCCGAGTACATCGCCCAGCTGCGCGAGCGTTTCGGCCTGGACCAGCCCGTCTACGTCCAGCTCTTCCACTACATGACGAACATTCTTACCTTCGACCTCGGCTATTCCTTCCGCCAGGAGATGCCGGTCTCCGAGCTGATCATGGTGCGCCTGGGCCCGACCCTGCTGCTGATGGTCACCACCCTGGTCATCGCCGTCGGCTTCGGCGTGTTGCTCGGCATCCTGGCCGCCCGGGGGCTGAATACCTGGCGCGACAACCTGATCTCGGTCTTCGCCCTCATCTCCTACGCCACGCCGCTGTTCTGGATCGGCCTGATGTTCGTCGTGGTGTTCTCCCTCAAGCTCGACCTGCTGCCGGCCAGCGGCATGGAATCCATCGGCGCCTTCTACGAAGGCTGGGACCGGGTGGTCGACATCGCCCGCCACCTGATCCTGCCGGCGCTGCCCCTCTCGCTGTTCTACCTAGCCGCCTACACGCGGCTGATGCGGGCCTCGATCCTGGAGCAGGCCGGCATGGACTACGTCGTCACCGCGCGCGCCAAGGGCCTGACCGAGCGTGCCATCACCTACCGTCACGTGCTGCGCAACGCGCTGCTGCCGGTGGTTACCGTGGCCGGCGTCCAGATGGGCGGCCTGCTCGGCGGTTCCGTGATCGTCGAGTCCGTCTTCGGCTGGCCGGGCCTCGGCCTGCTCGCCTACGACGCCCTCTTCTCGCGCGACCTCAACCTGCTGCTCGGCATCTTCTTCGTGTCGGCCTGCCTGGTGGTTCTGGTCAATCTCTTCATCGACATTCTCTACACCTTCCTCGATCCGCGGATCGAAGTCGGATGATCGGGCCGGGAGGAGACCAGCCATGACCGCCTTCTTCGCGCGCTTCCTGCGCAACCGCTCCGCCGCTGTTGGCGTCCTGCTGCTGCTGGGCGTGCTGCTGCTGGCCATCCTGGCGCCGATCCTGTTTCCCGGCGATCCCTTCCGCCTGGCCGGTCCTACGATGGAGCCGCCGTCGCCGGACTTCCTTTTCGGCACCGACACCCTGGGGCGCGACGTCGCCGCCGCCATCGCCCACGGGGCCGTCACTTCGCTGATGATCGGCTTCGTCGCCTCGCTGGTCGCGGTGCTCTGCGGCACCGTGCTGGGCGCGGTCGCCGGCTACTTCGGCGGGCGCATCGACGACCTGCTGATGCGCATTACCGAGATCTTCCAGACCATTCCGTCTTTCATCTTTGCCATCCTGCTGGTCGCCATCCTGTCGCCCTCGGTCCAGTCGGTGGTGATCGCCATCGCCGTGGTCTCCTGGCCGCCGGTGGCGCGGCTGGTGCGCGGTGAGTTCCTGTCCATGAAAAGCCGCGAGTTCGTACAGGCCGCGCGCACCCTCGGCATGTCGGACGGCCGCATCATCTTCATGCAGATCCTGCCCAACTGCCTGTCGCCGATCATCGTTGCCGGCTCGCTGATGGTGGCAACCGCCATCCTGCTGGAATCCGGCCTCGCCTTCCTCGGCCTCGGCGACCCCAACGTGATGAGCTGGGGCTTCATGATCGGGGCCGGCCGTTCCGTGCTGCGCAGCGCCTGGTGGGTCTGCACCTTCCCGGGCATCGCCATCCTGCTCACCGTTCTGGCCATCAACCTGGTCGGCGAGGGTCTCAACGACGCGCTGAATCCGCGCCTGCGGGAGCGCTCTGCCTGATGGGGGACGCCACGAAAACGCGCCCGATCCTCGAAATCCGCGATCTCCATGTGTCACTGCCGGCCGGCGGCGACCGCCGGCACGCCATCGCCGGCGTCAGCCTGGACCTCCACGAAGACGAGATCCTCTGCATCGTCGGCGAGTCCGGTTCCGGCAAGTCGATGATGGCCCGCGCCATCATGGGCCTGCTGCCCGGCCCCCAGGTCTTCGCCAGCGGCGGCGAGATCCGCTTCGAGGGCGAGGACCTGCTGGCGGCTTCGGAAGCCCGGCTGCGCGCGCTGCGCGGCAGCCGCATCGCGATGATCTTCCAGGAACCGATGACGGCGCTGAACCCGCTGATGACCATCGGCGAGCAGATCGACGAAGTGCTGCGCATCCACACCGACATGGACCGCGCGGCGCGGCGCCGGCGCGTCGTCGACATTCTCGGCGACGTCCATCTGCCCGAACCGGAAACCATCCTCTCCGCCTACCCGCACCAGCTCTCCGGCGGCCAACGCCAGCGGGCGATGATCGCCATGGCACTGATCCTGGAGCCACGCGTCATCATCGCCGACGAGCCGACCACGGCGCTGGACGTTACCACCCAGGCGCAGATCCTACAGCTGATCAAGGAAGTCCAGCGCAACCGGCAGACCGGCGTCATCTTCATCACCCACGACTTCAGCGTGGTGGCCGAGATCGCCGACCGTGTCGCCGTCATGCAGGGCGGCAGCCTGGTGGAACTGGGCCAGGCGGCGGATATCCTCGACCGCCCGCAGCAGCCCTATACCAAGGCACTGATCGCCGCGGTGCCCAGCCTGGTGCCGCGCCCCGCCACGGCCGCCGTGCGGCGCGACGAAGTGCTGCAGGCCATCGGGCTCAGCAAGACCTTCACCTCCGGAGGCGGCTTGTTCGGCGGCAACAAGCGCGAAGTGAAGGCGGTACAGAACGTCGACCTGACGCTGAGGCGCGGCGAGACCATCGGCATCGTCGGCGAGTCCGGTTCCGGCAAGTCGACCCTGGCACGGCTCGTCATCCGCCTGATCGAGGCCGACCGGGGCGAGGTCCTGCTGCACGGCGTCGATTTCCTGAAACTCAACGCCCGCCAGGTGCGCAGCCAGCGCAAACGCATCCAGATGGTGTTCCAGGATCCCTTCGCCTCGCTGAACCCGCGCTACAAGGTCGGCCACATCATCGCCGAGGGCATGCTGCTGCAGGGCACACCCAAGGCCGACGCGACCCGCCAGGTGAACGAGCTGCTGGACCTCGTCGGGCTGGACCGGAAGTCTGCCGAGCGCTTCCCGCACGAGTTCTCCGGCGGTCAGCGTCAGCGCATCGGCATCGCCCGCGCCCTCGCCCTCGACCCGGAAATCCTGGTCGCCGACGAAGCGGTCTCGGCCCTGGACGTCTCGGTTCAGGCGCAGGTGCTGCGCCTGCTGGCCGACATCCGCGACCGGCTCAATCTTTCCATGCTGTTCATCACCCACGATCTCTGCGTCGCCGCGCAGGTCTGCGACCACATCGTGGTCATGCGGCGCGGCGAGATCGTCGAGAACGGCCCGACCGCGGAAGTCTTCGCCGCGCCGAAACACGACTACACCCGGGCGCTGTTCAATTCGATCCCCGGGCGGTCCTGGATCGCCCACAAGGAAAGCCTGCTCTAGCGCCTGCTTCCTCCGGCCTGTCGGCCCTGTCGCTTCACTCCGCGGGATTACTCCGCCGCCTGGGGCAGGAACCGGCTCTCGAACTCGTCCATCGGCCCCGGGCGCCCGAACAGGTCTCCCTGGCCGGAATAGCAGCCGCGCGACTTGAGAGCGTTCAGCTGTTCCACCGTTTCGATGCCCTCCGCCACGCAATCCACCTGCAGCGCGTGCGTCATCGACAGGAAGATGGCCGCCAGGCTTGCCGGCGCCGTTTGCAGGTCCAGCGGCGTAATGAAGCGACGGTCGATCTTCAGCGTGTCGATAGGCAGCCGATCGAAGTGGCCGAGCGACGAGTAGCCGGTGCCGAAGTCGTCGAGCGCGATCCCGAACCCGGCGTCCTTCAGCATCTGCACCTGCAGGATCGCCCAATCCGCTTCGCCCATGGCGATGCCCTCGGTGATCTCGAACTCGATGTCGCCGGGGGAGAGGCCGGCGCTCTCGATCTGGCGCAGCAAACGCTTGCTGAAGTCGGGGTTGTTGAGATCGGCCATCGACAGATTGATCGAGACGGGTAACGCCTTCGCCTGCTCGCTGCGCGCTTGCCACGCGCCGACGCTGTGAATCACGAAGTCCGTGAGACTCTGGGTCAGGCCGCTGGATTCCGCGATGGGGATAAATTCGGCCGGCGAGATGGCGGCATCTTCGTGCTGCCATCGTAACAGCGCCTCGGCGCCGGTCACCTCACCCGACTCCAGGTTCACCTTGGGCTGCAGATGAACGGCGAAGCCTTCGTCGCGGGCGACCGCCACCTTCAGCGCATCCTGCAGCTTGCCCCGACGCTCCAGATCGCTTCGAATCTTGGAATCATAGACTGCGCAGCGTCCCCGCCCGGCTCTTTTGAGATGCAGCAAAGCCGCGCTCGCCGTCCTCAGGATCGCGTTTGAGTCCGCCTCGACGCCCGCGAGGTCGACGATGGCAGTGGTCGCTTTCGCCAGAATCTCGATCCCGTCGACCATGAACGGCTTGGCGAAGATAGTCATCAGGTGGGTTTCGTCGACGGCTTCGAGGTCGCCCAGCAGCGCGAAAGTGGCATCGCCAACCCGCGCCGCCATGAAGTTCTGATTGCTCCCGCTGTTCAGTTCGGCATAAACCGTCGCCAACAGCCGATGCGACACCTTCGTCCCGTAGTCGGCAAAGATAGCGGAGAAGTGATCCAGGGTCAGCAGTGCCATCCGGCCGCCCGCCCCTGCGGCCAACCTCGCACCGAGCGCAACCTCAAAGGCGTTCATATTCGGCACATCGAGCACCGGGTCGATGTAGGCCAGCCTGTCGAGCTCTCCCAGCAGGCTCAGGTTTTCGAAGCCGATGGCGACGTTTGCCGAGAACAGCTTGACCAAGGTCCGCTCCGTTGCAGCGACTTTGCCCGGCGTTTCGACGAAGACCGACAGATCGCAGCCCGCGTCGCTTTCGACGTTCAGCGCCATGAAACCATCGTCCAGCAGCGGTGCCCCCAGCGCCCGCGCTTCCTGAACGAAGTTCAGGGTTACCGGATCGGCGAAGTCGACGAAGGATTTTCCGACATAGCGCTCAAAACGGCCGGCACCGGCAATCACCTGCAGCCTGTAGTCTGCCGCGCTGACACGGCCGTTCAGGCAGACGACGCCATTGGGCTGAATGTCGAGCAGAACCGCGATCTGCGTCAGGACACTCTCGGCAAAGGCCTCCAGACTGGCACACTGAAACAGCCTGCTGGAACTTTCGACGATCGACTCCAGCCCAGCCTGGTTCCGTGTGATGGTCTGGATCTGGTCGTAGGCACGGATACCCGTGGTCAGCACAGTAAGGAGGTGGCTGCGCGTCAAACCGCTCTTGGTCTGATAGTCGTCGATTTCGAAGAGCGAGATGACCGACTGCTCCGGCGCGTGGCCCGGCTGGCCGGTGCGCAAGACTATCCTTATCGCATGGAACCCGGCCTCGCGGATCTTGCGCACCAGTTGAAGACCGGCATCCGGCGTCTCCATCACGACGTCGACAAGGGCGACGGCGATATCCGGCTGAGAGGGCATCCTGGTCATCGCCTCGGTCACGGAGTAGGCGTGGATCAACTCCAGCGGACGCCCGAGGATGATCACGTCCTTAAGGGCAAAACGGGTCGACTCGTGAACGTCGCTATCGTCATCGACAATCAGCACGCGCCAGGGAAATGACTGCCGAGGTGAAAATTCGCGCACGTTATCCACGACCTCGATCATGTCGTCATCGATATCAACTTGAACACTAGACATCGTATATCCTCCTGAATTCGCCACTTGCCCCGCCCGGGGCGGAAGCGGGAAGCCGCAGCACCATGCGCGTCCCGACGTCGGGTCGGCTCTCGACGGCAATCGTGCCGCCGAGGATGCTGGTGACAATGTTGAAGACGATACTCAGACCCAGGCCGCTGCCGCCCTTGCCCAGCCGGGTCGTGAAAAAGGGTTCGAAGATTCGATCCTGGAGGTCGCGTGGGATACCTTTGCCGCTGTCCTCCACCACCACTTCGACTTCGCTTGAAGACAGGTCGCGCACGGCAAGGATGATCCTGCCGGTCTGCCCCTCCTCGAAGCCATGGACAAGGGCATTCTGAACGAGGTTGATCAGCACCTGGCTCAAGGCACCGGCGTAACTGTCGAGTTCGAGCTGCGAGTCGATCCGGGTGTCGAGGATGACCAGGCTGGACTTGAACCGCGGCTGCAGGGTGCCGACAACGTCGTGAACAAGGCTGCTCATGCGGAACCGCCGCCGCCGCTCGCTCGTCTGGTCGACGGCGATCTGCTTGAAATTACCGATCAGATCGGCGGCGCGACGTAGGTCCCTCAGCATCAGCGCCGTTCCGTCGCGCAACTGCCCCATCAGGCCTTCCAGACCCGATCGGCTGATCCGGCCGGATTCCAGGCCCTGGTCGAAGCCGGCGGCCTCGTCAGACAGCGTGCTGGCGACGGCCACGGCGTTGCCGATGGGGGTGTTCAGTTCGTGGGAGATCCCGGCGACGAGACCGCCAAGGCTGGCCAGCCGCTCGACGCGTACCAATTCGGCTTCCGTCCGTTTTCGGACATCTTCCGACCGGCGGCGCGCCATCGCCGCGTTGCTCCAGGCCAGGCTGATCGCGGCGACAACCAACAGGGCAACAAGAACCACGGGCAGACGCTCAAGGCGCCAGGTCGACGCGAGCGAGACGCTGGGCACCACACCGACGATCTTCCAGAGAAGCTCCGCTCCTTCGTCGCTGCGCGTCGCGCCTCCGGGTGCCGCACGCTCGGCATCCATGACATCCGAAGGCGATAAGGTATCGAAGATATAAATATCGCTGCCCTGCCGGACGCTGCCGCTGCGCTGGGCGTGGATCTCCTGCCAGGCCTGGGGCGCGCGCGCCGCCATGGTGGTCTCGCGATTGAACATGAAGCCGAAGAGCTGGTCGCTCGGCACCCCGGCGAGCCAGTATCCCTCGGCATTCACCAGTTGCAGGGGCGCACTGTCCAGCGGGCGGGAGCGTTGCAGGTCAGCGAAGAAGTCGGCGACGTCGATATTCAAAATGACGATACCCGCGGCCTCGCCGCCGCCGCCCCGAATCGTGATCGCCAGGCGCAGCATCTGGCGCCAGGGAATTTCGACGGCGCCGTGTTCCACGTTGAGGTCGATGCGGGAGACATAGATGCGCCCCTCCGGCAGCCCGATGCTCTCGGTGAAATAGTAGCGTGTGCTCTTGTTCTGCAGCGCGTCGCCCGTCGCCCGGACGATCGCCTCGCCGTTGCGCACAACGCGCACGACCTCCTGGCCATCGCGGTCCAGGTAGCGAAGCTGCGCCGTCGCCGGCTTTTCCCGGACGAAGGCGGTGAAATCGGCCTCAGCCTGCGCACGTGCCGATGCGTCTCCCCGCGCCAGGCGCTGCACGGCCGCGCCGGCGGCGAGAATTTTTAAATCGGCGCCGAAGGTCTGCAACTCGCTGCCGAGCAGATCCCGCGCGTGCCACGTCGCCTCTGCCATGGCCACACGCCGCTGACGATTCTCCCACAGGGCGTCGATGTAGAGGGAGGTCTGCCAGAGAACGAGGAACGCCAGCGATCCGGCCATAAAGATCCGCACGAACAGGAGGGCCTGCTCGCGATCGATCGCCTGAAGGCGCTGCTGGCTGACGGTATACATTACCTTAGCCCTCGCGGGTCACCGTTCCCCCGAGAGCAATTTAGTCGAATTGATTATAAATATTTGTTAAAGGCAAATCTGCCGTTTTGGGCAAGGTAAAGTGCCGCTAACCATCTTGTCCGCGCAGCGATTGGACCGTCGTCAGGGCAGATGGAGCAGCACCGGCAGGTGCCACAATCCATGCAGTGCCTCGATGCCCTCGATAACGGGCAACGCCAACAGCATCAGGCTGGCGTCGCGGAAGGTCGTCAGCACCAGTCGCGGCCGCACCTCCAGATGCTCGGCGTCGCGCCACACCGACCGCGGCGACAGCCAGCGCGGCGTGCGCCGCCGGTACCCCAGGTAGGCGGCGCCGAAGCGGTCGTCCAGGAACACCTCCTCGCGGCGGATCACCATATCGAAGACAATGAAGGTGAAGGCCGCCAGCAGCAGGCCCATGCTGAAGCTGCCGCTGGTCATGCCGATGCCCAGGGCCCCGGCAACGGAGAACACATAGAGGGGATTGCGGCTGAGGCTGTAAGGACCGACCTCAACCAGCACATGCTTCTTGCGCCCGCCGATGTAGAGCGTGCACCAGGTCCGCCCCAGCACCGCCAGGCCGATCAGGATCAGGCCAGCCAGTTCGATGGCTTCCTCGCCGGCGCTGCCTTCGCGCCAGAACGGCGCTACCGCGAAGAAAGCGGCGGCAAAGGGCACCGCCGCCAGCCAGAAGGAAAGCTTGCGGTTATGCTGGACCTGCGACAGGGGGGAACGTCGGCTGATCATCGTTGGTATCGCTATCGGTCGGGAGGACACGACGATCCTGCTACCCTTAGCTGACCGCAAGCTGACTCAAATGAGGCAGTTCACCGATCCCGCTGGGCTACAGCCCGGCAATCCAGGCCCGCAGGTGACCGGCCGTCGCCTCCGGGTCCTCCAGGAAGGGCATGTGGCCGATGTCCGGCATCAGGACCAGTTCCGCGCCCGTTACCTGGGCGGCCATGTGGCGGGCCATGGGGGTCAATACGATGCGGTCCTCCGCACCTTGCAGGATGAGGAACGGCAGATCGAGCGCCTGCAACAGGGCATCGCCGTCCAGCGGGCGGTCGTTCATCCAGCGCAGGGCCTCCGGCGCCGCCCCCCTGGCGGTCGCCAGCAGTTGCGCTACCAGTTCCGGTCCCGGCGCCGCGTGAAAAAACAGCCGGACCAGGCGATCCAGCGTCGCCGCGCTGCGCGCCTTATCGCCCGAGGCGATCGCCTCTGCCATACCCATCACCTCCGGCGCGAGGAAACCGTCGCCGTCCTGGGTCGAGGCGCCGATCAGGCAGAGTCCCGCCAGGTCTTCCGCCCCAAAATAACGCAGGTAGTCCACCACCACGCGGCCGGCGTAGGACCAGCCGACCAGCACGGCCGGCCGCCGCGGCAGGGCGTCGAGTACCGCGCGCAGATCCTCGGCCCAGTGGCGCCCGTCCTGATAGGCGGCGGGTGCCTGCGGCCGGTCCGATCCGCCGTGGCCCCGCAGATCGTAGCTGTAGACCGCCACGCCCGCGGCTGCGAGTTCGAGGGGAAGCCCGCCCCAGACCCGATGATCCTGACCGTAGCCGTGAATCAGGACCAGGTTATGGGCCCCCTCGCCGCCCCAGTCCTGGGCCGTCAGGGTGACGCCGTCTGCCGAGGTTGCCGTGAAGCGGCGCTGCGGGGCGGGCTGCGGGGCGACCGTCATCGCTTCGGTCATACCGGCCGGCCGCTGCCCTTGATGGTCGCGCGGTGCATGACCCGGGTGTAGGCCTTGTCGTCGTAGGGCGTCGCCTTGTGCATGGTCGAGCGGTTGTCCCAGATCACCACGTCGCCGACCTGCCACTTGTGGCGGTAGACGAAGCTGTCGGAGATGGCGTGGCTATTGAGCCGCGCCAGCAGGGCCGCGCCCTCTTCCGCCGGCAGGCCGACGATTTCCTTCACGATGTCCTCGCCGACGTAGAGCGACTTGCGTCCGGTTTCCGGATGGGTGCGCACGATGGGGTGCACGACGTCCGGCGTCTTTGCCTTCTGCTCCTCGGAGAGCGGATCGCGGTCGGCGAAAGCCTTGGCGTAGTACCCGGAATAGGAATGCACGGCTTTCAGGCCGGCGAGCGTCGCCTTGGTCTCCGCATCCAGCGCATCGTAGGCGGCGTACATGGAGGCGAACAGCGTGTCGGCGCCCTCCGGCGGCACTTCGCGGGAATACAGCACGGAACCGAGGCAGGGCACCTCCAGGTAGGACCAGTCGGAGTGCCAGTTCCAGCCTTCCTTGTGGTTGCCGATGGGCTTGCCGGCGACCGCCTTGTTGGACAGCACGTAGAGTTCCGGATAGGGAGGCGTCAGAAACTGCTTCAGGACGTGAATTTCCAGGTCGCCGAACCGCTTGGCGAAAGCGACGTGCTCGGCCTCGCTCATCTCCTGGTCCCGGATCAGCACCAGGCAGTGATCGTTGAGGGCCTGGCGGATCGCGGCGAAACTCTCGTTGTTCAGCGGCTCGGAGAGATCCACCCCGGTCACTTCAACGCCCAACACGGGGCCGAGCGGCTTCAGCTCCATAACGAAAAGTCTCCTTCCAGACAGAAAAACGAAAATTCAGTCGCGATAGCTCGGGTCGAGATCGTCGAGCAGACGCACGAAGCCCGGCCACTCTCGGCTGCCGGGCCAGCGGATGTCGCCCTGCAGCTCGGTGAACTGCCGCGCGGTGTGCTCGCAGACCTCCGGCGGCGGCAGGTGCAGGGCCTCGCCACGTGCCGCGGCGGCGGCCGGGGCGGCGAGTTGGATGCGGGCTGCCCGCTCGAAGTAATAGACCAGCATGAAGGCCTCCGGCACCGTCTGGCCCACGGTCATCACACCGTGGTTGCGCAGCAGCAGCACCCGGTAGCTGCCCAGGTTGGCGGCCAGCCGCGCCTGCTCCCCGGTATCCAGCACCACGCCCTCGTAGTCGTGCAGGCCGACCCGGTTGTAGAAGTGCATGGCGAACTGGCTGAGCGGCAGCAGACCGCTCTGCAGGGCGGAAACGGCGGTGGCCGCGGCCGAATGGGTATGCAGCACGCAGCGCGCGTCCGGACGCGCACGATGCACCGCTGCATGAATGACGAAGCCGGCGCGGTTCACCTCATAATTGGTCGCCTCGACCTGGTTGCCCTCCAGGTCGATCTTCACCAGCGACGAGGCGGTGATCTCCCGGAAGAACATGCCGTAGGGATTGATCAGGAAATGCTCTTCGGCTCCGGGCACCCGCGCCGAGATATGGTTGTAGATCAGGTCGTCCATGCCGAAGTGGGCGACCAGCCGGTAGCAGGCGGCAAGCTGCACACGCAGCTCGGCTTCGCTCTGTGGATAGACGGGGCCCGTTGCCGCGCTCATCACTTCCACCATACGACCTTGCGGTCGATCCAGACCAGAATGAGATAGCGGACCATGCTGGCCGCCGACGATACGGCGATGGCCGCCCAGACCTGCAGGAAGTTCACCTGCTGGGTCGCCTGGAAGATGATCCAGCCGATGCCACGGTAAGCGCCCAGCATTTCGCTGACGATGGCAATGATCATGGCGCGCACGATGCCGACGCGCATGCCGTTGACCAGCGACGGCATCGCCGACGGCAGCCGCAGGGTCCACATGATGCGCAGCGGGCTGGCGCCGAAGCTGCGCAGCAGGTTGATCGCCGCGTCCTCCGGCCGCTTCAGGCCCTGCAGGGCGTTCAGCAGGATGACGAAGGAAACCGCGATCACCACCATGGCGATCTTGGAGGCCGGGCCGATGCCGAGCCAGATGAGCGCCAGCGGGGTGTAGGCCACCACCGGCACGCAGTTGATGGCGACCAGCATCGGCATCAGGGCGGTTTCCAGAGGCGGCACCAGGACCAGGATCATGGCCAGGACCAGGCCGATGGCGATACCGAGGGCAAAACCGGTGAGCGCCTCGTTGAGGGTCGCCAGCACCGCCTTCTGCAGCACCACCCACTCGTCGACCACGCCGCCGGCGATGGCCAATGGTGAGGGCAGCACGAAGACCTGGACGTCGAAATACCACACCGCGGCTTCCCAGATCCCCAGCAACAGGCCCAGGCTGACGACCAGCGGCAGGAACCGCTCGCGGATCATGCGTCCGTCCGCCACCACACGACCCTCCGTTCGATAACGGCGACCACCGCATACAACGAGGCGCCCAACAGACCGCAAGTGATGATCAGCGCCCACAGGCGCGGCACCGACTCGCTGTACATGGCCTGGATCAGCATGACGCCCAGCCCGACGGTATCGCCGAACCATTCGCCGACGATGGCGCCGATGAGCGACAGCGAGATGCCGAGCCGCAGGGCCACCGCCACGGTCGGCAGGGCCGCGGGAAAGCGCAGCTTCCAGAAGATCTGCACGGCGCTGGCCCCGAAGGCGCGCAGCAGTTGGATCTTCTGCGGGTCGACGGAGAGCATGCCGCTGTGGGTGTTCACCGTGACCGGAAAGAATGTGAGGTAGAAGGCGATCACCACCTTGGAGAGGATGGTGTTGCCGAACCAGATGATGACCAGCGCCCCGAAGGCGACCACGGGAATGGTCTGCGACACCACGAAGATCGGGAACAGCGCGCGCTCCAAGGGACGGACCAGGGCAAAGGCAACGCCGCAGAGGATGCCGAAGGCGGCGCCGCTGACGAAACCGAGGCCGGTTTCAATGAAGGTGCGCAGCACGCTGCGGGCCAGGAAGGGACCGACCCGCCACGCCTCCACCGCCACGGCGCTGAGCGGTGGAAAGATGTGGGGGGAGATTTCGGCGCCGCGGGCGACCGCCTCCCACAACAGTCCCATCGCCACGATGGTGCCCAGCGGCAAGGCGATGGCACGCCAGAGCGAAGCGGCAGCGGATTTCATCGGGCGGGCTCGGCGGCGCTGAAGGTCTTCATGCTCTCCTCCTCCACCGCCTCCAGCAGCCGGCGCTTGACGGCGATGAAGCCCTCGGAGGTGACCACGGAGGATTCGCGCGGACGCGGCAGCTCGATGGTCTCCTGGCACTTGATGGTGCCGGGGCGCGCGCTCATCACCAGCACCTTGTCGCCCAGGAAGATCGCCTCGTCGAGGTCGGGGGTGATGAACAGTACCGTGCGCTTGTAGCGCTGCCAGAGGTCGAGCAGCCAGCGCTGCATCATGGCGCGGGTCAAGGCGTCGAGGGCGCCGAAGGGCTCGTCCAGCAGGATGAGTTCGCGCTCGAAAAGAAAGGTGCGCATCAGGGCGACGCGCTGGCGCATGCCGCCCGAGAGCTGGTGCGGATAGTGTTTCTCGAAGCCGCTGAGCCCGAAGTCGGGCAGCATATCCAGGGCCTTCTCGCGCGCCTGCTTTTTGGACACGCCCTCGATCTCCAGCGCCAGGATGGCGTTGTCGACAACGTTGCGCCAGGGGAACAGCAGGTCGCGCTGCGGCATGAAGGACACCTTGCCGAGCAGCTCGCCGTCCTTCTGGGGAACACCCTTCATGACGATGGAGCCGTCGGAATCGGACGGCAGCAGGCCGCCGATCATATTGAACAAGGTCGACTTACCGCAGCCGGAGGGACCGATCAGGGTAATGAATTCGCCGGGTTGAATCTTGAGGTCGACCTTGGAGACGGCCGTCACCTGTGACGGGCCGTCGCCAAAGCGCTTCCAGACATTCACTAACTCAAGAAGGGGAACCTCTCGCGATTCCCTTGTGCCTTTATGGGCAACAGGGTCGGACAAACTCATTACCGATCGGATCTCCGCTGCGGAAAGCTTACTGATTTAAGAACATACGGCCGAAGCCTGTTACGGCATCTTGATGTCGTCCGGGGCCGCCTTCAGGAAGCTGTCGCCGAACGCCGCCCTCTCGTCGACCGGCTTGGAGAAGACACCGGCGCCCATCAGGATGTCCTGCTGCTTCTGCAGCGCGTCGTACTGAATCTCGAACATCATCTTGGTTCCCTCCGGCACCATCACCTTGGCGATCATCTTGATCATCGCTTCCTGATGCACCCGCTCCAGCGACGGATCGGCTTCCAGGATGATATCGACCGCCTCGTCCTGATGCTGCAGGGCGTACTGCCAGCCTTTCAGCGTGGCATTGACGAAGTTCTGCACCAGTTGCGGCTTCTCCTTGATCAGCGTCTCGGTGGTAACCAGGGTGTCGCGCTGCACGGTGATGCCGAAATCGTCCGGCTGGAACAGGCGCAGGTTGGTGATGCCCTTCTCCAGCAGTGTCTGGTACTCGTTGTAGAGCGTCGCTACGGCGACATCGACGTCCTTCTCGATGAAGGGGTTCATCGACACCGACTGCGGCACCAGCTCGTATTCGCCTTCCTTCAGGCCGGCGGTCGCCAGCATGGCGCGCAGGGTGTGCTGCGAGCCGGAGAACCACGACGAGATGGTCTTGCCCTTGAAATCGGCCAGCGTCTCGATGCCGGAATCGTCATAGGTGACGAAGGTGTAGGGGGTCTGCAGGTGCGCCACGCCGATGGCGACCAGGGGCAGGTCCTTGTCGCGCGCCGCCAGATGGCTTTCCACGCCGCCGGTCAGCCCGAAGGTGTCGGCGCCCGAGGCCACCAGCGAGTCGGCATTCAGGTTCGGGCCGCCCGGGTTGATGGTCAGGTCGATGCCGGCTTCTTCATAGAACCCCTTCGCCTTGGCCACGTAGAAGCCGGCGAACTGGGCCTGGGTCAGCCACTTCAGGCGCAGGCTCGCCTGTTCCATCGCCTGGGCGGCGCTGCCCAGACCCAGGATGAGCGCAGAGCCCACCACCAAGGCGCCGACCCCGGCGACAAACCGCCGGCGCCCCGCCGTCTCCCTGCTCTGCTTTCGGAAGGAATCCATGCTCAAGCCTCCATGTTATTGCTGCAGGCGCACTATGCCCCTGCCCCCTTTCAGCAAGCGCCGTGCCAGATGTCCGAAGAGACCGCCGACAGCCGCCAAAGGCCATCGCCACGCAGCCCTGGCGCCCGCCAAGCCGGCGGCCTGACTGGGTTTGCGGCGGGCGGCCCGGCCGGACCTGGCGGCGCGGTCCGGCCGTCCGCGGCATGCCGAAAACAGCTTCGGTGTACACAAATGCTATTTTTTGTGCACATACCGGAAGCAAATGCCCAAAATCTGTCCGCATACCTGCCCTAAATCGCGACATTCATCGCTCAGACGTCCTATTGGCCCAAGGTTTTCTGAATTCGCATGGACAGATTTCCCCTCTTTGGATACACAAGAGGAGATCACCGCATTTCCGGGGCCCCGCATGAGCGACTCACAGCAGCAATCCGACCTGCCCGCCGAAGCGTCAGGAGAGGCGTCAGGGGAGGAACGGGCCTCCTACCGCTCCATTCTGGAGAGCGGGCCGCAGGACTACGTGATCCAGGGGCGCTATCTGAAGCAGCATCACGCCGGCATCGCCGACCTCTATCTGGGCCTCCTGAAATCCCTGGAAACCCCGCACCTGGGCTTTCCGGTCGACCGCTTCGAGCACTCGCTGCAGACCGCGACGCGGGCCCTGCGCGACGGCCGCGATGACGAGTACGTCTTCGTCGCCCTGTTCCACGACGTCGGCGACGCGGTGGCCCCGGCCAACCATCCGGAGGCCGGCGCGGCGCTGCTGCGGCCCTATATCTCCGACGACAACTACTGGCTGGTACGCAATCACGGCGTCTTCCAGGGCTACTACTACTATCACTTCCTGGGCCGCGACCGGGACCTGCGCGAGCGTTACCGCGGCCATCCCATGTTCGAGAAGACGGCGGAGTTCTGCGAGCTCTACGACCAGGCCGCCTTCGACAAGGACTACGACTCAGCGCCGCTCAGCGCCTTCGAACCGCTGGTGCGGCGCGTGCTTTCGCAGCCGCCGCGCTTTGTTTTCGAGTGAACCGCCAAGCCTTTGGGCCCCGGCGCCACAGGCACCCTGCCCTTCGGCGGCCAAGCCTGTCATGATGACCGTGAGTTGAAGAACGACTCCGAATAACGACAAGAGACCGATGAAGCTGAAGCTCCAGACCGCCCAGAACGAAACCCGCGCCGAGGCCTTGCGGCGCACCCTCGAGGCCGAGATCCTGGGTGGCACCCTGCGCCCCGGCGACCGCCTGGACGAGGTCGAACTGGCCGCCCGCTTCGGCGTTTCGCGCACGCCGGTGCGCCAGGCCCTGCATGCGCTGGCCGCCGGCGGGCTGCTGGACATCAAGTCGCGCCAGGGCGCCTGCGTGTCCTCGCTGTCCATCGCCATGCTGCTGGAGATGTTCCAGATGATGGCCGAATTGGAGGGGCTCTGTGCCAGCTTTGCCGCGCGCCGCGCCCGCCCCGAGCAGCGCCGCCAGTTGCAGGACATCCACGAGCGCCTGGTGCGCACCTTCGACGAGCACGATCCCGAGCGCTTCTACGAGGTAAACCGCGAGTTCCACGAAGCGGTCTACGCCGCGGCCAACTCCGAATTCATCGCCGACCAGACCCTGGCCCTGCGCAACCGGGTGTCGCCCTACCGGCGCTACGTGACCTTCCAGCCCGGGCGCATGGCCGCCACCCTGGGCGAGCACGAAGAGGTGCTGAAGGCGATCCTCGCCTCCAATCCCGCCGCCGCGCAGCAGGCCATGCGCAGCCATGTGAACCTGCTGGGCGACAACCTGACCGATTTCATCGCCGCCATTCCGGCCGAAACCCTGAAGGCCGGCTGAGCCGTCCCGGCCCTTTCCCGCTTCACGGCGGGAAAAACGCCCGGCGGGCGGAATCCCGGTTGACGGCAGCCCTTCATGTATGCACGTTTGGCTTTCTTGTATTCACATGATGGCGAAGGGCTAGGGGCAGCACATGGATCTCGGTCTACAGGGAAAGCGGGTTCTCATCACCGGGGCATCGAAGGGTATCGGCGAAGCCGCGGCCTGGTCCTTTGCCCGGGAAGGCTGCGCCCTGCAGCTGGCGGCCCGTTCCGCCGAGGCGCTGGAGCGCATCCAGCAGGACATCGGCGCCGAGCACGGTGTCCCCGTGACCATCCACCCCATGGACCTGGCCAGCGACGCGCAGATGTGCGCCCTGGCCGAGGCCGTCGGCGATGTCGACGTGCTGGTGAACAACGCCGGCAACATCCCTTCCGGCCCGCTGGACGCCGTCGACGACGCGGCCTGGCGCCAGGGCTTCAACCTGAAGGTCTTCGGCTACGTCTCCCTCACCCGCGCCATCTACGCGAAGATGCAGGCGCGGCGCGACGGCGTCATCATCAACGACATCGGCAATTCCGGTGAGAACTGGGACGCCAACTACATCGCCGGCTCCACCGGCAACGCCGCGCTGATGGCCTTCACCCGCGCGCTGGGCGGCGTCAGCCTGGACTACGGCGTGCGCGTGCTGGGCGTGAACCCGGGACCGGTCGAGACCGACCGCATGGTGCGGCTGATGAAGCGGCGCGCGACCGACCTGTTCGGCGACGAGGACCGCTGGCGCGACCTCTTCGACCGCTATCCCGGCGGCCGCCCGGCGACCGCCGAGGAAGTGGCCGACCTGATGGTCTTCCTCGCCTCGCCGCGCGCCGGCTACATCACCGGCACCATCGTCACCATCGACGGCGGCATCGCCTCGCGCGGCTCGATCATCAAGGAGGGCGGGCGCAAGTGAGCACCCCCGCACCCAAGGCGACCTCCCAACCTGCCGCGAGCGATCTGGAAGCGAAGAACGCCTACTTCGACCGCCTGTTCAACGATGCCGACCTGAAGTGGCTGGGCCAGAACACCAATCACGTGCCGCTGCACCCCAAGGTGCGCCAGGCGCTGCACGTCGCCGTCGACGCCGAGGGCTTCCACGGCTACGCACCGCCGGCCGGGCTCGAGACGCTGCGCCGGGCCATCGTCGACGACCTGGACCTGCCCGGCGCGCGCGCGGTCGTCACCGACGGCGCGGTTTCGGCGCTGGCCATGGCGGTGCGCGCCTTCTGCGGGCCGGGCCGCAACATGGTGACCACCGATCCCGGCTGGAAGTGGCCGCTGCTGTTCGCCCGTCAGGCCGGCGCCGAGATTACGGAGATTCCGATCTGGGGCGCCGAGCACGCCTTCCGCCTGTCGCCCGAGCGGCTCGCCGCCGCGGTCGACGAAACGACCGCGGTGATCTATCTGGTCGATCCCAACAATCCGCTGGGCATCTGCTATACGCCGGAAGAGATCGCCGCCTTCTGCGATATCGCCCGCGAGGTTGGCGCCGTGCTGATCCACGACAGCACTTACCGCGACTTCGCCAAGGTTCACACCCCGGCAACGCGCCTCTATCCCGAAGGCGCCCTTACCGTCGTCAGCTTCTCCAAGTGGCTGGGCCTCGCCGGCCTGCGCATCGGCGCCCTGGTTGGCGAACCGGCACTGCTGGAACGCGCCGCCGCCTGGTCCCAGGCGCCGCTGGGCGCCAACGTCATCGCCCAGCAGGCGGCACTGGCCGGCCTCGCGGTGAAGGCCGAATGGATGGCCGAGGTGCAGCCGCTGCAACTGGCCAACCAGGCGCGCATCAAGGCCGTGGTCGACACGCTGGACGGTTTCTCCCTGCCGGTCTATCCGTCCCAGGGCAACTTCCTGGTGGTGGAATGCGCCGAGGCCGGCATCCGGCCCGAAGCCCTGGTCGCGGAGTTCGGCGCGCACGGCATCATGATCCGCCAGGGCAGCTATCACACGCCGCGCTTCGGCGACCGTTTCATCAAGGTCAGCACCACGGTGCCGGCGGACTGGATGGAAGCCTTCTGCGCGCTGCTGCCGGCGCTGGCCGAACGCGCGCGCACGCGCAACGAGATACCCGCCCTCTTCTAGCAGGGCCGATGCAGGGGACGCGACGCATGACCTACGCAGTTGCCCAAGACGGCACCCGCCTGTACCTGGAGGAGGCCGGCGACGGCACGCCGATCGTCTTCGTCCACGAGTTCGGCGGCAACTACGACGCCTGGGAGCCGCAGATGGCGTTCTTCGCGCGGCGCCACCGCTGCGTGACCTTCGCCGCGCGCGGCTATCCGCCCTCCGACATCCCGCAGGACGTCGAAGCCTATTCCCAGGCCATCGCGGTGAGCGACATCCTGGCGGTGATGGACCACCTGAAGATCGCCAAGGCCCACATCGTGGGTCTTTCCATGGGCGGCTTCGCGACGCTGCACCTGGGCCTGACGGCGCCCGAGCGTGCGCTGTCGCTGACCATCGCCGGTGCCGGCTACGGCGCCGAAAAGCAGTTCGAAGACTACTTCAAAGGCGTGTCGATGGAGGTCGCCAAGAACTTCGAGACCAAGACTGCCAAGGTCTTTGCCGAGACCTATGCCGCCGGCGCCAGCCGGGTGCAGTTCCAGAACAAGGACCCGCGCGGTTGGCGCGCTTTCGCCGACCGCCTGGCCACCCACTCGGACATCGGCGCCGCCAACACCATGCGCGGCGTGCAGGCGCGGCGCCCGTCGCTCTACGACCTGGAAGCCGAGATCGCCGCCATGACGGTGCCGGCGCTGGTCATGGTGGGCGACGAGGACGACCACTGCCTGCAGCCCGGCCTTTTCCTGAAGAAGACCCTGCCGGCCGGCGGCCTCGCCATCCTGCCCAAGACCGGCCACACCCTGAACCTGGAAGAGCCGGAGTTGTTCAACACCCTGCTGCGCGAATTCATCGCCACGGTCGAGGCCGGGCGCTGGCTGCCGCGCGACCCCCGGGCCAATCCCGGCGAAGTCATGAAGACCTCCTGATCCCGGTTATGGCGGCTCTCTCGGAAACGGCGCGGCGCGTCGCCGAAGCGGTCAGCGAAGAACGCCTGTTGCGCCGCCACGACGACCTCGCCCGTTTCGGTGCCACCGCCAGGGGCGGGGTGAACCGCCAGGCGCTGTCGCCCGAAGACGCCGCCGCCCGCCGCTACCTGCTGGACGTCGCCGCCGAACGCGGCTTCGCGGCCGCGACCGATGCCGCCGGCAACTTCTTCCTGCGCCTCGAAGGCGCCGATCCGGCGCTGCCGCCGGTGATGACCGGCTCCCACATCGACTCGCAGCCCAGCGGCGGGCGCTTCGACGGCATTTTCGGCGTGCTGGCCGGCCTGGAAACCCTGGAGGCCCTGCGCGACAGCGGCGTCACGCCGCCGCGCGCTGTCGAGGTCGTCGCCTGGATGAACGAGGAAGGCTCCCGCTTCGCCCCCGGCATGATGGGCTCGGAAGCCTTCACCGGCGTGCGCGCGCTGGCGGACATCCTGGCTGGCACCGACAGCGACGGGGTCACAGTGGCCGCCGCCCTGAAGGTGCTGAACGACGCGCTCCCCGCCCTGCCGGACCGCCCCTTCGCCCGCCCGCTGCACGCCTATGTGGAGGCTCACATCGAACAGGGGCCGGTGCTGGAACAGCGCGGCATCGACATCGGCCGCGTCACCGGCATCCAGGGCAAGCAGACCTACCGCGTCACCGTAACCGGCGAGGAAGCCCACGCCGGCACCAAACCGATGGGCGAACGCCGCGACGCGCTGGTCGGCGCGCTGCGTTGCGTCGCGGCGCTGCATTCGCTCTGCACCCAGCGCGACGCGGCGGTGATGTTCACCGTCGGCCGCTTCGAGGTCACGCCCAACGCGCCCTCGGTGGTGCCGGGCAAGGTGGTCTTCTCGATCGACCTGCGCCACCCCGACACTGCGCTGATGCGGGCTCTGGGCAATCGCTTCGCGGCGCTCTGCACCCAGGCCGCCGGCCCCTGCGCCGTCGAGCTGCACCCCCTGGTCGACACCCCGTCGATGACCTTCGATAACGGGATCGGCGCGCAGATCACCGCGGCGGCGACAGCGCTGGGCCACAGCGTCATCGACCTGCCCTCCGCCGCCGGCCACGACGCCCGCCACCTGGCCGGCCACGCGCCCGCCGGCATGATCTTCATCCCCTGCCGCGGCGGCGTCAGCCACCACGAGTCCGAATGGTGCGAACCGGACCAGCTGGCCGCCGGCGCCCGCGTTCTCGCCGCCGTCGTGACCGAGCTTGCGGAGTCCACCGGGCAGTGAGACGTCTCACATAAAGTGGCGCCGCTCAGTGCCAGAAGCTGCCGTCGGCTCCGGGCGCCGTGACAGACAAATCATCGGCCGAACGCCTTAGCGTGATGCGGCTACAGCCGTATCATTCTCGCTGGCACCGGCGGCGCTCAAGCGCCCGGCTGGACCTGCGCCAGCGCAACTGGGGACGCATCGTGAATATGTCCTCCGGCTACGGTTTCATGGTTGCCGCGGACCGGGTCGGCTACGTCACCATCAAGACCGCCCTGCTCGGCTTTACCCGCGCCGTCGCCGTAGAAACGGCAGCCCTGGCACGCCAGTGTGCCGGCTTCGGCGTCGGGCCAGGCGCAGAAGCGGGCTGGAGCGCATCCACTCCTTGCCTGGCCACACCGTTCATTTTTTAAGCTGATCCAGGAAGTCCCGCAGGTTGGCTTCGGCAAAATCCAGGATCGCGTCGTCGACCAGCATGCCGTCCGCGACCTTGGAATTGGCATCCGCCACCACGATCTCCTTGCAGACGAAGGTCTCCGCCAACATCCCCTGCAGCGAGTACTTCAGGTGTGCCTGGGCCCGCACGCCACCCAGGGCGCCGCCCGAGATCGAGACGACGAAGCACCTCTTGCCTTTGAAAACGGACTCGAAGGCTGGTCGGGAGGCCCAGTCGATGGCGTTCTTGAGCACACCCGGGACACTGTAGTTGTACTCCGGCGTGACGAAGACAACGCCATCGGCGGCGCCGACCTGCGCAAACCAGGCCGCCACGCCGGGGGCGTCCGTCACGGCGGCGTTGTAATGCGGCATCAACCCGATATCGGCAATGACGCAGTCCGCATCGTGGCTCACCCGTTGAACCAGCGCGCGCGCCGTGGCGCGCGAGGCCGAAGCGGCGCGCAGGCTGCCCGGCACGAAGAGTAAAGTCGACATTCGTAAAGTCCCGTTCCGTTCTGTTGGAGCCGAGCGAGCCTAAAGCCGCGCAAGCCTAAAGCCGCGCAAGCCAGGTCGCGATGGGTGGAAAAACAACGATCACCCCCAGCGAGAGCACCGTCGCAAGAACGAAGGGCAATGCCCCCCGGAAGATCTCGCCGACCTGGAGGTCGGGATCCTCCGTCGCCGACTTGATAACGTAGACCGAGAGACCGAAGGGCGGCGTCAGCAGGCCGACTTCAACCGCCAGCACCGTCAGTACGCCGAACCAGATCAGGTCGAAGCCGGCCGCCTCGGCCACCGGCAGGGCAACCGGCAGCAGGATCAACATGATTGATATGGAGTCGATGAGGCAGCCCAGGAAAATGATCAGGATAAGGTAGGCCAGCAGGAAGCCGAAAGGCCCGATGGGCCCCGACAGGAAAACCTCGGCAAGTTCGCGGGGCACGCCGGACAAGGCCAGCATGCGGCTGAAAAAGGTCGCCGCCATGATCAGGAACAGCACCGAGACGGTGATCTGGCCCGTCTCCACGAGCAGGTTCCAGAATGTCGGGCCGTTCAGCGAACGACGCAACAGCGCAATGACAAGCGCTCCGAAGGCGCCTGCCGCGCCGGCCTCCGTCGGATTGAAGAAACCGCCGTAGAGGCCGCCCAGGACGAGCAGCATCAGGGTCAGGATGGGCACCGATTTGCGCAGCATCGCGAGAGCACCAAGCTCGTCGTAGCAACGGGTATCCCCCTGGCTTTCGAAAACGAAGCTCCTGCGGCTGTGCGCCAGCAGGATGATGGTGGCCGAGAAGACAACGGCGAGCAGCAGACCGGGACCGACACCCGCCAGAAACATGCGCCCCACCGATTCCTCGGCCAGCACCGCGTAGACGATCATCAGCAGCGATGGCGGGATCATCATGCCCAGCACCGAAGAGCCGGCGACGACACCGGTCGCGAACCGCTTGGTATAGCCATGG
The DNA here is from genome assembly GCA_050043265.1 of Kiloniellaceae bacterium. Lineage (GTDB taxonomy): Bacteria > Pseudomonadota > Alphaproteobacteria > Kiloniellales > Kiloniellaceae > Pelagibius. Next base: position 49,833 of record JBHJIR010000016.1, read on the forward strand.
CGGACCATCTCCGGTACGGCCACCCGGCTGAACACGGTTGCCGAGGCGATGGAGATGCCGGTGATCGAGGCAAAGATGGCGTTCGCGAAGACGGTCGCGATTCCAAGGCCGGCGGCCACCTTTCTCAGCAGGCGCTCGAACACGTCGAAGGTATCCTTGCCGACGTTCGAAACGGTCACCAGCAGACCCATCAAGACGAACAGCGGCACCACGGCGAAGAGGTATTCACGCAGGGAATCGTTGGCCACGGCGCCGATCATGCGCAGCGCGATCAGATCGCCACGGATGGCCATCACGCCGGCGAAGGAAACCGCCAGCATGCTGATTCCGATCGGCATCCCGAGGATGATCAGGACAATCAGCGCAACGATCGCACAACTACCGATTTCGAGCGGACTCATTCGTGATGCTCCCCCCGGGCGTGATGCTCCCCCCGGGCGTGATGCCCCCCGCGGGCGTGATGCCCCCGCGGGCGGTCCGCAGAGCGGCGGCGGTCCGCACCAGGAACTCGACGGCGGCGACGCCGACACCGAGCAGGATGAGACCCCGGAAGGGCCAGGTCACCAGCGTGGCGATGCCGGGCACGCCGATGAACTCACCGGAAGTCAGGTCCTTTTCGACGATATGAACCGTCGCCAAAGCGATCAGGGCGACCAGCACCGCCCCGGCAAGGTCGAAGACCCCTGTCAGCAGCGCCGCGGCGCGCGGACGCCGCTGCCGCAGAACGGCAAGGAAGACCTGGGTCCGGGCGAGGCGATCCGCCCTCACCGTTGCCGCGAGCTGAAGGTAGACAATCATCACCAGTGTGAGGGCGCCGAGTTCCGAGACCAGCGGCAGAGACGATCCCATCAGGTTCCGCGCGACGATATCGGCGCAGATGATCAGCATCAGCACGCCAATCAAGACCGTGCCCAGCGCGGCGAGGCCGTCGACCAGCCACGCCCACGCCCGCGCGAGGAAGCCGAACCGGTGCCCGCCTGTGGCGCGGGCACCGGAAGAGGTTTCGGGAGTCGGCATTCGGGGGCGGTCTACTTGCCCCAGTCGCGGACCGGCTCCTCGCCGCGTGCCCGCAGTCCCGCCATGTACTGGGCCAGGAACGCCTTGGCCGGAATCCCGCGCGCCTCGACCGAGGCCGCCCATTCACCGGCCAGATCGGGCAGGCTGTTCACCCACTTGACGCGTTCCTCCGCCGGCATGGCAATGATGGTCACCGGCGGGTCCTGGTCGGCGCCCAACTCGACCATCTTGTTCAGCGCAAACTCGTGACGCTCGACAAGATCCTGGCCGTGCGACTCGGTATAATACGTTCCGGCCTCAATCATCGCGTTCTGCACCTCTTCCGGCAGGCCGTCCCAGACGTCACGATTGATCGCCAGTGCACCGGAAAACGCGGCGCCCGCATCGAAGCGGTTGATGTAGGGTGCGACCTCGTAGATCTTGACCGGCAGCGCCCCGAGGGCGAGCGTCAGAACGCCGTCCGATACACCCGTTTGGATGTCGGTGTAATAGGTCGTCAGGGCGCCGTCGACGGCGTTGGCGCCGGTACCGCGCAGCCAGTTGCCCAGCACGCCGGGCGCCGACAGCTTCATGCCCTCGATATCGGCAATGCCCGACAGCGGCTTCTTGGTATAGATGTCGTAGAGATCGGTCGCCGTCAGGCCGAGAACCTTCAGGTTATGACTCTCCCACTCCTCCCGGAAAGCCGCGCTGGTCTCCAGCAACTCTTCCATGACATCCAGCAGGACCGGCGGGTTCGCGGTGGAAAAGGGTGCGTTGGATGAGGCCTGGCTGAGCGGCAACTTGGCCGCCTCGAGAAAGGAGAACACCCAGCCGATGTCCGTGATGCCTTCCTCGACCGAGGTGAGCGTCGCATTGGCCTTGTAGAGCTGGCCGCCGAAGGCCTCGTTCCAGGCGATCTCGTAGTTTCCTTTCTCCGCCAGGATCTTGTCAGTGCGCGCCATGAAGTGGGTCTTGATCATGCCGACCCACGGCACCACCGTGGGATGGCTCGAGGCGATCGTGAGGTTGATGGTCTCCTGCGCCGACAGCGTGGCCGGAAACGTGATCACCGCGGCGGTAAGGACGCCCAAGAATCTTCTCATAACATTTCCTCCCTTCGATGTTCGTAGCCGTTCGGCGTTGATCCGCCTTTTGGCGTTTATTCGAGAGTGAACTTCTGGGTCGAGTAGTCGAGCTTCAGGGTCAGCGAACCCTCGTTTACCAACCAGGGACGCACCTTGAAGCTGCGCGCCCCGCTTTTGTGCATCGGATCACGCTCGGCAATGCGGACCGCCTCCTGGCGGGAGGCCGCGCGGACGACGACCAACCCCTCCCCTTCCCAGTGCTGCTCGTCGTCGCTCCACAACGGGCCGGCGGCGTACATGATGCCTTCCCGTTCGATCTTCACCTGATATTCCAGGTGTTCTTCAAGGTGGGCAAAGACCGCCTCCAGGCCCTTGGTGGGCGTGGTGAAGATGGCGTAGAGCTGCTTCTGCAGCATCTCCTTGCTGGCATCCAGCACCGCGGCCGCCGGCACGGACTGCATATTGGCGGCGTCGTCGTTCATGGCGATTCCTCCCTGAAGCCCCGGCCCGCCTAGCTCGCCTTCCGGCGAGCCAGCTCGGCCCGGATCTCGGCGCCGTGCTCATCCAGCGTCGGGGGCGGCACGACCTCGAACTCCGGCTTCCCGTCGAAGCTATAGGGTGAGCGGACCGTCGTGAATTCTCCCATCTGCGGATGCTGGGCATGCACGGCGATATGCAGGTGCTTCGCCTGCGGGTCTTCGAGCGCTTCGTTCGAATCGTAGGCCGGGGAGTGCGGGACCTCGGCGGCGAGCAGCTTTTCGCACCACGCGTCCCGCGTATCGGCCTTGAAGACGGGGGTCAGGATGTCGATCAGCTCGCTCTGGTGCTCGATGCGCCGCAGCCGCTCGGCGAAGCGCGGGTCGTCGTTCAACTTCTGCTGCCCGGTCGCTTCCAGCAGCCCCTCCCAGAACTTCGTCGGCGACGACATGTGGATCGCGATCCACTTTCCGTCGCTGCATTCGAAGGTGTAGCTCTGCGACACCACCGGGCGCGACAGAGGGCCCATGACCTCGTTCACCGAGTAGTAGTGCGTGAAGCTGTCCAGGTTGAAGTGGCACATCGCCTCGAGCATCGAGATGTCCAGGCGGTGGCCCTTACCGGTCCTTTCCCGGTCCAGCAGGGCTGCAATGATGCCCATGGCCGCATACTGGCCGGTCACGGCGGCGGCGATGGCCGGGCCGATGACGCGGGGATTGGTGGGCGGCGTCAGCAGGCGGAGATAGCCGCTGGCGGCCTGCGCCACCGTGTCGTAGGCGGGGCGGTCGCGGGAGGGGCCCGTGCGCCCGAAACCGGAGATCGCACAGTAAATCAGGGAGGGGTTGATTTCACGCAGCTCGTCCTCCCCGGCGCTCAGCCGTTCGGCCACGCCGGGGCGGAAATTCTGGATGAAGACGTCGGCGCTGGCCACCAGGTCGTGAAACACCGCAAGGTCCTCGGGCGACTTCGTATCCAGGGCGATGGAGCGCTTGTTCCGGTTGTAGGTCTGATAGTGCGGCGAATAGAGCCCGCCCTTGAAGGCCCGGAACGGGTCCCCGCTGCCGGGGCGCTCCACCTTGATCACGTCGGCGCCGAGGTCGGCGAGATGCATCCCGGCCGCCGGCCCTGTGATGTAGGTGCCCAGTTCGACGACGCGAACGTCCTTGAGCATTTTTACCATCGCCCCCTCCTCAGGCCGTCTTCTGCGCGGTATCGCGGGCCGACTCGCGTCCGTCGTAGGAGATCGCCCTGTCGGCCTGATGCGACATGATGAAGCCGATAGAGCGCAGAGACTCTTCATAGAGATGCGCCGCAAGCCCCGCCGTCCGCGCCAGCAGGGGTACCGCCTTCAGCGCTTCCAGCGGCCAGCCCGCGTCCAGGACGGTGGCCGGAATGGCCCCGGAGACATTGATCGGCATGGGACGTTCGATGATGCGCTGCGCTTGCTTTGCCAGCACCCGCAGGGCCTCGGTGTAGCGTCCGGAGACGCCGAGGTCGTCGGCGATCTGCAGCAGGCGGTTGGCGCGGGGATCACCCTCGCTGTGCTGGGGATGGCCGAGTCCCGGCACCTTGCGTCGCTGGGCTTTCAGGTCCTTCAGGCTGGCGACGGCCGCCGTCTCGATATCGGTCCCGTCAGCCTCCGCCTTGGCCAGCAGCTCGGCCAGATAGCGGCCCGCCGCTTCGGAACTGCCCGCCACCACGCTGCCCATGCCCAACAGCCCGGCGGCGACGGCGCCCTGCCAGGCTTCCGGGCCGGCCGCGAGGGTCATGCGCGCGGCCTGCACGCTCGGCACGAGGCCGTGCTCGGCAATGGCCACCAGGCAGGCGTCCAGCATGCCCTTCTGCGCCGCCGTCGGTTTCTCGCCCAGCACCAGAAACCAGAAGTAATCCGTGAACTCGATCTTGCCGATCAGCTCATCGCACAGGTCCAGGCCGCGAACGGTCACGCTGTCAGCGTCCGACGCCGCGATCGCGGTGAACGCTTGGTCCTGCTTTCCTATTCGCATACCAACCTCTTTTTTCGGATTCCGAAATATTTTGCTCTTGTCGAAATTTATTATCTGAATTAGCGTTCCGTCAAGTCACAATGTTCTGGCCCGCGGGCAAGCACGCGTCTTCGCGGCCGCACCGGGGAACAGCTCGGGGAGGAGAATCATGCCGAACATCAATCAGTTCACCCTCACGCAGGCGGTCAAAGACTCGTTTCAAACCGAAGCGGGCAGCCGGTTCGAAAAACTGCTGCATGGCCTGATCGATCATCTTCATGACTACACGCGCGAGATGAACCTGACCCACGAAGAGTGGATGCGGGTCCTCACCTTCCTCTACGACTGCGGGAAGATTTCGACGCCGGAACGTCAGGAATTCATCCTGCTGTCGGACGTCCTGGGCTTCTCCGCCTTGGTCGACATGATCAACACGCGCGGCGGCGCCACGGAGGGATCGAACCTCGGCCCCTTCTACCTCGACAACGCGCCGAGGAAGGAACTGGGCGCCGATCTCGGCGGCGGACGCGCCGGCGTGACCGTCCTGGTCCACGGCAAGGTCACCGCCTCGCTCCATAAGCCGCGGCCGGGCGCCATGGGCGACACAGGGCAGGCGGATTCCGCCTGCACCTATCCGATCCAGGATCAGGGCCAAGGCCAGGACAAGTACGACCTCAGGGGACTCTTCCAGACCAACGAGAAGGGCGAATACTATTACACGACGGTGCTGCCCAAGCCCTATACCGTGCCCTACGACGGCCCGGTCGGCGAACTGCTGCGGGCGGGTAACAGGCACGCCTGGCGGGCGGCGCACCTGCACTACATCGTGCGAGCGCCCGGCATGAGCGCAATCACGACCGAGGTCATCTTCGAAAACACCGAGTACCTCGACAACGATGCCGTGTTCGGTGTGCGCAAGTCTCTCATCGCCAAGCTTGAGCCCTACAAGGCAAGCGGCGAAGATGACATGAAGCTGGAGAAGACTCCGGATGCCAGGTTCAAATTCGACTTCATCCTGGCGCCCGAAGGTTGAGACCGGTGGATGCCCGGATGGATGCCCAGGTGGATGCCATGGACGAGAAAACCACGGACCAGGAGCGCCCGGCGGAGTTCGTCGAGGCCTTGGCCAAGGGCCTGGGGATTCTCGAGAGCTTCGATGCGACCCATCCGGAGATGACGCTCAGCGAGGTGGCGCGCCGGGTCGGCCTCACTCCCGCCGCCGCGCGCCGCAGCCTCCTTACGCTCTCCGCCCTGGGCTACGTCGGCCAGACCAACAAGCGCTTTCACCTGCGCCCCAAGGTGATGACCCTGGGGTCGGCCTTCTACTTCTCGGCGCGGATCGATGAGGTGCTGCAGCCGGACCTGCGCGAACTGGTGGAGCGCTTCGGCGATGCCTCTTCGGTCGGGACCCTCGACGGCCACGACGTCATCTACATCGCCCACGTCTCGGTCCAGCGTGCACGCCGCGCGGCGGCGGTTGTCGGCGCACGCTATCCCGCCTATGCCACCTCGCTGGGCCGCGTCCTGATGGCCGGGCTCAGCGACGCTGAACTGGATGAATACATCGCGACCGTCGATCTGAAGCCCCTGACATCCAAGACGATTGTCGACCGCAAGGCCCTGCGCCGCGAGATCATGGCGGTCCGCGAAGCCGGCTACTCGACCACGGTCGACCAGCTCGACTACGGCATTACCGCCCTGGCGGTACCGATCCGCGATCTTAACGGCCGCACCATCGCCGCCCTCAACTCTTCGGGCTACACCGGGATGGTGACGCCGAAGGCGCTGACCAAGGAGCGGCTTCCGGAGTTGCGGACCGTCGCGTCGCGGATCGCGCACGCCATCTCCCGCTACCCGGTCCTTCAATCGATAATCGGCGCCTGAACGCGCAAAGGCGCGATGGAGGAAAGTATGTGCAGGCTATGTGACTCCACGACCCGGGCAACCCTCTCCCCCACCCGGCGGGGCTTCCTCAAAACGAGCTTGGGCACCGGGCTGGCGGCGGCAGCGACGGGCCTTTCCGGCCCGGCGCAGGCGCAGGGCGAAACGCCTATGCCGGAGGGACTGGCGGCAGGCGGGCGGCGCATTCTGATCCGCGGCGGCGCCGTGCTGTCGATGGACGAGACCGTCGGCAACTACCCGGCCGGCGACGTGTTGATCGATGGTTCCAAGATCGTCGAGGTTGCCGCGCGCATCGACGCACCCGACGCCGCCGTGGTCGAAGCCGCGGGCAGGATCGTCATGCCCGGATTCATCGACACCCACCACCACCAGTTCGAAACGGCGCTGCGCAGCCAGCTCGCCAACGGCATCCTGATCAACGACGGCCGCCCGGCCAACGCCACCAACTACTACGATACCATCCTGCAGCAGTTCTCGATGGTCTACCGGCCGGAAGACGTCTACATCAACGAGCTCTACGGCTCGATTGCGCAGATGGACGCTGGCGTGACGACGGTGATGGACGTGAGCCAGATCCATCACTCGCCGGAGCATTCGGACGCGGCGATCGAAGGCCTGCGCGATGCCGGCCGCCGCGCGGTCTTCGGCTACTTCGAAGGCTGGGGCGACCGGGCCCGGTATCCGGGGGACGCCACGCGCATCCGGCAGCAGCACTTCTCCTCTGACGACCAGTTGCTGACCATGGTCATGGGCGGCGAGATCTATCTGCCCGGCCATGAGGAGGCCTGGCGCATCGGACGGGAGCTGGACCTGCCGATCGCGCTGCACGTCGTCGGCACCTTCGGCATGCAGCCGACCTTTGACGAGCTCGGCGCCGCCGGCCGGTTCGGCCCCGACAACATCTTCATCCACATGACCGGCATGTCCGAGGCCGGCTGGCAATACGCCGCCGACGCCGGCGCCCACGTTTCCCTGGCGGTGCCCATCGAAATGCACATGCGCCACGGCACGCCGCCAATTCAAAAGGCCATCGACCTCGGCCTGAGCCTTTCCCTCTCGACCGACGTCGAATGCACCATGACGGCCGACTTCTTCACGCAGATGCGCGGCGTGGTCACGCTGCAGCGGATGCTGGCGAACGAAAAGGCGCTGGCCGGCGAAGACTATCCGGAACTGATGACGACGCTGCAGGCCATCCGCCTGGCCACCCAGGGCGGCGCCGCCGGCCTGCGGCTGGACCACAAGACCGGCAGCCTGACGCCGGGCAAGGAAGCGGACATCATCCTGCTGGATGCCGAGGCCGTCAATGTCGCCCCGCTTAACAACGTGCCGGGCGCTGTGGTGACGCTGATGGAGCGCCACAACGTCGAGACCGTCTTCGTCGCGGGGCGGGTCAAGAAGTGGCGCGGCCGGCTTCTCGGCTTCGACCTGGACCGCCTGCGGGCGGAACTGGAAAGCAGCCGCGACTATCTTTTCGAAGCCGCCGGCGTGAAGCGCGACCTCTTCGCCTGAGAAGGCAAACCGCGGGGCCGGGTCATAAACAAAAAGAAAACCAAGGGAGGAAGACGTGCTTTTGCCTACATCCCTCGTCGGCAGCTACTGCCAGCCGGAATGGCTCATCGACCGCGCCAGGTTGGCGGGTCGTTTCCCGCCGCGCACCCGCGCCAAGGAGCTGTGGCGCATCCCGCCGGAGCATCTTGAAGAGGCGCAGAACGACGCCACCCTGGTCGCCATCCGGGAACAGGAGGAGGCCGGCCTGGACATCCTCACCGACGGCGAGATCCGGCGGGAGAGCTATTCGAACCGCTTCGCCACTGCGCTGGACGGCGTCGACATCGACAACCCCGGCACCGCGCTGGACCGCTCGGGCCACCCCAATCCGGTGCCGCGGATCGTCGGCAGGATCCGCCGCAAGCATGCCGTCGAGGTCGAGGACCTGAAGTTCCTGAAGGCGCATACCGACCGCAAGGTGAAGATCACCCTGCCGGGCCCCTTCACCATGAGCCAGCAGGCGCAGAACGACTTCTATGCCACCCCTCGCGAGGCAGCCCTGGACTACGCCCAGGCCGTCAGGGAAGAGATCGCCGACCTCTTCGCCGCAGGCGCCGACGTCGTCCAGCTGGACGAGCCCTACATGCAGGCGCGCCCCGAGGCGGCCGAAGTGTACGGGCGCGATGCCCTCAACGCCGCCCTGGAGGGCGCCGCCGGGACCACCGCCGTGCATATCTGCTTCGGCTATGCGGCGATCATCCATGAACGGCCGGCCGGCTACTCCTTCTTACCGCAGATGAAGGCCTGCAGCTGCAAGCAGGTCAGTATCGAGACCGCCCAGTCGAAGCTGGACACCTCGGTGCTGGAGGCGTTGCGCGGCAAGGCCGTCATCCTGGGTGTATTGGACCTGTCGGACCACACCGTCGAAACGCCGGAAACGGTCGCCGGGCGGATCCGTCGCGCGCTGCCGCATGTCGACGCCGACAAGCTGATCGTCGCCCCGGACTGCGGCCTGAAGTACCTGCCGCGTGCGGTCGCCTTCGGCAAGATAAAGGCGATGGCCGCCGGCGCCGCGATCGTGCGGTCTGAGCTCGCGTAGCCGGAAAACTCTAACGCCCGCCGAGGGTACGTTGGGGGGCAGCGCAAACAACCTAGGACTCTCATATCCGCAAAGGGAGCCTATGGGGAGCAGGTCAGTCCCTGCCCCAGGCATGATCTAAGGATCTACACTGCAGCTGCGGTTCGCGGCAGATTTGCTCCAGCCCGCTTTCGCGTCAGGCGTAGGCCACCCAACCGCGCCACGTGAAACCGGCGTAAAATAGGTTCACATCCGAAAAGCCGGCTTCACGCAGGATGGCCTCGTCCTTATGGGGGTCGTACATCGGAACATGGGCATCCACCGTACCGCGCATCTTCTCCACCTGTGCCGGATCGGCGCCCGATGCGAGGGCGAAGGCGGCGTAGCGCGACAGCCAAAGGGCACGCGCGCCGTCGTGCTGCGGAAAGCTGGAATGCGCCGCCACGAAGGGTGAGCCGGGCTTGAGCCGGCGGCGGAGTTCATGGACCGTCCGCGCGCGTTCCTCGGCGTCCAGGAAGTGTAACGTCAGAAGGCACGTCGCGGCGTCGAATGGGCCCTCTGGCGCATCATCGATATAGCCTTCGCAGAATGTAACACGCGCCACATCAGGGCCCAGTACGCGCTTTGCCTCGTCCAGCATCGCGCCCGCCGGATCGACGCCGACAAACGTCCAGCCCTGCTGCGCATCGGCCAAGGCGCGCAATTCCTGGCCGCCGCCGGCGCCAAGTACCAGTACACGGGCATCTTCGGGCGCACGCTCGGCCAACAGGATAGCGATCATGCGGTGCAAGTCGGAGTAGCCGGGTACGAAACGCTGCGGACCGTCGCCGTAGCGCTTCGCGTGCTCGGGATCGTTAAAGGACGCGAGCAGCGATCGCATCGTATTGTCAGCCGTCATGAACCGTCTCCGGATCGTAGGGTTGCTTGTGCGCGGCGAGCCGCGCATGGAAATCGGCGCTGAGTTGGGCGAGCGTCACCGCGCCGAAGCGTGAGAGCAAGATTGCTTCGGCCTCGTCGAAGGCGTGCTCTAACGCCGCGTTGACCGCCTGCTCGACCAGACAGCCCGGCGTCTCCGTCCGATTGCCGATGGCCAGGAGCGAGGGTTCGCCCAGCGCCTCATAGACTTCGCGCAGGGTAAGCTTCGAAAGGTCGCAGGCGAGCGTCCAGCCGCCGCCATGCCCCTTCTCCGAGCGCACATAGCCGCGCTCGCGCAGGCCCGCCATAACCCGCCGGATCACCACCGGATTGGTCTGCATCGCCATTGCCAGCGTTTCGGATGTAGCCGGCCCGTCCTGTTCGGCCATGTGCAACAGCACATGCAGCACGCCCGACAATCGGCTGTCTCTTTTCATGTAACTTCATATATTACATAAAATTAAACCAGTCAAGCCGGTGCCGGAAGCGGCCGTCGATCAGCAGGTGAGGCATCCTACACAAACCAGTGGACGCCCGATCCGGCAGATCTTGAGACCTGCAACGACACCGCTATGAGGGCGAGTCGGGTATGAGGGGCGAGTCGGGCAGCCTGACTTTGCCCTCCCCAAAAGGAGTTCTCATAGGCCATTTCTGGAGAATATAACGTTAGATCAATGGCTCATTCTCAGAACGCCTTCGATCGCGCCTTCGTCTATTTCTGAGACTCAGCGTCTTTATGTGAGACGCCTCAGCACGCCTACCTCAGATACCGCGCCGCCTCTTCCAGGTCTTCCGGGCGGTTGGTGTTGAAGAAGGGGTCGAGCGGGCCGGCGGGGCTGTCTGCGTCGGGGAAATCGACCGCGACCAGCCGGTAGCGCGCGGTCCACAGGTCGACCTTGCGCATGTCTTCTTCCACCATCGCCTTGCGCAAGTCCTCGCGCAGGCTTACCGGCCACAGGCCGAAGACCGGATGGGTGCGGCCGTGGGTGACGGCGCAGGCCATGTCGGCGCCGGCCGTTTCCACCGCCGCCAGCATCCGCGCCACCATATCGTGGGGAAAGAACGGCGCATCGCAGGCGAAGCTCGCCAGCCAACGCGCGCCGGGCGCGTTCGCCGCCGCCCAGTCGAGGCCGGTCAGCACCCCGGCCAGTGGTCCGGCGTAGCCTTCCACCACATCGGCGGCGACCGGCAGTCCGAAATCCGCGAAGCGCGCCGGATCGCCGTTGGCGTTCAGCACCAGGGCCCCCACCTGCGGCGCCGCGCGTTCGACGATGTGGGCCAGGATCGGCCGCCCGCCAAGATCGCGCAGGCACTTGTCGCCGCCGCCCATGCGGCGCGACAGGCCGCCGGCCAGCAGCACGCCGGCAACGCTGTTGGTCTCGGTCATCCGCTATGGTCCGGCTTGGTCACGCCGCGTCATCGGCGCGGCTGCTCTTGCGCTGGTGGCGCGGGTCTTCCTCGTCGGCCGCATCGGGATCGTGATCGAAGATCAGACGCTCTTCGCCGGCCAGGGCGAGGAAGCGCTTGCCCTTGGCGCGGCCCACCAGGGTCAGGCCCGCCTGCCGGGCCAGGTCGACGCCCCAGGCGGTAAAGCCCGAGCGCGACACCAGGATGGGAATGCCCATCTGCACCGTCTTGATCACCATCTCCGAGGTCAGCCGCCCGGTGGTGTAGAAGATCTTGTCCTCCGGGCTGACGTCGTGCAGCAGCATGTAGCCGGCGATCTTGTCGACCGCGTTGTGGCGCCCGACGTCTTCCATGTACAGCAGCGGGCGGTCGCCCTGGCACAGCACGCAGCCGTGGATCGCGCCGGCCTGCAGGTAGAGGCTGGGCACCGCGTCGATCTGCTTCGACAGTGCGACCAGCCAGGAGGTTTTCAGCACCGCGTCCGGCGGCAGCGCCACGGTCTCGAATTTTTCCATCAGGTCGCCGAACACGGTGCCCTGGGCGCAGCCGGACGTGCGCACCTTCTTCTTCAGCTTTTCCTCGTAGTCGGTCTCGCGCTCGGTGCGCACCACGACGACGTCCAGTTCCTCGTCGTAGTCGATGCCCTCGATCACGTCGTCGGGGCGCAGCATGTTCTGATTCAGCAGGTAGCCGACGGCGAGGTAGTCCGGGTGGTCGCCGATGGTCATCATGGTGACGATCTCCTGCCCGTTGAGGAACAGGGTCAGCGGCCGCTCGACCACCACGGCGGTCTCCACCGCCTTGCCGTCCTGGTCGAGGCCCCGGACGCGCTCGGTCAGCCGCGGATCGTCCGGATCGGGGCGCAGCTCGAACTCGGCCAGGGCCGTCGCATCCGCCTTGGCGCGGCCCTTGCGCAGGGTTTTCGGCGTCTCTTCGCTCACGTCCTAACCTCTTTTTAGGATCACGCGCCCAACTATGAAGGCCGCGGGCGGCCCCGGCAAGGGGACCCGCCCGAGAGTTCATTTGGTCCCGCAACGCTGAAAAGCTATAAGAAATCCATGCGATTCACCGCTTTGCTCCCGGCGCTCGCCGTCGTTCTTCCGCTTTGCCTGCCCGCCCCCGCCGGCGCGCAGCAGGCCCAGGAGGTGCCGGAGCCGCCGGGCCTGCGCCTCGACCTGGCCAGCGGCAAGCTGCCGCCCCTGGCCGAGCGCCTGCCGGCGGAGCCGCGCCGCGATGTCCCCACCCGCAAGGGCTGGCAGGACGGGCGCTACGGCGGCAGCCTCACCATGCTCAGCCGCGGCGGGCGCGATGCCCGCGACCTGATGCTGTTCGGCTATGCCCGCCTCGTCGTGTGGGACGACGCCGAGCTGACGCTGGTGCCGGACATCCTCGCTGGCATCGAGGTGGAGCAGGACCGCGTCTTCACGCTGACCCTGCGCCAGGGCCACCGCTGGTCCGACGGCGAGCCCTTCACCACCGACGATTTCCGCTTCTGGTGGGCCGACGTCGCCAACAACCGGGAGCTTTCTCCTCAGGGACTGCCGCAGGAACTGCTGGTGGCGGGCCAGCCGCCCAAGGTGGACATCCTCGACGACACCACGATCCGCTTCACCTGGGCGGCGCCGAATCCGCAGTTCCTGCCGGCGCTGGCCGCCGCCGATCCGCTGCTCATCTACCGGCCGGCCCACTACCTGAAGCAGTTCCATGCGGCCCACGCCGAGGCGGACCAACTGAACAAGGCGGCCGCGGCCATCGGCCTGCGGTCCTGGCCGGAGCTGTTCCGCCGCCAGGACCGCCTGTTCTTCTTCGACAATCCGGATCTGCCGACGCTGCAGCCCTGGGTGAACACCTCGGCGCCGCCGGCCGAACGCTTCGTCGCCCGGCGCAACCCCTACTTCCACCGCGTGGATGCCCAGGGCCGCCAGCTTCCTTATATCGACACGGTGATCCTCGCGCGCACCGAGCCGCGGCTGATCCCCGCCAAGGCCGCCGCCGGCGAGACCGACCTGCAGGCCCGCGGCCTGTCCTTTGCCGACGGCGCCGCGCTGAAGCAGGCGGAGCAGGAAGGCAAGATCAAGGTCCATCTCTGGCCCATCGGCCGCGGTTCGCAGCTCGCGCTCTATCCCAACCTCAACGCCGCCTCGCCGGGCTGGCGCGAGGTGCTGCGCGACCTGCGCTTCCGCCGCGCCCTCTCCCTCGGCATCGACCGCAAGGAACTGAACCAGGTGCTCTACCAGGGCACCGCCCTGCCCGGCGCCAACACCCTGCTGCCCGGCTCGCCGCTGTATCAGGAATCCTACCGCGGCGCCTGGGCGGCCTACGACCCCAAGCAGGCCAACGCCCTGCTCGACGAGATGGGCATGACCTGGAAGGACAGCGACGGCATCCGCCACCTGCCCGACGGCCGTCGCGCCGACCTGGTGATCGAAACCGCCGAGGTCGACAGCGCCGAGACCGACGCGCTGGAGATCGTGAAGGCGCAATGGGCGAAGATCGGCATCGCCGTCCTGGTGCGCAGCCAGCCGCGCCAGGCGGCGCGCCAGCGCATCGCCGCCGGCGCCACGGTGATGAGCGTGTTCTACGGCCTCGCCAACGGTCTGGCGACCGCCGACATGTCGCCGGCCGAACTGGCGCCGACCAGCGACAAGCAGAACAACTGGCCATTGTGGGGCCTGCACTACGAAAGCGGCGGCACGGCCGGTGAACAGCCGGCCCTGCTGCCGGCCCGCAAGCTGCTGGCGCTCTACAACGATTGGACCCTGGCCACCGACGTCGCCACGCGGGCCGACATCTGGCGTCAGATGCTGGAAATCAACGCCGATCAGGTCTTCACCATCGGCCTGCTGGGCGCCGTGCGCCAGCCGGTGGTCGCCAACGCCCGGCTGCGCAACCTGCCCGCCGACGCCGGCTACATGTACGATCCCGGCGCCTACTTCGGCCGCTACCGCACGGATACCCTCTGGTTCGCCGCGAAGTGACCCCCGCAATCCCCAGCCCCCATTTCCCCCAGGAAAATTGGGGTCGTCTTGCCCAGGCCCGGGCCGCTAGTATGCGGGCAATAGCCGGCCGGAGGGTTGCAGATCAACCCGCCATGGGCCCGGCAAAGAAAACCCTGCGCGGCCCCCGGAAATCCGGGACAAATGCCGCGCCCCAGAGGTTACGGAGAGTATTCTTATGGAGATGCGCGGCAAGCGCGTTCTCGTCTGCAACTGCGACTCCACCATGCCGTTGGAGGAGGCCGCCCTCACCCGCGCCTGCCAGGCCGTCGGGGCGACCGGCAAGGCCGAGCTGAACACCCAGCTCTGCCGCGCCCAGCTCGGCACTTTCCAGCGCGCCATCCTGGGCGACCAGCCGGTGACGGTGGCCTGCACCCAGGAGGCGCCGCTGTTCCGCGAGATCGCCGGTGAGGACAATCCCGCCGCCGAGCTCGACTTCCTCAACATCCGCGAGACCGCCGGCTGGTCCGACGAAGCCCGGGCGGCGACGCCGAAGATCGCCGCGCTGATCGCCGCCGCCATGGTCGAGGCCGAGCCGACGCCGATGGTGGCGCTCGCCTCCCAGGGCATCTGCCTGGTCTACGGCCGCGACGAGCAGGCCATCGAGGCCGCCCGGCAACTGGCCGGGCGCCTCGACGTGACCGTGCTGCTCAGCCAGCCCGGCGAGATCATCCCGCCGCAGGTCATGGACGTGCCGATCTTCAAGGGCACCATCGTCCAGGCCAAGGGCCATCTCGGCGGCTTCGGCATCACGGTGAACGACTACGCCCCGGCAACCCCTTCGGGGCGCGGCGCGCTCGGCTTCGACACGGCGAAGAACAACGCCTTTTCCGAATGCGACCTGATCCTGGATCTGACCGGCGGCACGCCGCTGTTCCAGGCGGCGGAGAAACGCGACGGCTACTTCCGCCCCGACCCGGGCGATCCGGCGGCGGTGCAGCGCACCCTCTTCGACATCGCCGACCTGGTGGGCGAATTCGACAAGCCGCGCTACGTGAAATTCAACGCCGACATCTGTGCCCACGCGCGCAGCCGCAAGACCGGCTGCACCCGCTGCCTCGACGTCTGCCCGACCGGCGCGATCGCGCCCGCGGGCGACGTGGTGCACATCGACCCGCTGGTCTGCGCCGGCTGCGGCTCCTGCGCTTCGGTCTGCCCGACCGGCGCGGCGAGCTACCAGCTGCCCGCCGGCGACAGCCTGTTCCAGCGCCTGCGCGGCCTGCTTATCGGTTATCGCGAGGCCGGCGGCGACGGTGCCATCCTGCTGCTGCACGACGGGACCCATGGCAACGAGATGATCGGCTTCATGGCACGCCTGGGGCGCGGCCTGCCCGCCAGGGTGCTGCCCTTCCCGCTCAACGAGGTGACCCAGGTCGGCATCGACTTCCTGGCCTCGGCTTTTGCCTACGGCGCGCAACAGGTCGTGATCCTGGCCGATCCGAAGAAGCGCGACGAGTTGAGCGGTCTGGCCGGCCAGCTCGGCCTCGCCGAGTCCGTGCTGAGCGGCCTGGGCTACGGCGGCGGGCGCCTGCACGTCATCGACGACGCCGATCCCGATACGGTGGAGGCGCAGATCTACGGCCTCGCCAGGCCGAAGACCGCAATCGCCGCCGGCAGCTTCCTGCCCATGGGCGGCAAGCGCAGCCGCGCCTTCCTGGCCCTGCGCCACCTGCACGAAAAAGCACCCGCGCCGGTCGACCACCTGCCGCTGGCGCCGGGCGCGCCCTTCGGCCGCGTCGCCGTCGACACCGCCGGCTGCACGCTCTGCCTCGCCTGCGTCTCCGCCTGCCCGGCCGGCGCGCTGCTCGACGACGAGACGCGGCCCTGGCTGGGCTTCAAGGAGGACGCCTGCGTCCAGTGCGGCCTCTGCCGCACGACCTGCCCGGAACAGGTCATCACCCTGGAGCCGCGCCTGAACTTCACCAACGAGGCGATGGGCGCGGTCACCCTGAACGAGGACGAGCCCTTCGAGTGCATCCGCTGCGGCAAGCCCTTCGGCGTGCGCAAGTCGATCGAGCGCATCGCCGATCAGCTCGCCGGCAAGCACTCGATGTTCCGCGAAAGCGGCCAGATCGACCGCATCAGGATGTGCGAGGACTGCCGCGTCAGCGATCAGTTCCAAAGCGGCGACAATCCCTTCCAGATGGGGGACCGGCCGGCGATCCGCACCACCGACGACGACCTGCGCGAACGCGACGCCGAACGGGCCCGCGGCAAGGCCAACGGCAAGGCGACCTCCGATTCCCATGAAAACTGACATGGCCGTCGACGGCGGTTCGCTTGGCTGAACTGGAAGCCGCCTTCGCCGGCCTGCACCTTGTGCAGCTTGCGGTGGCCAACCTCATCATCCTCGCCGCGACCGCGGTGCAGTCGGCGACCGGCATCGGCTTCGCGCTGATCGCCATTCCCCTGCTGGCCCTGGTCGACCTGGCCTTCGTGCCGGGGCCCTGCATCTTTGTCGCCCTGTTCCTTGCCCTGTTCATGACCTCGGCGGGACGCGGCGTCATCGTGAAGGCGGAACTGCTGCCGGTCGGCATCGGCGTGGTGGCCGGCGCCGCGCTGGGGGCCCTGCTGCTGGCCTTCCTCGACCTCGAGAACATGGCACCGGTGTTCGGCGGCGTCATCCTGGCCGCCGTCGCCATCAGCCTGACCGGATTGCATCTGCCCTTCACGACCCGCAACTTGGTGAGCGTCGGCTCCATCGCCGGCGTCATGGGCGTGCTCTCCGGGATTCACGGCCCGCCGCTGGCGCTGCTCTATCAGCGCAGCGCGCCGGACAAGGCACGCGCCATGATCGCCTCGATCTTCTTCGTCGCCTACATCGCCACCATCCCCGCGCTGGCCAGCGCCGGATATTTCGGCACGAAGCAGATCCTGCTCGGCCTTTCCCTGATGCCCGGATTTTTCCTCGGCTACGTCCTCTCCCGCCGCTTCTTCGTCATCAAGAACCCGGCGGCCTTCCGCAGCGGTGTGCTGGTCATCGCCGGCGCCAGCGCCATCGCGCTCATCCTCAAGGGCTAGGTCCTGTCCTCATAAATGTCGGGACCAGGCCACAGGGAACGGCCTGCGCGCTGAGGCGTTGATGATGGGAACACTGTCACCTTCGAGGACACCACCGAGGAAACCACGATGATCCAAATCGAACATGACCGGGAGAACTACCTGGTCTGCCGAATCTCCGGAAAGCTCACCAAAGCAGATTACGATGCGGCTCTGCCGGAGATCGAGAACGCGCTGCAATTGAACGATGCACCGCTCCGCCTGATGGTGGTGCTGGAAGACTTCCGGGGCTGGGAGATCGGCGGCCTGTGGCAGGAGCTGAAGTTCGATGTCCGTCACGGCGACGACTTCGGCCGGATCGCCGTCCTCGGGGAATCGACGCTGGAAGAATGGGGCACGACCCTATCCAAGCCGTTCTTCGGCTCGGAAGTCCGCTATTTCGACCTCGGCGACCGCGCCGCGGCCCGGGCCTGGCTGTCCGAGGACCGGCCCACCCCGGCCTCTGTTGCCAGCGCGGATTCGCGCCCACGGTAATCTGCGCCCCCCCCGGCGCCTTCAAACCGGGGCCTTCAAGCCGGCGCTTTCAACTTGGGTTAACTTACCCTCGCCTAGACTCTCCGCCCTGTCCTATTGTAGCGGTGACATGAGCGATCTCGACCCCCGCCTGAACGCCTTTCGCGACGACCTGGCCGACGCCCGGCTGCAGGACCGCGTGAAGGCGCCGCGCTATGCCCAAGGCCGCCTCGCCGGCGTGACGCGCGGGATCGTCGACCTGCGCCGCGCGCCCGACGCAGGCGCCGGTCTCGACACCCAGTTGCTGTTCGGCGAAACCGTGAAGGTGTTCGACCAGAAGGACAACTGGGCCTGGGTGCAGAGCGAGACCGACGGTTACGTCGGCTACCTGGACCGCACCACCCTGGGCGACGCACCGCCACCGCCGACCCACCGCCTGCGCGCCCTGCGCAGCTTCCTCTATCCCGAGCCGAATCTGAAGACACCGCCGCTGGACTGCCTGTCCATCGCCAGTCCGGTCACCGTTGTCGCGACCGAGGGCGCCTACAGCAATATTCACGGTGGCGGCTGGCTCTACTCGAAGCACCTGCAGCCCATCGGCGACACCGCGCCGGACTTCACCGCCACGGCGCTGGAGTTCCTCGGCACGCCCTACTACTGGGGCGGGCGCAGTTCCATAGGGCTCGACTGCTCGACCCTGGTGCAACTCTCCCTCGCCTGCGCCGGGCTGGGCGTGCGGCGCGATTCCTACCAGCAGGCGACCAGCGTCGGCGAGATTCTCAATGGCCTGCCCGGCGACCTGGACCTCCAGCGCGGCGACCTCGTCTTCTCGCCGGGCCACGTCGCCATCATGCTGGATGGCCGTCACATCGTGCACGCCAACGGCTTCACCATGTCCGTTGCCGTCGAGGCCCTGGAGGCTCTGGAAGCGCGCGTGCGCGTGGAGACCAACGGCGGCGGCTTCACTGCCGTGCGGCGGGTCAGCCTCTGACGGCGAAGCCGGCGCAACCGGGCCGCGCCCACCGCTGAAATTTCCCAAGCCGGGCCCAATCGGGCATCACGCAGCTCGCTGCGACACTGGGCTCTCTGCGACACTGGTCTCTCTGCGACACTGGGCTCTCTGCTGCAAGGGGCTTCCTGGTACATAAGGTTCCGCCGCGCACTTGCCTCGTACGTCATTTGCTTGTATACGAGATACTCGTAAATAAGGAAAATGAGGGACGGGACAGACTTGGACCGCATCGAAAACTGCATCTCGTTTCAGATCGGCAAGGCGGCACAGCAGGTGTCACGCCGCGCCAAGGAACTGCTCGCCCCCTACGGCGTGACGCCGGTGCAGTATGCCATTCTGAAATGCCTCGACGAGGCGGAAGGCATGAGCGGCGCCGAACTGGGCGCGCGCATTGTGCTGGACAGCGCCAGCATCACCGGCCTGGTCGACCGTATGGTCGCGCTCGGCCTGCTGGAGCGCCGGCCCGACGACAGCGACCGGCGCGTCCAGCGGCTCTATCTGACGGCCAGAAGCAAGGCTCAGCAGGCCGGCCTCGACAAGGCGATGGACCGGCTGAATCGCGAGGCTGCCGGGATCCTCGGCACCTCCGACAAACGCTTTGCCCCGCTGCTCCGCAAGCTGGGCGACAGGAACTATTGGAAGACCGATGTTTGATACCAAGATCGCGATCGTCGTCCGCGAAGACCTGGCGACCTGGCAGAAGCTGAACGTGACCGCCTTTCTCACCAGCGGCGTGCTGGGCGCCGACGCCGGGCTGCTGGGCGATAATTACGAAGATGCCGACGGCAATCTCTATGCTCCGCTGATCGTGCAGCCGATAATCATACTCAGCAGCGATGCGGCGGGCCTGAAGAAGATTCACGAACGGGCGCTTGGCCGCAACGTGCGGCTTTCCCTCTACATCGGTGACATGTTCACGACCGGGCACGACGCCGCCAACCGGGCGGCGGTGAAGAACCATCCCGCTGCCGCCCTCGACATCGTCGGCCTGGCCCTGCGCGACGACAAGAAGACGGTCGACAAGATCACCAAGGGCGCCCGCATGCACGCCTGAACAGGGCAACCGCCCTCCGTCCTCCGTTCGATCACGAATATCAGGCGGGAGTCCGGTTGCCTTCCGCCGCGCTTGCGGTCATCCTGGCCCCGACGGTGCCTTTGGCAGAGGTGAAACGGGAAGTTCGGTGAAATGCCGACGCCGCCCCCGCGACTGTAAGGAGATCCCCCGCGTTCAAGTAACGTCACTGGCCCCCAGCCAAAAGATCGGTCGGGGCCGGGAAGGCGAATGCGGGAAGAAGCTCCGAGCCAGGAGACCGGCCGTCATGGAGTTCAACACGAATGGGGGCGGCGGGCCCCCGAAAAGGAGTTATCCATGCGCTTTCTTTCCGTCTTCATAGCCACCCTTCTGTTTGCGACGGCAGCCCAGGCCCACACCGGCGTCGGTGACGCGTCCGGCCTGAGCCACGGCTTCTTCCACCCGATCGGCGGCCTGGACCATATCCTCGCCATGGTCGGCGTCGGCCTGCTCGGCTTCGTCATCGGCGGGCGGGCGCTCTGGCTGGTGCCGGCGTCCTTCGTCGCCATGATGGCGCTCGGCGGTGCCCTCGGCGTCGCCGGTGTGGCCGTCCCCTTCGTCGAACTGGGCATCGCCCTGTCGGTGGTGGTGATCGGCGCCGCGCTGGCCTTCGGCAGCGGCGTGCCCCTGGCCCTCGCCATGGCCCTGGCCGGCGGCTTCGCCGTGTTCCACGGCGTGGCCCACGGCAGCGAAATGCCCCTGGCCGCCTCGGGCCTGACCTACGGCCTCGGCTTCATGGCGGCGACCGCCCTGCTGCACGGCGTCGGCATCGGCGCCGGCTTCGCCCTCGACAAGGTGGCGGGCGCAGCCAGCCGCCGGGCGGCCCGGGTCGGCGGCGCCCTGCTCGGCCTCTCCGGCCTGGCGATCCTGACGGGTGTCCTGTAAGGGCCGGCGTTCTCTGAAGAACGGTCTTTAAGACCTGAAGACAGCTACTGCGGCGGTGGCGGGGGACCGCTGCCGCCGCCGAGCTGCGCCTGACACAGCGCCTCGGCCCGGGTCTTGAACAGCGTGGCCTGCTGGGCGTTGATCGTCCCGTCCTCCAGCATCTTGTCGATATCCCCCGCCCGCTCGGCAAAGCAGCGCACCACCGGGTCGTCGGGGTTCGTCGCCGCCTGTTCCGGCGGAAAAAGATCGTCGCGGTGCATGAAGGCCAGCGCCGCCGCCATGAGCAGCGCCACCCCGACCGCGCAGACCCGCGCAGCCGGACGGTCCAGAAATGAGACCTCTTGGGACGAGTCGGCCATGGCCCAAAGGCTAGTGCGCCCCCGGCCCGGCGGCAACTGGAGAACGGCGCGCCGCCACGCGGCAGACTCGCTCGAAATTCCAGGAAATCCGCCAAAAACCCCCTGGATAGTCCGCAAAAAAGTTGGGGGCGAAACCGGCCCTGACTGTTACTATATTAAGGCTTACTGATCATTTGAGAGACGACGGCAACGTCGCCCCCGGCGTGGCGCCGGGATTGTAGATGGGTTGGGAGATTCCTGATGGCTGAGATGATCGATCCCTTCGGCAGGGCGGTCAGCTATTTGCGCGTTTCGGTCACGGACCGCTGCGACTTCCGCTGTGTGTACTGCATGTCGGAAGACATGACCTTTTTGCCCAAAACAGAGATCCTCACCCTGGAGGAGCTGGACCGCGTGTGCAGCGCCTTCGTGCGCCAGGGCGTGAAGAAGCTGCGTATGACCGGCGGCGAGCCGCTGGTGCGCCGCGACATCATGAAGCTGTTCCGCTCGCTCTCGCGCCATCTCGACAGCGGCGAACTGGAAGAACTCACCCTCACCACCAACGCCAGCCAGCTCAACCGCTTCGCCCATGAACTGGTCGACTGCGGCGTGAAGCGGGTGAACGTCTCGCTGGATACCCTGGACCCGGACAAGTTCGCGGCGATCACCCGCTGGGGCAAGCTGGACAAGGTGATGGACGGCCTTGCCGCCGCCAAGGACGCCGGCCTCGCCATCAAGATCAATGCCGTCGCGCTGAAGGGCGTGAACGACGACGAGGTGGACCGCCTGGTCGCCTGGTGCGGCGACGAGGGCTACGACCTCACCTTCATCGAGGTCATGCCGATGGGCGAGATCGGCGAGCAGCGCATCGACCAGTACTGGCCGCTGTCCATGCTGCGCGCGCAGCTTGCCGAGAAGTGGACGCTGGACGACATCGACTACCGCACCGGCGGCCCGGCCCGCTACTGCCGCGTGAAGGAAACCGGTGGACGCCTGGGCTTCATCACGCCGAGGACCCACAACTTCTGTGAAAGCTGCAACCGGGTGCGCCTCACCTGCACCGGCACGCTGTACATGTGCCTGGGCCAGGACGACGCGGCCGACCTGCGCACGCCGCTGCGCGTCAGCGACGACGACGGTCCGCTGAACGAAGCGATCCTGGAAGCCATCGGCCGCAAACCCAAGGGCCACGACTTCATCATCGACCGCCGCCGCAAGCAGCCGTCGGTGTCCCGCCACATGAGCGTCACCGGCGGCTGACAGAGGCGCCTGACGCGCTCTTTCAGAGGGTCAGCTTTAAGCCTTCGTGGCTCGCCACAAAGCCCAGCGACTGGTAGAAGCGCAACGTATCGTCACGGCTCTTGTGCATGGTCAGTTGAACCAGCCCGCAGCCGCGTCGCCGGCATTCCCCGACAGCCCATTCGATCATGATATGGCCAAGGCCCTGGCCGCGCCGCGATGAAGCGATGCGCACGCTTTCGATCTGCCCGCGCCACATCCCCTTTAAGGACAAGCCGGGAACAAAGCTCAGCTGGAGGCAGCCGACCACTTCCCCGCCGTCATCCACCACGGCGAGAAACTGGTTGGGATCGCGTTCTATGGCCGCGAAGGCTTCGGCATAGCAAGGATCGCCCGGCGCCTCCCGCGCCTGTCCCAGCACGTCATCGGCCAGCAGGGCGACGATGGCCGGCAGGTCGCGCAGGGCGGCCTGTCTGATGGTCGCTTTTGTCATGGCGCCTGAATAGCCCAAGACGCAGCGTGAAGCTTCCTAAAATTTCTGCCACAGAGGCAGCCCGGCGACCGCGACCAGCGCGCAGAGTCCCAGCGCGGCCCAACGGTAATGCGCGTCGCTGGCGTGGCGGAACAACCGGGCTCCGGCCACGGTGGCCAGGGCGTAGACCGGCAGCAGCGTGAGCGCCTCGCGCAACGCAGCCAGCGTCAGCAGGCCGTTCAGCCATTGGGTGATCCCGGCGGCGACCGACAGCAAGCCGAAGACGGCATAGATGTTCTCGCGCACCTGGGCGGCACCCGAACGGCCGCCAAGCCAGAACAGGATCAGCGGCGGCCCGTAGAGGCTGGCCGCCCCACCGGCGAGGCCGGCAAGGCCGCCGACCGCCGCCGTCCCGGCCAGGGGCAGCGACCGCTGCAGCCGCCAGCCGCTGGCCAGCACGCCGACGGCCAGCAGCACCAGCAGCGAGATCGCCCAACGCATGGTCTGCGGGTCGACCGAGACCAGCAGGGCGACGCCCAAGGGGATGGTCAGCGTAGCGCCGCCCGCCAGCGGCAGAATTTCCATCCAGCAGCAGCGCCGGAACGACGGCAGCGTGATGTGCAGCGTGGCGAGGTTGTCCGCGACGAACAGCAGCGGCACCGCCACCTCCGGGCGCACCACGATGCCGGCCAGGGGCAGGAAGATCATCGCCGCGCCAAAGCCGGAAAAGCCGCGCACCAGGCCCGCCAGCGCCGCCGCGCCGGCCAGCCACAGGAAGCGTTCACCGCTGAAATGCGCCCACAGCGCCGCCGTATCCATGAGTCTGCTCTCCGTCCCTGCCGGGTCCGCCCGCCGTGGCCTGACGCCGTGGCCTGACGCCGGGATCCTGCTCTTGGCGCGTCGGCCCCCGCCGTGATATGCCTGCAGCGATGCAGGTTCAATTCAAAGAGTTGCAGTATTTTTCTGCAAATTTGCAGACATGAAGGCGCCGCTGCAGTGGTCGGACCTGCGGGTTATCCTGGCGCTGGCCCGTGACGGCAGCCTGTCGGCGGCGGCCCAGAGCCTTGGCGTCGACCAGACCACCGTGAGCCGCCGCCTGGCCGCCGTGGAAGCGGCCTTGGCGGGCCGCCTGTTCCTGCGCGAACGCGGACGGCTGCTGCCCACGGCCCTGGGGGAGACGGCGATCGCCCGCGCCGGCGAGGTGGAGTCCGCCGTCGGCGCCCTGGAAACCGCCGCCTCGGCGTCGGGCGATGCCGTGGCCGGGCGGGTACGCATGACGGCGGTGCCGATCCTGGTGAACCAGTTGATCGTGCCGCGCCTGGGCGATCTGCTGGCGCGCTTTCCCAGCCTGCAGGTCGATGCCATTGCGGACTCGCGCGCCCTCAGCCTCAGCCGCGGCGAGACCGACATCGCGCTGCGCTTCGCCCGGCCGGAAAGCGGCAGCGGCCTGTGCCGCAAAATCGGCGCCCTCGCCTTTTCGGTCTATGCGCCGCGCGGCGCCGCCCCGGACGGCCTGCCCTGGGTCACTTACGAAGACCGCTTCCTGCATTTCCCTCAGGCACGCTGGGTCGCCGCCAATGTTCCTGCGGACAAGCTGGCACGGCTGCGCATCAACGACGCCGAGGGGCTGGTGCAGGCGGTACGCTCGGGCCTCGGGCTCGGCGTGCTGCCCGACTTCATGGCCACCCGCGACCCGGCGCTGGTGCGGGTGTCGCCGGCGCCGGTGCTGCACCGCGACCTCTGGCTGCTGGTCCATCCCGACCTGCGGCAGCTGCCGCGGGTGGGCGCGGCGATGGCGTGGCTGGCCGGGCTGCCGGCGCAGCTCGCCCGCGAGGCTGCCCCGCAGGAACCCGCTGCCTGAGACCTTGTCCGCGGACTACTGGATGGTGATCTGGTGGGCGAAGTCGCGGCCGTTGGAGATGGTGATCTGCTCGAAGCCCAGCATCTTCGCCAGATCGAAGAAGGTGTAGTAGTCCTCCACCCCAAGCTCGGAAAACATCGGCAGCAGGCGGGCGGCCGCGGTCATCTGGGCAAAGATCGCGCGCGCCCGATAGAGGGTGTCGATGCGGCCGTCCTGCAGCGCGACGATGATCATCTTTTCGGCCTCGGCACCCTTGGCAAAGATCGCCGCGGTCGGCGGATAGGGCGCCTTGTTCTGGTCGTTGGTGATGCTGGTGACGAAGGCGATGCGAGACTTACGCGAGGCATCCGGGATCGTATAGGCCCGCGCCTCATAGACCTCCGAGGTGGCCGGCTCCGGATAGTAATATCCGGCATGGCGGTCGTCCGTCGCGGTCTGCGCCGCCGCTTCCGCCGCCATCATGGTCGCGGCCATCATCGATACCAGCAGCGCCGCCAGCCAAGTCCGCACCCGCATGCCACCCTCCCTGCTCACCCCTGAAGAAGACGAGGCGCCAGACTGCGGCAGCCTTCGGGAATTGGCAAGTTGGGGTTTGGTTAACCTTGGCGCCGGGCCCCTGCCCAGCCCTGGCGCCGTCCGGAGAGAACGCTATACTCCCCGCGCGGCCGGTCCGCCCGGGGGATTCGACCGGGGGGTTCACCCGGCCGCAGTTGAAGACAGTTCAGGGGCCACCAGTGCCATGACCCGACGCAGTTTCGCGCTGGTTGCCAGCGACACGCCCGAAGCCACAGAGGCCAAGGCGCGCCTCGAGGCGCGCTATGGCGCCGGCGATGTCGACAATGCCGACGTCATCGTCGCCCTGGGCGGCGACGGTTTCATGCTGGAGACCCTGCACCGCTTTATCGAACGCAGCGTGCCGATCTACGGCATGAACTGCGGCACCGTCGGCTTCATGATGAACACCTACGAGGAAGACACCCTTGCCGAGCGCGTCGCCGCCGCCCAGCAGGTCACGCTGCACCCCTTGCGCATGCACGCCGATACCGTGGCCGGCGAGAAGGCCGATGCGCTGGCGATCAATGAAGTCTCGCTGCTGCGCGAAAGCCGCCAGGCCGCCAAGATCACGATCTCGGTCGACGGCGTGAAGCGCATGGACGAACTGGTCTGCGACGGCGTCATGCTGGCAACGCCCGCCGGCAGCACCGCCTACAACCTCTCCGCCCATGGCCCGATCATTCCGATCGGTGCGCAGCTGCTGGCGCTGACCCCGATCAGCGTGTTCCGGCCGCGGCGCTGGCGCGGCGCCCTGCTGCCGGCCCGCGCCGAGGTGATCTTCGAGGTGCGCGAGGCGGCCAAGCGCCCGGTCAGCGCCACCGCCGACTTCACCGAGGTCCGCGACGTCGCCCGCGTCACCGTCTGCGAAGACCAGAGCGTCGACCTGAACCTGCTGTTCGACCCGGAACACAATCTGGAAGAACGCATCGTCAAGGAACAGTTCCAGCCCTAGAAAGCGCCGTGAACACGCGTGAAAAAATCCGGCATTTTTTCACCGACGCGCACCGCGGTCCTGCGCCTCGGCCCTGTCGGCCAATTGATCGGTATATTCGATCGTAACGGCCAATAATATTCGCTTATTCGCTCAAAGGTCCTGCCATAGCATTCATCGGGTCACCGCCGATGAACGTTGAACAGAGCCTTGAAGCATGTCGCGCCGGAACGAGCAGCCAGACGAAAAACGCGCCGCAGGGCCGACGACGCTGTATTTCCGCGTCATCGGCGATGCCCAGGCCGCCGGCCTGCCCCACCAGGTCGACTGGGCCGTCGGTGAGCTGGCAAGCCGCCTCGACAGCCTGGCGGTCGCCCTGCGCCCGGCCGGACAACCTTCCGGCGACGGCGAGGCCAGCATCGTTGTCGCCCTGGGCGCCGGCGAGGAGATCGGGCACGCGGCCCGGGCCGCGGACGTCGCGCTGCCCGACGCCCCAGAATCCTTCGCCATCTTCGCCGGCAGCGGTGCCGCCTCAGAAGGGCTCTACGTCTACGGCGCCGACCTGCGCGGCCTGATCTACGCGATCCTGGAACTGGCGGACCGCGCCGAGTGCACCGGCAGCCTGCCCGATGCGGCAGCCTTTGCGGTCCCCCTCGTGGAGCGGCCGGCGGCCGCGGTGCGCAGCATCTCCCGCTGCTTTCAAAGCGACGTCGAAGACCGCGCCTGGTTTCACGACCGCGACGGCTGGCGGGCCTACCTGACGCTGCTGGCGACACACCGGATCAACCGGATCTCGCTGACCCTGGGGATGCAGTACAACTACCCCTACGGCAACGAGTTTCTGTCGGACGTCTATTTCTATTTCGCCTATCCCTTTCTCGTCTGCGTGCCGGGCTACGACGTCGCGGCCTCGAACCTGCCGGCGACGGAGCGCCGCCGCAATCTGGATACGCTGAAGTTCATCGGCCAGGAAGCGGCGCGCCGCGGCCTGGAGTTCCAGCTAGGCCTGTGGACCCAGAACTACGACTTCGACGACTGCCCCAAGGCCAATCATCAGATCACCGGCGTGACCGACGACAACCTGGCCGGTTACTGCCGCGACGCCCTGGCGACGATCCTGGCCGAGGTCCCGGAAATCAGCGGCCTGACTTTGCGGGTGCATGTGGAGTGCGGCATTCCCGAGGGGCGTTACGATTTCTGGCGCACCTACTTCACGGCGGTCCGGCAAGCCGGGCGCCCGATCCGCCTGGACCTGCATGCCAAAGGCATCGACGGCGAGCTGATCGAGACCGCCCTGGCAACGGGCATGCCGGTGTCGGTCTCGCCGAAGTACACCTCCGAACACCTCGGGTTGCCCTATCACCAGACGTCGATCCGGCAACTCGAGCAACCAGCGCCGGAGCAACCGGCGGAACAAACGGCGGGGCGCGACCTGACCACGCTCTATTCCGGCCGCGATGCCGAAAAGCACGCCGCCAAATGGAAGTTCAGCGAAGGGTCGCGCAAGTTCATGCGCTACAGCTACGGCGACCTGCTGCGCGAGGACCGGCCCTACGACATCGTCTACCGGATCTGGCCCGGCACCCTGCGCGTCCTGCTGTGGGGCGACCCTGCCCTGGCCGGAGGCTATGGCCGATCCTCCACCTTCTGCGGCGCCAAGGGCGTCGAACTCTGCGAGCCGCTGTCCTTCAAGGGGCGCATGGGCACCGGTGCCCCGGGCCGGCGCAGCGGCTACAAGGCCGACGACCCGGACAGCCCCGCGGATTGGCAGAAGTTCGCCTACACCTACCGCGTCTGGGGACGCTCGCTCTACGACCCGGAAGCCGACCCGCAGGCCTTCCACCGCGACCTGACCAAGCGCTTCGGGCCGGCCGCGGCACCGTGCGGGCGCGCTCTGGCGAGCGCCAGCCGTATTCTGCCCCTCATCACCCTGGCGCACACGCCCACGGCCTCCAACAATTCCTACTGGCCCGAGATGTACCAGAACATGTCGCTGGTTCACGAGGCGCCGTATCTGCCTTACGGCTACGAGCTGTTCAAGCCGGCCCGCTTCGGCACGGTCGGGTCATGCGACCCGCAACTCTTCATGTCGCCCGCCGCGTTCGCGCAGTGCGTCTATCGCGGCGACAGTATCCGCCGGATCGCACCGCTGACCTGGGCCAACTGGCTGGACGACCTGGCGACAACGGCCCAAGTCGACATCGCCCGCGCCACCACCCTGGCCGACGCGGGAACCGGGGAGTTCGAGCGCTTCCGGGTGGACGTCACCATCCTGGCCGCCATCGGCAAGTTCTTCGCCGAGAAAGTCAGGGCCGCCGTGTTCTGGGAATACTACCTGCTGTCCGGCGAAGCCCGGGCGGCGCAGGACGCCCTGGAGCGCTACCACCGGGCGCGCGATGCCTGGCAGGAGGCGGCGCGGGCCTGCCGCGACGTCTATGTCGAGGACATCACCTACGGCCCGCACGCCTGGCTGCGCGGACGCTGGGACGACCGCCTGCCGGCCATCGAGCGCGACATCGAGGACATGGCCGCCTGCGCCGCGGAAGACCGGCTCGCCGGCACCAGCGAGAGTGCCTTGGGCCTTGCCCACCTAGCGCATTTCCACAGCTGGTCGACGGCCCAGCGGCATCCCTGCCGCCATACCCCGCCGGACGGCTTCACCCGGGGCGGCGACCTCGCGCTGTCGTGCAAGCCCCTCGGCGCATCCCGGCACGACGTTTTCCTGCACTACCGCCACGTGAACCAGTCCGAGCCCTGGCAATGCGTCGCGATGGACTGGAGCAACGAAGCGTACCAGGCCCGCATCGCCGGGGACTACACCCGCTCCTCCTTCCCCCTGCAGTACTACTTCGAGATCCAGGAAGAGGCCTGCGCGAAGTTCTATCCCGGGCTCGTCGACACGCTTTCCAACCAGCCCTACTTCGTCCTGCACGGATCGTAAGCCGGCCAATGAATCCGGCCAATAAAGAATGAACGTAAGAAAACCAAATTGAACAAGGAGATGGCAAAATGAATGGTGTTCTAAAAGGCCTGCTTGCAGGTGTGATCGTCCTGAGCTCCGCCACGGCCAGTCAGGCGGAGACGCTGCGGCTGCTGACCTGGGGCGGCTACGCACCGGACGCGGTCATCAAGCTCTTCGAAGAAAAATATCCCGACATCGACGTCGAGGTGACTTTCTCCAACAACGAGGAAATCGTCGCCAAGCTGCGCGCCACCAGCGGTGCCGGCTTTGACCTGGCGCAGCCCAGCGTATCGCGCATCGTCGCGGCGCAGACCGAATACGGCATCTACAAGCCGATCGATCTTTCCAAGATCGACACCAGCGTACTCCAGCCCGCGATGATGAAAGCGATGGAGCAGAATGCGAAGATCGACGGCGAGATCTATTCGGTGCCGCACCTGTGGGGCACCCAGGGCCTGATCGTCGACAAGAGCAAGGCCCCCGACATCAACGGCTGGAGCGACCTCTGCGATCCCCAATACAAGGGCCGGGTGTCCATGCGCCTGAAGCGGGGAATCCTGCTGGGCATGGCGTTCGACATGGGCAAGGATCCCTTCGCCGCCTACGACGACCCCGCCGAATACCAGAAGATCCTGGACGAACTGACCGACAAGCTGATTGCCTGCAAGGAGAACGTGAAAGCCTACTGGACCGGCGGCGACGACCTGACCCGGCTGTTGCTTTCAGGCGAAGTGGTCGCTTCCGACGCCTGGGACTCGACCGCTTTCAAGCTGTATTCCCAGAACCCCAACATCGTTTTCGTGCCGACGCGCACCGGCGCGCTGGCCTGGATCGACACCTTCACCCTGCCGTCCCGGGGCGAGGCTGACGATGCGGCCTACAAGTGGATCAACTTCGTGATGCAGCCCGAAATCGTCACCATGATCTCGGAGTCCTCCGGTGCCATCAGTGCCGTCAAAGGGTCCATCGATCTGATGCCGGCTTCCGCCAAGGCAGCCGTCGAAGCGGCCTTCGACGATGCGGCGCTGGAGAACCTGAAATTCATGCCCAGTGTTCCCGCCGGGATCGAGGACATGGAAGGCAAGGTGTTCGATCGCGTGAAAGCGGCAACGAACTGACACGACGCGCCGTTCCGACCTGAACCCGTGGGGATGGGGAAAACCCCATCCCCACGGGACAGAAGATCAGCCCCCAATACCGATCCGTGAGACGCCCTTATGGACGACCTGAGTTGTGTCAACGTTACAAAGAATTTCGGCGGCTTCACCGCCGTCAAGGACGTCTCCTTCGGCATTCCCAGCGGATCGTTCTTCTCCATTCTCGGCCCTTCGGGCTGCGGCAAGACCACGCTGATGCGCATGATCGCGGGCTTCGAGAAGCCCGACCGGGGCGACATCCTCATCAGGAACCAGTCGGTCCTGAGCCGCCCGCCCCACAAGCGCAATGTGAAGATGGTGTTCCAGCATCTGGCGCTGTTCCCCATGATGACGGTGGGCGAGAACATCGCCTACGGTCTGCGCTGCCGGGGAGAATCGAAGGCGCAGATCCGTGACTAGGTCACGGAGATCCTCGACCGGATCGGCCTGCCCGGCGTTGAGGACAGGAAAATCTCCCAGCTTTCCGGCGGGCAGAAACAACGCATCGCCATTGCCCGCTGCATGGTGCTGGAGCCCGACGTGCTGCTGCTGGACGAACCGCTGGGCGCCCTGGACCTGAAGCTGCGCGAACACATGAAGATCGAGCTGAAGCAGCTTCAGCATCAGTTCCGCACCACTTTTCTCTACATCACCCACGACCAGTCCGAGGCGCTGATCATGTCCGACGCCGTGGCGGTGATGAACGGCGGCCGCTTCGAACAGATCGGGCCGCCGAAGGAATTGTACGACAACCCGGTATCGAGCTTCGTGGCCGGCTTCGTGGGCGACAGCAACCGCTGGGCCGGCAAGGTGGGCGCGGTGGCCGAGGGCGTCGCCCGCGTCGCCCTGGCCGGCGGCGACAGCGTGCTGGTCGATATCGGCCGGCACCGCGCCGACACCTTGTCCGCGGTGGAGGTCTTCGTCCGCCCGGAAGCGATCACCATCGGCCCCGGAAACGATGGCGCGAGCCTGTCCGGCACGGTCGACAGCCTGCTGTTCAACGGCGCCAACAGCCGCATCCTGGTCCGCACCGCATCGGGGCGGCTGGTCGAGGTCGCCGACCAGGTGGGCGTCCGCTCGGTGGCGGAGGGGGATACGATCCAGATCGGCTGGCCCCGCGAGCGGGCCCTCTGTTTTCCGGTGCTGCCGGCATGATGCGTTCGGACAGCAGCAAGCTGGCGCTGTTCCTGCTGATGACGCCCTTCTTCCTGTGGATCGTGCTGCTGATCGTCCTGCCGCAGATGGGCATCGGCTACGTGTCCCTGCGCGAGAAGCTGGGCCCGCGCGAGTACGCCTTCGGGCCGGGCAACTACATCGACTTTCTGATGGAGCCGATCTACTGGCACACCCTGCTGCGCACCGCCTGGATGTCGATCCTGGTGACCGTGCTGGCCCTGCTGATCGGCTTTCCGGTCGCCTACTACATCGCCAAGATCGCGCGGCAGCGGTCGCGCACCGCCCTGCTGCTGCTGTGCCTGATTCCCCTGTGGGTCAGCGACCTGGTCCGCGCCTTCGGCTGGATCGTGCTGCTGCGCGAGTCGGGGCTGATCTCCGGGGCGCTGCAATGGACGGGTCTGGCCAGCGGGCCGGTCGAGATGCTGTACAACGACGCCACCGTCGTCATCGGCCTCGTCTATACCGTGGTCCTGTTCATGATCGTGCCGCTGTATTCGACGCTCGACGGCCTGGACGACGCCCTGCTGGAGGCCGGCTACAACCTGGGCGGCGGCGGCTCCACCGTGTTCCGCCGCATCATCGTCCCCTATGCCATGCCGGGCATCGTGGCGGGCAGCATCATTACCTTCATGCTGACGGCGGGCAGCTATCTGACGCCCATTCTGCTGGGCGGCAAGAACAGCAGCTGGTTCACCGAGCAGATCTACAACCAGTTCATCACCCGCTACAACTGGGAGGCCGGGGCGACCTTCGGCGTCATCCTGCTGGCCTTCACCTCCCTGGTCATCTGGCTGGGCCTGCGGCTGACCGGCCAGAGCCTGGCCACCACCGTGGCGAAAGGCTGATCCCATGGCGGAAGAACCCAAAGCGCGGATCTTCACCCTCGTCTACCGCACCTTTATGGCCGCCTTCCTGCTGTACCTCGTCATGCCTCTGCTGGCGGCCGGCGTCTTCGCCTTCAACGACTCCCTCTTCCCGACCCTGCCCTGGCAGGGTTTCACCCTGGACTGGTTCTTCAACGACAGCGAACCGAAGCTGGGCATGTTTCACGACGGCCGGCTGCTGCGCGGACTGACGAACTCGCTCTACATCGGGGTTCTGGTCTCCCTGGGTTCCGTGTTCGTGGGAACCTGGAACGCCTTCCTGTTCGAGCGCGTCGACTTCCCCTTCAAGCGGTTCCTCTACCTGGTCATGGTGGTGCCCCTGGTGATCCCCGGCGTGATCATCGGCATTTCCATCCTGCTGTTCGCCAGCATGGTGGCCGACGGCGTCTGGGCGGTACTGGGGACCAGTCCGGACTGGCTGCGCCCGGGCATACCGCTGATCGTGCTGGGGCAATGCTCCTTCCTGATCACCATCACCTCGCTGATCATCGCCGCGCGTCTGCAGCAGTTCGACATCTCCCAGGAGGAAGCGGCGCTGAACCTCGGCGCGACCCGCCAGCGCGCGCTCTTCACGGTGACGCTGCCCTATCTGTTTCCGGCGATGTTCTCGGCCTTCGTCGTCGCCTTTCTGGTGTCCTTCGAGAACTTCAACACCACCATGATGCTGGTCGGCTCCGATGCCCCGCTGTCGATCACCATGTACGACCGCATCGCCAAGGTCGGCTCGACGCCGGTGCTGAACGCGGTTTCGGTGTTCCTGATGGTGGCCTCCGGCCTGCTGGCCCTGTCCAGCGTGCTGGTCCAGCGCAAGCGGCCCTGAAGCCGCCCACCGCAGATCGCGCTTACAGGGCCCGCGCGGCAGGGTAAACTGGCAGCCGGCACCGCCGGATCCCGGCCTCAGTTTGGCGCAGCATCATGCACATAGATCAAGTTCGGACCTTCCTGGAAATCGTCTCGACGGGCAACTTTCACAAGGCCGCCGAGAACCTGAACGTCACCCAGTCGACGGTGAGCGCCCGCATCCAGTCTCTGGAGAACGAATTGGGACGCACCCTCTTCGATCGCGGGCGCAACGGGGCGACCCTGACCCCCTCCGGCGAGCGCCTGCTGCGCCATGGCGAGAGCATGCGCCGCCTGTGGCAGAGGGCGCGCAACGACGTCGCCCTGCCGAAGGCCTACAGCGCGTCGATCAGCCTGGGCGT
This sequence comes from Kiloniellaceae bacterium, assembly GCA_050043265.1. Lineage (GTDB taxonomy): Bacteria > Pseudomonadota > Alphaproteobacteria > Kiloniellales > Kiloniellaceae > Pelagibius. The sequence continues at coordinate 83,406 of JBHJIR010000016.1, forward strand.
CGCCCTCAGCCTGTGGGACCAGCTCGAACTGCAGTGGGTGAGCTGGATGCATCGCGAGGCGCCCTCGGTGTCGATCCACGTGGAGTCCGACTATTCGCCGGGCCTCATGCGGCATCTGCGCGACGGCGTCCTGGACATCGGCGTGATGTACGAACCCCAGCGGGCCCCCGGACTGGTGGTCGAGGAATTCCTCAGCGACAAGCTGATCCTGCTGACGACCCACGGGGACTGCGACGTGTCCGATCCGTCGTGGTGGCAGGGCTACACCCTGGTCGACTGGGGCGAGGACTTCAAACACAACCACGACACCGAATTCGCCGACCTGCCCTACGCCCTGTCGGTCGGCCTCGGCTCGATCGCGGTGCGCTATATCCTGGAATTCGGCGGCAGCGCCTACCTGCCCATCCGCATGGTCCTGGAGCAGATCCGCGCGGGCGCCCTTTACCCGGTAAAGGGGGCCCCGGTCTTCGAGCGCATGGGCTGCGTCATCTACAGCAAGCAGCCCGCCAACCCGGAACTCCTGGAACTGGGACTGGACGGCCTGCGCCGGGTCACCGCCACCATCGAGGCGCAGTCGTCGGAGCTGACCCGGCTGGCCCTGTCCCGCTAGCAGGCCGCTGGAAAAGGCTCCCGGGCCTTTGGCCCATCCTTCGAGACGGGCCTGACGGCCCTCCTCAGGATGAGGTCTATAATTTCAAAACACCGACCTCATCCTGAGCATCCGCCATAGGTTGAGCATGTTCCCCCAGCTTGGCGGAGTCTTGCCTGGACAGACAGTCAAACGACGAAGCCGTAGAGGTCCCACTCACTGTTCGAGACCTCGTGGACCAGGCGCTCCCACTCGGCGTACTTGACCGCCACGAAGCCGCGATGCAGCGTTTCGCCCAGCGCTTCCTTCATGGCGCTTGACCGCTCGAATGCCTCGATGGCGTCGAGCCAGCTACGCGGCAGGGTACCCCCCAGGGCGTTGCCTTCGGCGCGCTCTTCCTGCGGCGGGCCGGGGTCCGTCTTGGCCGCGATGCCGTCCAGCACGGCGGCCAGGGTCACCGCCGCGACGAGATAGGGATTGGCGTCGACGCCGGCGACGCGATGCTCGAAGTGGCGGGTCTCCGCGGCGCCCTCGGGCACGCGGATGGCGGTGGTGCGGTTGTCGACGCCCCAGCCCTCCGAAGCCGGCGAATAGACCGTGGAGGCGAAGCGGCGCCAGGAGTTCATGAAGGGCGCCAGCACCAGCATGGAATCGCCCAGGGTCGCGCGCAGGCCGCCGATGGCATGCAGCATCAGCGGGTTCAGCCCGCCTTCGGCGCTGTCGGCGAAGAGGTTGCTGCCGTCGGCGTCCGCGAGGGAGAGGTGCAGGTGCATGCCATTGCCCGCCTGCCGGCCGAACGGCTTGGCCATGAAGCAGGCTTCCATGCCAAAGCGCCGGGCGACCGACCGGATCAGCCGCTTGCCGACGATGACATCGTCGGCGGCCCGGGCGAGGTCGCGGTAGCGGATGGTGACCTCGTACTGGCCGACGGCGTACTCGGAAATCAGCGATTCCAGCGGCAGGTCGAGATGGCGCGCGCCCTCGTAGACGGCGTCGAAGAAGGGCGACATCTCGTCCAGTTCATCGACGGACATCGTATTATGGGCCAGAGGCCGCCGTCCGGTGAGGGCATAGCGCGCCGGCCGGTAGCGCCCCTGCGCATCCGGTTCCGGATCGATGAGATAGAACTCCAGCTCGAAGGCGCCCATCGGGAAGAAGCCGGCGCGCTGCGCCCGGTCGATCTGCCGCAGGAGGGCATGGCGCGGCTCGGCATCGAAGGGCGTGCCGTCCAGTTCGTACATACTGACCAGCACCTGGCCGCGCCGCGCATGAGGCTGGATGCCGAGCGAACCCGGCACCGGCCAGCAGCGCTTGTCACTGCCGCCGTCGTTCAGCACCAGGCCGGTTGCATCGACATCGTCGCCGGCGACGTCCTGCCCGAACAGAGAGCCCGGCATCGCCCGCCCCGTCCGGTAGAGCGCCTCCAGTTCATGGCGCCGGATGGTCTTGCCGCGGCCGATGCCGTGGCAGTCGGTCATGACGATATCGATCGCCTCGGCTTGCGGGTACTGCGCGAGAAATTCCGCGGCTTCGTTCAAAGCCAAGCCCAGCGGCGGCAAAGGGGTCATCGTGGTCTGTTTCCAACAGGTTCCTGCGCCGCGGATTATTGCCGCACGCCCGAGACGATGAAAGCCCCGTGAGTTGGATCCTGTGAAGCGGCGCCACCCCTGTACCGGGGGAAAAAGAACGGCACCGGGCTCTGGGGGCGAGCCACGGTGCCGGTCAGGTAGACGCTTCGGAAATGCCCTGCCGGGCCGCCTAGCGGTTCCAGATGGCCTTGCGGGCCATGTCCTCGGCCGCGCCGCGGCTGAGGCCCATATCCTGCAGTTCGTGGTCGGCCAGCCGCAGCAGATGGGCGCGCTCCTCGGACTGACGCTGCCAGGTCGCCAGCCGGTCGAGCAGCACGCCCGGGGCGCGCAGCAGCGTGGCGGCGCCACCGCCGAAAACCCCGTGGGTGCGGGGAAGGAACGATGAATTCTTGCGGGGAGTAGCGTGCAGCATCGTCTTATTCCTTATGTGATGCCGTTCCACGATCGAACGGCGAAGCCCCTTGATCTTGGTGATTTTTGGCTTCCAGGCTGTCTGTTACCTGTAGAGATATTCCCAATTGCCGCGCGCAACAAACGATGATATTTCATGTTTCGGATAAGATTTACTAATTCGAAAAATGACCCGGAAACTGCCGCCCCTGAATGCCCTGCGCGCCTTTGAGGCCGCCGCCCGCCAGCTGTCCTTCACCCGGGCCGCCGAGGAGCTGCACGTCACCCAGGCGGCCATCAGCCACCAGGTGAAGAGCCTGGAGGAGCACCTCGGTTTCCCCCTGTTCCGCCGCCTCAACCGGCGCCTGCTGCTGACCGAGGCGGGGCAACTGTACCTGCCCGTGCTGCGCGATGCCTTCGACGCCATCGCCGGCGGCACTGCGCGGCTGACCCAGGACCGCGAGAACGGCGCGCTGCACATCAGCGTGCTGCCCTCCTTCGCGGCCAAGTGGCTGCTGCCGCGCATGTCCCGCTTCCGCGACCGCCATCCCGACATCGACGTGATGGTGTCGGCCAACAACAAGCTGATCGATTTCGCCGAGGGAACCTTCGAGATGGCGATCCGCTATGGCTGGGGCGACTATCCGGGCCTGCGCACCGACCTGCTGCTGAGCGACGAGGTGTTTCCGGTGTGCAGTCCGAAGCTGATGGAGGGGCCGCAGCCGCTGACGTCGCCCGCCGACCTGAAACATCACACCCTGCTGCACGACGAGGTCTCGCGCCAGGACGAGAGCCCGGACTGGCGGACCTGGCTGCGGGCCGCCGGGGTGGCGGACGTCGATGCCACGCGGGGGCCCGGCTTCAGCGATTCCTCTATGGTCATCGAGGCTGCCGCCGCCGGCCAGGGTGTCGCCCTGGGCCACCGCTGGCTGGCCGCCGCCGACCTGGAGAGCGGCCGCATCGTCATGCCCTTCGGCCCGGTGCTTCCCTCGAAGTTCGCCTACTACCTGGCCTCTCCCCCAGCGGTTGCCGAGCGGCGCCGGGTACGCCTGTTCCGCGAGTGGCTGCTGGAAGAAGCCGAGGGGACTGGCGCCCAGCGCGTCCCTCTGTCATCCTAAGGCCGGCTCTGATATCCACTTGGTATCAAAGCATCCTTCTCGCTTCCGAGCATCCATACACCTGGAGTATCCCTTCGCGTGTCCAATCCCCTGAACGCCGATCGCCCGGCCATCAGGCCAGAAACCCGTGCCATGATCGAACGGCTGATCGCCTTCGATACCACCAGCCGGAATTCGAACCTCGAGCTGATCCACTACGTCCGCGACTATCTGGCCGACCTCGGCGTCACCGCCCAACTGGTGCATGACAGCGAGGGCCGCAAGGCGAACCTCTACGCCACCCTGGGGCCGACCGACCGGCCGGGCATCGCGCTGTCCGGCCACACCGATGTGGTGCCGATCGACAACCAGGACTGGACCCGCGACCCCTGGGCGGTCAGCGAGCACGACGGCCGCCTGTACGGCCGCGGCACCTGCGACATGAAATCCTTCATCGCCATCGCGCTGGCCCATGCGCCGCGCTTCCTGGCCGGCGAACTGCAGACGCCGCTGCATCTGTGCTTTTCCTACGACGAGGAAGTCGGCTGCAAGGGCGTGCCGAGCCTGCTCGCCTTCCTGGCCGACCAGCCGATCCGCCCGGCCATGTGCGTGGTCGGCGAGCCGACCGACATGAAGGTCATCGTCGGCCACAAGGGCAAGAAGTCGATGTGCTGCCACGTGCGCGGCAAGGAGGCGCACTCCTCCCTCGCGCCGCAGGGGGTGAACGCGGTGAACGCCGCCGCGAGGGTCGTCGGCTACCTCGCCGACATGGCCGCGCGCAAGGCGGCGCAAGGCCCCTTCGACGACGATTTCGACGTGCCCTTCACCACCGTGCACACCGGCACCATCGAGGGCGGCACGCAGCTGAACATCGTGCCCGGCCACTGCCGCTTCGAGTTCGAATTCCGCTACCTGCCGCAGGACGACCCCGAAGCGCTCCTGGCCGAAGTGAAGGCCTACGCCGAGCGCGAGCTGGTGCCCGCCATGCAGGCGGTCGATCCGGCGACCGGGTTCACCTGGGAGGAGATCGCCGGCTTCCCCGGCCTCAACCTGGCGCCCGGCGCCGAGGTCATCGAACTGGCCAAGGCGCTGAGCGGCGGCAACGCCACCGGCAAGGTCGCCTTCGGCACCGAGGCCGGGCTGTTCGACCACAACGGCATCCCGACGGTGGTTTGCGGCCCCGGCTCCATCGCGCAGGCGCATAAACCGGACGAGTTCGTCGCCTTGGAGCAGCTCGCCCTGTGCGAGCGTTTCATGGACCGCCTGGAGGAGCGCCTGCGTGGCTGACGCATCAGTCATCGGCACGCAGTCCCCCATCGAGGCGGTGGTCTTCGATGTCGGTGGCGTGCTGATCGACTGGAATCCCCGTTACCTCTATCGGAAGCTGTTCCGCGACGACAGGGCGATGGAACATTTCCTGACGGAGGTCTGTTCCCCGGATTGGAACGAGCAGGCAGATGCCGGCCGGCCGACAGCGGAGATCACCGCCGAACTTTGCCGCCGCCATCCCGACATGCAGCCGCTGATCGAAAGTTACTACACCCGGTTTTCCGAGATGATGAAGGGCAGCATCGACGGCACGGTCGAATTGGTCGATCGCCTGCACACTCAGGGCCTGCCGCTGTATGTGCTGTCCAACTTTTCTGCCGAGACCTTTCCACTCGCCCGTCAGCGCTTCGGCTTCTTCGACCGCTTCGCCGGCATGGTAATCTCCGGCGTCGAGGGCATGAAAAAACCGGACCGGCGCATTTACGATCTTCTCATCGAACGCTTTGCCCTGCCTCCCGCCCGCACTCTCTTTGTGGACGACCGGCCGGTCATTACCGAAGCGGCCCGCGCAGCAGGCTGGCAGGCGCTCCATTTCACCTCGGCCGCGCAACTCGCGGCGGACTTCCGCGTCCTTGGCCTGCTTGGCGCGGACTCCCGGCCCGGCGGGACGTAAGCGCGATGGCGAAGAAGCCCAAGGCCCCGCGCCCGCCACTGCACAAGATTCTCCTGGCCCTCGGCATCGGGTCAGCCGGCGGCATCGTCGCCCACTACCTGCAAGTCCCGCTGGCCTGGATGCTGGGCGCCATGCTGGCGACCACCGTTGCCGCGATGAGCGGCCTGCCGGTCGCCCTGCCGGTCGCCTACCGCATGGCCATGATGGGGGTGCTGGGCGTCATGCTGGGCAGCGGCTTCGCGCCGGAAATCCTCGACCGTATCGGCGACTGGACCCTCTCGCTGATCGGCCTGGCGATCTACACGATGATCGCCACCGGCGTGGTCGCCCTGTTCCTGCGCAAGGTCGCCGGCTACGATCCGGTGACCGCCTATTTCTCCGCGGCGCCGGGCGGCCTGTCCGAAATGGTTCTGATCGGCACCCACAACGGCGGCGACGAGCGCATCATCTCGCTGACCCACACCTCGCGCATTCTGCTGGTGGTCCTGGCGCTGCCTTTCCTCATGCAGCTCATCTTCGGCTACACACCGGGCCCGCGGGTGCCCGGCGGCATTCCGATAGCGGACTCCAATCTCTTCGATATTTCGGTGCTGACCTTGTGCGGCATCGCCGGCTTCGTCCTGGCGCGGCTGGCGCGCCTGCCCGCCGCGGCCATCCTCGGCCCGATGATTTTCTCCGCCGGCTTTCACCTCAGCGGCGTCACCTCTGCCAAACCGCCGATGGAACTGGTCGCCGCCGCGCAGGTGGTCGTCGGCACCACCATCGGCTGCCGCTTTGCCGGTGTGAAGATGGCCCTGGTGGGGCGCACCATCCTGGCCTCGTTCGGCAGCGCGGTCCTGCTGGTCGCCGGCGGCCTGCTGTTCGCAGTGATGCTGCATCCGCTGACCGGCCTGCCGACCATCGGCCTCTTCCTGGCCTACGCCCCCGGCGGCGTCGCGGAGATGAGCCTGATCGCCCTGGCGTTGTCGATCGACGCGGCGCTGGTGGCGACCCACCACATCGTGCGCATTTTCTTCATCGTGGTCTTCATGCCGCTGATGTTCCGCACCCTGCCGGCCCGCCTCGTCGGCCGGCAGCCGCCGCCGTCCCCCGCCGCGGCGCCGGGCGAAGACTGAGACGCAAGGCGCCGCCAGGCCGATCAGATCCACTTCAGGCGGCGCAGCAGCCAGATTTCCAGGCCGGCGAGCAGTGCCAGCAGCGCGCAGACCGCCGCGAAGGCCCAGGACGAATCGACGCCGGGCATGCCACCCACGTTGATGCCGAGCAGTCCGGTGATGAAGCCCAGCGGCAGGAAGACCGCGGCGATCACCGACAGGGTGTACATGCCCCGGTTCAGTTCATCGGAGAGATGGTTGGCAAGCTGATCGTGAACGACACTGGCACGCTCGCGCCCGGCATCCAGGTCTTCGACGTACCGCGTGATGCGGTCGGCGATTTCGCGCAACAGATGGCGCTCGCGCGGCTCCAGCCAGGGCGCCGCTTCCGGATCGCCGGTCAGCCGCAGCAACGCCTCGCGCTGCGGCGCGAAGTAGCGGCGCAGCACGATGGCCTGGCGGCGCACCGTTGCCAGGCGGTCGCGCAGCGCCGGATCGTGGCGTTCCAATACCTCGTCTTCCAGCGCGTCGATGCGGTCGTCGATCTCCGCGATCAGCGGCTCCATGCGAACGGCCAGGCGGTCGCTCAACAGGCTGAGGAACTCGCCGACGCTCTTGGGGCCCTTGCCCTGGTCCAGCATCTCGTCGAGGTCGCTGACCGCCAGCAGGTGGCGCAGCCAGACCGTCAGGATGCGCTTGCCGTCGGTCCAGATGCGGATCGACACCATGTCCTCGGGGTCCGCTTCCGGGTTGAGATTCACCCCCCGCAGGATGAGCAGCAGCCCGCCCTCCAGCGGCGTGCAGCGCGGCCGGGTCTCCTCGGCGGTCAAGGCCTGCCGCACCAGGGGGGAAATTCCCCGCTCGCGGGCCAGCCAGTGCTGCGCCGAGGCCGAGTCGCGCTGCAGGTGCGCCCAGACGATTTCCTCCGGGCCGAAGTCATGCTTGCCCGGGGGTGCCCGCCGGGCCCCGCCAGCCCCGTCGAACACGCTGACGAAGCTCCGGTCATCCTGCTGCCTGTCGTTCATGGTGATCCTCTTAAGCGTCCTGGCATTTTAAGCGTTCTGGAACTCCGGCCCCTTATGCCCGTTTCCTAGAACGGGCCCCTTGTACTCCGCCCGCCGAACCGCCAGATTCCGCGGCAGCCTCTTCCCGGCGGGCATGCGGCAGCCAACGCTGCTATCCTCCGCCCCGGCCAACGGGGCCGGCAACCAGAACGGAGTGACCATCGATGCTGGCGTGGCTTAGCGATCCCAACCTCTGGGCCAGCCTGCTGACCCTGACTTTCCTGGAGATCGTCCTTGGCATCGACAACATCATCTTCCTGTCGATCATAACCGAAAGGGTAGCCGAGAACCGCCGCTTGTTGGCCCAGCGCCTGGGGCTGGGCCTGGCCCTGTTCGGACGGATCGGCCTGCTGGCCGGACTGGTCTGGCTGACCAAGCTGACGGCCCCGCTGTTCGAGGTCTTCGACCTGGCGGTATCCTGGCGCGACATCATCCTGCTGGGCGGCGGCCTGTTCCTGCTGGTGAAGGCGACCTCGGAAATTCATGAGACCGTCGAGGGCGACGAGAAAGCCGCGGGCTGCGGCAAGGCAATCAGTTCCTTCGCCATGGCCCTGGTGCAGATCCTCGCCATCGACCTGGTGTTCTCGCTGGACTCGGTGATCACCGCCGTCGGGATGACCGACGAGTTGCCCATCATGGTCACCGCCGTGGTCATCGCCATCGGCGTCATGATGTTCGCCGCCGGGCCGATCAGCGCCTTCATCCGCCACCACCCGACCACCAAGATGCTGGCGCTGGCCTTCCTGCTGCTGATCGGTATGGCCCTGGTGGCCGATGCCCTGCACTTCCACGTGCCGCGTGGCTATCTCTACTTCGCCATCGCCTTCTCGCTGATGGTCGAACTGCTGAACCTCGCCGCCATCAAGAAGCGCCAGAAGGCGTCGTCGCAGGAAGGCGGTTCTAGCTGAACTTCGCGGTGATGCCGCCGTCGACCAGCAGCTCGGTGCCGGTGATGTACTTGGCCTCGTCGGAGGCCAGGATCAGCGCCGCATAGGCGACATCCCAGGCGTCGCCCATCTTGCCGGTGGGGCACTGGGCGTCGCGCTTGCGGATCATTTCGTCGATGTCGCCCGCGGCATAGGCGTCCTTCAGCGGCTCGACGATCATAGGCGTGTTCAGCAGCCCCGGCACGACGGCATTGGCCCGGATGCCCTGGCGGGCATACTGCAGCGCCACCGAGCGGGTGAAGGGAACCACCGCGCCCTTGCTGGCGGAATAGGAAATGTAGGGCACGCCGGTATCGCGGATGCCGGCGATCGAGGCGATGTTCACGATGGCGCCGCCGCCCTGGCGCAGCATCGCCGGCAGCACGTGCTTGCAGGTGAGGAACATCGACTTGAGGTTCACGTCGATGACGCGGTCCCAGCTCGCCTCGCTGGCCTCAACCGGACCGCCGACTTCCAGAATACCGACATTGTTGTCCAGCACGTCGATGCGTCCGTAGACCTGCAGGCAGCGCGCCACCATCGCCTCGACATCTTCCGCCTTGGCGACGTCGGCCCGGCAGGCTTCCGCCGCGCCGCCTTCGCCGCGGATCAGCGTCACCGTTTCCTCGGCGGCAGCCAGGTTGATGTCGATGCAGAACACCTTGGCGCCTTCGCGCGCAAACAGCACGGACGTGGCCTTGCCGTTGCCCCAGCCCGGCCCCGACGATCCGGCCCCCACCACCATCGCCACCTTACCGTCCAGGCGTCCCGCCCTTGCCGTACCGGCCATGCCTCGCCTCCCTTTTTTTCGTTATCGTGTTCTTCTCAGAAGAAGAACCATAACGGCGCCAGCCGGGCTGGCCAGCCCGATAAAGGGTGCCCCACAGGCCGCGACCAGGGGTGGAGAAGGCAGCGGCCTGTGGGGCGTAGGCGGACTGGGTGGAGGGGTGGGAGAGCCCTGATCAGTCCGCCATGGGTTTGCCGGCTACAGCAGGGCAGAGCCCTGCCGGCGGAGGCAGTGGCAGGAGGGACAGCGGCGGGAGAGGCACAGGCGGCCCTGGCGGTAGCGAAGCGAAACCGCCGGCACAGCCAAAGAAGAACGAATACTTTTCATCACAGTCCCCCTACTTGAAGTCCGGTCCCCGGATCCAGCCTTGGGATCCGGCGACCCACCACCTGGCGGCAAGGCCTCCCGACTGCTCCTTTGTCGGCGCCCGCTCCGCGGCGGTTCAAAGTTTCTTGTCCGGGCGTGGTTTTGTCTAAAATGCCGGCTTAGCGCAGGGTCGCGGCCCCGCCCAGGATGAAACCGCCCAGGATGAAACCGGTCAGGACGAGACCGGTCAGGACGAAACCGGGGGGCTTTCGTGGGCATAGGCACTGCGGATCATCAGGTCCGACAGGTCGCCATAGGCCTTCGCCCAGGCATCCCTGGTTTCCGGGGTGAAGTCGTCGCCGACAACCTCGTCCAGCATCTGCAGCAGAGCGGACCCGACCAGCGCGTAGTGGTGCGGCTTCACCCCATAGGCCACATGACGCAGGGCCAGGTCTTCCAGAATGGGCCGCATCCCCGCGAGATTCTGCAACTCGGCGACGATGAGGCCGAGCTTGCTCATCAACTCCGCCCCCTGCTGCACCATGTCGTTCACGAACAAATCCCGAGTCTCCGGCGCCATCGCGAAGAGGATCTCGTAGAACCGCTCCGCCGACTGCTGGCTCGTTCGCGAGACGATGCGAAAACTGCTGCGGACCAGGTCCGCTTCGTCGCTGGTCAGGGCCATCGGATCGATTCTCTCGCCAGAGTGGGCAGCGCGCCGCGGGACTCGCCCTACCGGTGCGCCTTTCTGTGGGTAAAGAGGTATCGTCTTACGCGGCGGACTTGAACCCGTGAAACCGCACAAGGAAAATGCAGTGACGCATGTTCAGCCGGAGGCCGCAGATGGACTGGGATAACCTGAAGGTCGCACTCGCCATCAGCCGCCTGGGGTCGCTCACCCAGGCGGCCCAAATGCTGGGTATCGACCAGTCGACCGCCGGGCGGCGGCTCTCCGCCCTGGAGGGCGACCTCGGGGTCATCCTCTTCGTGCGCTCCAAGACCGGCTTCGCCCTGACCGACGCCGGCGAGGCGGCCGTCAAACAGGCCATCGAGGTCGAGCGCCGCATCGACCGCCTGCAGGACGCCGTGACGCCGCCGGAGGGGGGACCAGTCGGCATCGTCCGCCTGCTCGGCAACGCCTGGACCCTGGACCGCCTGGCGCAGACCGTGATGGCGCCCTTCCTGGCCGCCCACCCGCGCCTCGACCTGCGCATCATGACCCTGAACCCGCGCGCCCGCACCCGCGGCGAGGCCACCCTGTCGCTATGGTTCGAGGTGGAGCCCAAGGAGAGCGAGTTCGCCATCAAGCTCGGCGAGGTGCCCTATGCCGTCTACCGCGCCCGCGACGCCGCGCCGGAGGGCCTCGGCTGGGTCACCTTCCACGACGAGGACGCCCTGCGCCCATCCATCGCTCGGGTGCACAAGCGCCTGCGCAGCCGCGACGAACCGGTGCGGATCACCTCGACCGATGCCGCCGTCATGCTGTCCGCGGTGCGCCAGGGGATCGGCAAGGCCCTGCTGCCGATGTGCCTCTGTGCGGCGGACGAGCGGCTGGTCCGCGTGCAGGACGGCGACCCGGAATTCGTGCGCAGCCTGCACCTGCATGCCCACCCGGATACCGTCGAATCCCAGCGCATTCAGGCCACCATCCGCTGGCTGCGCGAGAACTTCAAAGCCGTGTTCCAGGCCCCAGGCTGCAGCGGAGACAACCGGGCCGCCTGAGCCGGCCTCCCCCTGGTTTCTCTGCAGCTTCCCTGCAGCTTGTCTGGGACTTCTCTGGCCGGCCCTTGCGTGAAAGACCCCCCTGAGGCACAAGGAAACGGCTGCCCGTCCGACAGCTCAGCCCGCTTGATGGAATTGGTAGACATACGAGACTTAAAATCTCGAGGCCGCAAGGCCGTGCCGGTTCGAGTCCGGCAGCGGGCACCAGTCGGATGAGGGCGCTGTCCGGCCCGTGGCGGGGTCCCTTGGGCCCATCACCCGTCAGCCGATCTCTGTCATCACCCTGACACGCCCCCTGTGTTATGGAGGGCCCCATGGTCGCCGCCCCACCCGTACCGCCCGGTCAGCCCAGCGCTGAACCGGCAGATGCCGATGCCGCCACGCTGTTCGCCGGTGCAGCGCCCTATTACCTGCGCTACCGGCCGCGCTACCCCGACGCGCTGTTCGCCGACCTGGTGGAGCGCTGTGCCCTCAGCCGCGGCAAGCGGGTGCTCGACCTCGGCTGCGGCCCCGGCTTCCTCGCCGTGCCGCTGGCGGCACTGGGCGCCGAGGTGGGCGCCGTCGATCCGCAGCCGGACATGCTGGCCGCCGGGCGGGCCGAAGCCGCCGCGCTGAACTGCAACACCATCACCTGGATCGAGGGCACCGCCGAGACGCTGGCTGTCCCGGGGGCCGCCGCCCCGAACGCCCCCGTCATCGGCCCGGTATGCTGCGCCACCCTGGGGCGCAGCTTCCATTGGATGCAGCGCGAGGCGGTGCTGACATTCCTCGACGGTATCGTCGAGCCGCAGGGAGCCGTGGTGCTGGTCGAGGAGCGGCGCGCGGAGGACATTCCCTGGCGTGTCGCCGTGCGCGACTACGTGAAGGCCTGGCACGGCGGCGAAAGCCCGTCCCAGGCGCGCAACACGCGCCGCCGCAGCGGGCGCAGCCACGACGCGGTGTTGCGCGACTCGCCGTTCAGCCACTTGCGCACGCTTGCCTATCCGGTCGCCCGCCATTGGTCGCTCGACAGCATCGTCGGCTATGTCTACTCGACCTCCTCCGGCAATCCGCTGCTGCTCGGCGACGGTGCCGGCGCCTTCGAGGCGGGCCTGCGCGAGTGCCTGGCCGCCCTGCCCGGCGCCCCGGACTTCGCCGAGGAGGCCGACGTGGTCGCCACCCTGGCGACCCGCCCGCCGCGCAGCGCCCTGGGCGGCTAGAGAAGCCTTTAAGAGAAGCCTTTAGGGGCGCACCACGAAAAGCACCACGTGACCGATGCCGAGGCAGGCAATCAGGCTGCCGCCGAGGATCAGCGGATAGACGATGGCGTGCCAGGGATCGCTGAAGCCAATGGTGAAGAACGGCACCGCCGCGGCGCCGGAGGCCAGCAGTACCTGTTGCCAGAGGACGCGGAAGGCCGGCGCCTGCATCCACAGGATCCAGCCATAGAACGCAATGATCGACGCCAGCAGCACGAGGATCGCGCCGTACAACGACGCATATCCCTGCTGATAGACCGAGGCCGGCAGGAAGACGAAAAGAGACCCGACGGCCAGGTGCAGCGGCGCGATCGCGTAGCCGGCCAGGGGCGATTGCAGCAACGGAAAACGAATGTCTTCTTCGGATGAGCTTTGCATTGGCGCGGGAGCCTTTTGCTGATCTGCGGCGACACCCGGCAAAACACCGGGCGGAAACGGCAGGGCACCGTTTCACATCATGGGTCGAGCGCTAAGCCCGCTCGGTTCAACGAATTGCCGCGGACCAAAAAAATTGGGGGGTTGCCGAGCCTTTCGGCAACCCCCCGCATTGATTGAGGGAATACGCCTTCTTCTGAAACGGCTTCAGTTAGCTGGCTCAAGAAGCAGGCGCCGGGGTGCGGGCGGCGGGGGCGGCGCCGGCGGCTGCATCCGCAGCACCTTCGGCGCGGTGGCACCGCCCTGCCCGCGCGGCTCGACGGTCAGGCCGCCCGGAACCTGCTGCACCGAGGGGTTCACCGCCGGCGTGCTGCAATGGAAGACGTAGGAATGCTGCGGCACCGAGGCGATCACAGTGCCGTCCTGGTCGGTCACGTTCAGTCCGAATTGGCGGAACTGCATTAAAGGCAGGCTGGCATGCGCCGGCGCCGCAACATTGTTCCATCTGAGATCCGCATCGGCCCCCTGCAGCACCTTATGGCCCGGCTTGATGCTGTAGTCGTACTTCTGCGCGAAAAAAGCGGTGCCGAAGAAAACCATCTGGCCGCTGACGTTGCCGCGCCCTTCCAGCATGGCGACCAGCTTCACCGTCTCAGGACAGATGCGGCCGTGCACCATCACCTTGCCCTGCGGCACCGCCTTCAGGGTGACCGTGGGCGGCAGGTTCGTGCCCAGCGTCTGCGGCCCGCCTTCCGTACACTCCATGGTGTATTCGGCCCAAGCCGACTTGAAGTCGTGGCTGACGCCGACAATGCGCACGACGCCGGTCTCGGCCCATTCGGTGTTGGCGATGTTGTACCAGTGGCTGAAGGTCGCGGTCTTCGACTCGCCGGTGTTGACCGTCCAGACCTGGCTCTGCTTGCCCTGCTGATTCTTGTAGCGGAAGGAAACTTCCGCATTCTTGTGGTCGGTGGTGATCCAACCGTCCAGGCGGATCTTGCAGACCCCGGTGACACCGTACTGCTCGTAGATCGACAGTCCCTTGTTCACAACCTTGGACGGCGGGACGGCCAGACCGGTCGCGGCCTGCGGGATCGCCGCGCCCGGCCACTTCTTGCAGACCAGCTCAAGCGGCTGCGCAGGTGCGGCACTAACGAAAAAAGTGCCGCTGCCGGCCCCGGTAGTGTCGGCATCCATGCCCGCTGCCACAGTAAGCGGCAGCTTCCGGTCCTGGCCGAAAATCGCCGCATTGCTCTGCCCCTGGGCGCGCAGCGTGTCGGCCAGTTCATTGCAGCGCGTGCGCACGAAGGCCCCCCAGACGGCCTCCGGCACCTGCAGCCGCTCGGTGCGGTCGACGCCGCTCGGCCGGTCGTGCCAGGGATAGGACTTTGAGGTGCCGAAGCTCTGGAACCACATCTGCTCACCGCCCTCCGACGCAAGTCCGAGGTAGACCTCCCAGGACTTCACTCTGCCCACGGCGCCAGTGCTGACCTTCACGCGCACATCGGCAACCAGGTTGGCGAGTTGGTTGGTACGGTGGTAGCTGCTGCCGTTGCTCTCGACGACAATCTGCTTGGTGATCAGGTTGGTGACAGTCGCACTACCGGAATCGGCGAAGGCAGCCGCGGGCAACAACGCCGCCAGGACCGCCACGGCGGGCAGGGCGCGGGAGAGAGCGGGAAAAGAATGGAGCGGCATAATCGTCCCCTGGGTTGGAGCCAGAAAATTCACTCAGCGATGCTGTCCCGATAAGTCGTCAGCCAAGAGCCCAAGGTTCAAAAGAATGCCGCGCCCCTTGGCAAAAAAGGGGTCCCACAGAACGCTTGAGGGAAAAAGACGGGCGGCGGCGGTTCGCCGCTTGCCGCCGCCCGTCCTCCCCTGCTTCCCCGGTTTCCCGGGAAAGAGAGCGCAACCGCCGGAGGGCCGAATGCCGGGGGGTGGATCTATGCTCCCCACAGCGGTCGGACCTGGAAATACAGGGAATGGCCGCCGGGTTGAACCCGTGGAGCCGCAGAACGTAAAAGCGAATTTGCGGCATCATCAAATCGCTTAGAAAATGGCGCCATCGGACCCGAAGTGCGCCGGAAACAAGGGGCGGCCGCCGATGGCAGCCGCCCCTGTTTGGGTGCCCCTCCTCGGCGGTTAGTTCAGCACGCCGGGCACGATGACGAAGGGCGTGCCCTCCTGCTTTTGCTGGGGCTTTTGCTGGGGCTTTTGCTGCTTCAGGCCAAAAGCCGCGATGCGGAAGTCGGCCGTCTTGCAGGAGGCCCCCGCCTGGCCCTGCGGGCAGACCTCCAGGCGCCAGCTGCGCCCGCCGGTCAGCGCGTCCAGCGGGAAGCTGGCGCTGGCGCCCTTCATCGCCTTGGGCAGCTGTGCCGAGGTCACCTGCGTAGCGGAGCCGCCGGACTTGCGGAAGAACCTCAGGGTGTAGGTCGCCGCCGGCTGAGCACCCGAAAGCTGGATCACACCCTGCTTCACGGTGCCCTTAGGCGCCTGGATGACGAGCGTCGGCCCCAGCACGAGCCGGCCCGGCGCGCTCGGCCGCGCCTGCTGAGACGGCTGAGCGGCCCCGTTCGTCAGGCCACCGCCCTGTGCGACTCCCGAGGTCTCGATCGTCTGGCAGGCGAAACTCTCCTGCTTCTCCAGCGTCTTCACCACGTAGCCGTGCTGATTGGCAAACTTCAGGGTGAAGTTCAGCGTCTGCTCGGTCTGCGTCGATGCGTTCCAGGCAAGCTCGTAGTCGGTGTCGTAGTTGTGGCTCGTCTTCGCCGGCAGATCGACCGGCAGCTGCTTCACCAGCGAGCCGTTGACGAACAGGCCCACGGACCCGGTCAGCGGCGTGTCGTCGCTCTGCACGGCGCCATGCACCCGCGCCTTGGCCGGGCAGGAATAGCCGGGGATGCGCTTTTGCCCCAGCGGCGAAACGAACAGCCCGACCGACTTCGGCAGATCGACGTCGGCCGCGTAGCCGCCCGCCGCGCCCTGGGCCACGGGAGACGTCTCGATCTTGCGGCAGGTGAAGTTCTGCGTGTTCTCGATCTCGTCGACGACATCCTGCGACAGGTTGGTGATGCGGAAGACGGACTTCACGTTCTGCTGCGCGGACTGTGTGTTCGCCCAGTCGAAGGTGTAGTCACCCTGGATCACCACCGACTCGTCGTCCTGAACATCGTACTGCGCGAGGGTGTTGAGCTTGCCGCCGGCGAACAGTGCCGCGCCGCCCTTGGACTTGCCGCGCCCCTTGAGCACGCCATAGATCTTGGCAGTGGCCGGGCAGGCATAGCCGCGGTGGACGATCTCCTCGCCGGGCGGGATGATCTCGACATCGATCGCCTTCGGCGGCAGCAGCGTCGCAACGTCCTGCGCCGACGATCCGCAGTTGACCTCGTAGTCCTTCCAGTCGGAGGCCACATTCTCACCGACGGCAACGACCCGGATCTTGCCGGTCTTGGTGCCGCCCGGCGACAGTGGGTAGTCGTAGGCATATTGCCGGGTCGCGACGCTGCCGGTGGTGACCGTCTTCACGTCGCTCTTGCGGCCGTCGTCGCTCTCGAAACGGAACTTCGCCTCGGTGTTCGGCTCCTTGGTCTTCACGGTGCCGGCGAGCTGCAGCGAGCAGGCGCCGCTCAGGCTGCCCTTCTCGATGACCAACAGGCTCAGCGACTCGAGGACCGGGTCCTTGCGCGTCGGGCCGTTGTCGGCGGTCGGCAGGCGCTGCGGATTGCTTTTCGAGGCCTTGCAGACGACGGTCATCTTTTTCAAAACATCCCAGCCTCCACCGCGGCCCGAGGCATCGTACCCGCCGCCAATGCCGTTCATGTCATACTGCAGGGCGGGATTGAGCCCGACTTCCAGCGGACGGTCCTGGGCGAAGATCGCCTGGTCCGACAGGCCACCCTGGCGCAGGTCGGCGGCCTGCTGTTCGCAGTAGTCCACCAGATGGCTGCCGTAGGCGGCGGAGGGAACGCCGACCTGGACGGTCTTGCCCAGCGATTTCGGACGGTCGCCCAGCGGGAAGCTTTGCGAATAGCCATACTGGGGAAAACTGAGCCAGTCGGACGTTTCCGCGCGGAACTTCAGCCAGACCTTGTAGCTCTTGATCCGGCCGGAGACTTGCGCATCCAGAGCGACATGCACATCGGCCGCGATGAACAGCAGGGGATTGGCCGGCTTGGTGTAGTGCTGGCCGTCGCTCTCGATCTCGATAGTCTTCGACAGCACGTTGACCAGATCGACGCTGCCCTCGTCCGCCAGGGCGGTTCCCGCCGCGAGGCAGCCGGCAAGAATCGTCGTGGCGGCAAAGCTGCGCCGCAGGGACCGGGTAACGAAAAATCGCTTGGCGGAGCGGCTTCGGCAGCGCTCACGGCTGCGGTTCTCATGGCTCGACATCTTCTGATTTCCTCAGTTGAAAATTCTGCCGGCCGGGCCCCCGGATCTTTTCGGGGCCGGCCGGTCACCGCTCTGGGTCGCGGCTCTGCGGTCAGCGGTTCAATGGCCGCGCCACGCAGACCGCCCCAAAGGCAGCGGCAATGGGCGCCAGGGAGTACAGCCAAAGCGGCGGGACATGAACCCGCGAAACCGCAGGATGAAAATGCGGCTTTGCAGCGACATCCCGCTAAGAAACTGATTTAACGGGAGAAATTCAGGGAACCGCGGGGCCGGAGCGCCTCCGATGCGCCCGGCTACCGCGAAAGAGGACGGG
>JBHJIR010000017.1:0-61026 GCA_050043265.1 Kiloniellaceae bacterium
TCGTCGCGCCTCCGTTTTTTTTTTTTTTTTTTTTTTCTTCTAAAAAATTACTCCCCCCCCTCCTGTCGCGCGCCGGGCCTCCGCCCCCCCCCCGCGTCTCGCAGGACGCCCTGTCGCGCTGCGGCGATTACCGGCCGCCCAGGACGGCGATGTAGTCGGTCACCCAGCGGTAATAGGGCACGCAGGTTTCCTGGGTCTCGCATTTGGAGACCGGCGTGCGCCAGAAGCTGATCTTCTCGAAGTTGCCGAGGCCGTTGGTGGCGCAGCCGGCGTCGCCCAGCAGTTCGTTACCTGTGCAGGCATCGAGCACCGACGGCACCGAGCCGAACCACGCGGCAAGGTCGCCCTGCAGCTTCGGATTGATGGAATGTTCCAGCCACATGTAAGCGCAGTTCGGATGTGGCGCATCGGCATGCATCATGGTGGTATCGGCCCAGCCGGTAGCCCCTTCCTCCGGAATCGTGCTGGCGATCGGCTTGCTGTCGGCAACCAGCAGGTTCACCTGGAACGGCCAGGACGACGAGGCGACGACGCCTTCGTTGTTGAAGTCGTCGATCTGGATGAAGGCGTCGTGCCAGTAGCGGCTGACCAGCTCACGCTGGCCGCGCAGCAGGTCGAGCGCCGCCTTGTACTGGTCCTCGTTCAGTTCGTAGGGGTCCTCGATGCCCAGCTCGGGCTTGTGGGCCTTCAGATAGATCGCGGCGTCGGCAATGTAGATCGGGCCGTCGAAGGCCTGCACGCGGCCCTTGTTGGACTCGCCGTCCGGCAGGGTCATCTCCTCGAAGACCACCTTCCAGCTGGTCGGGGCTTCGCCCTTGAAGGCCTCGGTGTTGTACATCAGCACGTTGGAGCCCCACTGGTAGGGCACGCCGTAGTGCACGCCGTCGACCGTATGCCAGCGCGCCGACTGCAGCCGCGGATCGACCTTCGACCAGCTCGGCACCAGGTCGGTGTTGATCGGCTGCACCCGCTTGCCGGAGATGAGGCGCAGGCTGGCATCGCCCGAGGCGGTGACCAGGTCGAAGCCGCCCTCGTTCATCAGCGCGACCATCTCGTCGGAGGTCCCGGCGGTCTTCACGCGCACCTGGCAACCGGTCTTGGCCTCGAAATCGGTAACCCAGTCGAAAGCCTTGTCGGTCTCGCCGCGCTCGATGTAGCCCGGCCAGGCCACGATATCGACAACGCCCTCGCCGGCGCCGATTTCGGTTTTCATGTCCGCGGCCGCAAGCGGCCCCTGCAAAGCGAAAACCGCTGCGATCGCGGTCGCAGCCGAAAGTAGTTTCACCATCCCTGAAAGCTCCCCGTTTGCGGATTCTTTATGGCGCGCGGCCCGCCGATGGCGGAGATCTGCCGCCGCCCAGGCAGAAATCATAGCGACGCGGCGAGAGTTTTCGCCAATTCAAAAAGATAAAAAGACATATCGGAAAAACCGATGGCAAGGCCGCCGGCCGGGGATCGTCTTAACGGGCGCGCCGCTGGGTGACCGCCAGGTCGATGAAGGTCTCGGCCACGCCCGGCAGCGCCAGGCCCTTGCGCCAGGCGACGCCGACGGTCAGCTCCGGCAGGGTTTCCTCGATCTCGCGCGCCTCGATGCGGTCGCCTTCCAGCGACCACGGGCGATAGGCGAGATCGGGCAGCACGGCGACGCCGGCGCCGGTGGCCACCAAGCTGCGCACTGCCTCGACCGAACGGGTGCGGAAAGCGACCTTGGGCCGCACGCCGGCCTGACGCCAGTAGCGCCCGGTAACCTCCTCCACCTCGTCGACCGACAGCATGATAAGGGCGTCGCCGGCCAGTTCCTTCAGGCTGACGGGGCCGCTGCGCAGCAGGCGGTGGCCGCTGGGCATCCACAGGTGATAGTTGGAGGTCTGCAGCGCCTCGGTTTCCAGCGCCACGTTGTCCTGCAGGTTGGAGACGATGATCACCGCCACATCGATTTCGCCGTTCAGCAGCAGGTGCTCCAGGTAGTCGCGGGTGTCCTCGACGACATTGACCTGGACCGCGGGGAAGACGCGGCGAAAGCGCGCCAGCAGATCGGAAAGGCAATAGCCGGCGACCAGGGTGGTCACCCCCAGGTGCAGGGTGCCCGCCAAGGGGGCCTCCTGGCTGCGCAGGGCGCTCTGGGCGTCGGAGACCTCGGCCATGATGCGGTGGGCGTGGCGCAGGAACTGCTTGCCCTTCTAGGACAGCGCGACCCCGCGCGCCTGGCGCTCGATCAGCTGGACGCCGAGTTCATCCTCCAGCCCCTTCACCGCCTCGGTGACGGTCGACTGCGATACGGAAAGCTGCTGGGCGGCGCCGGTGACCGAGCCGTTCTCGGCCACGGCGATGAAATAGCGGACCTGTCGGAGGGAAAGAGCCATGGCAAGACAATAGCATGCAGCGGTTTCTTCCGCCGTAGCGTCATCGCAGGCTTTATCGCAGGGCCACCGGCCGGGCAATCAGCCGAAAAGTCAGCCGAAAAGTCAGAAAGCGACCAACCCAAACAGGTAGGTCACGCCGACCACGACCACCGCAGCCACCAGGATGCCCTCGACCCAGCGCCACAGGCGCCGGCGTTCGCTGCCTTCCTGCTCACTCTCGATCACCGAACGATACATGGTCTCTCCTCCCCCTGAGCGGCGTGCCGCCGCATCCCCCTGTGCGGCCCGGTGCCGCGTGACGGACCTCCGCAGGCCCCATTTGCAGGGCTCTTACTGGAGTTTTCCCGGGCGCTGCCGTCCGGAATGTCTGTCCTGGGGATGACGATAGCAAATCGGCGCCGTGGGGAGAAGTCTCCGCGATGCCCCGGCGGGCGGGCGACCCTCGGGGTGCCCGGGGTGGGAGGAATGGGAACGCCCGGGGGTAACGCCCGGGGGGGAACGCCCGGGCGGGCACTCAACCCGCGTCGAACCAGAACGCGGCGGCGAGGATCATATCGACACTTTTGCCATCGCGCGCCAGCGGCAGCACGAGTCGCTGGTGCGCGTGCCGGTTGCCCTGGCTGTCACTGACCGCATTATGTCGCAGGCAGGGCCGCCGTTCGCCGATTACGTAGCGGTAGTCGGAGAGAATTTGTTCCCAATCACCGCCCGGGTAACCATGCTCGGCAGACAACCCGGTGGTGTCGCGGCCCCAGCGGCCGACCAAAGCCGTGCCGACCAGGCGGAACCGCAACGACTCCGGGGCAACCACGTCGATCAGCATGAGATGCGGCAGAAGTGCCGGGATATCCAGGGGATCCAGGTCCTGTCGGCCGGGCAGCCCACCGCCGCTCCGGCGTCCGTCCCAATAGTCGTAGAGGGCGCGCAAGCCAGTGTGCTCGATCGTCTGCGGCTCCGGGTCGTAGACCACGTCCGCCAAGATATTCTTTCGCTTTAACATTAACTCTTTTGACTAAATTTTAAGACATCTCGTTCTACTGTGATGAGCGCAGAAGGTGTAAAATCGTCATTGCGGTGCAACATTTTTGTTGCAATAAAAACCGTGCGCCGGTATCACCGCGGCCATGAGTGACTCCACGAAAAACTCCAAACCCAAATCCGACCGCGCCTACGAGAAGAAGCGCCGGACCTGCCTGATGTGCAGTTCCGAGTTTCTGAGTTCGTGGCCGGGCGAGCGGGTTTGCCAGTCCTGCAAGTCCACCAGCGCCTGGCGCGAAGGCATCGCCGCCTAAGCCAGCCGCGCCCACCTTTCCAGAGTGCCCTCGCCGTGGTCCCCGACCGCGCCGTGGCGGCAGTCGGGGGTTGGCGCGTATCGGTGTCAGACCCAATCACTGGCAGATCCCGCGGCAGCCCGCCGGCTCAGTGCCTTCTGTCTCATCGCCGGATCCGCAGCCCCAACGGGGTTTCGGTCCGACGGTCCTGTGCGTCTATAGGCGGCCTTCCCAGCATGGAAGCCGCCAACGTTCTGCTGCCCGCCCCACGGCAACGGCAGCCCAACCAAATCTCTCTCCCCTGAACGCCCCGCCCCCTGAACGCCCTGCCCCCTGGGCCGCCCCTGGGCCGCCTTACGACTTGATGTCGAGCAGGCTGTCCGTCACT
Organism: Kiloniellaceae bacterium; assembly: GCA_050043265.1. Taxonomy (GTDB): domain Bacteria; phylum Pseudomonadota; class Alphaproteobacteria; order Kiloniellales; family Kiloniellaceae; genus Pelagibius. Next base: position 4,023 of record JBHJIR010000017.1, read on the forward strand.
TCGTCCTGGGTCCGGAAGGCCGCCGCGTTGGCCTCGTAGGCGCGCTGGGCCTGGATCTGGGTGACCAGCTCCTGGGCCAGGTTCACATTGGGCACCGCGGCCACGCCGTCGGCATCCGCATCCGGGCGGCTCGGCGCGTAGACCTCGACCGAAGGCGGCGTCACCGGGCGGACCTCGGCCCGCACCCCGCCGCCGGCGGTGGTGACGTCCTGCACCTGCTTGGGGGCGTAGGCGCCCGGCTGTTCAACCGGACCATCCTTGCGGACGCCGCGGCTGTGCATGTTGGCGATGTTATCGGCCGACACCGCCAGGCGCTTGCTCTGGGCCATCAGGCCCGACACCGAGGCCGAAAATCCGGAAATCATGGGACACCTCTACCTTTCCCGCGAAGAAAGGCCATTTTACGCCTTTCGTTTAGGTCCAGGCAAATATTTGATTTTTATGTATTTTTGTCTGAAATCGGCGGCAACAGGCGACCTTTTCGGGACCCGGGGCCCCTCGCCCCACCTATATTGGCTTGATATATCTCGTCTCGATATATTAGATGGCGACAAAACGTCCCTCAGCCCCCCGAAAGGCCCGACATGGATGTGAAGACCCTTTGCCTCGGCGTCCTCTCGCGCGACGATGCCAGCGGCTACGAGATCAAGAAAGCTTTCGAGGATGGTCCCTTCAGCTGCTTCCACCAGGCCAGCTTCGGCTCGATATACCCGGCCCTCAATGCGCTGAGCGCCGAGGGGCTGGTGAGTGTCCGTGAGCAGGCCCAGGACAAGCGGCCGGACAAGAAGATCTATTCGATCACCCCGAAAGGCCAGACCGCCCTGGTCGCGTCGCTGATGACCGAGCCGGCGCCGGACGTCATGCGCTCTGACTTCCTGTTCATCCTGTCCTTTGCCCAGTACCTGCCGCCGCCCCGGATCGCCCGCCTGATCGACGAACGGATCGTCTGGTACCGCACCATGGTGGACCGGATGGAGGAGAGCTCTCGCGTCGATTCCCCGGCCGGCGCCACCTTCGTGCGGGGCATGGGGATCGCCGTCTACCGCGCCGCCGCCGACTATCTGGAAAGCCACCGCGCGCAGCTGATCGCCGAGATCGGCGACGCGCCGCTGCTGGTCGCCGAGTAGCGGCCATGGGAAAAGAAAAAGCCGCGATGCGTACACATACCGCCATGCCGGTGCGTAACAAGACCATGCAGACCCGCGAAGACTCCCCCCGCAACAGGTCAGGCGCGCCCCGATGAAACTCTCTTTCGTCATCGCCGGCGCCCTGGCCGTCGGCGCCACGGCCTGGGTCCTGTCCGGGCAGCTCGGTGAAAACGGCTCCGAGCCGACGGTGCAAAAGCCGCCGGTCGACCTGACCGAACTGGACGAGGCACCGCTGGTGCGCGTGCGCCCCTCCACCGCCGAAGCCCACGCGGTGATCGACCTGCTGCGCGGGCGCACGGAGGCCAACCGCCTGGTCGAAATCAAGTCGGAAACCGACGGCCGGGTGATCGAACTGACCGTCGAAGACGGCACCCGGGTGACTGCCGGCGAAGTCATCGCCAAGCTGTCGGCCGGCGACCGCCCGGCCCGGCTGGCCGAGGCCAAGGCCCTGCTGTCGCAGCGGAAGATCGAGTACGAGGCGGACAAGAAACTGTCGCAGAAGGGCTTCCGCGCCGAAACCCAACTGGCCGCCACCGAGGCGGAACTGCAGGCCGCCGAGGCCGCCGTGAAGATCGCCGAGGTCGAGCTGGCCTATACCACCATCCGCGCGCCCTTCGACGGCGTCGTCGATCAGGGACTGGCCGAGCTGGGCGACTTCGTCGACCGCGGCGATGCCATCGCCCGGCTGGTCGAGCTGAACCCGATGCTGATCGTGACCCAGGTGAACGAGCGTGCCGTGCAGCGCCTGACCATCGGCGCGCCGGGCAAGGCCCGCCTGATGACCGGGGCGACCGTGGCCGGCCACATCCGCCACATCTCCGCCGTCGCCGATGATTCGACGCGGACCTTCCGGGTCGAGCTGGAGGTGCCGAACCCCGACGGCGCGATCTCGGACGGCATGACCGCGGAAATCGCCCTGCCCCTCACCGAGGTGCGGGCCCACCAGGTTTCCCCCGCCGTGCTGACGCTGTCCGACCAGGGCGAGATCGGCATCAAGGCCGTCAGCGACGACGGCCACGTCGTCTTCCACCCTGTCGACATCGTCGATACCGACAACCAGGGCATGTGGATCACCGGCCTGCCGGACGCGGTCACCCTGATCACCGTCGGCCAGGAATACGTCGGCGCCGGCGACGCGGTGCGCAGCGTGCCGGAATCGGCCATCGAGGAGAACCTGAAGGGGCTCTCGTCGTGAACGCCATCATCGATGCCGCCATCTCCCACAGCCGCACCGTCATCCTGGCCCTGGTGCTGATCCTGGTTGCCGGCAGCGTCGCCTATCAGACGATCCCCAAGGAAGACTCGCCCGACATCAACATCCCGACGCTCTACGTCAGCATGATCCACGAGGGCATCTCGCCGGAAGACTCCGAGCGCCTGCTGATCAAGCCGATGGAAAAGGAGCTTCGCGCCATCGAAGGCGTGAAGGAAATGAAGTCGACCGCCTATCTGGGCGGCGCCAACGTGGTCATGGAGTTCGATGCCGGCTTCGATGCCGACAAAGCGCTGATCGACGTGCGCGAGAAAGTCGACCTGGCCAAGGCGGAACTGCCGCAGGACGCCGAGGAGCCAACGGTCCACGAGATCAACCTGTCGCTCTTTCCCGTGCTGACGGTGTCGCTGTCCGGCACCGCGCCGCAGCGGGCCCTGCTGCGCATCGCCCGCGACCTGCAGGACCGCATCGAGGGCATCTCCAGCGTGCTGGAAGCGGAGATCGTCGGCGACCGCGACGAGCTGCTGGAGGTCATCATCGCTCCCCTGGCGCTGGAGAGCTACACCCTCGACGCCGCCGACATTCTCACCATGGTCTCCAAGTCCAACCTGGTGATCGCCGCCGGCTCCCTGGACACCGGCCAGGGCCGCTTTGCGGTGAAGGTGCCGGGCCTGTTCGAGACCATGGAGGACATCGTCAATCTGCCGGTGAAGGTGAACGGCGACGCGGTGGTGCGCTTCCGCGACATCGCCAGCCTGCGCCGCACCTTCAAGGATGCCGACAGCTACTCGCGCCTCAACGGCCAGCCGTCCCTGGCCCTGAAGGTCTCCAAGCGCACCGGCGAGAACATCATCGAGACCATCGAGCAGGTCCGCGCCGTCGTCGAGGCCTCGCGCGAGGCCTGGCCGTCGACCGTCAGCGTCGCCTACAGCCAGGACAAGTCGACCGACATCCGCAACAACCTGCTGGACCTGCAGAACAACGTGCTGAGCGCCATCCTGCTGGTCATGGTGGTGGTGGTCGCTTCGCTCGGCCTGCGCTCGGCGCTCTTCGTCGGCGTTGCCATCCCCGGCTCCTTCCTGACCGGCATCCTGGTTCTGGCGATCGCCGGCATGACCGTGAACATGGTGGTCCTGTTCGCCTTGATCCTGGCTGTCGGCATGCTGGTCGACGGCGCCATCGTGGTGACCGAGTACGCCGACCGCAAGATGAGCGAAGGCCTGCCGAAGAAGGAGGCCTACGGCCTGGCCGGCAAGCGCATGGCCTGGCCGATCATCGCCGCCACGGCGACCACCCTGGCCGCCTTCCTGCCGCTGATGTTCTGGCCCGGCGTGGTCGGCGAGTTCATGAAGTTCCTGCCGCTGACGCTCATCGCGACCCTGTCGGCCTCCCTCTTCATGGCGCTGATTTTCGTGCCGACCCTGGGGTCGATCTTCGGCAAGCCGGGCGGCAGCGCCGACCCGGAGGTCATGAAAGCGATGGCTGCCGGCGAAAGCGGCGACCTGAACGACATCAAAGGCTGGACCGGGCGCTATCTGAAAGTGCTCGGCTTCGCGGTCGACAATCCGGGCAAGATCCTGTCCATCGCCCTTGTGGCGCTGGTGGTGGTCATGGGCTCCTACATGACCTGCGGCCGCGGCGTCGAGTTCTTCCCCGATGTCGAGCCGGACAACGCGGTGCTGCAACTCCACGCCCGCGGCAACCTCTCGATCGACGAGCGCGACGCACTGGTGCGCCAGGTCGAACGGGTGGTGCTCGCGGTGCAACGCGAGCACGGCGAGTTCCACGCCATCACCGTGGAGTCCATGGCCTCTTCCGGGCAGGGCGGCGGCGATGACGCCGAAGACCTCATCGGCAAGATCACCCTGGAATTCACCGACTGGTTCACGCGCCGCCCGGCGGACCAGATCCTGGGCGAGATCCGCCGGCGCAGCGAGATCTTCGCCGGCGTCCTCGTCGAGGCCCGCAAGGAGGAAGCCGGCCCGCCGGTCGGCAAGCCGGTGCAGATCGAGATCTCTTCCGCCGACCCGGCGCTCATCGAGCCGGCCGTGCAGCGCATCGGCCAGGCGATGACCGAGATGGGCGGCTTCGTCGACCTGGAGGACGGCGCCCAGATCCCCGGCATCGAGTGGGAACTGGTGGTCGACCGCGCCCAGGCCGCCAAGTTCGGTGCCGACATCAGCCTGATCGGCAGCTACGTGCGGATGATCACCAACGGCATGAAGCTGGGCGACTACCGCCCGGACGACAGCAGCGAGGAGATCGACATCGTCGTGCGCCTGCCGGCGGCCTACCGCACCATCGCGCAGCTCGACCGCATCCGCATGCAGACCTCCGCCGGCCTGGTCCCGATCTCCAACTTCGTCACCCGCGTGCCGAAGCAGAAGGTCGGCCTGCTGAAGCGCACCGACGGCAACCGCGCCATGACGGTGAAGGCCGACGTCGCCGACGGCCTGCTGCCCGACGACAAGGTGAAGCAAGTGCGCGCCTGGCTGGCGACCCAGGACTTCGATCCGCACGTCAGCATCGAGTTCAAGGGCGAGGACGAGGAGCAGAAGGAGGCGTCCGCCTTCCTCGGCAAGGCCTTCGGTGTCGCCCTGTTCCTCATGGCGATCATCCTGGTGACGCAGTTCAACAGCTTCTACAGCGCCGGCCTGATCCTCAGCGCCGTGATCATGTCGACCGTCGGCGTGATGATCGGCCTGCTGGTGACCTCCCAGCCCTTCGGCATCGTGATGACGGGTATCGGCGTCATCGCGCTGGCCGGCATCGTGGTGAACAACAACATCGTGCTGATCGATACCTTCGACCGGCTGCGCGAGACCACCGACTCCGCCCGCGAAGCGGTCCTGCGCACCGGCGCCCAGCGCCTGCGCCCGGTGATGCTGACCACGGTGACCACCATCCTGGGCCTGATGCCGATGGTGCTGGCCATGAACATCGACTTCTTCTCGCGCACGGTTCAGATCGGCGCGCCCTCGACCCAGTGGTGGCGTCAGCTCTCCACCGCCATCGTCTTCGGCCTGACCTTCGCCACCCTGCTGACCCTGGTGGTGACGCCCTCGGCGCTGATGCTGCGGGAAAACCTGCGTGGCTTCAGCCTGAGGCGCCGCAAGGCAGCGCCGGCGCCTGCCGAGGCCGACGCCGCCGCCAAGCAGCGCGGCAAGGATAAAGCGGGCCGCCCGGTTTCCGAGGCGGCGGAATAGATAGAACCTGCGAAGCGCGCTAGTCGCGCGGCGCGGTGCCGGTTCCCGGCAGGATCTGCAGCGCCGGCATTTTCCAGGGCTGCGCCGGGCCGGCATCCTGGCCGTCGAAGGCGCGCAGCGTTTGGGGAACGGTTAGCCCCAAGCCCACGGCATTCAGATCGATGACGACAAACAGTGCGTCGGGCTCGTCGCCCTCGCCCAGCGGCATCACCAGGCGCCGATAGGAAAGCCAGCTATGATTCGGCCAGGGGAAGTTCCCTTCGTTGTAGGTGCAGCATCCCTCCGTCGCGACCTGGCCGTATTCGGAAAAGCAATAGGTGAACTCCGGCGAACTGCCGACGCCCCTGAGCAACTGACCGACGGTCATGCCGGTAAGCCGCTGCCCGGTTGCCTGCTCGATGGCCGTACCGACGTTGACGAAGTGCAAGGAATCGAGATCCCGATAGGGCCGTTCGATGCGACAGAACGCGGCGTTGGCCGCCGCACGGCGCAGATCGTCCAAGGTGATCTCTTGCCGCCGCGGCCAGGGGCGCCGGCCACGACGTTCGTCCCAGAAGCCGAAGAACGGCCTGAGAAGCTGGTGGGGAATTTGTCCGGATTCAGAAATCTTCATCCACTATCCACAATCAGTTTGCTTATAGCAGGAAGACTATCATTTCCATGCTGCAGGAACCAACCCATCGCAGAATCGCTCGATTCCGGATTGAATTCGATCAAGAACTTTCAATCTTGCCGAGAACAACGGCCGGCAGACGTCAGATTTCGTCTTCCGGCAGGATCGGTTCGTCCGGGGTTTCCGGCACGCCATTGCGCAGTTCGCGGCGGTGCTGCAGCACCGAGACGGGAATGCTGGCCAGGTAGATCAGGGTGATCAGCATGACCGTCACCCAGGTCTCGCTGATCAGAAGAGCGATGAACAGCACCAGGCCGACCAGCACGAAAAGCCGCGCCGGCGCGCGCAGCTTCAGCCGCTTGGCCGAGAAGGTCGGCACCCGGCTGACCATCAGGATCGCCACGCCCAGCAGGGTCAGGGCGTTTACCGCGTCGCTGCGCAGCACGGTATCGCCCAGCACGAAGCTCATGATCAGCGGCAGCAGGGCCAGCGCCGCGGCGGCCGGCGCCGGCACGCCGACGAAGTAGCGCGACGCCAGCGGGGTCGGGTTCTCCTCCCCCAAGGCGGTGTTGAAGCGCGCCAGGCGCAGGGCACAGCAGGCCGCGTAGACCAGGCAGGCGGCCCAGCCGATGCCGCCGGCGTCCGACAGCGTCCAGAGATAGATCACCACCGCCGGCGTGACGCCGAAGGCGATCACGTCGGACAGCGAATCGAGCTGGGCGCCAAGCTCGCTGGTCGCGCCCATCAGGCGGGCGATGCGCCCGTCCAGGGCGTCGAACAGCATGGCCACCAGCACCGCCACCACGGCGACCTCCCAGCGGTCCTGCAGGGCGAAACGCACGGCGGTCAGCCCGGAGCACAACGCCAGCAGCGTCAGCGCGTTGGGGATCATCCGGTTGATCGACAGGGCCGTGACCCGGCGGCGGCGGAAATTCGCCATGCTGGCTTTCCCCTCTACCTCTCCTCGCCCTGGCGGGCGGCCTCGTCGGACTGCAGATCGGCGATCACCGTCTCGCCGGCGATGGTCGTCTGATGGGGCACCACCAGTGGGGCGACCCCGTCGGGCAGGTAGATGTCCATGCGGCTGCCGAAGCGGATCAGGCCGAAGACCTGACCGGCCCGCACCGGCTCGTCCAGCTTCACGTTGCAGATGATCCGCCGCGCCACCAGCCCGGCGATCTGCACGAAGCCCAGGTCGACGCCGTCATAGGTGGTCACCTTCAGCGACATGCGCTCGTTGTCCACCGAAGCCTTGTCGAGGGCGGCATTGAGGAACTTGCCGGGACGATAGGACAACGCCGTGATGGTGCCGTCGAGCGGCACCCGGTTGATGTGCACGTTGAAGACGTTGAGGAAGATCGACACCCGCATCAGCGGCGCGTCGCCCAGGGCCAGCTCCGGCGGCGGCACGGCGCGCGCGATCCGCTGGATCATGCCGTCGGCCGGGGCGATGACCAGACCGGCCCGCGTCGGGGTCACCCGCGGCGGATCGCGGAAGAAGTAGGTGCAAAAGGCGGCACCCAGCAGGCCCAGCCAGAACAGCGGCTCCCATAGCAGGCCGAGCAGCACGGCCACCGCCAGGGCAATTCCGATGAAAGGCCACCCGGCCCGGTGGATCGGCACGATAACGCTTCGAAACACGCAGTTTTCCTGTCAATTACAGCGAATCGGACAAGCCCTACTAGAACACGCGAGGCCCGGCCAAGCAGTCGAAAAATGGCCCGCCGGGAATCGCCCGGCAGGGCGCTTTACCGATCCTTAAAAGCTCCCATGCTAATCAGAATCCTTATTAACCCGAGGGGAGCTAAGCCTTTGGATGACAAGGGCATTGAGGCAGGCGATTTCAAGGACCCTGCGACGGCCGTCAAATCGGCCGTGAAGCAGGTCGGCGAATCGTCGCTGCCCCTCGAAGTCGGCAGCGTGTCGCTGGGCGACGACGGCCATATTCGCCGCAGCGACGAAGACCGCCCCCTCTATTTCCAGTTTTCCGCCTGCGGCATCGCCTTCGAGGCCAACCTGGCCCACAAGACGGCGCCGCTGCGCGTACGCGCCAACCTGGGCAAGCTGCCGTTCAGCGCCGAATCCCCCGAGGCCCGCCGCCTTGCCCGCACGGTGATGGCGGCGACCGATCGGCTGCGGCGCGGCCACATCCTGCTGTCGGCGGACCAGGACATGGTCCTGGAAGGCGAGTTGAACCCGCCCAGTCCGCGGACGCCGGTCAGCGTGATCGCCACGGCGGTGGCCCTGATCCTGGACTTCAAACCCTATCTCGATCTGCTCGGGGAAGCGGGCGCCATCCGGCGCACGCAGCCGCAGCCGATCCAAGAAGGCGCCGACGCCCCCACCGCCTCCGCCGTCCCAGCCGAAGGCTGAGACCCGCCCAAGGCCTGCCACTTCAGTTGATTTTGGGAACTTCGAACACCTGGCCCGGGTAGATCAGGTCGGGATCGCGGATCTGATCCTTGTTGGCCTGATAGATCACCGAATACTGCAGCCCACGGCCGTAGCTGCGCCGCGCAATACGCCACAGCGAATTGCCGGGCTGTACGATGACGAGTTCCTCGCCCGCCGCGGCGACCCGCGCCGGCTCACGCGAGAACGGCGTTTCCACCCGCGCCGTCACCGTGCCGTCGCCGTCGACCTGATCGATCCGCAGGGCGTGCATGCCCTCGGCCACCGGCGCCTCCGGCGCATGGCTCCAGCGGCCATCGGCGCCGGCCACGGTGTCGCCGGCAAGCTCGTTGTCGAGATAGACCCGCATGCGGGTCCCCGGCGCGGCGCGGCCACCGACCACCGCCTGCCCCGCCTCGTCGTAATCGACGCTGTCGAGGACCAGGTTACCCTGGGCAATGCCCTCTTCGGCCTGCGGCAGTACCTTGCTGGCCCCGCCCTCGCGCGGCGGCATGACCGCCAGCACCTGCTGGCGGACCTGCGGCGCGGCGGCGCTGTCGGTCGCCGACGAGGTGTCCGCCGCGGTATCCGGCTTGGCCTGCGGTTCCGGCACCACCACCACCACGACATCCTCCGACAGGCGGGCCGCACCGTCGGCCCCCTGCGCGGCGATGCCGATCTCGTGGCTGCCGGGCGACAAAGGCTTATCCGCGACGATCGCCCAGGCGCCGGAGCTGTCGGCCCGGGTGGTGCCGATGGCGGTGCCGTCCTCGGTCGATACCGTCACGTCGCTGTCCGGCACGGCGCGGCCGGCGATGACCGTCTCGCCGCTCTTTTCGACCCGCACGACATCGAAGGTCGGGGCCTCGTCCACCGGGCCCTCGTCGGCTCCGCTTGCGGTCTGGTTCGTGCCGGTCCCGCTTTCGGCGGGGATCGGACGCGGCTTCACCTGCACCACCGGCCGGTCGCTGGCGTCAGGCGCCGAGTCGGCGCTGCCGGCTATTGCGGAGGCTGCGGGATCGGATGCGGTGGGAGCGGCAGGCGGCGGCGCGGCTTCCGATGCCGGCATGCTGTCGGCGGCGATCTCCACCGACGGCTCGTCACCGCCGAGCAGGTAGAAGCCCAGAAGGGCCGCTGCGATCAACACAACGGCACCGCTTGCGATAAGAACCCTGTTCAAAATGCCTAGCCTCCACGCCCCGACTGGAAAGCCTAGTACGGGGCCGGCGGCGGTGCAATGCCGGCAGCGCGCCGGTCAGGGTGTGCTATGTGGCGGTAAGTCCTTAAGATATTTCGAAATTGCGGCCAGATCGTCGTCGCTGAGATGGCGCGTGCTGTTCTCGATTACCTCGCCCATCGACCCCGCGAGGAAGTCGCCGTCCGGTGTTATGCCGGTTTTCAACGCATAGGCGATGTCCGATTCGCTCCAGTCGGCCAGGCCGCCGGGACCCGGGGTCAGGTTCGGCACGGCCTTGCCGTCAGGGCCTTCGGGGTTGCCGGCCAGTTCCTGCCCGCTGTCGACCGCACCGAGGAATCCGCGTGGACTGTGACACTCGCCGCAGTGCCCGAGGTGGCGCACCAGATAGGCGCCGCGGTTCCACGCCGCATCCTTGTCCGGCGCCGGCGCATAGGCCCCGGCGTCGAAGAACAGGGCCTTCCAGATCGCCAGGGTGAAGCGCAGGTTGTAGGGAAAGCCGAGCGCGTGTGCGCGGTTCTGCCGGGTCACCGGCGGCTGCGCCATGAGATAGGCGAAGAGGTCGCCCATGTCGGCATCGGTCATGCCGCTGAACGACGTATAGGGAAACGCCGGGTAGAAGGGATCGCCCTGGGGCGAGGTGCCGTGGCGCAGCGCGGCGACGAAGTCCTCCAACCGCCAGGCACCGATGCCGGTCGTCGGGTCCGGCGTGATGTTGGGGCTGTAGAAGGTGCCGAAGGGCGTCGCCAGTGCCAAGCCGCCGGCCAGCGGCTGGCCACCGCCCTTGGTATCGGTATGGCAGCCCAGGCAGCCGGCGGCCTGGAACACGTAAGCGCCGCGCTGGACGGCGGGATCGTCAGCCCCGGCCTGGGGCTGGGCCTGGGGCGCGGGCGCCTGGGCCTGATCCTGTCCCAGGGCCGGCCTCTGGGCCGACAGCGGCAGCAAGAGCGCCAAGACCGCCAGCAGTGGTGCCAGCAGCCTCAGGGCGGACCCTCCGCCCCGCCCTGACCGCCGTCTTACAGTCATGCACAGCAAAGGGGATACCGTCCCGGCCTACTCGACCTTCGGCCCGCGGAAATCCTCGTGACAGCCGCCACAGCCGTTCTTGCCCATGTCGCCGAAGGCGGCCTGGATCGCACCGGAATCGCCGCTCTGGAACGCGCCGGCCAGGGCTGCCGACTTTTCTTCCAGCGTCTTCGCGTGCGCGGTGAACTCGTCCCACATGAGCCAGATCTCAGGCTTTGCGCGGTTCTTGCCCACGGCGTCCATCTCCGACAGGCTCGCGTCGACCTCGAAGGCGGCCGGAATGGACTTGGCCAGTTCACTGATCTTGGCCGCCGCGGCCCCGGCCTCGGCAGCGGTCCCCTTCGATTCTTTCAGGAAATCCGCGATCGTCTTGGTGTTCCCGCCGATCGACTTCATCAGTTCCTGGCGTTCCTTCACCGCCGCCATCTGCGCCGCATCGGCGAGTTGAACCAGCGCGCCCTGCCCCGTGCCTGCCGGCGCCGTGCCCGACTGGGTGGCCTGCACCAGGGGAACCGCGCCGAAGACGACACCGGCGGCGACCGCCAGGACTCCCGCGGCCTTAAACCCGGCGGCCTTGACCCCGGCACCCTTGAAAACGCTTTTGCTCTCCATGTGATCCGTTCCTTCCTTGTTTACGCCCCCGTGCCGTCAACACCCGGGCATAGTTCATTTTCGTTTCTCAGCGCGCCAATCCGAGCGGCATTCGGATATTGCCCCAAGACGACCTGATCTGGATGGAAACGACAGGCCTGTGCTAAAAGGCGATCACGAGAAGTGACGCGCCTTCACCCTAATGAAACCGCGTGTAAATTCAACGGCATCCTATCCCGCCAACGACTGATAACGAGTTTGTGATCATGGATATTCGTGCCCTTTGCGTCTATTGCGGCTCGTCGAGCCAGGTCCGCCCCAGCCATCTGCAGGCGGCCCGGGAACTCGGTGCCCTGGCGGCCCGCGCGTCGGTGGACATCGTCTACGGCGGCGGGCGGATCGGCATGATGGGCGCGGTGGCGGAAGGCGCCCAGACGGCCGGCGGCCGCGTCATCAGCATCATTCCGCAGCACCTGGAAGACCTGGAAGTCGGCAACCGAGGGGCCAGCGAGTACATCGTCGTCGAGTCGATGCACGCCCGCAAACAACTGACGGCCGAGCGCTCCGACGCCTTCTGCGCCCTGCCCGGCGGCCTTGGCACCCTGGACGAAACCTTCGAGATCATCACCTGGCGCCAACTGAAGCTGCACGACAAGCCGGTGATCCTGGTCAACATCGAGGGCTTCTGGGACCCCCTGCTGCGTCTGATCGAACACCAGACCGCCGAGGGCTACCTGCGCGGCGGCAGCGCCGGCCTGTTCCACGTGGTCGAGCGGGTCGACCAGGTGCTGGAGACCGCCGCCAACGCACCGCGCCCGGCCCTGCCCGACAAGATCGAGCGCATGTAGCCGCCCCCGCCGGCAGGGCCCGCGCCGGCCCCTAAACCGGTCTCTCTTGCCCACAATCTTGCAAGGCCGCCGCAGCCTGCTATCTTGCGCCGCAAAATGCGGTCGGGCATTCACAGCCTGGGCCGGTCTGGTCAGCTCTCCCGGAGGAACATAATGGGGAAAATTAAGGTCAAGAATCCGATCGTCGAACTCGACGGCGACGAGATGACGCGGATCATCTGGGCGAAAATCAAGGACACCCTGATTCTCCCCTATCTTGACGTCGACCTGAAATACTACGACCTGTCGGTCGAGAAGCGTGACGAGACCGAAGACCAGATCACCATCGACGCCGCCAACGCCATCAAGGAACACCGGGTCGGCGTGAAGTGCGCGACGATCACCCCGGACGAAGGCCGCGTCGAGGAGTTCGGCCTCAAGAAGATGTGGCGCTCCCCCAACGGCACCCTGCGCAACATCATCGGGGGCACCATCTTCCGCCAACCGATCATCATCGACAACGTGCCGCGCCTGGTGCCCGGCTGGACCCAGCCGATCGTCATCGGCCGCCACGCCTTCGGCGACCAGTACCGCGCCACCGACTTCAAGGTGCCCGGCCCCGGCAAGCTGACCAAGACCTTCCAGCCGGAAGACGGCGGCGAGCCGACCACCTACAACATCTTCGATTTCCCCGAAGCCGGCGTTGCCATGGGCATGTACAACCTGGACGAGTCGATCCGCGGCTTCGCCAGCGCCTGCCTCAACTACGGCCTGAATCTCGGCTGGCCGGTCTATCTGTCGACCAAGAACACCATCCTCAAGGTCTACGACGGACGCTTCAAAGACATCTTCCAGGAGGTCTACGACAAGGACTTCAAGAAGGCCTTCGAAGCCAAGGGCATCCATTACGAGCACCGCCTGATCGACGATATGGTCGCCGCCGCCATGAAGTGGTCCGGCGGCTACGTCTGGGCCTGCAAGAACTACGACGGCGACGTGCAGTCCGACACCGTGGCCCAGGGCTTCGGCTCGCTGGGCCTGATGACCTCCGTGCTGATGACGCCGGACGGCCAGACCGTCGAGGCCGAGGCGGCCCACGGCACGGTGACCCGCCACTACCGCCTGCACCAGCAGGGCAAGCCGACCTCGACCAACCCCATCGCCTCGATCTTCGCCTGGCCCCGCGGCCTGCACTTCCGCGGCGAGTTCGACGGCACCCCCGAGGTGGTGACGTTCGCCAACACGCTGGAGAAGGTCTGAATCCAGCCCGTCGAGGACGGCCACATGACCAAGGATCTGGCGCTGCTGATCAGCCCGGATCAGAAGTGGCTGCCGCCCGCCGAGTTCATGGACAAGCTGGACGAGAACCTGCAAAAGGCCATGGGCTAACCCCTCACTTAAACCCTTAAGGGAGTTCTTCGCATGAAGTCCCTGTTTTCTATCATTGCTATTGGATTACTTGCCATGACGATTCAAACCAGCGAGGCCGGCGCCCAGGCCGATCCCGAGAATGTCCTGGTCATGGAACTGAAAGACGGCATCGTGAAGATCGAGATGCTGCCGGACCTGGCCCCCCAGCACGTCGAGCGGATCACGACGCTGACGCGCCAGGGCTTCTACGACGGCATCGTGTTCCACCGTGTCATGGAAGGTTTCATGGCGCAGACCGGCGCCCCGACCGGCACCGGGCGCGGCGGCTCCGAACTGCCCGACCTGGCGGCCGAATTCTCCGCCGAACCCTTCGAGCGTGGCGTTCTCGGCATGGCGCGCAGCCAGGCCCCGAACAGCGCCAACAGCCAGTTCTTCATCACCTTCGCCCCGGCGCGATTCCTGGACGGTCAGTACACCGTCTGGGGCCGCGTCATCGAAGGCATGGAGTATGTCGACATGATCAAGAAGGCGCCGCGCGGCGACCAGAGCGGCACCGTTCGCGACCCCGACAAGATGATCTCCCTGAAGGTCGAGGCCGACATCAAGAACTAGCCGCCGCGATCTTTCTCATTGCCCACGCACGCGATTCTTAAAGCCTCTCTCCCCGTCGGGGAGAGAGGTTTTCTTTTGTCCGAACCGGATGGAGAGCCGACATTGCAGGCGGGGGACCGGAACGAACCAACAGAAGGCTCGGCAATCGGATGACGAACCAGACGATACAGGTGGCCGGAAGCTGCCGCTGCGGCAAAATCGAATTCGAAGTGACCGCGCCGCCCCTCATCACGATGGCGTGCCACTGTCGCGGCTGCCAGAAGATGACGGGCAGTGCCTATTCTCTCAGCGCCGCCATTCCCGCAGAGGGCTTCCGAGTGACCCGCGGCGCGCCTGCAATCGGCGGCCTGCATGGCGCATCGCAACAATACTTCTGCCCGTCCTGCATGAGCTGGCTGTTCACGAAACCCGAAGGCCTCGACTTCTTCGTCAACGTGCGCTCCACGATGCTGGACGGCCCAAGCTGGACCGAGCCGTTCATCGAGAGCTGCACGTCGGAAAAGCTGGCGTGGGCATCAACGCCCGCGCAGCACATCTATAAAGGCTTCCCGCCTCCCGACTCCTATGAAGGTCTAATCGCGGCATTCGCCGAGCAGGAGGCCACCTTCCGCAAAGGCTGACCGCCCGCCGCGCCAGTGGCGGCAGTCGATACCCTTCTGCAGATCCGGAAAGAGCCCGCTCGCGAGAGGACCCTGACGCCCGCGCCGACTGCCTTAAGACGCCGCCAGCCCCGCTCAGGACTTACGACGAAGCCGCCAGCGCCGCTTCGATCGCTGCGATGGCCTGGGGCGCCGCGGCGCCGTCCGGGCCGCCGGCCTGGGCCATGTCCGGCCGGCCGCCGCCGCCCTTGCCGCCCAGCGCCTCGGCACCGACCTTCACCAGATCGACCGCGCTGGTCTTGCCGGCGACATCCGCGGTGACGCCGCCCACCAGCGAGGCCTTGCCGTCGTTCACCGCGATCAGCACCACGACACCGCTGCCGATGCGCTTTTTCAGGTCGTCGGCCAGGGGCTTCAGGTCCTTGGCCGGAATGCCGTCCAATACCTTGGCGGCGAACTTCAGCCCGGCGACCTCGCGGATGTCGTCGCTGCCGCTCTCGCCGCCGCCACCGCCGGCCAGCTTGCGGCGCAGGTCGGTCAGGTCGCGCTCCAGGCGCTTGCGTTCGTCGAGCAGCGAGACCAGCCGGCCCGGCAGCGCCTCGGGCGCCACCTTCAAGGCCGCGGCGGCATCCTTCAGCAGATGCTCCTGATGTTCGACGTAACGCCGGGCCGCTTCGCCGACCACCGCCTCGATGCGGCGCACACCGGAGGCCAGGGCCGCCTCGCCGGTCAGCTTGAAGAAGCCGATGTCGCCGGTGCGCCGCACGTGGGTGCCGCCGCACAGCTCGGTGGAATAGGCCTTGCCGTCCTTGGCCGGGTCGCTGCCGCCCATGGAGAGCACGCGCACCTCGTCGCCGTACTTCTCGCCGAACAGGGCCAGCGCCCCCGCCTCGATCGCCTCGTCGGGGGTCATGAAGCGGGTCTCGACCGCGGCGTTGGAGCGAATGCGGTCGTTGACCTCGGCCTCCGCGGCGTCGATGTCCTCGGGAGTCAGCGGTTTGGGATGGCTGACGTCGAAACGCAGGCGGTCTTCGGCCACCAGCGACCCCTTCTGGGTCACGTGCTCGCCCAGCCGCCGGCGCAGCGCCTCGTGCAGCAGGTGGGTCGCCGAGTGGTGGGCGCGCAACGCCGCGCGGCGGCGCCCGTCGACGCGCATCTCGACGGCCAGGCCTAGCTTCAGGCTGCCGTGCGTGAGCTTGCC
The DNA here is from genome assembly GCA_050043265.1 of Kiloniellaceae bacterium. Lineage (GTDB taxonomy): Bacteria > Pseudomonadota > Alphaproteobacteria > Kiloniellales > Kiloniellaceae > Pelagibius. Next base: position 20,016 of record JBHJIR010000017.1, read on the forward strand.
GATGTGGACGTGCAGGTCGCCCAGCTTCTTCTGGGTGTCGTGCACCTCCATCTCGCCGCCCTCGGCGCTGAACACCGCGCCGTGGTCGCCCTGCTGGCCGCCGGACTCGCCGTAGAACGGCGTCTGGTTGGTGACCAGCATGACATCCTGGCCGGCCGTGGCCTCCGGGACTTCCTTGCCGTCCACCACCAGGGCGACGATCTGGCCCTCCGCCTCCTCGGCGTCGTAGCCGAGGAACTCGGTGGCGCCGCCGCGCTCGCGCAGCTCGAACCACAGCGATTCCGTCGCCGCCTCGCCGGAGCCGGCCCAGGCCGTGCGGGCCGCCGCGCGCTGGCGTGCCATCGCCTCGTCGAAGCCGGCGGTGTCGACGCTGCCGCCCTGGCCGCGCAGGATGTCCTGGGTCAGATCAAGCGGGAAGCCAAAGGTGTCGTAGAGCTTGAAAGCGACATCGCCGGGCAGTGCCCGGCCCTGGCCGAGCCGGGCGGTCTCCTCCTCCAGCAGCTTCAGGCCGCGGTCGAGGGTGTCCTTGAAGCGGCTCTCTTCCAGCTTCAGCGTCTCGGTGATCAGCGCGTTCGCGCGGTTCAACTCCGGGAAAGCGCCGCCCATCATGCCGACCAGGGTCGGCACCAGGCGCCACATCAGCGGGTCCTTGCAGCCCAGCTTGTGGGCGTGGCGCATGCCGCGGCGCATGAGCCGGCGCAGCACGTAGCCGCGGCCCTCGTTCGACGGCAGCACGCCGTCGGCGATGAGGAAGGAACTGGCGCGCAGGTGGTCGGCGATGACCCGGTGGGACACCGCGTGCTCGCCGTCGGGCGACTGGCCGGAAGCCTCCGCCGAGGCCTCGATGATGGCGCGCAGCAGGTCGGTGTCGTAGTTGTCGTGCTTGCCCTGCATCACCGCGGCGATGCGCTCCAGCCCCATGCCGGTGTCGATCGACGGGCGCGGCAGGTCGCGCCGCGTCTCCTTGTCGATCTGCTCGTACTGCATGAAGACCAGGTTCCAGATCTCGATGAAGCGGTCGCCGTCCTCGTCCGGGCTGCCCGGCGGGCCGCCGGGAATGTGCGCGCCGTGGTCGAAGAAGATCTCCGAGCAGGGGCCGCAGGGGCCGGTGTCGCCCATCGCCCAGAAGTTGTCCGAGGTGGCGATGCGGATGATCCGCTCGTCCGGCAGGCCGGCGATCTTCTTCCACAGGTCGGCCGCCTGCTCGTCCTCGGCATAGACCGTGACCAGCAGCTTGTCCTTGGGCAGGGCGAATTCCTTGGTGACCAGGTTCCAGGCCAGTTCGATGGCGCGGTCCTTGAAGTAGTCGCCGAAGGAGAAGTTCCCCAGCATCTCGAAGAAGGTGTGGTGGCGCGCGGTGTAGCCGACGTTTTCCAGGTCGTTATGCTTGCCGCCGGCACGCACGCACTTCTGCGAGGTCACCGCCCGGTTGTAGGGCCGGGTCTCGTTGCCGGTGAAGACGTTCTTGAACTGCACCATGCCCGCGTTGGTGAACAGCAGCGTCGGGTCGTTGCGCGGCACCAGCGGCGACGCCGCCACAGCCTCGTGGCCGTTACGCTGAAAATAGTCCAGGAAAGCGGAGCGGATTTCGTTGCCGGTCATCATGATAAATAGATATTATCCCTTGGCTTGCATCGCAAGCTGGAACCCTTCTAATTTCTTCTCCCGGCCACAGGGCAAGGCGCGCGAAAGCGGAGCGTTGTAGCGTGCCCCAGAAGGCCTGTCCACCGAAAGGCCGCGTCCCGGCGGCGGCGCTCCGCAAGCCCGCAAGAGGCCGGTGGGACCGCCCGCCCCGCCCCCTCGCCGCCGCCCCAGCCTAGCTTTACCCTGGCATTCTGCCGCCCCGGAGCCTATGTGAGGAACCAGCGCCAGGGTCACAGACTTAACCTAGCCAAGCCCGTCCTCAGGAGTTAGTTTCGCCTCATGCCAATCTTTAAAGCCACGCTCCGCCGACCGCGCGGAAGCCTTAGCCACGGGTCGAGCCGCTCCGTCCGGACCCGCCCCCGGCCGCAGGCCGGCCGGGCGCTTGTGCGTTGCCTCGCCGTGGCCGGCATCGCCGCCTGCGCCCTGGCGGCCGGGCCGCTGGGCTTCGTCCCGGCCGCCCAGGCCCAGGTCCAGACCCCTCAGCCGGCCCCCCAGGGCCAATCCGCGGCGCCGCAAGACCCCAGCCTCTCCGGCCAGGCATTCGGCGACTGGACACAGCGCTGCACCCCGACGCCGCCGCCGGGCGCCTCGCCGCCGGCCGCCGGCCAGCAGGCGGTCTGCTTCATCATGCAGCAGGTGATTGACAACAATACCCAGCGCCCGATGTTGAAGATCACCATCGGGTTCTTCGGCCCGCAGCGCCAGACCGGCGCCGTCATCGCCATGCCGCTCGGCGTGCCGCTGGCGCGCGGGCTGCACGTCAGCGTCGACGGCCAGGAGATCACCACCGTCCCCTTCCAGGTCTGCCGACGCGACGGCTGCACCGCCTTCATGCCGCTGGAACCCGCCACCATCGGCTTGTTCAAGGCCGGCAACCAGGTGGTCGCCGCGGTCGACAACGGCCAGGGCGAAGGCCTCGACCTGCCGATCTCCCTGAAGGGCTTCACCGCCGGTTACGATTCGATCCAGTAAGGTCCGAGAAAACTTCTTCAGCTAATTGATTTTAAAAGAAAACGGGCCCTTCCAGGGCCCGTTTTTTTATCCGCCTCAAAGGCACCTTGCCACGGCAACCTCACCTCATCTGTGAGGATGCTCGCCGCCGGCAGGGCGCCACCGGCCGGCTCAGGAGGCTTCCGCGGCCTCGCCGCCGGCCGCATCATCGGACGGACCGCCTTCCAGCATCGCCGCCGACACCAGGCCGGCATTGGCGCGGATCTTCTTTTCGATCTCCGCGGCCATTTCCTTGTTCTCTTTCAGGAAGGTCTTGGCGTTCTCGCGGCCCTGCCCGATGCGCTGTCCCTCGTAGGAGAACCAGGCGCCGGCCTTGTCGACGATGTTGGCCTGCACACCGAGATCGAGCAGTTCGCCGGTCTTGGAGATGCCCTCGCCATAGGTAATGTCGAATTCCACCACGCGGAACGGCGGCGCCATCTTATTCTTCACCACCTTCACCCGGGTCTGGTTGCCGACCACGGTGTCGCGGTCCTTGATGGCGCCGATGCGGAGGATGTCGAGGCGCAACGAGGAATAGAACTTCAGCGCATTGCCGCCGGTGGTGGTCTCCGGGTTGCCGAACATGACGCCGATCTTCATGCGTATCTGGTTGATGAAGATCACCAGGGTATGCGACTTGGAGATCGAGGAGGTCAGCTTGCGCAGCGCCTGGCTCATCAGGCGCGCCTGCAGGCCGGGCAGCGAATCGCCCATCTCGCCTTCCAGTTCGGCCCGCGGCACCAGCGCGGCCACCGAATCGACCACCAGCACGTCGATGGCGCCGGAGCGCACCAGGGTGTCGCAGATCTCCAGCGCCTGCTCGCCGGCATCCGGCTGGGAAATCAGCAATTCTTCGACACTGCAGCCCAACTTGCCGGCATAGGCCGGATCGAGCGCATGCTCGGCATCGATAAAGGCGCAGGTGCCGCCGAGCTTCTGGGCCTCGGCCACCACATGGAGGGCCAGCGTCGTCTTGCCGGAGCTTTCCGGGCCGTAGATCTCGACAACGCGCCCGCGCGGCAGGCCGCCGCTGCCCAGGCCGATATCGAGCCCGAGAGAGCCGGTAGAGATCACCTCGGTCTCGACCACCTGGTCGGCGCCGAGCTTCATGATAGCGCCCTTGCCGAAAGCCCGCTCGATCTGCCCCAGGGCCGCGGCCAACGCCTTCTTCTTATCCACCGTATCTTTCTCCACCAACCGTAGTGCGTTCTGAGCCATGGGTTGAACTCCCTTATGTCATAGGGGTAGCAGGACTGCAACGAGGCCCATTCGTACCAGCTTTGTTCTCTTTCCGGCAAGCAAAAAGAGGATCAAAATGAGAACATTCCCTAAAATTAGAGACAAATTGCCCTAATATTTTTGCGGCATCGCAACATCGCCCTGCCGCTCTCCCCGCGGCCGGGGAAGCCGGGACGGCTACTCGCCCAGCACTTCCTTCACCTTGCCCGCCAGCTGCTTCAGGCTGAAGGGCTTGGGCAGGAAGTGGATGCCGGTATCCTCGTCCAGGCGCTTCCTGAAGCTGTCCTCGGCATAGCCGGAAATGAAGATCACCTTCAGGTCCGGGCGCGTCTGGCGCACCTCCTTGACCAGGCTGGGCCCGTCGAGGCGCGGCATCACCACGTCGGTCACCAGCAGGTCGATGGGGTCTTCCTGGCGGGCCAGGATCTCCAGGGCGGTTTCGCCCGAGTTGGCCTCCAGCACGTTGTAGCCCTTGTTGCGCAGGGCCCGCGCCGAGAAGGCGCGTACCGCGTCCTCGTCCTCGACCAGCAGCAGGGTGCCGGCGCCGGTCAGGTCGCGGTGGTCTTGCACCTCGGCCTCCTGCAGGGTGGCGGCGACTTCCTGCTCGGCGACCTGCGGCAGGAAGATCGCAAAGGTCGTGCCCGCCGCCGGAGTGCTGTCGACGAAGACGTAGCCGCCGGTCTGTTTGACGATGCCGTAGACGGTGGACAGGCCGAGGCCGGTGCCGGCACCGACCTCCTTGGTCGAGAAGAAGGGGTCGAAGATGCGATCGAGGTTTTCCGGCGGAATGCCGCAGCCGCTGTCCGTCACCTCGATGACGGTGTACTGGCCCGGCGGCATGGTTTCGTCCTTCAGCTTGCGCCGCCGCTCGACCTTCTCGTTGCCGGTGCGGATGGTCAGCACGCCGCCTTCCTGCATGGCGTCGCGGGCATTGACCGCCAGGTTGATGATGACCTGCTCCAACTGGCCCTGGTCGGCCCGGATCATGCCCAGGTCGCGGCCATGGTTCATCTTCAGCTCGATGTTCTCGCCGATCAGCCGGCGCAGCAGGTGCGACAGCTCGGCCAGGATGTCGGTCAGGTTCAACAGGCGCGGCTGCAGGGTCTGCTGGCGCGAAAAGGCCAGCAACTGGCGCACCAGATTGGCGGCGCGGTTGGCGTTCTGCTTGATCTGCATGATGTCGGCGAAGGACTGGTCGCCGGGCCGGTGGCGCAGCAGCAGCAGGTCGGAAAAGCCGATCATCGCCGTCAGCAGGTTGTTGAAGTCATGGGCGATGCCGCCGGCGAGCTGGCCCACCGCCTGCATCTTCTGCGATTGGGCGAACTGACGCTCCAGGTTCTTCTGCTCGGTCGAATCGATGAAGTGCACCACGAAGCCGGCCAGCGAGCCGTCGTGGCCCTCGGTCCGGTTCACGTAGAGGGTGCAGACCGGCCCTTCGTCGCTGGCCAGATGAACCTCCAGCGCCGGGGCCTTGCCGCCGGCCGCCTTGTCGGCCCCCGGCTGGCCGGCTTGCGGCGACAGCGCCGCCTGCAGCGCCTCGACATCGCACTTGGCGACCAGCTCGAACAGCGATACCGAGCGCAGCGCCTGGCGTTCGCGCCCCAGCAAACGGCCGAGCGCGTCGTTGCATTCCTGGATGGCGCCCTTGGGATCGATCAGCGCGCTGCCTGCCGGGGCCTTGGCGAAGAGCTGCTCGAAGCGGTGCTCGGATTCCTCCAGGGCCGCGGCCATCGCCATCTCGCGCGACAGGTCGCGGACCACCGATCGGGTGCGCAGCACCCGGCCGGCGCTGCCGGCCACCACATCCTGGCGGATCGAGGCGCGGAAGGTCTCGCCGGCGGCGTCCTTCAGCAGCACCTCGCCCTGGGAAGCGCCCGGCAGGCCGAAGGGATCGTAGGGCGCCGTGCCGTCGGGGACGCCGGCGACCACGTCGTGCAGGCGCACGCGGCCCAGTTCCAGATCGTTCTGGGCAACGCCCAACCATTCGCAAAGCGTGTGGTTGGCGAAAAGGAAGCGGCCCTCCGCATCGGCGGAGTAGAAGCCGACCGGCGCATTCTCCAGAAGGTCGACGAAGCGCTCCTGCTCCTCGCGCATGATCTGTTCCATCTGGCGGCGCGGCGTGATGTCGTCGACCACCCAGTAGACGTAGCCCGGATGGTCGGGCAGCGGATAGGCGGCGACGAAGCGCCAGTCGAAGCCATCCCTGGCTTCCCTGGGGCCGTCCCTGGGGCCCTCCTTGAGGCGCCCGCCCGGGCCGGCCGTGGCGGGGACGCGGATCTCGGCCTGGCCAAGCAGCCCGCGCTGGGCCTGCTGGGCGATCTGCTCGATCTGGCGGCGTGCCTCGGGATCGCCGGCGACCTGCTCCAGCAGCAATTCGGGAATCGGCCGGTCGTCGCCGCCAAAAAAGGATTCCAGCGAGGGGTTGGCCAGAATGGTGCGGCCGTCGGCCGAGACCACCTGCCAGGGCTTGGGCACCGCGGCAAAGACAGACGCGCAGAGGTTGGGCCGCCGCTGCAGCCGGAACCAGAATATGCCCGCCCCGGCCGCCGCCCCCAGGGCAGCGCCGATGACGAATATGAGCAGGCTGAACAAACGAGAGGCCTCCCCAGTCCCTCTTGGTGCCGCACGATCAGTCGGAAGATAGCCGCCAATGGTTAAGCAAGATTAACCATGCGGCCAGGACCGTCGACAAGACTAACCGGAGAGACGGAGTCGTAGCCAAGCGAATAGCACGGGGAGACATAACGGGGACGGCCTAACGGGGACGGCGGCTCGGCATGCCCTTTTTCAGGCGCATCACGTAGCCGATGATCTCGGCGACGGCCTTGTAATGCTCCGGCGGGATTTCCTGGTCGATCTCCACCGCGGCGTGCAGCGCGCGGGCGACCGGCGGGTTTTCGACGATGGCCACGTTGTTCTCCTCGGCCACCTCGCGGATGCGCAGGGCGACGTTGTCGACGCCCTTGGCGATCACCCGCGGGGCTTCCATGGACCGCTGGTCGTATTTCAGGGCGACGGCGAAGTGGGTCGGGTTGGTGATCACCACGTCGGCCTCCGGCACCGCCGCCATCATGCGCTTGCGCGCCCGCTCGACACGAAGCTGGCGCAGCCGGCCCTTGATCATCGGATCGCCTTCCGACTGCTTGTGCTCGTCCTTGATCTGCTGCTTCGTCATGCGCAGCTCTTTGTTGTGCATGAAACGCTGGTACAGCACGTCGGCCAGGGTAATCAGGGTCATCACCGACAGCACAGCGACGATCACCTTGACCGCCTCAACACGCACCAGCGCCAGCATGTCCTCCACCGCCATGGTCGGAATGACCAGCACGGTGTCGCGGTCCGGCCACACCACGATGAAGACGACCACGCCGACGACGGCGAGCTTCGCCAGACCTTTGGCGAAGTCGGCCAGCGCGCGCATCGAGAACATCTTCTTGAAGCCGCGCTTGAAGCCGATGTTGGAGAGCTTGGGCTGAATCTGTTCGGTGGTGACGATGATGCCATTCTGGATGGTGGCGGCGGCCAGGCCTGCCACCATGATGAGCGTCAGCGGAATCATCGACACCTTGAGAATGCCGACAGCCGACGCCGACAGCAGGTCGCGCAGGGCATTGCCGTCCAGCGGAATGAGATGCGGCTGTTCGATGAAGGGCCGCAGCAGGCCGCCGAGGTCACTGCTCAGCGACGGTGAGAAGATGCCGATCACCAGCGCCAGCGCCAGGATCATGAACCAGTGCGAGACTTCCTGGGAGCGCGGGACCTGGCCCTTCTCGCGCGCGTCGGACAGACGTTTGGATGTCGGGTCTTCTGTTTTTTGTGAGTCGTCGTCTTCACCGGCCATATCCCGCCTCCCCCTGGCCTAGCGGAAACCGGCGAAGGGCAGCATGACGTCCTGGAAGCCGCCGATGAACCAGCCAAGCAGCGCCGGCAGGGCGATCATCAGGATACCCATGCCGATGACGATCTGCAGCGGGATGGCGATGAAGAAAACCTGCATCTGCGGCATCAGGCGCGACAGCAGCCCGAGGCCGAGGTTGAAGATCAGCGCCACCGCGATGAAAGGAGAGGCCATCTGGAAGCCGAGCAGGAAGGCCTTGGCGACCACCCGGGTGATCATCGCCGAGAAGTCGCCGATGATGAGCGGCTGGCCGGGCACGAACAGGGAGTAGCTCTCGATCACGCCGCGCAGCAGCTGGTGGTGCAGATCCAGCGAGATGATGATCATCAGGGCCAGCATCGACAGGAAAGAACCGGCGATGGAGCCCTGCTGGGCCGCCGTCGGATCGTTGGTCAGCGCGTTGGCGAGGCCGGTCACCGTGGCGATCATCATGCCGCCGATCGACAGCGCCGACATCAGGATGCGCGACAGCGAGCCGAGGAAGAAGCCGATGAAGACCTCGCCGAAGATCAGCAGGAACAAGGCCATCGCGTTGTCCGGCAGCGGCGGCAGCGCCCCGATCGGCAGGACCGGCTGCACGACCACGGTCACCGTCAGCGCGATCAGCAGGCGGATGCGCGGCGAGATATAGGACTCGCCGAAGCCCGGCATCAGCATCAGGGCGGAACCCAGGCGCACGAAGACCAGCAGCAGAGAGAAAGCCTGTTCGGGAAGCAGCTCGGCCAGCATCGTGGGTGTCCTGGTACTCTCCTGGTCGTCGGGCCTAGTCTTCGGGCCTAGTCTTCGGGCCTAATCTTCGGGCCCGGCCTTCGGGCCTGGTCGGCGCCCGGGCGTGGCCGCTAGCCGAGGGCGATCATGCGGTCGAAGAGCCCCTGGGAAAACGTCATGAGGCTGCTCAGCATGAACGGCAGCATCAGCATCACGCCGACGAAGATGACGATGATCTTCGGCACGAAGGTCAGGGTCATTTCCTGGATCGAGGTGAGCGCCTGAAACAGCGCGATGGCAAGGCCGACAGCCAGCGCCAGCAGCATGACCGGCGCGCCGATCTTCAGCATGACGATGATCGTCTCGCGGCCGATCTCGATGGCTTCCGTGCCGTTCACAGGGCCCCCTTCCCCGCTATCAACGTGCTGGCGCCGGGGGTTCGCCCCCCTGGCGATCCGACCCCGCGGTCAGATCGGCATGCGCAGAATGTCCTGGTAGGCGGCGACCACCTTGTCGCGCAGCGTGACCACCGTCTCCAGGGTCATCTCGGCCTTGGACACCGCCATCACCACCTGGGTGAGGTCGGCGGTGCCGGCCGCAGCCTGGATGGTCTGGCTCTCGCCCTCCAGCATGGTGTCGGCCGCGCGCTCGGCCGCGCGGCGCAGCATGGAGGAGAAATCGGCGCCGCCGGCGTCGCGCGCCTCCATGCCGCCGGAAGCACCGCCCTGGCGCAGCATTCGATCATAGGCCTGCACGGCCCCGGTAATGTTCATCGTCATATGGCTCTCTCCTCAGGCACGGAACGCGGGGATCGCGGGGGGTGCCTATGGGGGCCGTCCTGGCGGGTCTGCAGCGCCATCCTGGCGCCGCGAAGAAGTCTCAAGTCTGCTGCGCACGTCAGCGCAGGATGTCGCCCGCGCGTCAGCGCAGAATGTCGATCGTCTTCTGCAGCATGGAGCGCGACGACTCGATGGCCTTCAGGTTGGCCTCGTAGCTGCGTTGCGCTTCGCGCAGGTCCGCCATCTCCATCAGCGAATTCACGTTCGGGGTGAGGACATAGCCCTCCTCGTCGGCGGCCGGATGGCCCGGCTCGTAGCGCCGCTGGAAGGCGCCGCGGTCGGCGACGATCGCATCGACCCGCACGGTCTCGCCCCCCAACGAACGGTCGAGCTCGTTGTCGAAGGTCACCAGCTTGCGCCGGTAGGGCTCGCCGCCCGGGGTCTGCGCCGTGGAATTGGCGTTGGCGATGTTCTCCGAGATCACGCGCAGGCGGGTGCCCTGCGCCTTCATGCCGGCTGCCGAGATATTAAGTGACTTTTCCAGGTCCATCGCTTTCGCGTCCTATCCGGTTCCGGTCTCTACTGGCGGCCGCACCCTATTGGCGTCCACGCCCTATTGACGTCCACGCAGGGCCATCTTGAACATGGCGACCTGCTTCTTGTAGAGGTTGGTGATCGCGTTGTAGTCGTTCTGCGTCTGCGCCACCTTCACCAGTTGCTCTTCCAGGACCACGGCGTTGCCCGAGGGCGCGCTCTCGTAGGGGTTCTTCTCTTCGATGCTGCGGTCGTCGGCCTTCAGGCTCGAGGTCTGGATATGCCCGCCCTGGGTCGCCACCGGCTTCAGGCTCGGCGCGTACTGGCGCTGGACCATGCGGCGGAACTCCTGCGGCTTCAGGTCGTGAGGGACGAATTTCGGCGTGTCGGCATTGGCGATGTTCTGCGCCAGCACCTGTTGGCGCTGGCCCAGCCAGTCCATCCGTTTGCCAAGCAGGCTGAAGATTCCGGGCTTGCCGTCCATAACGTTCCTGATTGCTGCATCGACTGCGCAAAAGGCCCCACTTCCCCCTGCTTCCAGAGGCCTGTAGGCTCTATGATCACGGTTGCCTTGTTAAGAATCCGTAAAAAGGGCTAAATTGTGTATATTAACCAAGGTCCGGGGTCGGGAGGCTGGCGGTCCGCGGGGCTGGGGGAGCCAAGAGGGCGATGCTTTATCTGACGCGCAAAATTGGCGAGTCTGTCATCATCAATGACAATATCGAAGTGACCGTCGTGGATATCCGCGGCAAGTCCATCAAGCTCGGATTTACCTTCCCGAGCGACGCCACGGTGCTACGCCGCGAGATTTTCGAGCGGATCCAGGAGGAAAACCGGGCCGCGGCGGTGAGCGACGACGCGGCCCTGACGGAGGCCCTCACGGGCGCCGGGGCGCCCGCCGGAGATGCCAATACCGCTGGCAATACCGACAAAGACACCGGCACTTAACGGTTCCACCAGCCGTTCCCCGCCCTTCTAATCGCCTCTGATCGCAGGCGTTTTTTATGCCATCCGGGGCTCCTGGCGGGCCCTTCTCTAACCATTCGTTAAGTATGATCGGTCACCATTGGTGAACTGCCGGTGCGCCCCGGGCATGCCCGCCGGGCATTGCCGGGGAACGCAGCGGCAAGCCCTGGGTGAACGATCGCGCGAAGGTGGACCAAACGGTGACGCAAAAGCCCCGGCCGGAGCGCAGCCCCGAACGTACCTTGGCCATCGCCTTGGAGAACGTGACTCCCGAGGCGGTTGCCGGCGCCGTCCCCGGCCGCCGCTCCGACCGGCTTGGGGACAGCGGCAGCGAATCCACCCACCGGGGCGCCCCGCGGGTGACCGCCAGCGGACGCGGCGCGGTAGCCGAGCAGATCCTGCAGATCGCCTTCGAACGAGGCGTCAAGGTACGCAGCGACAGCGACCTGGCGGAGATCCTGGCGGCGGTCGAGGTCGACAGCGAGATCCCGCTGGCCGCCCTGGCGGGCGTGGCGGAAATCCTGCGCTATCTCTACAGCACCGATGCCCACGGCGGCGCCGCGCCGAACAACACAGCGTCCGCCAACGGGCCGGACGGAGATGAGGAGACCAGACCGTGAGCCAGACCGCCGTCCTCGAATCGGAAATGCACTCGCTTTCGGCGCGCCTGCGCAAGGCGCGCCAGGGCCTGTCGCGCGGCACCATCATCGACCTCACCCCGATCGAGCAGGACGTGAAATGGCTGTGCCGCAGCGTCGAGACCCTGCCGCCGGAGGAGGCCTCCAGCCTGGCCCCGCGGCTGTTCGGCCTGCTGGAGGAAGTCAACCAACTGGGCGAGAACCTGCGCGCCGGCCTCGGCGAACTGGCCCAGCTGATGAGCGCGGCCGGCGATCGGCGCAAGGCACTGACCGCCTACGCCGCCTCCAAGACCGACAAGCCGTAGAACCCGCCTGACATACAAGCCCCCGAAGACATGCGGGCGGGGGCAGATGGGGCGATTGGGAAATATCGATGGATCTCGGCGAGTACTTCCGGTTCTTTCTGACTCTGGGTTTTGTCCTGCTGCTGATCGGCGGCCTGGCGGCGCTGGTACGCCGCTCGGGATTCGGCGACCGTCTGGCGGCGACCCCGGGCGCCAGCGGCGAGCGCCGCCTCGCGCTCATCGAGGTGCGCCCGATCGACGCCAAGCGCAAGCTGGTCCTGCTGCGCCGCGACGACCGCGAGCACCTGGTGCTATTGGGCGCTACCGGCGACCTGCTGATCGAGCGCGGCATCGAGGCGCCGCCCAGCCGGCCCGCCGAAGCCGCCGCGCCGGCCGCCGACAGTTCCGGCACCACGAGCGGCACCATGGGCCGTCTGATCGGCAAGCTGCGGAGGCAGCCGTCTTGACGCGCCGCCTTCCCCTCACCGCCCTGCTGGCCACCGGCACCCTGTGCTGTCTCGTCGCCCTGCTGGTGCCGGGCGATGCCCTGGCCCAGGCCCTGACCTTCGATCTCGGTGCCGAGACCACCGGCACGTCCACCGGGCGCATCGTCCAGCTCATCGCCCTCATCACGGTGCTCAGCCTGGCGCCGTCGATCCTGGTGATGATGACCTCCTTCACCCGCATCGTGGTGGTGCTGTCGTTTCTGCGCACGGCCATGGGCCTGCAGCAGACGCCGCCCAACTCGGTGATCGTCAGCCTCGCGCTGTTCCTCACCGCCTTCGTCATGATGCCGACCCTGGAGGCCGTCTACGACGAGGCGCTGGGGCCGCTGATCGCCGAGGACATCACCGAGTTCGAGGCCTTCGACCGCGCCCAGGCGCCGGTGCGCGACTTCATGCTGCGCCACGTGCGCGAGAACGACCTGCTGCTGTTCATGGACCTGGCCAGGACCGGCGAGGTGGCCGCGCCGGACGAAACCCCGATGCGGGCCCTGATCCCGGCCTTCATGATCAGCGAACTGCGCCGCGCCTTCGAGATCGGCTTCCTGCTGTTCCTGCCATTTCTCATCATCGACATGGTGGTCGCCTCGATCCTGATGTCGATGGGCATGATGATGCTGCCGCCGGTGATGATCTCGCTGCCCTTCAAGCTGATCTTCTTCGTGCTGGTCGACGGCTGGTACATGGTCGCCGGCAGCCTGGTGCAGAGCTACGGCGGCTAGACGCCGGAGGCTGATCGCTTTTATCCGCCGCCGCCCCTCGCTCCTGACATAACCCTGGCAGTTGGCCCGGCGTAAGCTGCGCCCGTCAGCCTTCAGGAGTTTTCCGTTTTGCAACAATCAGTCAGCCCACCGCGCGCCCACCTGCTGGGCGTCGCGCTGGTCGTCCTGTCGGCCCTGGCCTTCAGTCTCGCCGGCGTCCTGACCAAGGCGATCGCCGCCGACACCGGGACCATCCTGTGCTGGCGGGGCCTGGTCGGCGGCCTGCTGATCGCCGCCTACGCCGGCTGGCTCGGCCGCCGCATCCCCCTGCGGCGGCGCTTCCGCCTCGGCTGGCAGGGCTGGTTGCTGGCGACGGTCGGCAGCGTATCGAGCATCGCCTTCATCGGCGCCTTCAAGCAGACCTATGTCGGCAACGTGGCGGTGATCTACGCCACCGCCCCGTTCCTGGCGGCGGCGCTCGGCTGGCTGATGATGCGTGAGCGCATCCGCCCGCGCACCCTGGCCGCCGCCATGGTCTCCCTCGGCGGCATCGCCATCGTCTTCGCCGGCGGCCTCCAGGCCGGCAGCCTTACCGGCGACGTCCTGGCGCTCGCGATGACCTTCGGCTGCGCGCTCTACATGGTGTTGATCCGCAAGTTCCACGGCGCCCCGGTGGTGCTGGCCGGTGGCGCGGCCGGGCTGCAACTCTTCGTCTTTAGCTGGCTGGTCGTCGACCCCCTGGCCGTCTCGCGGCACGACATCGTGCTGCTGGTCCTGTTCGGGCTCGCCTTCGCCGTGGCGACGGTGCTGTGGACCGAGGGCACCCGGCGCATTCCGGCGGCGGAATCCGGCCTGCTGGGCTGCGCGGAGACGCCCTTTGCCATCATGCTGGCCTGGCTGCTGCTGGCCGAGTTGCCGCCGGCGGCGAGTTTCCTCGGCGGCGGTATCGTCCTGGCCGCCGTGCTGGTCCATGCCGGCTGGGACCTGGGCCGCGGCATGATCCTGCGCCGGCAGGCGCGCGCCCGGGTGTGACCGGGTGTGACGCTCCGGGCCGGTCCCTGCAGGTCCCGTTTCCGCGAAAGTCGATCGTTCGCTAGGTAAAGACGGTTCTGGGACGGTCATGCGGCCCTGGGTCGCGCAGGCTGGCGCAGGTCAGACCCTGGGATCGTGCCGCCATGCCAACCTCCGCCGTCCGCTTCATCCACGCGCTGCGCTACGCCGACATTCCCGAAAGCGCGCGCCATGCCGCCCGGCGCGCCCTGTTGGATACCCTGGGCACGGCGGCGGCGGGCAGCACCACCCGGGCCAGCCGCATCCTGCGCGACCACGCCGCCCGCTTTCACGGCACCGGTGACGGGGATGCGGGCAACGGGGGCGCGGACGGTGGGGGCACCGGCGCGCGCCTGATCTTCGACGGCCGCCGGGTGGCGCCGCCGGGCGCCGCCATGGCCGGGGCCGGCACCATCGACGCGGTCGACGCCCACGACGGCCACCGCCTGACCAAAGGGCACGTCGGCGTGACCGTGGTGCCGGCGCTGCTCGCCTTCTGCGACGAGATGGCGCCCTGCGACGGCGAGGAGTTCCTCACCCGCCTCGTCCTGGGGTACGAGATCGCCACCCGCGCCGGGATCGCCCTGCACCGCACCGCCGCCGACTACCACACCTCCGGTGCCTGGAACGCCCTGGCCGCCGCGGCGATCGGGGCCCGCGCCCTGGGTCTTTCCCCTGGGGAGACCGAGCACGCCCTGGGCATCGCCGAATACTACGGCCCGCGCAGCCCGATGATGCGGGTGATCGACCATCCGACCATGCTGAAGGACGGCTCGACCCTGGGCGCCTTCAGCGGCGTCGGTGCGGCCCTGCTGGCCGCCGATTGCTTCACCGGCGCGCCGGCGGTGACCGTGATGGCAGAAAACGTCGCCGACCTCTGGGCCGACCTCGGCCAGCGCTGGCGCATCGAGGAGCAGTACATCAAGGCCTACCCGGTGTGCCGCTGGGCGCAGCCGGCGGTGGAGGCCGTGCTGTCGCTGCGCCGGGCCGAGTCCCTAACGGCGGGACAGATCGCCGGGGTGACCATCCACAGTTTCACCGAAGCGGTGCGCCTGGCGACGCGATTGCCGCAAGACACCGACGCGGCCCAATACTCTCTGCCCTTCCCGGTCGCCGCAGCCCTGGTGCACGGCAGGCTGGGCATTGCCGAGATCGACGGCGCGGGCCTGACGGACCCCGGCGTGCTGGCCCTCAGTGCGGCCATGGTGCTGGTCGAGGAACAAGACTACTGCGCGCGCTTTCCCGCCGAACGCTGGGCCCATGCGGTGATCGACCTGAAGGACGGCCGCCGCCTGACCTCCGACCCCTGCGCGGCACGCGGCGAGCCGGAGGCGCCTTTCAGCGATGCCGATCTGATTGCCAAGTTCCACGACCTGGCCGGCCCGGTACTGGGACCCGACCGAGCCCGCAGGCTGGAGGCCGCCTGTCTCGGCATCGACGGCGCCAGCGGCCCCGGCACTCTGGCCGAGATCCTGCGCGCACCGGCGGAACCGCCGCCGGCAAGCGCCGCTTCCCTCAAGGCAATTATCGTCTAATTCAACTGGCTGAGATTGCTCTGGCTCAGGCGCTGGCGGTAGTTGGCCATAAAGTCCTGCGCCGCCGCGACCTTGCTCAGTTCGTTGGCGATCGAGCCGACCGCCGTCTTCGCCCCGTCGCCGACCAGCAGGTTGAAGGTGTCCGCGTGGGGACCGTTGGCCATCGCTGCACCGTAGCGCCGGTTGAGGTCTTCCAGATCGACCTTCTCGTCTGCCAGCATCAGGGCGACCGCCAGGTTGACCACCAACTGGCTTTCATCCTCCGTCATCGGGCGGCGCGGCGGCAGCAGCGGAATCAGCTTGGCCAGCGAATCGACGGCCTGCGGCCACTCGCGCTGGCGCCAGTGGATGTCGGCCCGCAGATGTTCCGCATCCAGGCTTTCGTCACCGGCCAGCATCTGCAGGGCCTCGTCCGAACGGTCGAGGTCCGACAGAGCGCGGGCGCGCAGTTGGCGGCGCTGCAGGGCGATGGGCCCTTCGGTGCCCTCGACCTCGCTGATATCGAGGGCCGCCAGGGTGGCCTCCGGATTGCGGTCGAGCAGATGAACCAGGGCGAGGCGGGCGCCGACCCGGGCCTTCTCCTCACCTTCCAGACGGTAGCGCACCTGGCCTTCCAACAGTTCCGCGGCGCGGTCCAGCAGATCGACCTCGACAAGGCGATCGGCCAGACCGGCGATCATCTTGTCGCCTTCCGGACCGCTGGGGGTCAGCTCCATGAATTCCTGATACAGCGCCAGCGCCCGCACCGGCGGCACATCGGGATCGCCGGGGCCCTGGTAGATCTCGGCGAAGATCTCGCGCATACGCTGGGCCGAATTGCGCGCCGCCGGACCGTCCGGGAAGCTCATCACCGCCTCCCGCAGCGCATAGAGCGCGTCGCGGTGGCGGTTCTGGGCGACGTAGAGATCAGCCAGCTTGCGCAACAGGGTGAACTCGAAGAGATCGCCGCGCCAGGCAAAGCGCAGCCGCTCCAATTCCTCGATGGCGGCGTCGGGCGACAGCGTGCCCTCGTCCATGCCGAGGTCGATCAGTTCCAGGCGGGCGAGCGCCGAGGACGGCCGATACGGCCCATCGCGTGCATCGCTCCACAGTTCGCGCGCCGCGTCGGGATCCCCATTGGCAAGCTGCAGCTTGCCCTGAACGACTTTGACCTGCGCCATTTCGTTCTCGTCGAGGTTTTCGCGCAGCAGCGCGGCGATCTGCAAAGACGCCGCCTTCGGATCGCCGGTCTGCAGGAAGGCTTCCGCCGCGGCGAGGCCGAGCGGCAGGCGTACATTGCGCGGATAGGGCGCCATGAGGTCCAGCGTGGCGGCGAAACCCGTCGCCGCCGCCTGCCAGTCCTCCGCCAGGGCCGCCAGATAAGCCTGCCACAGCAGCGCTTCGCGCTCGCCGGCCAGCGCCGGATGGGCAAGGCTGGTGGCCGCGCCGCGATAGTCCTGCATCATCACCTGGCTGGCGCCCTTCATCAGGCGCACTTCCGGATCCTGCGCCAGCCGCGGGTTTTCATCTTCGATCACGCGGATCGATCCCAGCGCTTCGCTGGCGAGGCCGTGGGCAAAGTAGAAACGCGCGAGGTCGAGCCGCGCCAGGCCGAGGCCACGCTTGCCGAGGCCCGACATGGCGTGCTGCAGCGCTATGCGGTTGTCCTGAAAGGTGTCGATGCCGCCGCGCCGCCATTCGTCCAGCGCGAAGAGCCCCGGAGTGTCGACCCGCGGATCGGCGGCACGCTGGGCGCTGCGCCGCTCCCCCGCCTTCGAAACCAGCAGGCCGTCGCGGTCGCGCACCAGCACGCCGTTGCGCACCGTCGCCACCTCGATACCTGCGGTCAGCGGCTGCAGGACGATGCCCTGATGGGTCTGCAGACTGCGGAACTGCGGGAAGCCATAAGGTAGGGTCAGGCCCATGCCGGCACCGCGAATCGGCACCACGACCAGGCGGTCGCCGGCATCGGGATCGGTGATCCACAGCATGCGGCCGGTGCCGATCACCGGATAGCGCACCCGCGCGGTACCCTCGGCCTTGTTGTCGCCGCCCTCGACCACCGGCGCCGCCAGGGCGCGCTCCGGCAGTGGACTGCGCGGCCGCAGGTCGACGGTCCAGCGGCTGCCGTCGCGGCTGAGACGCGGCGCCACGGTAGGCTGTGCCAGGATCAGCAGGATCGTCGCGCCGTTTTCTTCCAGCAGCCGGACCTCGCCCAGATGCGGCGCCCCGGCGGCAATCAGCTTCACCGCATCGCGCGGCGCCGGGCGGTCAAACACCAGCCAGAGGTGCTCGCCGCGCCGGAAGGCCGCCGCCGCGGTCGGGCGTTCCCAGTTGAAGGTCAGACTGACCGGCGCGAAAGCGTCCGCCTTGGGCCCTTGCGCCTGGGAGGTCAGAAAGTCCGGCAGGGGCTCGGTGGCGACGGTCAGCGTGCCGCGCTCGGCCTCGGGGATCGCCGGGGCGGATGTCTTCCCCGCCGCCTGCGCGGGGTCCGCACCGGCGGAAGCCTTGGCGGCCTGTACCGCCGGAACCGGCGCGGATACCGGCTCCTCCGCCGCAGCGGAACCGCCCATCGCCTTGGGCACCAGAGAAGTCGGCGCCGCCGCCGGCGTCTCCGGCCGCGGCGAGAGGTCCTCGACCCCAACCGGTTTGACAGCCGCCGCTTTGGCCCCCTCGGCTTTAGGGGGCTCGGTTTTGGACGGCTCGGCGCTTGCCGCCGGAGCCGCCGCGATCACGTCGAGCACCACCTTCGGTCCGGCACGATCCAGGCGCACGCGGCTGCCGGCAGGAATGTCGCCGGTGACGCTGTCACGGTCGGCGCGGATGGCGGCGATCTGCGGCAGGCGGTCGGGCCGCACGCCGGAAAGATCGAAATCGGCCGGGCGGTCGAACAGCAGGCGGGCGCGGCCGGGCGCTTCCTCCAGCACCTCGCCGACCGGCGCCTGCCAGTCGAACACCAGGCGGCTGAAGCCGTCGTGCCGGCCGCCGCGGACCCGCACCCCGGGCAAAGCCGGCTCCGGCGACGCCTGCTGCGGCGCTTGCGGGTTCGCCTGCACCGGCGCCGCCGCGGCCTGCCCCTGCAGGTCGACCACCACCTTGGGGCCAAGGCGGAAGTGTTTCAGATCGTAGGTTCCGCTGAGCGGCAGGACCAGGCCGAGGCCATCCCCGGAAGCCTGCGGCGGTGCCGTATAGCCTTCCAGGCCCTCGCGCAGCAGCGGTCCTTCGAAGGTCGCCGCCTCGGCGAAGGTAATCCGCAGGGCACCGTCGTCGATACGCGCTTCGTAACCGACCTCGCGCGGCCAATCGAACACGATGCGGCCATAGCCGTCGTGCAGGCCGCCCCGCACGGCGACGGATTCGGCGGCGGTTTGGGCGGCGGCAAGCGGACCGATCCCGCAGCACAGGACGATCAGAGCGGCCAGGGCGTTCAGCAGCCGGCGCATCAGCGCGCCTCCGACGCAAAAGCGTGGACGATGATGTCGACGCGGCGCGCCCGCGCCATGCGTTCCTCGGGCGTCAGCGCCGGGTCGACCTCTTCATAGCGGCCATCGCCGTAGCCGCGCACCAGGATGTCGCCGCGATAGCCGGCCTTGCTCAGCATGCCGGACAGCACCGCGGCGCGCGCCAGAGAGAGTTCCCAGTTCGACGGATAGGCGCTGCCCACCGGCGCCGGATCGGCATGGCCCGCCACCTCGATAACGTTGCGCAGGCTGCGCAGCACGCCGCCCAACGTGAAGGCGACCTTCCCGCCCCCTTCGCCCAGATCGATCGAGCCGGGGGCGAACAACAGGTCGCCGGGGACCGAAATGACCAGCCGGTCGCCATCCTTGACGACGCCGACCTGGCTCAGGACCGCGCTGCCTTCCATCTGCTCCTTCAGCACCGCCACCAGGTAGTCGAGGTCGGTACCGGGCACCCGGTCCACCGCCTCGGCGGACTTCTCAGTCTGCGGCAGGGCAACGGTCACCTGCTGCACGCTCTGCATATTCGGACGGAGGGAATCGATCAGGTTCTGCCACTGCGACGTCTCGATGGTCGACATCGAAAACAGCAGCACGAAGAACGTCAGCATCAGCGCCGAGAGATCGGTGAAGGTCAACAGCCAGTCCTGCGACTTGTCCTTGCCGTTGCCGCGATAGACCAGCAGAGAACCGCTGAGCATCTGCCAGCCGACTGCCGGCGCCGCGGCGGGCGACGGGCTCCTGTTGCCGTCGGGCGCCATGGCTACTTGTCCCCTGCGGCGGCGGGGGCGCCGGGGGTGGCGGCGTCATCGGCCGCGGCGGGCGGCGGCGCCTCCAGCCGGATGGTGAAGAGGATGCGGACCTGATCGGGAAGCTCCGGCAGCAGTCCGGCGGAAAGCCGCGCCGGCGGCAGCCCCTGGCGCACCAGTTCGCGCACCACGGTACCGGCACGCATCAGTGCCGGGCGGTTCCCCTCGATCCCGCTGGCTTTGCCGGGCAGGCCGTAGAGCACGTCGACCTGGTAGCCGGGCGAGATGAAGCGGGGATCGTCCAGCACGGCGCCGATGAGCCGCAGCGTCTCGGCCCCGTCCGGACGCAGCGCGTCGCCTTGCGCGGCGAACAGGTCGCCGGCCGGCATATCGACCTTGATGACCCGGTTGCCCGCCGCATCCTGGCTTTCGACCAGCGGCAGGTTGTCGCCGAACAACTGGTTCAAGGAGTCGATGACGTCGTCGGCGCCTTCGAAGATATCGAGCGCTGCCGGATCGGCGGTGAGGTTGCGGTCCGCCGGCACCAGCCCCTGGAAGGCTTCGCGGACGCTATCAACGACGGCGTCGCGGCGCTCCTCCTCGAAACTCGCCATGGAGTTCAGCAGGATAAAAAAGGCCAGCAGCAGAATGTTGAGGCTGAGCAAAGCGAAGATGTTGCCGTTGCTCTGCCCCTGGCCCTGGCCCGACTGTGGGGTACCGGATCGGGGGGGGCCGGGTTGCCCATGACCAGGTTGCAGGGCGCCTCCAGCCATGACCGAATTACCCGAACAGCGCGTCGATGTCGTCCTGGCTGATCGCGTTCTCGGGCAGCTGAGGACCATTCAACAGGTCCTCGTCCGGGCGGGCCGGGGCGCCACTCGGCGCGGTCTTCTTCTTAGTCGACGCCTTGGAGTCGCCGTCGACCTTGATGTCATCGCCGAAGGCCTGCAGCAGGGCATCCACCTTGGACTCGATCTGCTGCAGCGCGGTCACCACCTTGGTGATGCGCTGGCCGGTAATGTCCTGGAAGCCGCAGGCCTCGAAAATCGACGTGACAGCGGCGGAAACCTGCTCGGCAATTTCCGGCTCCATCTTCTCGGTCAGGGTCTCGATGTTCTCGACCGCCTCGAAGATGGTGTGGGTCGCCTGTTCCGTCGAACCGACGATTGCCGTCAGTTCGTCGGTGGCCGCCGGCAGGTGCTCGGAGTTGATGTCGTCCGGGCGCAGATCGGCAATCTCGGCCCGCGCGGTATTGATGTAGCGCGCCAGGGCTTCGATATCCGCGTAGACCTTCAGGCCGACGGCCGTCAGGTCGCCTTCCATACTGTCGATAACAGATTCGACGATGCCGACGAGATCCGCAGGATTGACGGACCCCTCAGCCTTTTGCAGCTCTTGGAGTTGCTCTGCGATTTTTTCTTTGACCGCCGCATCTGCCATGATCGCCTCCTTGCTCACGTACGGGAGCGTCGTGAACTAGGCTTAGAAGTTACCGAGAACGGCAGCGAGCTTGGTCTTCAGAGTCGCCGCGTTGAAGGGCTTCACAATATAGTTGCTGACGCCGGCCTGCTTCGCCGCGATCACGTTCTCGGTCTTGCTCTCGGCCGTGATCATGATGAAGGGCAGGTCCTTCAGCTTGGTGTCGGCACGGACTTCGGTCAGCAGCTGCATGCCGCTCATCGGTTCCATGTTCCAGTCGGAAATGACCAGGTGATATTCCTTGTCGCGCAGTTTCTGCAGTGCGGCGCTGCCATCGGTGGCTTCGTCCACATTGTTGAAACCGAGCTGCTTAAGCAGATTTCGGATGATCCGCAGCATGGTCTTGTAATCATCCACGATGAGGATCTGCATGCCCATGTCGACTGACGACATCTCTCAAACTCCCGTATTAAAGCTCGTCCGCTAGAGGCGCGTGTGAATACACCGAAAACCTAGACAATCGGCGTTAATAGTCGGTAAAAAAACGAGTAAAGTCCTAACTTTAGGCCTATTGACGGGGAAGCGGCAGCTCACGGCGCTGCGCCAGCTCCAAAGTCACCGTCTTGGCCCGCTGCGGGTTCATCTGTGCCAGGATCGGAGCGGTTTTTCGCTCTTTCATCCGCTCGATGACCTCGAGCAGCACTTCCATGTCGAGCTCCTCGAAGATGCGGGCGGCATCCTTCGGTTTCATGCTCTCGTAGATTTTGACCAGGCTCTGCATCTGCGCCTCGGTCTGCTCGTCATGCTCGACCAGCAGGGCTTCGATGGAGGTCTGAAGCCCTTCTAATTCATTGATCTTCTGGTCGATGCGCTGTTCGGCGGCCTTCAGCAGGACCTCCCGCTCGTCGATGTCGCGGGCCCGCTGTTCCAGCTCCTCGCGACGCTCGGAAAGCTTCTGAAGCAGCTGGATCTCTTCATCCGTCATCTCGAAGACGTCGGTCGGCAGGTTGGTGATCTGGCTGTCGGGGACCGGACCGCCGGCACCCTCACCCGCCCCCTGGCCGGCTGGCGCTCCGTCGGCCGCCGGGTCGGCCGAGGCCGCGTCGCCGGCCTCGGTCTGCAGCGGCTGGCCGCCGGCGGCAAAGGCCGGCGTCGGCACGGCAAAGCCGTACCACAGCCCAGCCAGCTTCACGCCGGTACCCAGCGTGGCCACCAGAATCAGGAGCGGCAAGAAGCGGAAACGCATAAAGCTGCCTCGTCTTGTGCGGAAGGCCGGGTTGCGGGTCAGCGGATCGCCTGCAGCGCGCGCATCAGCTCGCTATCGGCGCCCGACAGCTTGCGCTTGGCCAGCTTGGCGATACCGCGTGCGGCCGCCTGCTGGGCCGCCGGCGAGGACCCGTCCTGCGGAGCCTGCGGCTTCAGGGCCGCCTCCAGGCGGTCTGCGGCAGTAGCGGCGGCAGCCGCGGTCGCGGCCGGGGAGGCTGCCGGGTGCAGTGCCGCGGCCGTCTGGTTCAGTTTGCGCGACGCCGCGACCTGCACTTCCAGGCGGTCGGCGATCTCGTTGCCCTTCTTCACCAGGAACGCCATCTCGTCGGCCAGACGGCAGGCGTCGGTGACGTTCTTGGCCAGCGAGTCGGAGGCCTGGGCGGAACCGTCCTTCAGCGCCTGCAGGCCGCCTTCGGCCTGGCCGGTGGCGGCGGCGAAGTCGGCAAAGAGCTTTTCCAGTTCGCCGCGCGCAGCCCGCAAGGTATTCAGCTTGCGATTCAGCGCCATGGCATAGCCGATGGTCGTCACCAGCAGAACGCAGATGAGGGTATCGAAAACAAGACCGTAGTCCTGCAGCCAAGACATCAGGATTCTCCCTCCCGCACGATTTTGTCGGTGACCTGCACCGCGATATGGCCGCCACGCCGGCCCATCCGGCCACGGAACATCTGAACGTCGCCGCAGCGCAGCTCGATCTTGGAATTGGGCGTGCTGTTCAGCTCCAGCTGACTGCCCTCGATCCATCCCAGGACCTCGCCCAGCGGCATCTCGACCTGGTCGAGCACCGCGTCGATACTGACCTCGGTCTGCCACAGCTCGGCGGTCAGATGGCCTTCCCAGATCGAATCGCGGCCGAACTTCTCGCCCATGAACATCTGCAGCAGCAGTTCGCGCACCGGCTCCAGCGTCGCATAGGGAATCAGCAGCTCGATCAGGCCGCCACGGTCTTCCATATCGACCCTCAGCGTCACCACGATGATCGCGTTGGCCGGCCGGGCGATGGTGGCGAAACGCGGGTTGGTCTCCAGACGGTCGAATCGGAAGGTCACCGGCGACAGCGGGTCGAAGGCGGCCGACAGGTCGGCCAGCACCACGTGGACCATGCGCTCCACCAGGTTGCGCTCGATGGGCGTGTAGGGGCGGCCCTCGATGCGCATCGCCGCAGTGCCGCGGCGGCCGCCGAGCAGCACGTCGACGATCGAGTAGATCAGCGCGCTGTCGACCGTCATCAGGCCGTAGTTGTCCCACTCCTCCGCCTTGAAGACCGAAAGCATGGCGGGCAACGGGATCGAGTTCATGTGGTCGCCGAAGCGCGCCGAGGTGATGTTGTCGAGGCTGACCTCGACGTTGTCGGAGGTGAAATTGCGCAAAGAGGTCGACATCATGCGCACCAGGCGGTCGAACACCACCTCCAGCATCGGCAGGCGCTCGTAGGACACCAGGGCCGAATTGAGGATGGCCTGGATACCGGATTCTTCGCCTTCCTCGGCGCCGGCGCCGGCGACACCCAACAGGCTGTCGATTTCGCTCTGGTCGAGGACGCGGGTCGAACCGCCGCCGGCCGGAACGGCAGCGGCATCGCCGCCGTCGGCGCCGGCCTCACCGTCGCCCTCGCCCTCGCCTTCCTCGGCCATGGCTTCCCACTCGGCCATCATCGCATCGTCTTCGGCTTCGGCCATCGCAGCCACTAACCCCTTGATCGCACAGAACTCTTAAACTCCCGGCCACCGTCGGTGCGGCGTTGCCGGAGACCGTCGCGGCCCTACTGGACCAGCATTTCCTTGAACAGCACGTCGCGCACCTCGACCGGGTGGACCGCCGTATTGACGCGCATCAGCAATTCCTCGCGCAGCCGCTGCACACCGGCCGATCCGCGCAGATCCTCGACGCGCAGCTCGCGCAGATAGACCTGGAAGTTGTCGACCACGCGCGGCAACAGGGCCTCCAGCTCGGTGCGGTCCTCCTCGCTGGTCAACTCCAGGCTGATGGCGATCTTCAGGTAGTTGTTCTTCTTGCCGCCGGTGTTGAGGTTCACCAGCATCTGCGGCAGGTCGTAGAACACCGTGACGGGCTCGGCCGGCGCGTGCTCCTCTTCGACCACGGCTTCCTCGTGCTTGCCCAGCAGCGGGTCCAGCAGGCCCGCGACGTACGCGCCGCCCAGCCCGCCGAGCAGCAGCAGCACCGGCAAAACAATGAACAAAACGAGCTTCTTGCCGTTGAGGCCACCCTTCGGGGTTGCCTCGATCTCCATGTCGCCGAGGTCTTGAGTTACCGCCTGTTCGGCCATCCTGATCAACCTATTTGTCGTGAGTTTTCGCCCAGTTAGAGCCTAAGCCCCGTTGGTTAAGACTTGGTTGAGGGGGGCGCATTCTCCCGGAATTTCCCGGCCCCGGGTCGGAGCCCCGCAGGCGACGGCAAGAACTGCCCGGCAAGCTCTGCCATTGCCCCCGTCCCAGGCCGCCGGCACCGCCCGCAACCCCTTGGAATTCCTCAATCCAGCGGCTGGCATGACACTTGCGTCAGGAAGGGCGTCGGGCAGGCAGCCCAACACCGCCCAAACGAGGAACTGTACGCAAGATGGAAAACGCCGGTTACATTGCGCTGTCGCGCCAGATGGTCCTGCGCCGGGAGATGGAGGTGATCGCCAACAACATGGCGAACATGAACACCCCCGCCTACAAGGGCCAGTCCATGCTTTTCGTCGAATATCTGGAAACGTCGGATACCGGCGAAAAGATGAGCTTCGTCCAGGATGTCTCGCTGGTCCGCAATCTGACCGAAGGCCAGATGACGACCACCGCGAACCCGCTGGACATGGCCATTTCCGGTGACGGCTATTTCGAAATCGAGACCCCCGTCGGTCCGCGCTACACCCGCAACGGCGTGTTCCAGCTGAACGCCAACCGCGAGGTGGTCACCCCCAGCGGCCTGCGCGTCCTGGGTCAGGGCGGCGCGCCGATCACTCTGCCGGCCAACACCACCGACGTGACGATCACCCGCGACGGCACCATCTCGACCGAGCAGGGCCCGGCCGGCCGGCTGAACCTGGTGCGCTTCGAAAACGAGCAGGCGATGGTCAAGCAGGCCGACGGTCTGTACAGCGCCGACGGACTGGACGCGCTGCCGGCCGAGGATGCCCAGGTCGAGCAGGGCATGATCGAAGGCTCCAACGTCCAGGGCATTCTCGAGCTGACCAAGATGATCGAGACGGTGCGGCACTACAGCTCCACCGGCAAGCTGGTAAACGACGAACATGAGCGCCTGCGCCGTGCGATTCAGTCGCTCGGCGGCAGCGGCCAAGCTTAATACGAGGACCTGAGCGATGAGATCACTGAATATCGGCGCGACGGGCATGCTGGCTCAGCAGCTCAATGTCGAAGTCATCTCCAACAACATCGCCAACATGAACACCACCGGCTACAAACAGCACCGGGCGGAGTTCCAGGATCTGCTGTACCAGAACCTGCGGCGCGTCGGCTCCGGCTCCTCCGATGCCGGCACCATCGTGCCGACCGGCGTGCAGCTGGGCCTCGGCGTGAAGTCGGCGGCGGTCTACCGGATTTCCGGCCAGGGCAACATTCTCCAGACGGAGAACCCGCTGGACCTGGCGATCAACGGGCGCGGCTTCCTGCAGGTCGAGCTGCCGAGCGGCGAGACCGCCTACACCCGCGCCGGCAGCCTGCAGCTCAGCCCGGACGGTGACATCGTCACCGCCGACGGCTACGTGGTGCAGCCGGGCATTACCATTCCGACCGATGCGGTCTCCGTCTCGGTGAACGAGAGCGGCGAAGTCTACGTCGATCTCGACGGCCAGGTGGCCCCGGTGCTGGTCGGCCAGTTCGAGCTGGCGAACTTCGCCAACGAGGCGGGCCTGGACGCCATCGGCCAGAACCTGCTGATGGAAACCGCCGCCTCCGGCAACGCCTCGGTGGCGACCCCGGGCTCGGCCGGTTTCGGCCTGATGATTCAGGGGGCGCTGGAGACTTCCAACGTCAACGTCGTCTCTGAGATCACCAACCTGATCACCGCCCAGCGCGCCTACGAGATGAATTCCAAGGTCATCGAGTCCTCCGACGAGATGATGCGCACCGTAACGCAGCTCCGGTAATCGGGAGACTTCGTGATGCACCCCATGATGCTCAAGACGATCCTCAGCCTGATGCTGCTGGCGCTGGGCCTGCCGCTCGGCCTCGCCGGGGCAACCCCGGCGGCGGCCGACACGGTCTCCGCGTCATCGGCGACCCAGGTCGACGACCTCGTTACCCTGCGCATCAGCGCGGTGGTGGAGGACGACGTGGTCCGCCTCGGCGACCTGTTCGACGGCATCGGCGATCCCGGCCTGGCCGCAACGCCGGTGGCCCGCGCCCCGGAGCCCGGCGTCTCGATCGAGGTCGGCGCCCGCTGGCTGCTGGCCGTGGCCAAGGCGCACGCCCTGCCGTGGCAACCACGCTCGCGCTACGAACGGATCAACCTGCAGCGCTCCAGCCGCGACATTTCCGCCGAGGAAGTCGAAACCGCACTGCGCCAGGCCCTGGCCGAGCAGGGCGTGGACGGCGAAGTGCAGCTGTCGTTCGACAACCCGGATCTGCGCCTGCGCCTGCCGAGCACCAGCGGCGGCGGCCTGCGCGTCACCCGCCTGACCCTCGACCCCAGCAACGGCCGCTTCCTGGCCCAGGTGGTCGCCCCGGCCAGCGGCGAGCCGCAGGCACGCCTGGCGATCACCGGCCGCGCCATGGAACTGATCGAGGTGCCGGTGCTGCGGCGCACGGTCAAGCCGGGCGAAGTGATCCGCGACCGCGACATCGAATGGATGAGCGTGCAGGCCAACCGGCTGACCCGTACCACGGTGCTCGACACCGCGACCCTGGTCGGCATGAGCCCGCGCCGGCCGATCCGCGGCCAGGACATCGTCCGCAGCACCGATCTTGAGACTCCGGTGGTGGTCGCCAAGAACAGCCTGGTGACGATCCGCCTGCGCACCGAGCGCATGGAACTGACCGTGCAGGGCCGCGCCCTGGAAGACGGCTCCCAGGGCGACGTGGTCCGGGTCATGAACACCAAGTCCAACAACGTCGTCAACGCCGAGGTCCTGGACAGCGGCGCCGTCATCGTGGTGCCCGCCAGCATCACCGCCCAACGCTAAAGGGAGTCAGGCAGATGTCCCGCAGCAGAAAGATTACCATGCACCCCACCGTCACCATGGCGAGGAACACCGCGCTGATCCTGCTGATCGGCGTCATGCTCAGCGCCTGCAACATGATGAACCGCCTGGCCAACGTCGGCTCGGAGCCCAAGATGAGCACCATCGACAGCCCGGCCCCGCTGGCCGCGCCGCAGGCGGTCTCGCTGCCGATGCCGGCGCCGCTGCCGGTCGAGCGCCAGCCCAACTCGCTGTGGCGCCCGGGCTCGCGCGCCTTCCTGAAGGACCAGCGGGCCAGCAACGTCGGCGACATCCTGACGGTAATCATCGAGATCGCCGATAATGCGGCCATCAACAACTCCACGACGCGCGCGCGCACCAGCGGGGAAAGCTCCTCGGCCAGCGCCTTCCTCGGCTATGAGGCAAGCATCGCCTCGCTGTTTCCGGACGAATTCGATCCGACCAACCTGGTTGACCTGGGCAGCGATTCGTCGAGCACCGGCGCCGGCGTGGTCAACCGCAACGAATCGATCAACCTGCGCGTCGCCGCGCTGGTCACCCAGGTGCTGCCGAACGGCAACCTGGTGCTGGCCGGCCGCCAGGAGGTCCGCGTGAACTACGAAAAGCGCGAGCTGCAGGTCGCCGGGATCATCCGGCCGGAGGACATCACCTCGACCAACACCATCGGCTACGACCAGATCGCCGAGGCGCGCATCGCCTACGGCGGCCAGGGCGAGATCTCCGATCTGCAGCAGCCGCGCTACGGCCAGCAGGTCTTCGATATTCTCTGGCCGTTCTAAGCCGGGCCGTTCTGGGCCGTTCTGGGCCGGGCCGTTCTGGGCCGGGCCGTTCTAGGCCGAAACGACCTCTCCTCCCCTGCACGCCCCGCTTCGCACACGAGGCTGCGCAGGAAAAGGCAAAGGGCCGCGTCGAAAGACGCGGCCCTTTGGTTATCGGAAGGTTGGTTTCGCTGCGGCCAAGCCAGGCCCGCAGAAGCTCTCAGTCGTCGCGGTGTGTGCGCTCCATGCGCTCGTGCCGCTCCTGCGATTCGATCGACAGGGTGGCGATCGGCCGGGCTTCGAGGCGA
The DNA here is from genome assembly GCA_050043265.1 of Kiloniellaceae bacterium. Classification (GTDB taxonomy): domain Bacteria; phylum Pseudomonadota; class Alphaproteobacteria; order Kiloniellales; family Kiloniellaceae; genus Pelagibius. The sequence continues at coordinate 48,589 of JBHJIR010000017.1, forward strand.
CGCAGGGAAATCGGCTCCCCCGTCTCCTCGCAGTAGCCGTAGGACTCGTCCTCGATCCGCCTGAGTGCCGCGTCGATCTTGGAGATCAGCTTGCGCTCCCGGTCGCGGGTGCGAAGCTCCAGCGAACGGTCGGTTTCGAGAGAGGCCCGGTCGGCAATGTCCGGCTCGTGCAGAGAGACTTCCTGCAGGTGCTGCAGCGTCTCGCCCGATTCACGCTGAAGATCCGCCTTCCACAGCAACAGCTTCTGGCGGAAATACTCACGCATCTCGGGATTCATGAACTCTTCGTCCTCACCCGGACGATAGCCCTTCGGCAGCTTGACTGTCATCCCTGGTCCCGTAATTGAGTACCAAACGCGCCGGGAGTATATGGAATTTGCCTAGCCCGGCAAGTCCTTGGAATCATCAATTTTTCTTGGGCCGATACCGGCCCTCCGGCGCCCGGTCAGCGGCCCCGCTTGGCCAGCTCGACAGCCGCCCGAATCTCAATTTCATTAATGATTTGAGAGAGTTTCGGGTCGTTGACCTTCCCCTGGCGCTGCGCCAGCAGGTTGGCCAGATCCTCCAGGTGGTCCAGCGGCACCTCACCCATCAGGAGGGCCAGGCGCAATTCTTCCAACTTATCGAGCAGTTCGTCACCGCGGCGCCGCGCGCGGGCCCGCCCTTCGGTCGAGTCGTCGACCTCCTGTAAGGAGAGCAGCGCGTTCAAGGCGTTGACCGGCGAGGATCCCGACGGCGCGGCCGACTGCGAGGGTCCGCCGGCCAGGGCACTGGCAAAGCCACCGCCCGCCTGGGCACTGCGCCCGCCGCGGCGCGACGCAGACGCCTTCGGGCCGGAAAAACGCTCGATCTTCATAAACTACCCTGCGCTCGGGACAACAAGGTCGAGACTGCGCCTGAGCGGTTAACAACGCGTTAAACCTCTGAAAAACCGGCAAGAATTTCCCATCTCCGAGACCGTATTTTGCCGCTGCGCCGCGCCCGCCCGGCGACCCGGCCGCGGCCCGGCCCGGAAATCCGCCGTTTTTGCCGTCAAACGCCCGGCAGCGAGTTGGCACGACTTCTGCATTAGAAGCCCTGAGTCGATCCCCTTGTCCCCTGGGAATGCCTTGATGTCCAAAGTCCGTTTCGATACCGCCTGCCCCCGCCGCCAGCCGCGCTGTTCCGTGGTTTCGCGTCTCGGCCTGGCGCTGGCGCTCTGCCTGGCCCTGCCCCTGGCGCTGCAAAGCGGCAGCGCGTCGGCCCAGAACCAGTCGCGCATCAAGGATGTCGCCGACTTCGAGGGGGTGCGCGACAACCTGCTGGTGGGCTACGGCCTGGTGGTCGGCCTCAACGGCACCGGCGATGACCTGAAGAAAGCGGTGTTCACCCGCGAGAGCCTGATCGGCATGCTGCAGCGTATGGGCGTGAACGCCCGCGACACCGACCTGGACAGCGCCAACATTGCCGCGGTGATGATCACCGCCGCTCTGCCCCCCTTCTCCCGCCAGGGCACCCGCATCGATATCCAGGTCTCCGCCCTGGGCGATGCCGAGAGCCTGTTGGGCGGCACCCTGCTGGTGACCCCGCTGCTGGGCGCCGACGGCGAGGTCTATGCCGTGGCCCAAGGCCAGGTGGCCGTGGCCGGCTTCAGCGCCGCGGGCAACGCCGAGACCATCGTCAAGGGCGTGCCGACCTCCGGGCGCATCGCCAACGGCGCCATCATCGAGCGCGAACTGGGCTTCGAACTGGAACAGCTCCGCTCTGTGAAGCTGGCCCTGCGCAACCCGGACCTGACCACCGCGCGCCGCGTCGCCGACGTCATCAACGATTTCACCGGCGAAGCCTCCGCCCGCTCGCTGGACCCGACCACGGTGCAGATCAACCTGCCGACCCGCTACAACGGCGACGTCGTGTCCTTGATGACCGATATCGAGCAGCTGCGCGTGCGCACCGACCAGCCGGCCCGGGTGATCATCGACGAGGCCTCCGGCATTATCGTGATGGGCGAGAACGTGCGGATCAGCACCGTCGCCATCGCCCAGGGCAACCTGACGATCCGGATTACCGAGACGCCCCAGGTCAGCCAGCCCAACGCCTTTTCCAACACCGGGACCACCGAGGTCGTACCGCGCACCGACATCCAGGTCAGCGAGGACGGCGACAAGCGCCTCGCCGTGGTGCCCTCCGGCATCAGCCTGCAGGAGCTGGTCAACGGCCTCAACGCCCTGGGCATCGGTCCGCGCGACATGATCTCCATCCTGCAGGCGATCAAGGCGGCCGGCGCCCTGCAGGCCGAAATCGAGGTGCTGTAGATCATGACCGACACGACCGTCACCAACACCCTCGCCGCGGCCCAGACCAGCCGGGCCCAGACCAGTCGGGCCCAGACCAGTCAGGCCCAGACCAGTCAGGCCAAATCCCCCGTCTCGGCGCAGAGCGCCAAGCAGGTGGGACAGGAGTTCGAAGCGCTTTTCCTGTCGGAGATGCTGGCCCCGGTGTTCGAGAGCATCGACTCCGACGGCATGTTCGGCGGCGGCCAGGGGGAGGAAATCTATCGCTCACTGATGGTGCAGGAGTACGGCAAGGCGATCGCCCAGGGGGGCGGCGGCGGCATCGCCGATATGGTGCAACGCGAAATCCTGAAAATGCAGGAGAATCAGCAATGAGCGACATTCAGCCCGAAGCGGGTCCTCCGACTGCCGAGGAGCTGCGCCAGGTGATTCATATCGTCGAGGACCTGACTGCGGTGATGAGCCGCGAGGTCGAACTGCTGCGCGCCATGCGGGTGCGTGATTTCGGCGAGTTGCAGGACCACAAGCTGGGCCTGGTTCAGGCCTACGAGAAACAGACCGAGCATCTGCGTGCCAATGCGGCCTTCGCCGACGCGATCGACCCGGTGCTGCGCGACGAACTGAGCGACGTGATGGAACGCATGCATGCCGTGATGAGCGAGAACGAGCACGCGATCAGCGCCGCCCGCTCCGCCAACCAGCGTGTCGCCACCGCCATCGTCAACGCCGTCCAGGAACATCAGAACGACAGCGGGGGCTATTCGCGCCAGGGCAATGTCAGCAAGTCGGCGGCCAACCCACCGGTCTCCGTCCAGATCGATCAGCGCCTCTAAGCGATCCGGCCGGCGCCCAGCACCTCAAGCGAGACGAACAAAATGTCGCTCAGCATCGCCCTCTTCAACGCCCTCAGCGGCCTGCAGGTCAACCAGACCGCATTGCAGGTGACCGCAGGCAACGTCGCCAACGTCAATACGCCGGACTATGCCCGTAAGGTCCACGATCAGCAGAACCGCGTGCTCGCCGGCGTCGGCGTCGGCGTGGAAACCGCGCAGATCGTGCGCCGTATCGACCAGTTCCTGCGCCGCGACCTGATGCAAGAGACCACCGTGCTGGGCGCCGCGCAGACCACCTCCGACTACATGAACCGCATGCAGGCGATGTTCGGCTCGCTCGGCAACAACAATGCCCTCGGCAATTCGATGACCGACCTGGCGCCCGCCATCGAAAACGTCGCCAACAGCCCTGAAGTCGCCGCCCACCGTTTCGACGCCGTCAGCGAGGCGGTCGAAATGGCGCAGTATTTCAACGATATGGGTACCCAGGTCCAGGAGCTGCGGACCCAGGCCGACGCCGAGATCGGGGCCGCGGTCGAGATCATCAATGCCGAGTTGGAGGTGATCGCGGAGCTGAACGCGCAGATCGCCAACAACCTGGTTCAGGGCCTGCCGGTCGGTGACCTGCAGGACCGCCGCGACGTCGCCGTCAAGACGATCTCCAAATACATGGACCTGCAGGAGTTCACCGACTCAACCGGGCAGATCCGCCTGTTTACCCAGAGCGGCCGCTCGCTGGTGTCCGGGACCTCGGCCAGCAGCCTGTCCTACACCACGACCCCCTACATGACGGCCAATGAAACCTATCCGACGACGATCAGCGGCATCACCCTGAACGGCACCACGACCGATATCACCGCCGACATCACCACCGGCAAGATCGGCTCGCTCATTGAAATGCGCGACGAGACCCTGCCGGCCATGACAAACCAGCTCGACCAGCTGGCCGCCAAGATGCGCGACGAAGTCAACCGGGTGCACAACCGCGGCGCCAACACCCCCTTCGGCCAGGGGACCGCCGCCGCCGACCCGGCAGCCATGTACGGATCGCGCAGCATTACCAACCCGGCTGGCGCCCTGACACTGGGTTCCGACGTCACCTTCGCCATCCTGGATGCCAACGGCAACACGGTGGTGCCGGCAACGACGCTCGCCGCCGGCGCCACCACGCCGAACGCCATTCTGGGCACCATCAACGGCTACCTGACCACGGCGCCGGGCTACGGCACCGCCGCGTGGAACAACGACCGTATGGAAATCAAGCTGGAGCCCGGCTATCGCCTGGCCATCCTCGACAACGGCCCGGCCGCGGACATGGGCGACGCAACCATCACTTTCGACGCCGACGGCGACGCCGTAACCGAAGACTACCTGGGCTTTTCCAACTTCTTCGGCCTCAACGACCTCTTCGAGACGCCCTCGCAGGTCGGCGGCGTTCTGGCCGTCGAAAACCAGGGCAGCCAGACCGGCATTTCCAGCACCATGCAGGTCCGCCAGTCGGTCGTCGACGACCCCTCCTACCTGTCGCGCGGCATGCTGCGCGGCACGCCGCCGGCCCTGACCCTGGGCGTCGGCGACAACGAGATCGCCCAGCAGCTGGCCGACGTCTTCGGCGAGAATTTCGATTTCACCAGTGTCGCCAACGGCCCCTCGGCGGTCAGCACGACCTTTTCCGGCTATGCCGGCGTGATCCTGTCCTACAACGCTTCGCAGACCTCTACGGCGGATAGTACCCTGGAGTACCAGACCTTCTTCTTCGAGGATCTTCAGGCCAAATTCCTCTCCGACGCCGGCGTGAACCTGGACGAGGAACTCGCCAACATGACGATTTTCCAGAACGCCTACAACGCCTCGGCCCGCCTGGTTCAGACGGTGGACGAGATGTTCGACACCCTGATGAGCCTGGCAGGCTAGGAGCGAGCCATGTTTCGTGTCGCCAATTTTGCCCAGCACCAGCTGACCATGTCCTATACGATGCGGACGCAGAGCGCCATGGCGCAGCGCGTGATCGATATGGCCAGCGGCACCCGCGGGCAGTCCTATTCGAGCATTTCCAGCCAGTCGAGCGAACTGGTCAACGTCGAACGCTCGATCGCCCGCACCACACAGTTCAACCGCAATATCGATGCCGCCCTGACCCGGCTCGGTGTCATGGAATCTTCCGTCGGCATCATGGTCCAGCGCGCCACCGAGGTGCTTTCGATCATGAGCTCCGCCATGTCCGGCGAGAACATCAGCGACGTGCCGCTGCAGGAGTTTGCCTCGACCTTCCTGGCGGAAGCCGAGTCACTGCTCAATACCCAGCACGAAGACCGCTACCTCTTCGCCGGCTCACAGACCAACAACCCGGCCGTCGATCTGTCCGACCCGGCCTACACGCCGCAGGCCGGCCTGCCGGGCCTGTTCACCGCCGACTTCGACTACTACCAGGGCGATACGCTGACACTTTCGGTGCGCACGGCCGAGACCTTCGAGACCAGCTATGGCGTTACCGCCGACGAGCCCGCCTTCGAACAGATGCTGCGCGCCCTCTCCTACATGGACTATGCCGGCGCCAACCAGGACGGCGCGGTCCTGGAGCAGGCCTTCACGATGATGAAAGCGGCGGTCGACGGCCTCAGCGATATCCGCGGGCGCATCGGCGCCAGCTCCAAAGTCCTGGAGTCCGCCAAGAGCGGCCATGAGGACTATCTGACCTACGCGACCAATCTGGTCTCGACCCTGGAAGACGTCGACGTGGCCGAGGCGACGACCCTCCTGGCCCAGGACGACGTGCAGCTTCAGGCGTCCTATATGTCGCTGTCCAGGCTCAGCCAAATGAGCCTTCTGAACTATTTAAGATAAATCTGCGAAATAGCGATTTCGTAACCAGATCGCGGCGATAATAGGCCGACAAGAGTAAGGAGTTAACCATGCCCCGCGAGACACAGGCAGCCAGGATGGCAGCACCAGCAGCCACCCAAGGTGGGTTCGTCCCGGCGCCTCCCTCCGGTGCGGACCAGAAGAAGACCGTGAAGACACGGTTCGGCGTGATCGAGTTCGACCTTAACCAGGCGTTAACCTTCCCGAAGGCGATCCCCGGCTTCGTCGGCTACCAGCAATTCGGCCTGGCGATGATCCCCAGCGAGACACAGTCCAGCTTCATGCTGCTTCAGGCGCTGGAGCCGGACGATCTCTCCTTCATCGTGCTGCCCTATGACCCGACCGCCGCCCTGATCGACGCCAAGGACGTGGAGGCGGCCCAGCAGCACCTCGGCATCGCCCCGCAGGACTGCGCGATCATGCTGATCGCCACCTTCCGGCGCGCCGGCAACAGCTTCGAGACCTCGGTGAACATGCGCGCGCCGATCTTCATCGACACGACCAACCGCCTGGCCTGGCAGTACATCCTGGCGAACGACCGCTACGACGTGCGCCACGCCCTCTGAGGGGCCGCCCCGCGACCACAGAAATCCCATTAAAAAGGGCCGCCCCGAAGGGCGGCCCTTTTGCTGTTGGCCAGCCGGCCCGTGACGGCCGGAGGAAGGGCCTCAGCCCTTCATCCGCGCTTCCAGGGCCTTGGCCATCCGCTCGATCAGCACCGACCAGTCTTCGGTCCAGTGGCGCCGCCAGATCAGGCGGTTGGCCAGCCCGTAGTCGCCCTCCGGTGGCTGCAGAGTCTGTCGGCCGCCGGCGATCATCATCCAGACTTCCTTGCCCATGGCGTCGCCGATGCGGTTCGGCGAGGTCGAGGTCGAGATCACCATGTCGAGCTGCGAGGTCAGCGCAAAGGCGGCCTCCAGATCCATGCGCAGATCAAGATCGTCCCAGCGGTGAATCTTGACCCCACACTTCTCCTCGACCTCGCGGACCTCATCCTCGATTTTGTCGTAGTGCACGTTCACGAAGTTGATCCCGGGGATGCGGAACAACGGCTCCCACATTTCCAGTTCGGTGTAGTGAATATCGCGGTCGCGGTGCGAATACTTACTGCGCCAGCAGATGCCGATGTTGCGGCCCTCGGGCAGCGCGGCAATCCGTTCGGCCATCTCCTTGACCCGCTCCGGGTCGGGAGTGAGATACCCCTTCACGTCCTTGCTGCGCTCACCGCAGAGGAAGGCCGCCTCGATGTCGTCTTCCGGCACCTTGACGAGGTCGAGCTCGGCCTGTGAAAAGGGGAAATACTGCATCAGATTGCCTTCCGGCAGATGCACATCGCAATCCTCGCGGTACCAATCGTTCTTGCCATCGAGATTCTGCGGCAGGAACGTCGCCCCAGGGAAGGACCGCTGAAGGATTGGAATCAGACGTTTGTCGGACTCGAAAATGGCTTCGCCGGCTTTGTCGATGATGTGATCGAAACGTCGAGCGAAGTCGATTTCGTCGCCGAGGCCCTGTTCGCGCCAGACCAGAATGCGCTTGTCGGAAATGTCCTCCCCGCGCCAGCGCGGCACCTGGAACCTCCGGTTCGGCTTGCGCAGCTCTCCGGTCAGGCCCGCATCGAAGTGTTCCCAGGATTCCTCGAAGAATCCGTTGTTCCAAAGCGACCGTGCCAGGGAGAATTCCAGTCCGAGATGGTCCGGCGAGGCCCCGTGGGCAGCGCGGAACTGTTCCAGCGCCTCCTGGTGCAGTCCCTGTTCCTGATAGACCAGTCCCTGATTGTGGAGGAATTCGCCGCGCTCCGGCTCCAGGGCGAGCGCCTTATTGTAGTAATAATGGGCTTTGTCGAGGACATGCAGCAATCGCAGGGCGTTGCCGTAGTTGAAATAGCTGGTGGCAAAGCTCGGTTGGAATTCCATTGCCTTGCGAAAGCAAGCCGACGCCTCCTGATAGCGGTGGAGGTCCATGTAGACGTTGCCCAGGTTTGACAGCGCCGGACCGCTGGTCGGATCCAGGTCGGCTCCTTTTTTGGCGGCAACCAGTGCTTCATCCAGCTTTTTTTGCTCGCGAAGCACCATACCCAGGTTGACATAGGCCTGCGACAGACTGGGATCGGCCGCAATAGCCTGCCGGCAAGCCCGCTCGCCCAGCTCCAATTTTCCGCGGTCGATCGCGATTTTAGCGAGGTTCACGTGGGCCTCGGCATAGTCCGGCTTGATCGCCACCGCCATGCTGTAGGCGTCGATGGCCTCGACCTCCTGGCCCTGCATCTTCTTGAGCAAACCAAGGTGATAGAAGGCCGCCGCATCCCGGCCGTTCAACTTAACGGCCATGATCAGGGCTTCGGTCGCCTGCTCCAAGATGCCGGCGTCAATTAGTAGTACCGCAAGTTCACGGTAGGCATCGCCGTATTCGGGGTTGAGCTGCAGTGCCTGGGTATAGGCATTCGCCGACTGATCCATCTCCCCGAAGCTATGGAGCAACTTACCGTGGTTCAGATGAACCTCCGGCTCCATGGGGGACGCCTCGACGGCCCGCTTCATCATCTTCCTGCCGTCAACCAGCTTGCGCTGCTGCATGTACGCGATCGCGAGCAGCGACATGGCGACACCATTATTGCGGTCGGTGTTGAGCGCACGCTTGAGCATGATGACGGCATCTTTCCAACGCTTTGCCGCGATCTTGTCGCGCGCCGCGTCGACTAACTTGCCGACGTCCCGCGCTCCCTTGGCGCGCTTGCCGTGGGAATGGCGGTCCTTACCGCCAGCCTTGGCGGTGGTCTCTGTAGGGGAAGTGCCGGACGCGGGCTGCTGTTCGCTCATCTGATCCTGCTCGTCGGGTCCTGAAAGGGCGCAAACACGGCAGGTCGGGAGGACGGTCCGACCCGCACCCCCCAAATTAAGCGATCATTTACTAAGAGACCGTTTCCAAGCCCCTCTTCAGGGCCCCACAGCGTGGATAAAGCCCGGCAGAAGCGGCCGAGCCGCTCGGATGCGGCTTCGGAGAGGCCGTCTGGCCCCGGAGGCAGGGGGTGGCTAGATGGAGAGGGTCACCGAGGAGGTACCTTCCGGCCGCTCTGGCTCCTTCGCCTCGGTTCGGCTTGGCCGCCCCTGGTTCTGCCCGCCTTCGGCAGATCCGGTGCGCCGCTCATTTTCGGCGATCTGGGCCCAACTGGACCGCACCTCGCTCAAAGCCGCCATGACCTCGTCACAGAGAGCCACCGAGTTCTGCATATTGACCTGCTGCAGATCACGGAAGATCGTGTGATAGAACTGGTCGAGCATCAGGGAGACGTCGCCGCCCTTCTCGAAATCGAGATGCGACTGCAGGCCGAGAAGGATTTTGCAGGCCTTCTGCGTGGCATTAAATCGATCTTCGATGCGGTTCTCTTCGATGGCGGCCTTGGCCTTGCCGACCTCCTTGATCATGCCGTCGTACAGCAGGACCACGGCGCCCAGCGACGTCGTCATCTTCGAGGCGGCTTGGTAGGCGGACAGGGCGTTATATTGCATTGCGATCCCGTGTTTCGGCGCGATTGCTGTTCTATCGGACGGCTGAGGTGCCGCCCTTAGTTGTCGCCGCCCTTCAGGAAGGCCTCGAGCTGGCTGGCGATGGCGTCAGCCCGGGCGATCGCCTGCTCCATCGCGGAGTATTTGTTGATCAGCGCGGTCTGGTAGAGCGCCAGGCGCGCTTCCAGGGTCTCGATGTTATCGATAAACCCCTCACTCTGCGCCGACAGCCGCTGCACTTCTTCGGTGATCAGGCCATCACCGGCATTGGCGTAGTCGTCGAGACGCTGGTAGAGGCGCTCTGCGATACCGGTCGAGGTCGTGATGGTGATGTTCTGGCCCGCGGCACCGGCGTCGGAGGTATCGCGGCTATAGGCCAGCGTCATACCCGCGTAGTCGGTCCCGGGAAGCCCGCGCAGGATAGCACCGCTCACCTCAAAGGCATCGACCCCGTTGACCTGCAGGTTGGTACCGTTAATGGCACCGCCCGGATCCGTGATGGTGAAAGTCCCCACATTGAGCAATTTCGAGCGCGACACCAGACGGATTTCCGGGGAGCTGGATTGAAAGCCAAACTCGAAAACGCCGCGAACTTGCTCCAGCTTGTCGATCAGGTTCGCATCCAGCTTGCCATCATCGATGGTGAGATAGCCATCCTGATCCAGCTCGATTCCGACGCCGCGCAGCGTCGCCAGATTGCCGGAACTGACGCCGACCAGCTGCGCCAGATCGCCGCCGAGATCACGCCCCAGGGAACGCAGCAGATTGTCACCGAAGAGGATCGCCGAAGCGTCGACCTCGCCGTCCTCCGAGACGGTCTGCTGGGACTTCAGGAAGGCTTTCACGTCGTTATAGGCGCTGACGAAACCCTCTATCTGGGCCTTCGCGGCGGTAAGGTCGTTCTCGATCTCCAGCTTGATGATCGTGCCGTTGGCGGGATCATCGGCCTTGAAGAGATCCAGGGTGACGTTGTCGATCAGGTCATTGATCTCGTTGGAGTCGCGCTCAATGATCGTGGGAATGCCATCCAGCCGAAGCTGCGCCGGCTGGGCATCCTGCAGCACCGTATTGTAAGTGGCTCCGTTGTCGGTCGAGACGTTCAGCTTGGTCAGGGTGTCGCCGGCATTGTCGCCAGTAATCTGGATTGCCTTGTTGGTCTCTTCCGCCGTAAAGACAATACGGTAATCGCCATTCGCAATCTTAATGGCCGATGCGCGTACGCCGGTCGTGCCGGAGACGGCGTTGATCGCATAGACCACGTCCGCCGCACTCATGTCCGGCGTGATAGCAATACCGGCGGTGGTACCGCCGTCGAGGCCAACGGTGATGGTTTCCGAGGCGCCGAGGTCGGTGGAGGTGTCCGCCAGGGTGCCACCGGACACCTTGTGCGCCTGGGCGATCTGCAGCACCTCGATCTCGTAGGTACCGGCCGCGGCATTGTTGGTCGTCGTGGCGCCCAGGATATCGGTCGCCGACGTAGAAGTATTCGATGAGACGAAGGCGGACTTCTGCTCAAAAACGTTGTTCAGGATGCCGGCCGAGCCCGGCGGGCTGCGCAGCTCGTTGACCGCCGACTGGAGCGTCGCCAGAAGCGTCTTGAATTCGTTGAATGCCGCGATGCGCGTATCGTTCTGGGAGATCTTGTTTTCCAGCCGGTCAATCGGGATGCGTTTGACGGCGAGCGATGCCTCGATAATGGCAGCCGTGTCCAGGCCGGAAAACGATCCGGTCAGCAGCGGGGAGTTTCCGACGAAGGAAACCGTTCCTGTGGTTCCAGCAAGAGGCATCGATCTTCTCCTAAGGCCCCAAGATACCGCCGAATTCGCTTACAACTCGTTAAGATATCATAGTTATCAATACGTTAAGCTACACGGAAATGCGTGTCTTTGGGGGCTTTCCGACCCCAATCAGGACCTCTTCGACCGACCGAAAGGCCTTTTCCGGGGGAAACTCCACCAGGATGTCTCCACTCACGCGATCATAGACCCGGACGATCAGGCGGCCGCTGTCGTGGTCCTTGTAGGTGGTGAGCGCCGCATTGGGCGCCGACTGCTTCAGCGCCGCTTTCGCCCCCCCCTCGGCCGCCGTCACGGCATGCGGCGTCTCAATCTTCTCGGACGTCGTCGAGGCGATATCTGCGGTCGCCAAGGAAGCCTGCGCCTCCGGCGCGGGCTGGTGTACCGTCTGCAAGCCCGTAGGTTTAATCGTTGTATCCATGATCGAAAGCCCTCCTAGCGTGGGCTTAGCTGCGGGAGGCTGGATCGGCCGGGGTGAGGTCGGAATGACCCCAGCCCCGGCCTTTTAATCCAGACTTACTGCAGGACCCGCAGCAGAGACTGCGGGATCTGATTGGCCTGCGAGACCGCCGAGACGGCCGCCTGCACAAGGACCTGGCTGGAGACCAGCTTGCTCTGCTCGGCCGCCAGGTCGACGTCCATGATCGCAGACTTGGCCGCGTCGATGTTCTCCAGGGACGTGGCGATCTGCTGGCCGCGGAACTCGAAACGCGAGATCAGCGCACCGGCCGTCGCACGGGCCTCGGAGACGGTATCGATCGCCGTATCGATGGCCGACATGGCCGCCTGCGCCGCCGAAGCGGAACCCACCGAGAGGTTAACGCCCAACGCCGCGGCACCGAAAGCCGCGGTCGCGGCCGCCAAGGCGGCAAAGTCCACCGTGATGGTATCGCTGACGTCCGTGCCGACGAAGTAGTCGGCGGTAGCGGCCGCGCCGTCCAACAGCGACTGGCCATTGAAGCGGGTGGTGTCAGCGATATCGGTGATTTCCGCCTGCAGTTCCTGATACTCGGCGTCGATGAAAGCACGTTCCGTGTCGGTCGGCACACCCGACAGCGACTGGGCCGCCAGGGCCTTCATACGCTGCAGCACGTCGCCGATACGGCCGAGACCGCCATCGGCCACCTGCACCACCGAGGCACCCTGGGAGGCGTTGATGCCCGCCTGG